>CALDWW010000087.1 GCA_937924335.1 uncultured Gammaproteobacteria bacterium
GGAATACATGGTCGGGGAAGCTTGCAGCATCTCCGTCATCTTGGGGTCGGCACAGTTGGCGCCGAGATACTGCCCCGCCTGGAATCCGAGGTCCTCCATTTGCTCTCTCGCGGCCATGTCCGCGACGAAAGCGTAGAACCGATGTGACGGGACGTAGTTGTCAGCGTTCTCCAGCGAGTAATAGGGCAGGCCGGACCGGCGGAAGCCGCGTTCCACCGGGGCGCCCACGTGGGACAGGAACCGCGTGAAGGGGCGCAGGACGGCCACGCGGTGCAGTCTTAGTTCCATCATTGCCGCCCCTCAGCGTTGCTCACTCTCGTGTCGAATCATAACGCGTATCGGTACCCGTCGGGGCAGGCTCGCCCCGTTGCCCGGCTGTCGCCCTACATCTAGCTGGCCACGGCCAGACCCATATCGCCTGGTTTTTCCATCAACTTCGCCTGCGCCGCCGCCAAGCGGGCTACAGGGACCCTCGGCGGCGAGCAGGAGACGTAGCTCAGCCCGATGTCGTGGCAGAAGCGGATGGAGGCCGGGTGGCCGGCCTGTTCGCCGCAGATGCCGACTTTCAGGTCTGGCCGGTTCTTGCGGCCCCACTCGACGGCGATCTTCATGAGTTCCCCGACGCCCTTCACGTCCAGAACTTCGAACGGATTGTCTTGCAGGATCTGATTCTCGTTATAGAACGGCAGGAACTTGTTCTCCGCGTCCTCGCGCGAGAACGAGAACGTCGACTGGCTCAGGTCGTTGGTGCCGAAAGAGAAGAATTCCGCCACTTCGGCCAGCCGGCCGGCACGCATGCAGGCGCGCACGACCTCGATCATGGTGCCGAACTTGAAGTCCAGTTTGACCGCACGTTCCGTCTCCACCTGCGCCTGTATCGGATCGACGATGGCGCTCACCCGGCGCAGTTCCTGGGCCGTGCACACTTGCGGCACCATGATCTCCGGGTGGACGTCGAGGCCTTCGACGCGGCACTCGGCCGCCGCTTCAAGCACCGCCCGGATCTGCATGGCGTAGATCTCCGGGTAGGTGATGCCGAGGCGCACACCCCGATGACCCAGCATCGGATTGACCTCGAACAACTCGCGGACCTTGTCCAGCATCAGATGCTTCTTGGCGATGGCCTCGTCGATGAGTTCCACGCCGTCGCCGCCGAAGGGCAACTCCGCCGCCAGTGAATCGGCCGCCGCCTGACCCTTCATGAGCTGCATGGCGCCCTTGAGGTCCGTCAGGCCCTCGACCGTGCCACGCAACTGCTTCAGGTGGGCCAGCTCCCGCTCGAGCTGACGCTCGGTGGGCAGGAACTCGTGGATCGGCGGATCCAGCAGCCGGATCGTCACCGGCTTGCCGGCCATGATCTTCAGCAGCGCGCGGAAGTCCTCGCGCTGCACCGGCAGCAGCCGGTCCAGCGCCGCCTGGCGTTCCTCGGTGGAGTTGGCCAGGATCATGTCGACCACCAGCGGCAGCCGGTCCGGCGCGTTGAACATGCGCTCCGTGCGGCACAGGCCGATGCCCATGGCGCCGTAGTCCACCGCCTTGTCCGCGCCGTCCGGCGTGTCGGCGTTGGCCAACACGCCGATCTCGGCGATCCCGTCCGCCCAGCCCAGCAGCGTGCGCAGGTCATCGGAGAACTGCGGCGGCACCGTGGGGATCTGCCCCAGGTAGACGTTGCCGTTGCCGCCGTCGATGGTGATGACGTCGCCCTCGTGCAGCACGTGGTCGCCGACCTTGGCCTGGCGGTTCTCCGCCCTGACCTCGATGCCTTCGGCGCCGGCCACGCAGGGCTTGCCCATGCCGCGCGCCACGACCGCCGCATGCGAGGTCTTGCCGCCACGGCTGGTGAGGATGCCCTGGGCGGCGAAGAAACCGTGGATGTCTTCCGGCTTGGTCTCTTCCCGTACCAGCATGACTTTCTCGCCGGCGCGCCCCATCAGCTCCGCCCGGTCGGCGTCGAATACCACCTTGCCGGAGGCGGCGCCCGGTGAGGCCGGCAGGCCCTGGGCCACCGGCTCGGCGTCGTAGGATGGATCGAGACGCGGGTGCAGCAGTTGCTCGAGCAGTTCGGGGTCCACCCGCAGCAGTGCTTCCTCCCGGCTAAGGAGACCCGATTCGGCCATCTCCAGCGATGTGCGTATCGTCGCCGTGGCGTTCATCTTGCCGTTGCGGGTCTGCAGGCAGTAAAGCGTGCCCTTCTCGATGGTGTACTCGAAGTCCTGCACTTCGCGGTAGTGAGATTCCAGTTTGTCGCGAAGCTCTTCAAGCTGGCGGTGCATCTCAGGCATGTCGGTGGCCAGGTCCGCAACCGGTTTCGGAGTACGGATTCCGGCGACCACGTCCTCGCCCTGGGCGTTGACGAGATACTCGCCGAACATGGTGTTCTCGCCGGTGCCCGGGTTGCGGGTGAAACCGACGCCGGTGGCGCAGTCGTCGCCCATGTTGCCGAATACCATGGTGCAGACATTGACGGCGGTGCCGTTGGCCATCGTCGGCGTGATGTTGAACTCGCGACGGTAATCCACGGCGCGCTTGCCCATCCAGGATCTGAAGACCGCCTTGATCGCCAGTTCAAGCAGCTCATAGACGTCTTCCGGAAATGGCCGTCCCGTCTGTTCCCGGACAACCTCCAGGAAGCGCTCGCTGATCTCCTTCAGGTTGGCGGCGCTGAGGCCGACATCGGCCTTTACGCCCGCGCGCTTCTTGATCTCCTCGAATGGTCCGTCGAAAGCTTCGTCCGGGATGCCGAGGGCGACCTTGCCGAATAGCTGGATGAAGCGCCGGTAGGCGTCATAGCTGAAACGCTCGTTGCCGGTCTGCCTGATCAACCCCTGGAGCGTCTCCTGGTTGAGGCCCAGGTTAAGGATGGTGTCCATCATGCCGGGCATCGACAGCGCGGACCCCGAGCGGACCGAGACCAGCAGCGGGTTGTCCGGATCGCCGAAGCGCTTGCCGGTCTTTGCCTCCAGCGCTTTGAGTTCGGCATTCACACCTTGGCGCAGGCCTGATGGCAGGTCGTCCGCCGGCGACTGCAGATAATCGAGGCACGCTTCGGTGTTGATGACGAAGCCGGGCGGAACGTTGAGCCCGATCTGGGTCATCTCGCACAGGTTGGCGCCCTTGCCACCCAGTAGTTGCTTGTTCTTGCCGTCGCCGGCTTCGAATGAAAATACGTAGGCCTGGTGTGCTTTGTCGTCCATCGTGATTACAACCGTTGTGACAATGTCGAGGAACGCAACCTGTGCGGGAAGGAGGTTCGATCGTTCGGATCTCCGGGAAGCGATGATCTGCGTAGCCGGTGAGGTCCGACCCGTGGTCTGCGTCCCGTCGCCGCCGCAAACATTGATCCGGCCCGGGCCTTCGCCCCTTCAATCCCGTCTATTGATATAGCATGCGTGGCCGGTTCGGGCGATGACCTGAATCAAGCGCTCACGGCGGTCCCTCGGATTCCCTGTCGCGGCGAGCCTTGCCACCGGTCCAGGGGTCTCAGAAAGCGCTGTCCCTGGTCATGAGCATCTCGTCGGGCTCGACGCCATGAACTCGATAGTCGGCCGGCGTGGACGGCTGAAACGCCAGTCTTTCGAGAAGCCGGCGTGAGCGGAGGTTGTCTTCCTTGAATACGGCCCACAGGGTGTGTATGCCGTAGGTCGCGGCCAGTTCCGCGATCATCGCTTCGACCGAGCGAGATGCGTACCCCTTGCCCCAGAAGGCGCTGGCGAAGACGTAGGCGATGTTGCAGTGGCCGTCCGCCCTGGCGGTCGCCTGCACGTAGCCCGCCAGCCGCGAGTCGGGCAGCCGGACCACCCAGTTCAGCCAGTGCTCACTGCCGTCGGCCGAACGCCGTGACTCGAGCCGGGCGTAGCGGTTCCGGAGCCAGTCCACAGAGGCCGGCGGCTCGTTCTCGTATTTGTAGATCGCCGCGTCACTGAGGACCGCGAACATCTCTTCGGCGTGTTCCACGGTCTGCGGCTCGAGCGTGAGTTGACCCGCGTTGAGTACGTTCATGGGAGATCGCACCGGCGCATCCGTGGGTGACACAGATCCATCCCGATGGCCTACATGAGTCTGGGCTCAGCCGCCCAGGTCGATCCAGGTGGTCTTGAGTTCGACATACTTGTCCAGCGCATGCAGCGATTTGTCGCGGCCGTTGCCGGACTCCTTGAAGCCGCCGAAGGGCACGGTCAGATCGCCGGCATCGTAACAGTTGATCCAGACGGTGCCGGCACGCAGGCTCTTGGCGACGCGATGGGCCTTGTTGATGTCGCGGGTCCAGACGGCCGCCGCCAGCCCGTAGCGGACGTCGTTGCCGTAAGCGAGCGCCTCTTCTGCGGAGTCGAAGGCGATGGTGGAGAGTACCGGCCCGAAGATCTCCTGCTGGGCGATCGTCATGTCATTCCTGACGTCGTCGAAGATGGTCGGGGCGACGTACCAGCCCTGGGTCTCCTCCAGTGCGCGGTTGCCACCGACCTTCAGGGTCGCGCCTTCCTGCTGGCCTTTCTCGATATAGCCCATCACCGTATCGAACTGAACGTGGTCGACGATGGCCCCCATGCGCGTGTCCGGATCGAGGGGGTTCCCCGGCTGCATGGTGGCGGCGAAGGCGACGAGTTTCTCCAGGAATTCGTCACGGATACTGTCCTCGACCAGCAGTCGTGACGCTGCCGAACACATCTCGCCCTGGTTGAAGAAGATGCCGAAGCCGGCAGCCTGGGCCGCCGCGTCCAGATCGGGGCAGTCCGCGAAGACAATATTGGGGCTCTTGCCGCCGCACTCCAACCAGACCCGCTTCATGTTCGATTGCGCGGAATACCCGAGGATCATCTTGCCCACCGCCGTGGAGCCGGTGAAGGCGATGCAGTCGACATCATCATGCAGAGCCAGAGCCTTGCCGGCGGTTTGGCCGAAGCCCGGGACCACGTTGAATACGCCTTCCGGGATACCGGCCTCCGCCGCCAGTTCCGCTACCCGGATGGCGGTCAGCGGAGACTTCTCCGAGGGCTTCAGGATCACGCTGTTGCCGGTCGCCAGGGCGGGAGCGATCTTCCAGGCGGCCATCAACAGCGGGAAGTTCCAGGGCACCACGCAGGCCACCACCCCGACCGGTTCCCGGGTGATCAGCCCGATGCTGTCGTGGGAGGTGGGCGCCACCTCGTCGTAGACCTTGTCGATGGCCTCGGCATACCAGGCGATACAGCGGGCCGCACCGGGGATGTCGATCGTGGTGCTGTCTGCGATCGGCTTGCCCATGTCGATGGTCTCGAGCGCCGCCAGCTCGTCCTGGTGTGTGCGGATCAGGTCGGCGAAGCGGAAAAGAACGTCCTTGCGTGCCGCCGGCGCCATGCGCGACCAGCTGCCTTTCTCGAAGGCCCTGCGTGCGGCGGCCACCGCCCGGTCAACGTCCTCGGAGTCGGTAGCGGCGACGCTGGTGATGACGCTGTTGTCGGCCGGGTTGACGCACTCGAAGGTCTCGCCGCTGGCGGCGTCGACGTATTCGCCGCCCACAAACGCCTGCGTCCGGATCGACAGTCCATCAACCAGGCCCTTCCAGTCGGCCAGGGAGGCGGGATGCGACATGGTTATTCTCCGTTTTGATCTGCGTTGACGCCCGTCACGTCCGGCCAGCGCGACCGGGGACGGGCGATCAGAAACTCGGCGGTGTATTGGCGCTGATGATGACACACTCCTCGTCGCCCGGATTGCGGAAACGATGGGGCAGGGTGCTGTCGAAATAATAGGCCTCGCCTGGACCCAGCACACGCTTGCTGCCGCCGACCGTGACCTCGATCCGGCCGCGGACGACGACGCCGCCTTCCTCGCCGTCATGGGTCAGCATGTCCTCACCGGTGTCGGCGCCGGGCGCGTAGATTTCGTGCATGACCGACATGGCACGCTCGCGACGCTGACCCGCGACCAGTCGTAACTTCACTTCGCCGTCGCCCAGTTCGGTCAGTTCATCCTGTTCGAAGAACACTTTCGGTGCGACGCTGAAATCAGTCGTGAAGAACTCGCCCAGGGACATGGGTAAGCCGGACAACACCTTGCGCAGGGAGCTGACCGAGGGGCTGACCCGGTTCTGTTCGATAAGCGAGATCGTGCCATTGGTAACGCCCGCTCGTTTGGCGAGTTCGCGCTGCGAAAGACCGTGCATTTTGCGGATGGTCTTGAGCCGCGCGCCGACGTCAATATTCATTGTCCGACCCGTCGAATGTGTATAAGATATTTAACATTCTACGGAGAAAAATTGTCAATCAGGGCAATTATCCCGCCCGATGTCGAATTTATTCTGATTATTTTTTCTTCCGGGGACGGTAGCCCCGGGCAGCGAGGCGTTCCATGAGCACCCCTTCCGAGCACGTTCCCAGCACCGCAGTTGCCCCCGACATGCAGCCCTTCTGGATGCCGTTTACGGCCAATCGCCAATTCAAGTCTGCCCCCCGACTCGTGTCCCGGGCGAAGGGCATGCACTACTTCACGCCCGAGGGTCAGAAGATTCTCGACGGTACCGCTGGTTTATGGTGCGTGAATGCCGGCCACGGCCGTGAGCAGATCAGCCAGGCGGTCGCGAAGCAGATCCAGGAGATGGAGTACGCCCCGCTGTTCAACATGGGCCATCCCATCGCGTTCGAGTTCGCCGAGAGGCTGTCCGAGCTGGCGCCGGAAGGCCTGAACAAGATCTTTTTCACCAATTCCGGTTCGGAGTCGGTGGACACGGCCCTGAAGATTGCCATCGCGTACCAGCGCGTGCGTGGCGAAGGCGCCCGGCAACGGCTGATCGGCAGGGAGAAGGGCTATCATGGCGTCGGCTTCGGCGGTATCTCCGTCGGCGGCATGGTCAACAACCGCAAGTTCTTTGGCGCCATGCTGCCCGGTGTCGATCACATGCGGCACACCCTGGACCTGGAACACAATGCATTCTCACGCGGGTTGCCGGAATGGGGCGCCCATCTGGCGGACGACCTCACCCGCATCGCGGAGCTGCATGATCCGTCCACGATCGCTGCGGTCATCGTCGAGCCGGTCGCTGGTTCCGCCGGCGTGATCCTGCCGCCGGTCGGCTACCTGCAGAAGCTGAGGGAGATTTGTGATCGTCACGGGATCCTGCTGATCTTCGACGAAGTCATCACCGGCTTTGGCCGCCTGGGTGAGCCGTTCGCCGCAGACTACTTCGGCGTCACCCCGGATATCATCACGACCGCCAAGGGCCTCACCAACGGGTCGGTACCCATGGGGGCCGTATTCGTGCGCAACGAGATCTTCGATGCATTCATGAGCGGACCGGAGCATGTCATCGAGTTGTTCCATGGCTACACTTACTCCGGACATCCGGTGGCCTGTGCCGCCGGGCTGGCCACCATGGACATCTATGCGGAGGAGGGCCTGCTGACACGCGCCGCGGAGATGGCGCCTTACTGGGAAGACGCGGTGCACAGCATGCACGGGCTGCCAAACGTGATCGACGCCCGTAACCTCGGACTGGTGGGCGGCATCGAACTGGCCTCCCGCGAGGGCGCACCGGGGGCACGCGCCTTCGATGTTCACGTGAAGTGTTTCGAGCGCGGTGTCATGGTGCGCTTCACCGGTGACATCATCGCCCTGTCGCCACCGCTGATCATCGAAAAACAGCACATAGACGAGCTGTTCGGCGTGCTTGGTGACGTACTGAAGGAAGTGGACTGACGACAACTTTTCGACCAACCGAACAATCAACTTCGAAATCCCCGATTGGTGAATGACATGCTTATTGGCGTACCCAAAGAAATCAAGAATAACGAGTACCGCGTCGGCCTGACGCCTGCCGGTGTGCGCGAGCTGACCGGTCACGGTCACCAGGTGGTGATTCAGGCCGATGCTGCGCACGGCATCGGGCTCGACAACGAGGATTACAACGCCGTAGGCGCGGAGATCGTCGACAGCGCTGAGGAGATCTTCTCCCGCGCCGAGATGATCGTGAAGGTCAAGGAGCCGCAGCCAGGCGAGTGCCGCATGTTGCGGGAAGGCCAGACCCTGTTCACTTATCTTCACCTGGCCCCGGATCCGGAGCAGACCAAGCTGCTGGTCCAGTCCGGCACGACGGCCATCGCCTACGAGACGGTGACCGACGACCGCGGTGGTCTGCCGCTGTTGCGGCCGATGAGCGAGGTGGCGGGGCGCATGTCGATCCAGGCGGGCGCCCATGCGCTGGAGCGTCACAAGGGCGGCAACGGCACGCTGCTTGGCGGTGTCCCGGGCGTGTCCCCGGGTAAGGTCGTGGTGATCGGCGGGGGCGTCGTCGGCGTGAACGCGGCGCGCATGGCACTGGGCCTCGGTGCCGATGTCTTCGTGATGGAGCGCTCGCACGACAAGCTGGTCGAACTCGACGAACTGTTCGGACCGCGGATGAAGACGCTGTTTTCCACCGCCGATAGCATCGAGGACCAGATCTCGCGCGCTGACCTGGTGGTCGGTGCCGTGCTGATCCCCGGCGCGGCGGCGCCCAAGCTCGTCCGCCGCGACCAGCTGCCGATGATGAAGCGTGGCGCGGTCATCGTGGACGTGGCCATCGATCAGGGCGGTTGCTTCGAAACCAGCAAGGCGACTACTCACCAGGATCCGACCTATGTCGTCGATGGCGTCGTGCACTACTGCGTGGCCAACATGCCGGGCGCCGTGGCCAGGACTTCGACCTTCGCACTGACCAATGCCACCCTGCCGTATGTCGTGCGGCTGGCGGGACTCGGCACGCAGAAGGCTCTGCAGGAAGACAAGCATCTGCGCGCGGGGCTGAACGTCCACCGCGGCCAGGTCACGTACGAAGCGGTCGCCCGCGACCTCGACTACGACTACGTGTCACCGGAACAGGCCTTCGGAGGCTGAGAGTGAGCACGGTTTCGACTGAAGCGGCGCCGCTGGCCGCGATTGGACACTTTATCGATGGCGATGAGATCGTGGTTCAGGGCGGCGCCTTCGGCGACGTGTTCAACCCCGCGACCGGGCACCTGTCGGCGAGGGTCGCGCTGGCCGACGAGCAGGCAACGCTGAAAGCGATCGATGCGGCCGCGGCCGCGCTGCCCGGCTGGGCCGGCACGCCTGCCTTGCGCCGGGCCCGGGTGATGTTCCGGTTCCGTGACCTGCTGGACCGCCGCGCGGCGGATCTGGCCCGCATCATCTCTTCGGAGCACGGCAAACTGCACGACGACGCCTTGGGTGAAGTGACCCGCGGCCTCGAGGTCGTGGAATTCGCCTGCGGCATCCCCCAGCTTCTGAAAGGCGAGTTTTCGGAGAATGTCGGCACCGGCATCGACAGCTGGTCGCTGCGTCAGCCGGTGGGGGTCTGTACCGGCATCACGCCGTTCAATTTCCCGGCCATGGTGCCGATGTGGATGTTCCCTGTAGCGATCGCGTGCGGTAATACGTTCGTGCTGAAGCCGTCCGAGAAGGATCCGTCTGCGCCCATGTTCCTCGCCCGGCTCCTCAGCGAGGCTGGATTGCCCGACGGTGTGTTCAATGTGATCAACGGCGCGAAGGCAGCGGTGGATACCCTGCTGACGGATCCGCGTGTTGGCGCGGTCAGCTTTGTCGGCTCGACACCGGTTGCTGAGTACATCTACACCACGGCCGGCGCGCACGGTAAGCGGGTGCAGGCGCTCGGCGGCGCCAAGAATCACATGGTGGTTATGCCGGACGCCGACATGGAGCAGGCGGCGCGCGCGCTCATGGGTGCCGCATTCGGCTCCGCCGGCGAACGTTGCATGGCGATTTCGGCCGCGGTAGCCGTCGGCGATGCCGGCGATCGACTCATCGAGACCCTGGCGCCGATGGTGCGCGAGCTCAAGGTCGGCCCCGCGGGTCGTGCCGACGCCGAGATGGGGCCTCTGGTGACGCGTGAGCACGTGGACAAGGTCCGTAATTATGTGAAGCTCGGCGTCGACGAGGGCGCCGAACTGGTGGTCGACGGAAGAAAAGTGGAGGTGCCGGGACATCCGCAGGGTTTCTATCTGGGCGGGTGTCTGTTCGATCACGTGAAGCCGGGGATGAGGATCCACAACGAGGAGATCTTCGGTCCCGTGCTGGTCGTGCTGCGGGCCCGCGACTTCGACGAGGCCTTGCGTCTGGTGAACGGGCACGAGTTCGGCAACGGCACGGCTATCTTCACCGCAGACGGGCGAACCGCGCGGCGCTTCGAGAACGGT
Organism: uncultured Gammaproteobacteria bacterium; assembly: GCA_937924335.1. Taxonomy (GTDB): domain Bacteria; phylum Pseudomonadota; class Gammaproteobacteria; order Steroidobacterales; family XN24; genus JAHEFR01. The sequence continues at coordinate 10,164 of CALDWW010000087.1, forward strand.
GTGCAGGCCGGCATGGTGGGTATCAATGTCCCGATCCCGGTGCCGATGGCATTCCACAGCTTCGGCGGCTGGAAACGCTCACTGTTCGGGCCATTGCACATGCATGGGCCCGACGGCGTGCGCTTCTATACCCGGCTGAAGACGGTGACGGCGCGCTGGCCTGACCAGGTGCCGGCCAAGGCGGAATATATGATGCCGACGATGAAGTAGCGACGAGAGTCCCACCGGTTTCTGCGGCCGATGTCGTTGGCTGACTTTCTCAAGCAAGAACGAAAAAGGCCCGCTCCATCCGGAGCGGGCCTTCTGTTCGATCACTATCCGTCGGCAGACCGGACAGCCGAACCCGATTACTCCCAGGGGAAGGTCGTCGAGATCGAGAAGATAAAGCGGTCATCGTTACGGCCAACACCGCTGTCGACCTCGAACTCATCGTCAAGGTCCGTGTCCACCCAACGTATCTCGGTGTCTATGGGGCCGAAGGAACGATTGAGGCCGATCCAGTAGTCGGCATACTCCTCGAGGCCCGAGTCCGCGGAATTGTCGTCCGGCCCATCACCCCAGGTGTAACCGTAATGGGCGGTCACGCCGATTTCCCACCACGGCAGGGCGTAATTGAAATTGGCCTCGGTGTAATAGCCGTAGTCGTCGTAGCCGAGCCACTCCCAGCTGTACCACTGCTTGATGCCGAAGTCCCATTTGTCATCGGCGCCGGCATAGGTGCCACCCAGGTAGACTTCCGAGTAGTTCAGGTCATCGGACGCGCCTGGATACGAGTAGTAGACCACGCCGAAATCCCACTCGACGGTCTCGCCGGCGGTGAATCCCGCATACCAGTCGAGTTCGTAATCCTCATCGCAGCAATTGTCGAAGTCGACGTTGCTGCCCCAGAGGCCCACGTACCAGCCGGTCTCGCCGGAGACGTTAGCGTCGACCTGCAGGGCGGGATCGTCACCACTCTGGGAGACGCCGCGGAAGTCGTAATCGCTGATGCCGGTGATGGTGGCCTCGGGCCCGGCCATCGCCGCCGAACTGATCAGCAGGATGGCCGTCGCCAGGAATGCTGTTGCAAGTTTCATACAAATCCCCTCGTCAGTATGGCTTCGAGAATTAGGCGCTAGATAATGCGTATAGTTTAGCACGGCGCACCGGGACCGTGTCATCTCAATGATAAATGTCTCAAATAAACAACAATAATGATGCAAAGCACCATTGGTGCCGGCAGCCACCATCCCTACGGGCCCACGGGGGGCACCGCCGGCGCCACGCCGGCCACGCACTGTGTGGGAAGCAGGATTCGTACCAGACTGTCACAACCTGTTGATCTCAGTACGTGGAACGTTTCGGAGGGCGCAACGGGTGACGGGATCGCACCGTCCCGGTGCCGATTCTTCAGATAACGCTCCATTGCGGGGCATCCCGGGGCTATCCAGCGGCCGCGGCCCATAGCACAATGCCTCGCAGACTAACTTGTGGCGGAGCCGTGGAGACCGAGGATGGAGCAGGACAGGATTCTGATCGGAGGTGAGTCGAGGCATGTCCATCTCGCGGGCCGCTACGCCAACCGGCACGGCCTTATTGCCGGCGCCACCGGGACTGGCAAGACGGTCAGTCTTCAGGTCCTGGCCGAGGGTTTCTCGGCGATGGGCGTGCCGGTATTCCTGGCCGACGTCAAAGGCGATCTGTCGGGAATCTCCCAGCCCATCGAACCGGGTCGTCGCGTCCAGGAACGCATCGACCGGATCGGCATCGAGGGCTACGCTCCTGCCGGGGCCCCGGTCATCTTCTGGGACCTCTTCGGCAAAGGCGGTCATCCTATCCGGACGACGATCTCCGAGATGGGCCCGCTGCTTCTTTCCCGGCTCATGGATCTCAATGACACCCAGGAAGGGGTACTCCATGTGGGGTTCCGGGTGGCAGACGAGGAGGGACTCCTGTTGCTGGACCTGGATGATCTGCGTGCCATGCTCGATCACCTGTCCCGCAACGCGGCCGACTACTCCAGCCGATACGGCCGCGTCAGCCCGCAATCAGTGGCCGCCATTCAGAGGCGGCTGCTCGTGCTCGAGGACCACGGAGCGGCTTCGTTCTTCGGTGAGCCCGCACTGGAGCTGGCTGACATCCGTCGCCGGGACATGAGTGGCCGCGGCGTCGTCAACGTCCTCGACGCGCGACAGCTTATCCACCGACCGAAGCTGTATTCGACTTTTCTGCTCTGGCTGTTGAGCGAACTGTTCGAGGAGTTGCCCGAGGTCGGCGATCCGGATCGTCCCGAACTGGTCTTCTTCTTCGACGAGGCCCATCTGCTGTTCGACGACGCCCCGCGGGCGTTGCTGGACAAGGTGGAGCAGGTCGTCCGCCTGATCCGCTCAAAGGGCGTGGGTGTCTACTTCGTTACGCAGAACCCACTGGATGTCCCGGACGACGTACTCGGCCAGCTCGGTAACCGGGTCCAGCATGCCCTGCGTGCATTCACGCCACGGGATCAGAAAGCCGTGCGGGCTGCCGCGTCCACCTTCCGGCAGAACCCGGAGCTGGACACCCGGACTGTGATCACCCAGCTCGGCGTGGGCGAGGCCCTCGTATCCACCCTGGAGGACAAGGGCATCCCCGGCATCGTCGAACGCTGCCTGGTCTGTCCACCACGCTCCCGTATCGGGCCGGCCAGCGATGCCGAACGAGCGCAGATCATGAGCCGCAGCCCGGTCGGCGGCCGCTACGACACGCTGGTGGACCGGGATTCGGCGCATGAGATGTTGATGCGCAGGGCTGAGGCGCTCCGCAAAGCCGAGCCCGAAGCGAGGCCGAAAGGTACAAGCCGCAGGAGCAAGGGATCGAGCCGGCAGGGCTATGGAGAAGCGATGACCAAGAGCGTCATACGCAGCCTCGGCAGCAGTCTCGGCAGGACCCTGGGCAGAGAACTGCTGCGCGGGATACTGGGAACGTTCTCCCGGCGCTAGACCCGGCCGACCCGGAGCGCCAGCGGCCAGCGCACGCCGCGGCTGTTGCCCGGCTCTCCCCACAGGCGTCTGAGGGCCGGCTCGACGTCGGCAACAGGATCTGCTCCTTTCTTGTCCCGATAACGGTTCACCGCGGACCAGGTGCGCAGGTAGCCCAGCAGTTGGTCGAACTCCCAGCGTGCCTGCATCTGGAAGTCCGGTGCCGCCAGTTCCTCGAAGGGAAACGGGATGCTGGCATAAGCCTCGTCCACGTATCTGCGCTCGGCTGGCCAGAAGTCACCCAGAGCTCCGCTGTAGAGCTGGTCGATCTCCCGGTCGATGTCATCTTCTATCCTGAAGAGTCCGTAGCTGACGGCGGCGAAGATGCCGTGCGGTCGCGCGACACGGCGCACCTCGCGGAAGAAGGCGCCAAACTCGAACCAGTGTATCGCCTGGGCGACCAATATAAGGTCTGCGCTGGCGGCTTCGAGGGGCACGTCTTCCGATCTGGCGACCCGGTACCGGACAACGGGGTGAGCGCGGGCGTGACGGATCTGGTCCCCGCTGGCGTCCGTGGCGACGACTTCCTCGAAGTGCGGCGCCAGGCCTACGGCTGCCTGCCCGGTGCCCGTCGCGGCATCCCATGCACGCTCCCGGCCGGGCGAGATTTCGGCCAGCCAGCGGAACAGAGAATCAGGATAATGCGGCCGGAATCTGGAGTAGCCGCTTGCTGATGAAGAGAAATGATCCTTGAATGACATTGCCAACGTCAGGTCGATTGCAAAAGAATAGCCCGATGGGCGTCCGCGATGACGCCCGATCGCATGCCGGTTACGGCAGAGGATGAATATGACGGATGCTGAAAACAAGCTGCTGGGCCATCTGCGCACGACGCTGACGGAAGTCGATGGGCGCATCCTCGAGCTGGTCGCGGAGCGTCAGCGGCTGGTCGAGGAGATCGGACGAAGCAAGCAGGTCAAGGGGCAGGCGACGCGCGACTTCGCCCGCGAGAAGGACGTCATAGAGGGTGCGGTGGACAGGGCGCGCGGACTGGGTATCCCCTCCGACACGGTCGAGGCACTGATGCGGCTTCTGATCCGCTCCTCGCTGACCACCCAGGAGCGGGATCGGGTCAGCAGCGAGGGCCGCGGTTCCGGTCGACGCGCACTGGTCATCGGCGGGGCGGGCCAGATGGGCCGCTGGTTCGTCGAGTTCCTCGCTTCACAGGGCTACGACGTCGAAATCGCGGACCCCGCGGCTGAGGCCGGTCGTGAGGGTGCCAGACGTGACTGGGACGATGGCCCGCTGGATCAGGATCTGATCGTCGTGGCCGCGCCGCTGGTCCGGTCGGGACAAATTCTCGAGACACTGGCCCAGCGCAGGCCGCCCGGTCTGATCTTCGACGTAGGCTCGCTCAAGTCGCCGTTGCGCCATGGGCTGGCGGCGTTGGCAGAGGCCGGCTGCCGGGTGACGTCGGTGCACCCGATGTTCGGTCCGGATACCCGCCTGCTCTCGGGTCGTCACGTCATATTCGCCGACGTCGGCCATGCCGGCGCCACCGCGGAGGCGCGGGCGCTGTTCGAGTCGACCATGGCCGAGCAGGTCGAGATGTCCCTGGAAGAACACGACCGGCTGATCGCCTTCGTGCTGGGGCTGTCCCACGCGCTGAACATCGCGTTCTTCACCGCGCTGGCCGAGAGTGGAACCGAGGTGCCGCTGCTGAGCCGGTTGTCGAGTACGACGTTCGACGCGCAGCTCGAGGTCTGTCGCAAGGTCGCCCGCGAGAATCCATGGCTGTACTTCGAGATCCAGTCGCTCAATGAGCACGGCCCGGCGGCGCTGTCCGCACTGGCGCGATCGGTGGAGCGCATCCGCGATGCGATCAATGCGGGCGATGCCGACGCCTTCGTGCAGCTGATGGAACAGGGTCGTGACTACCTGGCCAGCCGACGGCCACCCGAAGGGGTCTGACGGCGACCCTTAGTTCAGCGGTCCGGCGTCCGGTGCATCTATCCAGAGTCGCCTGGCGATCCGGGAGAAGCGCTCCGGGTCGCCGCTGGTGAACAGCTCGATACCCGCTTCCTCCTGAGCCGCCGACTCGTCCGCTGGAAGCCGTCGCTGCAGCTCACGCGCTACGGCGGCGCCAGTATCGATGATCCGGACCTCGGCCCCCGCCTCCTGTTGAATCAGAGAGCGAAGGAACGGGAAGTGGGTGCAGCCGAGGATCAAAGTGTCGGCTCCCGCACTGACCAGCGGCCGGACATGTGCGCTTACGCGGGTCTGGGCGTCATCGCCCGTCAGCACCCCGCGTTCTACCAGGTCGACCAGGTCGGGGCAGGGTTCCGTCAGGACTTCGACCCCTTCTCCGAAGCGATCCAGCAGGCCGGCGAATCGTGCGCTGGCGATCGTGCCGGCGGTGGCAAGGACACCGACGATCCCCGAGCGGGTCGCGGCGGCTGCCGGCTTGACCGCTGGTTCCATGCCGACGACCGGGATCGCAAGGCGTTCTCGTAGTCGTGCGGCGGCAGCGGCGGTGGCCGTGTTGCAGGCGATGACTATCGCCCGGGCGCCACGATCGACCAGGAAATCGGCGAGTGCGCCTGCCCGCTCCCGGATGAACTGGTCGTCGTGCCCGCCGTACGGCACATGGGCGGAATCGCCGACGTAGAGAAGCGGCTCGTTTGGCAGCAGCTCGCGGATTGCGGCGGCCACCGACAGGCCACCGATCCCGGAGTCGAATATGCCGATCGGTCGAGCCGTCTTCACCATGGGTTCCCGATGAGCTTCACAACGGCCACATCATAGGGGCGAGCGAAGGGCGCGGCCAGCGACAAACGAGGGTATATTCTCGGGACCGACGATCCGGGGTCGGGTGGTTCGATCAAGGGAGATTTCGTTTTGAAGGCTATTGTTTCCGCGCTCATGCGGCTGCTGTCCAGAGTGATTTTCGGGCTGGTGCTCGTCATTGTGACGATCATGCTGATCCGGGCTTTCGATGCCCGCAGGCAGCCGGACCTCGAGGCCTGGCACACGGTGCGATTCGAGGACGACTTCCGCGCCAGCACCGACGAAGGGGCTGACTGGCAGGAGTTCATGCGCATAGAGGTCGAGGTCTTCGACGAACTGGAATCAGAGGTGGTGGGCGAACTGGGAAGCCTGCTGTCGCGATACAACCGCGAATCCATTTACTACCCGGGCCAGTTCGAGCCGGACTGGAATCGCAGTTTCGAGCTGGCGCCGGAGAATCCTTGGGCCGCAATCGTGCTGGTCCACGGTCTGACCGACGCGCCCTACAGCGTGCGTGCTGTCGCGGAGATATTCCGGGGCATGGGGGTCCATGTGATCGCTCCCCGGATGCCGGGGCACGGCCTGGCACCGGCAGCGCTGATTGAGATCACCCGCGACGACTGGATGGCGGCGGTCAAGGTGGCGGTCCGCCATGCCCGTGAGGTCATCGGTCCTGATGCGCCTCTGCTGGTCGGGGGGTATTCCAATGGCGGCGCGCTGGTCACGAAGTACACGCTGGATTCGCTGGAGGATCCGGCGCTGGAGACTCCCGACCAGGTGTACCTGTTCTCCCCGGCGATCGGCATCACCGCATTCGCCCGTCTCGCCAGCTGGCATACCCTGCTGGCCTCGATCCCCTACTTCGAGAAGTTCCGCTGGGAATCGATCCTGCCGGAATTCGATCCCTACAAGTACAATTCTTTCCCGAAGATCGCCGGTCACGAGTCCTGGATGCTGGCCGGGGAGATCCACCAACAACTGCAACGCCAGGAGACGGAAGGAAGGCTGGCGGAGATGCCGCCGATCCTGTGCTTCCAGTCGCTGGCCGACGCTACGGTCCTCACCGAGGCCATACTCACCCAAGTGTTCGACCGGCTTACCGTGCCGAACAGCGAACTCGTGTTGTTCGACGTCAATCGCGTCGATCGGCTGGCCGGTTTCCTCTCCGGCCGATATCCGGCCATGCGCGAACGCCTGCTGAACCAGGCGGCGTCGAGCTATTCGCTGACCATGGTCACGAACCTGGAGGACGACGCGGTCGAGGTGGGCGCGTGGACCCGGCTGCCGGGTGGCGGTGAGACAGGCAGGCAGGACCTGGGGCTCGAGTGGCCCAGAGGCGTGTTCTCCATGTCTCATGTGGCCATACCGTTTCCGAGAGACGACCCCTGGTACGGAGAAGGCGCAGACGGCTCTTTCACGTTGGGCAACGTGCATGCCTTGGGGGAACGCAGGGTGCTAAGGATCCCGATGACGTTCTTCAACCGACTGCGCCACAACCCGTTCTTCGACTACATCCGGCTCCGCATCGAGGACTTCGCGAGCCCTCTCAAGCCATCGGAGGCGGTGTCCGACTGACCCGGCCAGCGCACCCTGTCCGAAGGATTGATGCGTAGCAGCAAATCGGTCCCGGAAAGTGTATGATCGGAGGGTTCGCCGGAAGCAAAAAACCGGTGCTCTTGCCGATTCGTCCGCGCGTGCAACGTCTCTGGAAGACACCGCTCCCCGACGATCCAAGCGTTGGGAATTTGGTTGCTAATACAGAAAGATACACACTAAAGTTTCCGTATTTTCTCAGGCAAACTATCCGTCGCCGTAGTCACGGCGATGGCCTGTAAGGAGGCAGAAAACCCATGTCAGACGCCTACGTATTCGATCACGTCAGAACGCCGCGCGGACGCGGCAAGCCAGACGGTGCCCTGCACGAAGTCACGCCCATCAAACTGGTGGCGACGGTGCTCGACGCACTGCGCGAGCGGACTGACCTGGACACCGCCCGTGTGGATGACGTCATCCTCGGTTGCGTGATGCCCGTGGGTGAACAGGGCGCGAACGTGGCGCGGGTGGGCGCCATGGAAGCCGGCTATGACGAGTCTGTTCCGGGCAAGCAGATAAACCGGTTCTGCGCCTCTGGCCTGGAAGCGATCAATAGCGCGGCAGCAACGGTCATGGCCGGTCAGTCCGATCTGGTGATCGCCGGTGGCGTCGAGAGCATGTCGCGGGTACCCATGGGCTCGGACGGCGGTGCCTGGGCCACCGATCCGCAGATCGCCTACGACACCTATTTCGTGCCGCAGGGCATCAGTGCGGATCTGATCGCGACGCGTCATGGATTCTCTCGCCGCGACCTGGACGAGTATTCGGCCGAGAGCCAGAGGCGGGCATCCGAAGCCTGGGATCGCGGCTACTTCGACCGCTCCGTCGTGCCGGTCAGAGACCACATGGGCGACGTGTTGCTGGACCGTGACGAACACATGCGGCCGGGCACCAGCGCCGATGACCTGGGCGAACTAAGAGCCGCCTTCGAGATGCACGGTCAGCAGTTCGGCTTCGACTCTGTCGCGATGCAGAAGTATCCGGACGTGGAGGCGATCAACCACGTGCACACCGGCGGCAACTCTTCGGGCATCGTCGACGGCGCGGCCGCTGTGCTCATCGGCAGCAAGGAAGCCGGAGAGAGCCTCGGACTGAAGCCGCGGGCCCGGATCCGCGCCTTCGCGTCGATCGGCAGTGAGCCGACCATCATGCTCACGGGCCCGGGGCCGGCGTCATTGAAGGCCTTGAGCCGGGCCGGCATGGGCAAGGACGACATCGAGCTGTTCGAGCTCAACGAGGCGTTCGCCGCGGTGGTCCTGCGCTACATGCAGCAGCTGGAGATAGACCACGGTCAGATCAACGTCAACGGCGGCGCCATCGCCATGGGGCATCCGCTGGGCGCCACTGGCGCGATGGTCTTCGGCACGGCTCTCGACGAGATGGATCGTCGCGGCCTGGGCAATGCCCTGGTGACGCTTTGTATCGGTGCCGGCATGGGCACGGCCACCATCATCGAATCGGTCTAACGGCCGCTGCGGCCAATCTTCCGACAGGATCTGGAACGAATCATGAGTGAAACCATCAAGTATCAGCTCGATGACGACGGCATCGTCATCCTCACAATCGACATCGCTGACCGGTCCATGAACGTGCTGACCCCCGAGTTCATGACGGATCTGGATGCGGCCATCGACCAGGTCGTGGCCGATGACGCGGTCAAGGGTGCCATCATCACATCGGCCAAGTCTTCGTTCATCGCCGGCGCCGACCTCAAGGAGTTGGTCGGGGTGTTTGCCGAGCGTCTGGATGAGAAGCAGATCTACGAGTTCGCCGGCAAGTATTCCCGGCTCTATCGCAAGCTCGAGACCTGTGGCAAACCGTTCGTTGCGGCCATCAACGGCACGGCACTGGGCGGCGGCCTCGAGCTGTGCCTGGCCTGCCATTATCGTGTCGCGCTGGACAACCCCAAGGCGGCCATCGGGCTCCCGGAGGTCAACGTCGGATTGTTGCCCGGCGCCGGCGGCACGCAGCGGCTGCCGAGGATCATCGGCATCCGCGACTCGCTGCCGCTGATGCTGGAAGGGCGTCATCTGAAACCGGCCAAGGCCGTCGAGATGGGTATCTGCCATGAACTGGCGGCCGACGTGGACGAGCTGATGGAAAAGTCCCGGCGCTGGCTCCTCGACAGTGGTGATCCGGTTGCATCCTGGGACAAGAAGGGTTTCCGCGTGCCCGGCGGTTCTGGTGGCATGCATCCGGCCGTGGTGCAGACTTTCATGGCCGGCAACGCGATGGTCGCCGAGAAGACCCAGCACAACTACCCGTCGCCGATCTCGATCATGTCCAGTGTCTACGAGGGCACACAATTGCCGATGGACAAGGGGCTGAAGATCGAGCTGCAGTATTTCACCAGGCTGCTGTCAGGCCCTGTCGCCCGCAACATGATCCGCACGCTTTTCATCGACAAGGGCGCGGCGGACAAGCTGGTGCGCCGGCCCGAAGGTGTGCCGAAGTCCAGGGTGGAGAAGCTCGGCATCCTGGGCGCGGGCATGATGGGCGCCGGCATCGCCTATGTTTCTGCCTATGCCGGCCAGCAGGTCGTGTTGCTGGACCGTGCCCTCGAGGACGCGGAGAAGGGCAAGGCCTATTCGGGTAGCCTGTTGAACAAGCGCGTGTCCCGCGGTCGCATGACCGAGGAGCAGGCGGCAGCCATCCTGGAGCGGATCCATGTGACGACCGACTACGCCGATCTGGAGGGTTGCGACCTGGTGATCGAAGCCGTGTTCGAGGACCGCGGGATCAAGGCGGAGGTGACGGCGAAGACGGAAGCGGTCATCCCTGAGACGTCCATCTTTGCCAGTAATACGTCGACGTTGCCGATCACCGGATTGGCCGAGGCATCGAAGCGCCCCGATCAGTTCATCGGTATCCATTTCTTCTCGCCGGTCGACAAGATGCCTCTGGTGGAAATCATTCTTGGTGAGAAGACCGGCGACCGGGCGATCGCGGTTGCGCTCGATTATGTGCAGCAGATCCGCAAGACGCCGATCGTCGTCAGGGACAGCCGTGGCTTCTATACCAGCCGGGTGTTCGGTACCTACGTGAAGGAGGGTATGGAACTGCTGGCGGAGGGCGTCAAGCCGGCGCTGATCGAAAATGCCGCCAAGATGGCTGGCATGCCGGTGGGGCCGCTGGCCGTCCACGACGAGGTGACCATCGATCTGTCCTACAAGATCATGATGCAGACGAAGAAGGACCTGGGCGATGAGTTCGTCGCCTCCGGTGCCGACGAGGTCGTGCGCCATTTCATGGAGGACCTCGAGAGGAAGGGCAAGCGCTTTGGCGCCGGCTTCTACGATTATCCTGAAGGCGCGAAGAAGCACCTGTGGCCGGGTCTGGCTGAAGAATATCCCGCCGCGGAACAGCAGCCGGCAGTCAAGGACATCCAGAAGCGTCTGTTGTACGTTCAGGCACTCGAGACGGCTCGCTGCATGCAGGAGGGCGTCGTGCCGGAGGCCGCAGATGCGGACGTCGGCTCGATCCTCGGCTGGGGATTCCCGCCATGGACAGGCGGTACTCTATCGCTGATCGAGACGGTCGGTCTTGCCGCCTTCATCGCCGAGTGCGAGGCGTTGGCAGAACGTCACGGCCCAAGGTTCACTCCGCCCCAATGGCTGCGTGAACAGACTTCCCTGCGTTGAGGAGACGTCCGGTGAGCGAGACACAAGCGACCAGGCTCGATCGACACGGCCCGGTCGCCGTGATCACACTCAACAGCCCGCAGACCCGCAACGCCCTGGGCGAGGCGGTGGCAAGCGGTCTGCATGCCGCCCTTATGAGTGTGGCGCCCGATCCCGCCGTGCGTGTCGTGGTGCTCACCGGCGCGGGCGGTGCATTCAGCGCGGGTGCGGACCTCAAGGAAGGCTTGCCCGAGACGCATCGCGTCGAGGACATGATCAACAGTCGTTACCGGCCGTCGCTGGAGCTCATCGCCGGGATGGACAAGCCGGTGATCGCCGCCGTTGCCGGGCCGGCGGCCGGCATCGGCATGTCGTTCGCGCTCGTCTGCGACCTGGTCGTGATGGCCGAGAACGGCTTCCTGTTGGCGCCGTTCTCGACCATCGGGCTGATACCGGATGGCGGCGCCACCTGGCTGTTAGCCCGACGGCTTGGTTACCACCGGGCCTATCAGCTTTGTATCGAGGCCGAGCGCATACCGGCGGACCGCTGCCTGGCGATGGGGCTTGTCAATCGAGTCGTCGCCACAGACACGCTGTTGTCGGAGACGCTCGCGTGGGCTGGCGAACTGGCGGAGCGCGCCCCGCTGGCGCTCGCCAGGACGAAGCGCGCCATGCGTCAGGCGATGAGCCTGTCTTTCGGTGATACTGTCGCGCTCGAGGCAGCCCTGCAGAACGAGTGCGCCACGAGTGCGGACACCCGCGAGGGCGTGCAGGCCTTCCTGGAGAAGCGCAAACCCCAATTTGAAGGACGCTAACAAAAAGTCCGAACACCTGCCGAGGAGAGCTGACCGATGATGGAAAGGAAGATATTCGACACCGAGCACGAGATCTTCAGGGATTCGGTCTCCCGTTTCCTACAGGCGGAGATCAAGCCCAACATCGACCGCTGGCATGAGGCCGGCATCGTCGATCGTGAGGCCTTCCGCAAGGCCGGCGAGCATGGCCTTTGTCTCATGTGGGCGGAAGAGGCGTATGGCGGCCTCGGGGTGCAGGACTTCCGCTACGAGCAGATCATCATCGAGCAGATGGCTCACGATGGAGACCCCGGATTCGGACTGCCGCTCCACAGCCGCCTGGTAGGGCCTTACCTGGGCGCGCTCGGTACGCCGGAACAGAAGGCCCGATTCCTGCCCGGATGTATCTCCGGCGAGACCATCCTCGGCATCGCCATGTCCGAACCCGGGGCCGGCAGCGACGTCGCCGGTATCCGAACGCGCGCGGACGACCGCGACGACCACTTCGTGCTGAACGGCTCCAAGACCTATATCTCGAATGGCATCAACGGCGATCTCTTCGTCGTGGCCGCTCGCACCGACGCGAACAATCCTCACTGTATCGGGCTATTCCTGGTGGAGCGCGGCATGGACGGATTCCGGCGTGGCCGGAACCTCAAGAAACTGGGACTCAAGGCGCAGGACACGGCGGAGCTGTTCTTCGACGATGTGCGCATCCCCAAGGACAACGTGCTGGGTGATCCGCGCAAGGGGTTCTACTACCTGATGCAGTTCCTGGCCGAGGAGCGCCTGATCGTGGCCTGTGGCTGCGTCGCGGCCGCAGAGGCGGCTCTGCAGGCAACCCTGGAGTATGTCCGTGAGCGTCACGCCTTCGGACGGCCGGTCGGGATGTTCCAGAATTCGCGCTTCAAGCTCGCCGACATGCGGACCCGCATCGACGTGGCCCAGACCTTTGTTGATCGGTTGGTGATGGACCACAACGAAGGCAAGCTCACGGCGGAAGTCGCTGCGGAAGGCAAGGTGTTCTGCAGCGAACTGGAAGGCTGGGTAACCGATGAGTGCCTGCAGCTTCACGGCGGCGCCGGGTACATGGACGAGTACCCGATCTCCCGGATGTACGCTAACGCCCGGGTGTCGCGAATCTATGCCGGCAGCTCCGAGATCATGCGGGAGATCATCGCCCGGGGTATGGGTCTCGATCCGCGGGCTGCGTCCGCGGCGTCGGAGCAGCGCAAGCGCGCCTAGACCGGTGGGGCCGCTACAAGGCATCCGTGTCATCGAACTCGCCGGGCTGGGCGCCGCCCCCTATGCCGGCATGATGCTGGCGGACATGGGCGCAGAGGTTATCCGCGTCGAACGCGTGCCGCCGCCGCCGGCATATCCTGATGTTCTTGCACGCGGACGGCGATCTATCGCGCTGGATCTGAAACAGACCGAAGGCGTTTCCGTGCTGTTGCGGCTGGTGGAGTCAGCAGACGTGCTGATAGAGGGTTTCCGGCCGGGGGTCGCCGAGCGGCTCGGCTTTGGACCCAAGTCTTGCATGGAGCGTAATGAGCGACTGATCTACGGGCGGATGACCGGGTGGGGGCAGGAGGGGCCGCTGTCGAAGCGAGCGGGCCACGACCTCAACTACATCGCCCTGTCAGGCGCCCTGCTGGCCATCGGTCCCGCGGGAGGCAAGCCGGTGCCTCCACTCAACCTGGTGGGCGATTTCGGCGGTGGCCTGCTGCTGGCTTTCGGCGTCGCCGCGGCGCTGGTCGAGAGGCAACGATCCGGTCGCGGCCAGATCGTCGATGCCGCCATGCTGGATGCCGCCGCCTCGTTCATGGGGATGTTCTGCGGATTCCGTGCGCTCGGACTGTTCGAGGACGCAACCGGTGAGAACATGTTGGGCGGTGCCGCGCACTTCTACGATACCTATGAGACCGAAGACGGCGGATTCGTCGCGGTGGCCGCTATCGAGCCGCAGTTCTACCGGCGACTCGTGGACAAGCTCGGACTCGACCCCGACGAGTTCCTGCCACATGGCTTCCGGGGCGTGGGTGCGCGCCAGGATCCTGCCGCATGGGCTTCCCTGAAAGCCCGCCTGGCGGAACTCTTCCGTACCCGGACGCGGGCTCAGTGGGTCGAGTTGCTGGAGGACACGGATACCTGTGTCGCGCCGGTCCTGGGCTTGTCCGAGGCCGCCGCACACCCCCACAACCAGGCGCGAGCCACCTTCGTCGACATCGATGGGGTGACGCAGAATTCGCCGGCGCCGCGATTCTCGCGGACGCCGGCAGAGACCCCGGAACCTGCCCGCAGGCCGGGCGAGGACACGCTCGGTGTACTCGAGCAGAACGGGCTGGATAGAGACGAGATCGATCGCCTGGCGCGACTCGGTGTCGTCTGCTGGCCGGACAGGCGTACACAGGAGGATATGGATGGCTGACCCGAGAGTGATCGTCGACGTGGAGGAACACGTTGCCCGTGTTCGATTGTGCCGGGCAGACAAGCGCAACGCGTTGGACCTGGCGATGTTCGAGGGACTGGCGGACGCCGCCGGGAAACTGGCGGACGAGGAAGATCTGCGCGCGGTGGTCATCCACGGGGAGGGCAAGTCATTCTGCGCGGGTCTCGACGTTGGCGCTTTCCTCGCCGATCCATCGACGGCCGAGACACTGCTGGTCAAGGCGCAGGGCGAGGCGACCAATCTGGCCCAGCAGGTCTGCTGGGCGTGGCGGCGGCTGCCGGTACCGGTGATCGCGGCCCTGCACGGCGAGGTGTTCGGCGGGGGGCTGCAGATCGCGCTCGGGGCGGACATCCGGATCGGCTCACCGGATGCACGGCTGTCGATCATGGAGATCCGCTGGGGGCTGGTGCCGGACATGGCCGGTACCCGCGTGTTGCGCGACATCGTTTCCTACGATGTCGCCATGGACCTGACTCTGACGGGTCGCGTCGTCAGCGGCGACGAGGCATCGGCCATCGGGCTTGTGACCCGGCTGGCGGTGGATCCCGTCATGGCGGCCAATGACCTGGCCCGGGAGATCGCTGCCCGTTCTCCCGACGCGGTCCGCACGGCCAAGCATCTGCTGCACCATGCCTGGCGGCTGGATGACCGCCAGGGGCTGGATCTGGAGACGCAGCTACAGATGGGCCTGCTTGGCGGACGCAATCAGATGGAGGCCGCCCGGGCAGGGATGGAGGATCGCGAACCCGCTTTTCGGCCGGCCACCGTCAAGCTTGCGGAGCATGATGGGCAGGAATAGGACCGCAAGCGGCAGAAAGGTCGCGCTGGTGCTGGGCAGCGGCGGCGCCCGTGGCCTGGCCCATATCGGCGTCATCGACCACCTGTGCTCGATCGGGGTCGAGATCTCATACATCTCCGGGTGTTCCATGGGCGCACTGGTCGGCGGCATCTATGCGGCCGGCGAGTTGGAGGCGTACACGGAGTGGGTGAAGAGCCTTGAGCGCAAGGACATCATCGGTCTCCTCGATTTCTCATTCGGCATGCAGGGGCTGCTCAAGGGCGAGAAAATCATCGGCGTGCTGCGCGAGATGATCGGCGATCGCAGTATCGAGTCACTGGACATAGGCTATACGGCCGTCGCGACCGACCTCAACGAACAGAAAGAAGTCTGGCTCAACAAGGGACCGCTGTTCGATGCCATCCGGGCCTCGATGGCGATCCCGACTGTGTTCACACCCTGGGATTACCAGGGGCGTGTGCTCGTCGACGGCGGCCTGTTGAATCCGATCCCCATCGCACCGGCGCTGAATCACTCCACCGATATGATCATCGCGGTCAACGTCGCCGGCCGTCGCTCCGCAAGGGAAGAGCCGGTCAGTGAAGCGCAGCCCGAGATACCCGGCATCTTCGATTCGATGTCGATGAGTCTCGAGACCATGCAGAACGCCATCGCGCGCCTGAAGCTGGCGGCTTACTCGCCAGATGTCGTCATCGAGATACCCAGGGACGTTTGCAGCTTCTACGAGTTCTACCGGGCGGAAGAAGTGATCGAGGCAGGCAGACAACGGGCCGCGGAGACGCTCCCCGGCTGACCGGGGGGTCAGCCGCCCTTGACGACGCGGTAGCGCCAGGTCTCCAGCCTGAGCAGCCAGGACACCGCTGCCCGGCCGAGCAGCCCGAAACTCGAGCAGCGCTGGTACTCGTCGATGAATATCTGCCACAAGCCGGCGTCGCGGCCGAGCGCTGCCCGGAAGAACCGATGTAATTCGAAAGCGACGCCGGCGTAGAGGAGCGGGCTGCCGGTCCGGAATACGCGTGCCTTGCCGAAGTCCAGGAACACGAGTCCGCCCTCGGCGCTGCGCAAGAAGTTGTGCCGGTGAGCATCCTCTGTTGTAACGCCGCGGCCGTGCAGGGCGGCCATTAGCGATGCCATCTCCCGGGCCAGCCCGTCGTCGGGCTCCGCCACGGCCTCACCCGCGACATAGCGGCGCACCAGTGTCGCCGTCATCCCGGAATCCGACCGCTGCTCGACAAATCCAATGGGTTCAGGCGCATGCAGACCCCGCAGCCGTTTCAGAGCCGCGTTCTCTGCGACCCAGGGGCATCGGCGCGGCCGCGCTCCGCCGGCGTGAACATATCGTTTGATGACAAAGCGATCACTTTTTTTGGAGACCGTCCGGAGCACGCCGCCAACGTAGCGTTCCTGGAGAAGCTCGAGTTCGTGGCTACTCGCCAGTATCTCCCTGACTCGATCGCCGTTGTCCTCTGATGAGGTTCTCCGCGCCATGCAGATCCGCTCCGATCAATGGTCCTGGCCACCCGCCGGGCCGGTCGTAATCCGTTCGAGGTCGACCCGGGAGCGGTGGGTCCTTATAGTCTCACGCAAGAGGGTGTCCATGTTTCATACACGGGAGATTCCTGTTCAGTGCAGCGGATAAGCGTCGTCATGATCACCTTGAACGAGGAGGCGAACCTCATAAGGGCGCTGGAATCGGTGGCGTGGTGCGACGAGATCATCATCCTGGATTCCGGCAGTACCGACGGCACGATGGAGATCGCCAGCGGCTTTTCGAATTGTCGTGTTTTCCTGCACGAATTCGACGGCTATGGGGCGCAGAAGCGTCGAGCGGTCGATGCGGCAGCCAACGACTGGGTATTCAGCCTCGACGCAGATGAGCAACTGGATGGTGAGCTCCAGGATGCGCTGCGGCGCTGGTCGGATTCGGAGGTCAGCGATGATGCCGGCTATGAAGTAGGCCGCCAATTGCGATTCATGGGCCGGACGTTCCGCCATGGCAAGGAATCCAGACAGCACGTTGTGCGGTTGTTCGATCGCAGGCGCGGCAACTTCGACGACTCGGTCGTACACGAGAAGGTCCGAGTGCAGGGTCCGGTGGGCTCTCTGGGCGGCAGTCTCGTTCATGAGAGCTATCGTGATCTCGACGACTATTTCACGAAGTTCAATCGCTACACGACTCTGATGGCAGGCGAACTGCGCGCCCGCGGCCGAAAGACGAGCATGGCGGAGATCATCCTCCGGACACCCTGGGCGTTCCTGCAGTATTACCTGCTGCGGGGCAACTTTATGAATGGATTCGCCGGTTTCGTCTGGTCGTTGCTGGCGGCCCACTACAAGACGGTCAAATACCTTAAACTTTACGAGCTGAACAACCGCAAGGGAGCCGTGGCGGAGGGCCGGCTCGACGGCGATTCCGGCCGTTGAACCACGGCATCCAGGCCTTGTCGAAACAGACGAGCCGCATCGGCATATGCCGGGCGGCCGGGACCGTGAATTGGAGATGCAGAGAGATGACAAAGACAACCATACTCATCGTGCTGACCGCCATGCTGATTCCGACGCTGGCGCAGTCACAGGCGGCCAGGAGTCGGTCGTTGAATGTCAGGTTTTTCGTGGCGGAAGTCCCTCCAGCGGACCAGGGCGGCACCGTCCAGGTCGGCGTGAATCTTCCCAGGGGAGCACGGATCGCCAGGACACTGGTCGAGGTTGCGGACACCAATCTCGGTGCGGATCGACGGGGATGGTCCAGGTGTGACAACGAGACCCGGGCTTGCGACATGGCCGATACCAGCATCATTCGATTCCACAGGAATAACGTGGAGAATGCGCAGGAACTGGCGGCCGACATACGCAACACGAGCAACGAGACACGCTACGCAAAAGTCACGGTGACGTTCCAGCCGGTGTCCGGCCGTGACAGAACGGGATGCGGCCGGGCCGCCGAGTGCGGTTTCTCGCGCGCGGCCAGCGCGGACTGAGGCCTGTGTTGCGAGGTTTCGAGTGTTGAGCCCCGGCGGGGCTCAACACGATTATCCTTTGGTCTGGTTGGCCACGGCCTTCGCGGCAGCCGCGACGGCCTCCGGGTCACCGAGGAACTCGCGGCCCAGTGAGTTCAGGTCCTTATCGAGTTCATAGACGAGCGGCACGCCAGTGGGAATGTTGAAGCCGACGATGTCCTCTTCGGACATCCCATCAAGCATCTTCACCAGCGCTCGCAGACTGTTCCCATGGGCGGCGATCAGCACGGTCTTGCCCTGCTTCAGCCAGGGGCAGATCTCCCCTTCCCAGTAGGGCGTAACCCGCTCGAGCGTGTCCTTGAGGGATTCGCTCGCCGGCAGCATGGCGGGATCGACATCGGCGTATCGCGAGTCGTGACGAGGATGCCTGTCGTCGTCTTCCTGCAGAGGCGGCGGCGGGGTGGCATAGCTGCGGCGCCAGATGAGAACCTGCTCCTCGCCGTGCTTCGCGACGGTCTCGGGCTTGTTGAGCCCTTGCAGATCACCGTAATGGCGCTCGTTCAGGCGCCAGGAGCGATAGACCGGTACCCACATGCGGTCCATGTCGTCCATGGTGAGCCAGAGGGTGCGTATCGCGCGCTTGAGCACCGAGGTAAAGGCGACGTCAAAGTGCAGGCCCTGCTCGGTCAGAAGACGGGCCGCTTCATGGGCCTCGGCCACCCCTTTTTCCGTCAGGTCGACATCGGTCCAGCCAGTGAAAAGGTTCTTTAGATTCCAGTCGCTTTGGCCATGGCGCAGCAACACTAACTTGACCGACATTTCCTGTTCTCCCGCTGTTACCTACCAGCAGGATAGTTTATCGGTTTTGCGTTCGCATTGCGGCCTCAATCGACCGATACGTCTCCCGCCACTGCGTCGAACTGCACCGAGCCGGAGCCGGACTCGGTCACCGTCAGATCCTCGCTCACTCCTACGACCAGGATGCTGCCGGAACCATCGCTGATCGTGACGCTACCGTCGACTTCGCGTACGTTGATGCTGCCGGAACCGTCGTCGATATAGAGATCGGCCCGCACGGTTTCGACGTCGATACTCCCGGAGCCATCATCGATCCGGACCGGGCCGGTCACGTCCCGCAGGGCGATGCTGCCGGAGCCGTCGTCGATGACGACGCGGCCGCCGACTCCGTCTAGATTGATGCTCCCGGAATCGTCACGAATCTTCACGTCCCCGGATACGTCGTCTATTTCGACATACCCGGAGCGATCCCTGATGTCGAGATCCAGACGCGATGGCAGGGTCACGATCAGGTCCACGTGCGGGAGGCTGTAGCCGCGGCCCGGATCGCGGGTCATGGCGATGAGTTCGGCACGGTTGCCGTCGGCCGTCAGCTTGAGCTCGACATGCCGGTCTACGACCTCGCTGGCCTTGTCGAGACGCCCGGGGTGATCCTCGATCCAGACCCGGGCCCGGACCTCGATCCGATCACTATCACTGGACCCGCGGATCTCAAGTGAACCGGCGCCGCTGTCGATCTTCAGGGTTTCCACTGCGGCGGCATCCAGGGCAAGGAGTCTTTCCGGCTCGAATTCGGTCGCGCCAGCGAGGCCGGCGATCAGACAGCCTGCGAGGATCAGACAGGGTTCGAACGGACGCAACATGAAACTCTCCCGTGGCAGCGAAGCTCACAGGCTTTGACGCAGCTCAGGTCGCCAGGGTTTGAATCCCGGCAGACGGTGCGCGTCCGCCGGGTACAGGCTCAGGTGCCCTTGCCGCCTGACGCGACCAGGTAGTTGCCTCGATTCTTGTCGTACTCCAGGCGGATGAGGCCACGCGACTCGCAGTCCTTCAGCATCTCCGAGAAGCTCCCATAGCCGTAGTAGGACTCGTTGAAGCCTGGGTAAACCCGCTTGATCGTCTGCTTCACCATCGAGCCCCAGATCTGATCGTAGTCTCCGGTCATGGACTCGACGATCTGCACCAGTCTGTCCATCGCTTCGGCCTTGCGATCGGTCCGCTCGCCGCGGCCCTTCGTCTTGCGTGCTGTGCGCGCCAGGTCATCGTAATAGATGAATTCGTCGCAGCCGGCTCTCAGCAAATCCGATGTCGAACTCTTGATGCCGCAGCCAATCACCCGCTTGTTGTTCTCCTTCAGCTTGGAGACCAGCGGCGAGAAATCGCTGTCGCCCGAGAGCAGGGCGAATATGTCGATGTGTTGCTTGGCGTAGCACAAGTCCAACGCATCCACGACCATATGGATATCGGCGCTGTTCTTGCCGCTCTGGCGCGTCTGCGGAATGTCGATCATCTCCACGCCCTTGGCATGAAAGTCCTTGACGTAGGTCCGATATTGGCCCCAGTCGCAATAGGCGCGCTTGTAGACGATACGGCCCTTCTCAAGCAGGCGCTTGAGCACGAGCTGCATGTCGAACTGACCACCGCCCTTCAGGTCGCGCACACCGAGCGCAAGGTTTTCGAAGTCCACGAAGACCGCGATCAGGGGTTCCTGTGACATGGGACAATCCTTGTAAGTTGCGTTGCGTCCTCGTCAGGACTGGCTGAGCCTGCGTACTTCCTGAATCGATACCGACAGGGTCGGGAAGTCCATGCCGCCGATGCTGCGCATCTCGTTCAGGATCTCCTCGACATGACGCAGGCGCTTGCCGCGAGCTTCGCTCCAGGCTTTCATCGCGTTCTCGGGAGAGCGCCTCGGGCCCGCCTCCTCAAGCGCCTGGCGAGAGAGCCGACCCTGCAGGTAGTAGAGGTTTTCACGCATGCTGTTGCGGGCCATGGCCTGCCAGCGGCCACTGACGCCGAGACGCTCGACCTGGTCGCGCAGCCAGTGCAGACCCAGTTTCTCGCCCAGAATGAAGTAGGTCTTTGCGACCCGCTCGGATGATGTGTCCACGGCCTGGGCGACCTCGACGATATCCAGGGTCGAGTGCATGGCGTGCAGACCTGCCATGCGTTCGGCCACCTCGTCGGGAATGCCGATCTCCCGGTAAAGGACCTGGGCCTCGGTGAAGCTGCGATGCTCCCGGCCCTGCAGATGCTCGGCCATCGACTCAGTCAATTGCCTTGTCGCTGGTGCAAAGCGATCCACCGCCGCAGCGATGTCATCGATCAGGGCTGGCCGATCCAGGAACCAGTGAGTCCCGTGCTTCAGCAGACGGCGAGTCCGGTTCATCATGGAATACTGGGCATTCGCGTGGACTTCGTTGTCGAGCGCCTCGATCGCCGACCAGAGAGAGCGGATGTCGAAGACTTCCCTGGCTATCGAATAGGCGCGCGCGACCGAAGCCAGATCCGCGCCGGTCTCGTCCCTGGTCCGGTAGGCGAACACCGGGCCCATACGGTTGACCATGCTGTTGGTGACCAGCGTCGCGATGATCTCCCGGGACAGTCTGTGCTGAGGCATGAACTCGCTGTAACTCTTCTGCAGCGGTCCGGGGAAGTAACTGACCAGTTCCTTGCCGAGGTAGTCGTCCTCGGGCACGTTCGATTCGATCAGGTCGCTGTATAGCGCCATCTTGCCGTAGCTCATCAGGACCGCCAGCTCCGGGCGGGTGAAACCACGTCCGGATTTGCCACGCAGCTCGATCTCTTCGTCCTCGGGCAGGAACTCCAGTTCCCGGTCCAGTGTTCCGCGCCGCTCCAGCAGGCGCAGCAGATAAGCATGCTCGTTGATGCGTTCTACCGCATTGGCTTCCAGCAGACTGATGGCCTGGGTCTGAAGGTAGTTGTTCCGCAATACGAGTTCGGCGACTTCGTCAGTCATGGCGGCCAACAGCTTGTTGCGGCGGGGCGTCGCCAGATTCCCCCTGTCCTGAGCGATATTCAGGAGGATCTTGATGTTGACCTCACGGTCGGAACAGTCGACACCACCCGAGTTGTCGATGAAGTCAGTATTCATCCGCCCGTCGTTCATGGCGTATTCGATACGGCCACGCTGAGTTAGTCCCAGGTTGCCGCCTTCTCCCACGACCTTGCAGCGAAGATCCTTGCCATCGACCCGCACCGCGTCGTTGCCGCGGTCGCCGGCTTCGCCGTTGGTCTCGAAACTGGCTTTGACATAGGTGCCGATGCCGCCGTTCCAGAGCAGATCCACGGGCATCTTCAGGATGGCCTGGATCAGCTCATGCGGTGCCAGCTTCTGCTCGCCGATCTGGAGCATCTGCTGGACCTCGGCGGACAGCTCGATGACCTTCTCTGCCCGCGACCAGACGCCGCCACCCGGAGAAATGATGGAGGCGTCATAGTCGGTCCAGGTCGATCGGGTCAGGTCGAATAGCCGTTGGCGCTCGGCGAAGCTCTTCCCGGGGTGCGGATCCGGATCCAGGAAGATATGCATGTGATTGAAGGCCGCCTGCAGCCGGATGTGTTCTGACTGCAGCATGCCGTTGCCGAAGACGTCTCCGGACATATCGCCGATACCGACGACGGTGAAATCCTCGGTCTGGACGTCGGTGCCAATCTCCCTGAAGTGCCGTTTGACCGCTTCCCAGGCGCCCCGGGCCGTGATACCCATTTTCTTGTGGTCGTAGCCAACCGAACCGCCGGACGCGAAAGCATCGCCGAGCCAGAATCCATAGTCCTGGGAGATGCCGTTGGCGATGTCGGAGAATGTGGCCGTGCCCTTGTCTGCGGCCACGACCAGATACGCATCGTCGTCGTCGTGACGGACCGTTTCAGTCGGCGGAATGATGCTGTCCTCGACAATATTGTCGGTGATGTCCAGCAGGCCGCGGATGAAGGTCTTGTAGCAATACTTGACCTCGTTCATCACATCCATCGGATTGCCGATGGGCAGGCGCTTGGCGACAAAGCCGCCCTTTGCGCCCACCGGTACGATCAGCGTGTTCTTGACCGCCTGGGCTTTCATCAGTCCCAGCACTTCGGTGCGGAAGTCTTCCTTGCGATCTGACCAGCGCAGACCGCCGCGGGCGACCTCACCGCCGCGCAGGTGGACACCCTCCACCCGAGGCGAGAAGACGAAAACCTCATACTTCGGCCTGGGCTTGGGAAGGTCCGGAATCTTGCCGGGATCGAGCTTGAAGGACAGGAACGGCTTGCCCGCGCCATCTTCGTCCCTCTGGAAGAAATTGGTCCGGCGTGTGGCGCGTATCATCGCCCGGAACGCGCTGATAATCCGGTCGGCGTCGAGGCTGGCAACGTCATCCATGGCGTGATCAAGCGCCTGGATCAGGCTCAGGTCGAGGCGTTGCCTGCGGGCCTCGGTCAGCTCGGGATCGAATCGGGCCTCGAACTTCTCGACCATCATGCGGGCGATGTTCGGGTAGGAGCGCAGCACCTGCTCCATGTAGGACTGACTGAAGGGCATGCCGGTCTGCAACAGGTACCGGCAGTAAGCTCGCAGAATAGTCACCTGGCGCCAGTCGAGACCGGCGCCGAGCACCAGTGTATTGAAGCCGTCGTTGTCCGCTCTGCCGCTCCAGACATTCGCGAATGCGTCCTGGAATATCTCGTTGACCTCGGCCGGCACCAGCGCTTCGTGTTCGTAGCTCATCTCGAAGTCCTGCACCAGGATTTCGAGCTCCGACTGAAGACGCACCCGGTATGGCCGTTCGCTGATCACCCGCAATCCGAGGTTTTCGAGCATCGGCAGAACATCAGAGATCGGCAGGGGATGCTCGGCGTGGAATATCTTGAACCGCACGTGGTTCTCGGAGAACGTCGGCGGTCGGTAGAGGCTCATGCGCAGCTGTGTGGGGTCATCCTCGATGTCGCTCAGGCGTTCAATATCGAAGGTCGCTTCTCTCGGCGTCACGTCCTCCACATAAGCCGCAGGGAAGACGTTGCCGTAGACCCGGAACGTGCCCAGGCCATCGGCCTCGCCGAATCGCTCTACGAGTTCGTCCCGCAGCCCGTCGTGCCAGGTGCGGACGGCGCTGGCGATCTGGCTCTCGATCGAACCGAGATGGACCCGCGGCGGACTTTCGGGATCGGTCCTGACGATCAGGTGAACGCGCGCCAGCTTCGACTCGGACATCTGCACGTCCGATTCGACCGAGGTGCCATTGAACACCTCCATCAGGATGTCCTGAATCTTTTCGCGGACCCGCGTGTTGTAGCGGTCCCTGGGCACATAGACGAGGCACGAGAAGAAGCGCCGGAAGGCGTCCCTGCGCAGAAACAGCTTGACCTGTTGCCGCTCCTGCAGGCTGCGGATGCCGCCGGCGATCCGACCGAGTTCCTCGACACTGGCCTGGAACAGTTCATCTCTCGGAAACGTATCGAGGATGTGCAGTAGCGCCTTGCCGCCGTGGCTGCCGGGCCGGAGACCCGATTGTTCCATCACCTGGCGGACCTTGTGCCGTAACAGCGGGATGCTGCGCGGGTTGCGGCTGTATGCGACCGATGTGAACAGCCCAAGGAAACGTTTCTCTCCGATAACGAGTCCGGCGCTGTCGAAGTGTTTGACCGCGACGTAGTCCAGATAGGTAGGACGATGGACCGTGGATCTGGAATTCGCCTTGGTAATGACCAGCAACTCACGTGAGCGCGCCTGCCTGCGGATGCCCCGGGCCACGACCGTGCTGCCGGTGCCGCCGATAGACGGCTGCCTGAGGATGCCGAGGCCCGAATCCGGCCGGACCTTCAGGGTATCGTGATCGTCTCCCTTGACCAGTTCGTACTCGCGATAACCGAGGAATGTGAAGTGATCATCTTCCATCCACTCGAGCAGGGCCCGGCCCTCATCGACGATCTCGCCACTCAACGGCGGCGGATCGCTCTTCAACAGGTCACAGATCTCGAGCGCCTTCGCTCGCATGGCTGCCCAGTCCTGACAGGCCAGCCGCACATCGCCGACCGAGGATAGTATCTTCTTGCGCAGCTCCCGGAACGTCGTCGCGTCGGCCTCCCTGTCGATTTCCAGATGCACGAAGGACTCGGCCACCGCGTCTTCTGCCTTGGTGCCCTCCGGGAGGACTTCGAGCAGGTGGCCCTTCTTGTCTCGCCGGACATAGATCACGGGGTGCACGGTCAGATGGATATATAAGTCCCGACTGTTGATCACCATTCCGAGGGAATCGACCAGAAAAGGCATGTCGTCGTTGACCGCCTCGACGATGGTGTGGGCAGAATCCCAGCCATCTTCGTCCGGGTTCGGATTGAATACCCTGGCAGTGGATTTGCCCGAGCGCCGATCCATGGCGAACTCGAGGTGCCCCAGCGCGGCGCCCGCCAGGTCGGAAGGCTCGCGAGCCCGCAGGTCGTCGAGGGGGATGTCCCGGTAGTACTGACCGAGAAAGACCTTGAGATCGATGGGGTGCTTGCCGCGGGTCATCTCCCGTGCGCAGCCGAGGATTTCGGCCAGCACCCGTTGCCTGGCGTCAGACGCGTTTGTATCCATGGACAGGTTCGCCAGCTACCGCGCTATCTGGTACTGATGCAATTCTAGCGCTTTCCGGCCGCCGGTATCACTGTGCCGGTCAAAGCCGCTGATGCATCCGTGCCGACATCAGTCCGGGCGCCCCAGATCCTCGATGACGGCAGCCAGGAACCGGCAGGCTTCTCCGCCCGTCGCGCAGCGATGGTCGAAGGTCAGGGACAGAGGGATGCGTCGATGAGTCTCGACCCCGCCCAGCACCGGCACGACGTCGTGCCGGATGCCTCCCGACCCCAGGATGGCGATGGTCGGCGGTACAACGACAGGTGTTGCGTAGCGTCCCGCCATCATGCCGAAATTCGACAGGGTGAAGGTAAAGTCCTTCATGTCCTCGGGGGCGACTGTGCGATCACGGGTCTTGAGCTTGAGATCATTGAGATCGTCGCGCAATTCGTCGGCGGTCTTCTGCTCGACACCACGGATCACCGGGACGATGAGTCCGTCGGGAGTATCGACCGCGATTGCAATGTCGACGCGGGACTCCAGCTGGCGGGAGGTCTCTTCACCATTGAAGAATCCGTTCAGGGCCGGTTCGGCACGACAACCGGCCACGATGGCTCGGAGCAGGCGCGCCGTGATGTCCTGGCCATGCGACCAGTAATGGATGTCGGCATCGTCGAAGATCGTGCACGGGCAGACCTCGTTCCTCGACAGCGACATGCTCTGTGCCATCGCCCGGCGCGGTCCGCGGAGGCGCTCCGGTGTGCCAGGCGGGAGCACGACCTTTGGCGTCGCGGGCCGGGCCGGTTTCGCCGCAGCGACGTTACGCAGGTCGTCGGCCGTGACCCTGCCTCCCTTGCCAGATGGTGATATCCCGGCCAGGTCGATGCCCAGCTTCTTCGCCAACGCCCGCACGGCAGGCGCCGCCTTTACCTTCGTGGATGACTGGCGACTTCTGCGGCTGCCGGCAATCGCCGTCTCCACGAGTTCCTCGTCGCTCGTCGGAACGCTGCCCACCACCGTACCCGTGTCTTCGCCCTCCGGGGTCTCTTTGTCTGAGTGGACGACGCCTTCGCCCGTGTCGATATCGATCAGAGGCTTCCCCACCTCAACCAGGTCGCCAGCGCCCGCGTACAGGCGGGCGACGCGGCCGGTGTATGGAGACGGGACCTCTACCACAGCCTTGGCGGTCTCGACCGACAGCATCGGCTCGTCGGTCTTTATCTCGTCTCCCTCGCTGACGTGCCACTCAACGATCTCGGCTTCCTGGAGGCCCTCACCGAGATCGGGCAGTTTGAAAGTCTTCATGTTCGCTTTGTCCGTTAGCGCTGCCCGGGGCGGGGAGCGGGATTAATCTTCGAGTGTAACCCTGACTGCATCGAGGATCTTCTGAACGCTGGGCAGATACTGGTACTCCATCCGGAACAGGGGCATGACCGTATCGTATCCGGTGACCCGCTGAATCGGCGCTTCAAGATCGTAGAGTCCGTGCTCGGCGACGGCCGCCGCGATTTCGGCGCCCACACCGCATGAACGAGCTGCTTCGTGGACGATGACCAGCCGGCCGGTCTTCTCGACCGACTCGAGGATCGTATCCATGTCGATCGGGCTGACGCTGGCCAGATCGATGACGTCGCAGCCGATCCCCTCGCCAGCCAGCTGATCGGCTGCTTTCAGCGTTTCGAAGGTCATCGCCCCCCAGGTCACGAGGGTGACGTCATCGCCCTCCCGAAGCGTATAGCAGACGTCGAGGGGCAGCGCCTTGCCGTCGTCAGCGACTTCCTGCTTCTGCAGTCGATAGATGCGTTTCGGTTCCAGGAACACCACCGGATCGGGGTCTCGTATCGCCGCCAGCAAGAGCCCATAGGCCCGGGCCGGAGAGGAGGGCACCACGACCCGGACACCCGGCATGTGAGCGAACAGCGCTTCGGTGCTCTCCGAGTGATGTTCCGGCGCATGGATGCCACCTCCGAATGGCGCACGCAAGACCATCGGGCACTGCAGCCGACCGCGGGTCCGGTGCCGCAGCCGGCCGGCATGATTGATGATCTGGTCTACCGTCGGGTAGATGAAACCCATGAACTGGATTTCGGCGACCGGCTTCATGCCCTGGGCTGCCATTCCGACCGACAAGCCGGCGATCATGGATTCCGCCAGCGGCGTATCCATTACGCGATCAGGGCCGAACTTCTGCTGCAGGCCCGCCGTGGCCCGGAACACGCCGCCATTGACGCCGACATCTTCCCCGAGCACTACGACAGAGTCATCGCGGCCCATCTCGTGGGAAAGAGCCATGGTCAGCGCTTCTATCAAGGTGATCTTGGCCATCAGTGACCACCTCCGTCCGGTTCATAACGCAGCGCGTTCTCCCGTTGATCTCGTAGTGGCTCCGGCCACTCCGAATACATGTAGTCGAACATCGCTCCGGCCGCCTGCACAGGCGTCGACAGATAAGTCTCGACCGCGCCGTCGACCTTTGCCTGGCAGTCGGCGAGCAAATCGGTCTCTTTCTCGTCGTCCCAGATGCCGATGTCCCGGAGGTACTGGCGTAATCTGATCAGCGGTTCCAGTTCACGAGCCTCCTCGACCTCTTCGCTGTCCCGGTAGCGACTCGCATCATCCGCAGTCGTGTGGTCGCTCAGCCTGTAAGTCACGGCCTCGACCAGAGTCGGTCCTTCTCCCGACCTGCCGCGGTCCAGAGCTTCTTCCATGGCATGGCGGACGGCTACCACGTCGTTCCCGTCTACCTGAACGCCCGGGATGCCGGCGGCGATCGCTTTCTGGGCGAGGGTCCGCGTCGCGGTCTGGATTGACAGCGGTACCGAAATGGCCCACTTGTTGTTGACTACAACGAACACGGCCGGCAGCTTGCGGACTCCGGCGACGTTCATTGCCTCATAGAAGTGACCTTCCGAAGTGCCGCCGTCGCCCACGACCGAAACGGCACAGCGTTTTTCGCCGCGCAGCTTGTAGGCGAGTGCCGCACCGGCTGCGTGCAGGCACTGGGTTGCGATGGGGACACACCAGGGGAAGTCGTGGGCTGGTCCGGCGAAGTCATTGCCGCGCTCGTCACCGCCCCAGTAGAGCAGTACGTCAGACATCTTCACACCGCGCCAGAACTGAGTTCCGTATTCGCGGTACATTGGCGCGAAACAGTCTTCTTCCCGCATGGCCGCACCGATGCCGACGTGGGCCGCTTCATGACCCAGGCAAGACGCATAAGTCCCCAGCTTTCCGGTCCGCTGCAGGTTCACCGCCTTGGTATCGAAGGCGCGCGTCATCGTCATCAGGCGGTACATCCGCAGCATCTCCTCCGGGTCTCTGGCAAAACCGGGGAGCTCGCCCACGGGTTTGCCCGATGGGTCGAGGAACTGGCGGTACTCGATCTGGAAATCGGCAATGGTCTTCAACTGGAGTCCTCCAGGGGTCGGCCGGGTCTCCCCGACGGGGTAGCGTCGGAGACTGCGGCTGAAATTCGGCGGAAAAAGGTTTCAGGCCGGACTACGAAATTTCCCGGCAGCCCCTCTCAAAATGGCGGAGAATTATAACCGAAACCCCGGGCTGCATTTGACGCGTCGCAGCAACCTCGGCGACGATCCGGACCCGGTGACCGGGCGGTGACGCCACGGTTACCCGGGCGGATCCATTTCTCACGGCGCAGCTACTGGAGTGACTATGAAAAGGCGGGAAATCGAGCCGGGCATCCACAAGGACCTCAAGAAGACGCTTTCCTACGCGGAGTATCTGGGCCTCGACACGATCCTCGACTCTCAACGGCCCCTGAGCGAACCTGAGCATCACGACGAACTGCTGTTCATCATCCAGCACCAGACCGCTGAGCTATGGTTCAAGCTGATAATCCATGAGCTGAGAGCCGCCATCGGGCACATCCGCGAGGATGATCTAAGGCCGTGCTTCAAGATCCTCGCCCGGGTCAAGCAGGTACAGCAGCAACTCTTCAGTCAGTGGTCGGTCCTCGAGACCCTGACTCCCAGCGAATACGCGCAGTTCCGCCACGTGCTGGGTCAGGCTTCGGGTTTCCAGTCGGCCCAGTTTCGCGAGGTGGAGTTCGTGCTGGGTAACAAGGACAGTTCCTACCTGGTCGTTTTCGATCACGATCCGAGGCTGCGCGGGCGGCTGGAGAACGCGTTGCGGGCGCCGAGCATCTACGACGAATTCCTGCGATACCTGCATCGCGCCGGTCATCCGGTCCCCGCAGAGTGTGTCGAGCGGGATTGGTCCGAGTCCTACGAGCAGAATCCCGGGGTGGTCCAGGTCTTCAAGGCGATCTACCAGGACACCGGCCGCCATTGGGAGGCCTACGACATGTGCGAGAAACTCGTCGACGTCGAGGAGAACTTCCAACTCTGGCGATTCCGTCACCTGAAGACGGTGGAACGGATCATTGGATTCAAGCGTGGTACCGGCGGCTCATCGGGCGTTGCTTTCCTGCGCCGCGCCCTGGATTTCCGGCTGTTCCCTGAATTGATCGAAGTGCGCACCTATCTGGAGGAACCGGGCGCCTGAATGTTCACTCCAGGCCCGGCGCCGGCAGCTCCCGGGCGCGCTCGTAGAGTCGATCAAGGATCCCGTCAAGACGCCGTCTCTCGGTCACGTCCAGGCTCTCGAGCAATCGCGTCTCGTAGGCAAGCAGCACCGGTGTGATACCACGGTAAATACGGCGACCTTCCGCCGACAACTCGAGGATCGATCTGCGGCGATCCGCGTCCGCGAAGCGTCGCCTGATCCTGCCGGCATCGAGCAGGCGGGAAACGGCACGGCTGACGGCCACCTTGTCCATGGCTCCCTTGCGAGCCACCTCTGCGGCCGAGGAGCCCGGGCACCGTCCCAGGATAGCCATCACGCGCCAGTCAGAAATGGTCATCCCGTAGCGATTGCCGTAGGCCTCCGCCAGCCGGGTGCTGATCGTATTGCTCAGGACCGAAAGGCGATAGGGGAGGAAGGCCTCCAGGTCCAGCTCGTCATGTTTCATATTGATGCATCGCAGCTTGCGCCAGTCATTCGACGGGTACTATAATAGTTTCAATTGAAACTAATTCAACCCTCGGGACAATCCGTCGTGAGGGGCTTTGGAGTTCCAGTATGAGCGACACCCGACCCAACCCCCTGGGAATCGACGGATTTGACTTCGTCGAGTACGCTGCACCCGACGCGGAAGTTCTTCACGACCTGTTTCGACGTATGGGTTTTACCGCCGTCGCGACCCATCGCCATCGACGCATCACGCTCTATCGGCAGGGTGACATCAACTTCCTGATCAACGAGGAGCCGGACAGTTTCGCCGCCGAGTTCGCTCGTGCTCATGGCCCGTGTGCCTGCGGTTTCGCGATCCGGGTCGCCGATGCCGAGGTCGCACGCGATCATGCTCTCGCCAACGGCGCGGAGGCCGTCGCTGAGTCTGCGAATGGTCTGGCCGTGCAGACGCCGATCATCCACGGGATCGGCGGTAGCATCCTCTACCTCGTCGACCAGTACGGCGAGTCATCGGTGTTCGATGATCAATACGCGTTCTTCCCGGGCGAGGAAAAACATCCGGCCGGCTTCGGTCTGAAGTTTATCGATCACCTGACGCACAACGTCTATCAGGGCAACATGGATCAGTGGGCGGGTTTCTACGAGCGGATCTTCAACTTCCGCGAGATCCGCTATTTCGACATCAAGGGTGCGAAGACCGGTCTGGTGTCCCGCGCCATGACCGCGCCCGACGACATGGTCCGGATACCGATCAACGAAGCGACCGATGACAAGTCGCAGATCGCCGAGTATCTGGACGAGTACAAGGGCGAGGGCATCCAGCATATCGCGCTGTTTACCGACAGCATCTACGACACGGTCGAAGCATTGCGTGGGCAGAATCTGGCTTTCCTGGACGTGCCGGACACCTACTACGAGATGGTGGACGAGCGGCTGCCCGGTCATGGTGAGAATCTCCCGCGGATGGCCGAGAATCGCCTGCTCATCGATGGTGATCCGGAGACGAAGAAACGCTTACTGCTGCAGATATTCACCCAGACCTGCATCGGGCCGATCTTCTTCGAGATCATTCAGCGTAAGGGCAACGAAGGGTTCGGCGAGGGCAATTTTCAGGCCCTGTTCGAGTCCATAGAGCGCGATCAGGAGCGGCGCGGCGTCATCTGACCTCCACGCGCAGAGGAACTTGTGATGAAGAAATGGATATCACTGCCCCGAATCGAGGGCAGTGCCTCACGCCAGGCCCACGTAGATCTTCCTGCCGGGACCTACGAACGGGAACTCGGGCGCGAAGGGTTCTTCGGACCGGCGACGCACATGTATCACAGGCGCCCGCCGACCGGCTGGACGGAGTTCGAAGGGCCGCTTCAGCCGCGGGCGTTCGATACGACCAGGCTCGGTGCCCCCGAGTCATCCCCCTGGGATGCGACGCCCCTGCTGGGAAACGCTTCCGTCAAACTGCGCCTGTGGCAGCAGGAGCGCAGCATGGAGGTGCTGGCCAGGAACTCCGACGGGGACGAACTGATCTTCGTCCATGCCGGGAAGGGCCAGCTGTACTGTGACTACGGCCGGCTGGATTTCGGCGAAGGCGACTATATCGTCCTGCCCAGAGGCACGATGTGGCGAGTCGAAGTCGATGAACCCCTGACCGCTCTGTTGATCGAAGCGACCAATGACGCCTACCAGTTACCCGACAAGGGGCTGCTCGGCCCCCACGCGATCTTCGACGAGGCGGTGCTGCAGACGCCCGTCATCGATGATGCGTTTCTTGCGCAGCAGGATGAGACGCCCTGGGAGGTCTCGGTCAAGCGCGGGGCCCTGCTGTCCACGATCAGCTATCCGTTCAGTCCGCTGGACGCGGTCGGCTGGAAAGGCGATCTGGCCCCGGTCAAGCTGAACTGGCGCGACATTCGGCCATTGATGAGCCACCGCTATCATCTTCCGCCTTCGGCACACACGACCTTTCTCGCCGGCCGGTTTGTGGTCTGTACATTTGTACCGCGACCTTTCGAGACCGACCCCGAAGCCCTTAAAGTACCGTTCTTCCACAACAATGATGACTACGACGAAGTGATCTTCTACCACGCCGGTGAGTTTTTCTCGCGCGACAACATCCATCCGGGCATGATCACCCTGCACCCCTGCGGGTTCACTCACGGGCCTCACCCGAAGGCACTCGAGAACATGCTCACCCAGAAGGCGGCCGCCACCGAAGAGGTGGCCGTGATGATCGATACGCGGGACGCTCTCGAGGTAACGCCGGAAGCGGACGGCATCGAGTGGAGCGGCTACGTGGATTCCTGGAAAGGCTGAGTCGATCGGCCGCAACAGCATCGGAGAAGCATTTAGCGATGAAACTGGCAAGCTTGAAAGAAGGCGGGCGTGACGGCTCTCTGGTGGTCGTAAGCGAGGATCTGAGGCGGGCCGCGTCGGCCACCGGCATCGCGGCCAATCTGCAGACCGCCCTAGAGAACTGGAGCACCACCGAGGAGCCGCTGCGACAGCTGTTCGATGCCGTGCAACAGGGTGGCGCGGACGGCCTCGTGGATGTCGATCTGGCCGATCTCGCATCTCCGTTGCCCAGGGCATACCAGTTCCTCGACGGCAGCGCCTACCTGGTCCATGTGGAGAGAGTGCGTCGCGCACGTGGCGCGGAGATGCCGCCCAGTTTCCTGACTGATCCGCTGATGTACCAGGCGGTGTCGGACGGGTTCCATCCGCCGAGCGGCACGATCATGGTCGAGAGCGAGGACTTCGGCATCGACTTCGAAGCGGAGGTCTGCGTCGTCACCGGCGATGTGCCGATGGGAGTTTCGGCTGATGCGGCCTTGTCGCACGTGCTTCTGCTTTGCCTGGTCAACGACATCTCGCTGCGCAACCTGATACCGGCGGAGCTGGGCAAGGGTTTCGGTTTCATGCATAGCAAGCCGCGCTCCGCTCTCTCTCCGGTTGCGGTGACGCCGGACCAGCTCGGTGACAGCTGGCGCGATGGCAAGATCCACCTGCCCCTGACCACACACTACAACGGCGAGTTGTTCGGTAATCCCGAATGTGGCGTGGATATGCAGTTCGACTTTGGCGAACTTATCGCCCACGCAGCCCGCACCCGTCCCCTGTCGGCGGGCACGATCATCGGCTCGGGGACCATCGCCAACAAGGACGAGTCGCGCGGATCATCCTGCCTGGCCGAACGTCGGATGCTGGAGATCATCGCCGATGGTGAGGCCAGGACACCCTTCATGCGCTTCGGAGATACCGTCAGAGTAGAAATGCTGGATGCCGGAGGGGCCAGCATATTCGGAGCGATCGAGCACATGATCTCCAGGTACGATCGGTCGTGATTCGGCCGGTTCTGTATACCTACTGGCGCAGCTCCGCCGCATACCGGGTCCGGATCGCGCTCAACATCAAGGGAGTCGAATACGATTCCCGGTCTGTGCACCTGGTCCGTGATGGCGGCGAGCAGCATAGTCCGGCATACCGTCAGATCAATCCTCAGGGCCTGGTTCCCGCGCTGGTTCACGAGGACAGGATCTACTCTCAGTCGCTGGCCATCATCGAGTATCTCGAGGAGAGATATCCCGAGCCGTCGTTGCTGCCCCGGGATCCTGGCGATCGCGCCCGGGTACGCGGGCTGGCGCAGATGGTCGCCTGCGATATTCACCCGCTCAACAACAGTCGGGTACAAAAATACCTGGTCGGTGAGCTTGGCCTCGGCGATGAGCAAAAGTTGGCCTGGTACCGACACTGGATCACGCTGGGATTCGGGGCCATCGAGGCCAGGCTGGATCAGGATGGTTATACCGGGCGTTTCTGCCATGGTGATACGGCTGGTCTGGCAGACCTCTGCCTCGTGCCCCAGGTCTACAACGCGGAGCGTTTCGGTTGCGACGTGTCGGTTTTCCCGACGATCACACGCATCAATGCCGCCTGCCTCGAGTTGGACGCTTTTCTCCGTGCTACGCCGGAGTCCCAGCCCGACGCTGACTGACGAGGCGTGAGTTCGCTTCTGATCTTCGATTGCGACGGCGTGCTGGTGGACTCCGAGCCACTGGCGAACCAGGTGCTGCATGGGCACATCCGCGAGCTCGGCATCGAAGTCAGTCTGGAGGAATCCACCCGCACGTTCACCGGGCTGAGCATGGGTGCCTGCGTGGGCCTCATTGAGGAGATGCTCGGCGGCAATGTCCCCGACAATTTCGTCAGTCGTCTCCGCATACACACCGCCCGCGTGTTTGCAGATGGGCTTCGTCCGGTGACCGGTATCGAGACCATCTTGCCGGGAGTCGACGGTCCGCTATGCGTGGCCTCGAGCGGGAGCCATGCGAAGATACGCCTCAGTCTGAAATTGACCGGACTTCATCGCTGGTTTCCGGACGATGCCATCTTCAGCGCCGAGGACGTTCAGCGTGGCAAGCCCGCTCCCGATCTGTTCCTCCATGCGGCTGAAGCCATGGGCGTCACACCCAGCCAGTGCACCGTCGTGGAGGACTCCGTCCCCGGCGTCACGGCTGCGCGAGCGGCAGGGATGCGGGTCTTCGGCTATGCGGAAAGGACGCCCTCTCGCTCCCTTGAGGCAGCCGGTGCTACAGTCTTCTCCAGGATGGAGGAACTCGCCGGACTACTCGGTTACTGACGAGGGTCTGTGAGCCTGGCGGCGATGCTCCTCGGCCGAAAAGGGAATATGGTTTGATGGAAATCCTTCAGTCTGCCGGTTTCTGGTGGCCCGTGCTTCTCCTGGGAGCCGCTGTCGTCGTCTGGTTCGCCGGAGGCCTCCTGTGGTGGCTGCTCGCCGGCGTCCCGTTGCTGGCCGGCTTTTCGCTCCTGGGCGACGCAAGCGGGTTGACGAAAGTGGTCATCTGGGTCGTCTACATCACCGCCATCGTCGGATTGGCGATTCCGGCGGCCAGAATCAGGCTGTTCAGCGCCAGCATGATGCGTCTGATGCGCAATCAGATGCCGCCTATCTCCCGGACAGAAAGGCAGGCGCTGGAGTCTGGGGGCGACGGCTGGGAGAAGGAACTCTTCGGGGGACGGCCGCTGTGGCGCCGATTCAATCGGAATCCTGCGCCACGCTTGCGTGAGGCCGAGTTGAATTTCCTCGACGGCCCGGTGGAGGACTTCTGCCGGGCCGTTTCTGACTATCGACTGAACGCCGAGGACCAGGATCTTCCGGAAGACGCGTGGTCCATCCTGCGCCGGGAGCGGTTTTTCGGGATGATCATTCCGGAGGAGTTTGACGGACTCGGATTCTCTGCCTGCGCCCATGCGGCGGTCGTCATGAAGATTGCCTCCCGCAGCATCGCCGCCGCGTTGACGGTCATGATCCCGAACTCGGTAGGGCCCGCGAAACTCATCCTCAAGTACGGCACCGAAGAGCAGAAGCAGACCTGGCTGCCGCGTTTGGCCAGGGGCGAGGAAACGCCCTGTTTCGCCCTGACGGGCCCGGAGGCCGGTAGCGACGCGGCCTCTATTCCGGACACCGGGATCGTCTGCCGACAGGATTGGGACGGGCGAGAAAGCGTCCTCGGACTGCGCGTCAGTTTTGACAAGCGTTATATCTCGCTGGCCCCGATCGCCACCCTGCTCGGGGTGGCGGTGAAGGTCTATGATCCGGACGGCCTCCTCGGCGATCGCAGAAAGCTGGGAATATCACTGGTGCTTGTCCCCGCGGACGCGCCGGGAGTAGACGCCGGGCTGCGTCACGATCCCCTGCACATGGGGTTTCACAACGGTCCGGTGAAGGGGAAGGATGTATTTGTCCCCCTGGAGTCCATCATCGGCGGCCCGGAAGGTATCGGCCGGGGATGGGGCATGTTGCTGGAGTGTCTGACCGACGGTCGCGCCATATCGCTGCCTGCCTTGTCTTGCGCCGCCGCCAAGATCGCGACGCGTTGCACCGGCGCCTACGCGCGGCTGCGCTACCAGTTCAAGACACCCATCGCCCGGTTCGAAGGCGTGCAGGAAGCGCTGGCGCAGATCGCGGGGCACTCGTTTGCCATGGAGGGCGCTCGCCAACTGATCCTCATGGAACTCGAGCAGGGCAAACAGCCTGCGGTTGCCTCGGCCATCGTCAAGTACAATCTGACCGACCGATGCCGACGCGTGCTGGATCACGCCATGGACATCCACGCGGGCGCCGGCATCAGCCTCGGGCCGAGGAATCTCATCGGCGAGTTCCACAAATTCCCACCTATCGGTGTCACGGTAGAGGGCGCCAATATACTGACTCGCAGCCTCATTACTTTCGGGCAGGGTGTTATCCGTTGTCACCCATGCCTGAAGTCAGAGCTGGACGCGGCGACGAGTAATGACGTGGCTGCCCAGCGTGTATTCGACCGAGTCCTCGCACGACACCTGAGGCTGTTCGCCAGGAACCTGTTGCGGAGCGTCGTCCACGGGCTTACCGGGGCACGGCTGGCGGCAGTGCCGCGCGGGACGACGGACCCAGGGAGCTACCAGCAGATCGGGCGCCTGAGCGCGGCGTTCGCATTGACGACGGACGTGTTGCTTTTCACCCAGCGTGGCTCGTTCAGGCAGAGTGAACGGATGTCCGCGCGCATGGCGGATGTGCTCAGCCAGATGTATATCGCCTGCGGAGCATTGCGTCTGTTCGAGGAAAGCGACCCCGACGACAGCGATCGTCTGTTCAAAGACTGGGTCGTGGCGGACTCGCTTTTCCGGGCCCAGGACGCACTCGAGGAGGTGCTCAGGAACCTGCCCGGGCCATGGGGTCGCTTGCTGCGCGGCTGGATCTTCCCGTTGGGCAGGGTCTGGAGACGCCCGACTGACCGCATGGACAGGCGGCTTGCCCAGTTGATCAGCGTGCCCTCCAGCGGGCGCGATCGTTTGACTGCCGGCATCTTCGTGCCCGTTGACATGTCCGAGCCGCTGGCTCGACTGGAGGCGGCGTTGCGCAAGGTCACCATGACCGAACCGCTTGCCGAGAAGCTGCGTGAGGGGGAAATGAGGGAGCTGATCGAAGAGGGTCCTTTCGAGGACAAGATCGATTCTGCGGTGGCCGCCAGGATTCTGACGCCGGTCGAGGCCGATGAGTTGATGGCCGCGGAGAGAGCGCGACTCGCAGTGCTGGAAGTAGACGCGCGATGACCCACCGAATTCACCTGGTCTTCCGGGCGGACCGAATATGGACGTAAGTGACCTGCGGCGCGAATACCGGCGCGGCCGGCTGGAGATCGATGATCTGAAGCCGGATCCGATGGAGCAGTTTGAACGCTGGTTCCAGGACGCCCGCGATGCCGGTGTGCCTGAGCCCAACGCGATGGGCCTTGCCAGTTGCGGCGCCGATTCCCAGCCTTCGCTGCGCACCGTGCTCATGAAGTATTTCGACGAACATGGGCTGGTGTTCTTCACCAATCTGGAGAGCGCCAAGGCGGAACAGATGCGTGACAATCCACATGTGGCGTTAATGTTCTACTGGCAGCCGCTCGAGCGCCAGGTCATCGTCAGGGGGCTGTCCGAGCAGGTCGGTAATGCGGAAGCCCTGAAGTATTTCACCAAGCGCCCGCGGGGCAGCCAGCTGGGCGCCTGGGTATCTGATCAGAGCCGTGTCATTTCCTCGCGTCAGGTACTCGAGATGAAGCTTGACGAGATAAAAAGGAAATTTTCCGAGGGCCGGGTGCCGATCCCTTCGTTCTGGGGTGGCTACCGGGTCCGCCCTGCCGAGATCGAATTCTGGCAGGGCCGTGAGAGCCGACTGCATGACCGATTTCTCTATCGTCTCAGGGATGACGACTGGAACGTCGACCGACTGGCTCCCTAGGCGATGCCACCTTCCTGTCGCCCGGTCCCGGCGCAGGTGCTACTGTTTCCGCGGTCGCAGTTCCCGTCGCATGATCACCCGAGCCTCTGAAGGGCGAGCACATTCCCGGAACCCGGCATGTTCGAAGATCACCGGCGTCCCCATGTAGGAAGATACGGCGGACAGGCGACGACCACGCGGTAGGGTTGGATAGGCCTCTACAAGGCGCCCGCCTGCAGCGCGGACATGGGCGACCGCGGCGTGGACCAGGGCGCGGCTGATCCCACGGCCCCGCCATGATCGGCTTATGAAGAGGCACACTATGGACCAGCAGGGGCGGCCGTCCGGCGACTTGAGCGTCGGAGATCGTTGCAGCGATGGATAACTGTCGCGAGGTGCAACCGAGCACCAGCCGACAGGCTGCGAGTCGGCGTAGGCCAGGATGCCGGGGACATCGCCACTATTCACGATGTGACGGAATGCACGCTTGTTGCCCTCGTTGCCGTTGTCTGCAAACTCTTTTCTTGAGCATCGCCACCAGATGCACCAGCAGCCGGAATAGGCGCCACGCGGGCCGAACAGCGTTTCCAGATCCTGCCAGAGATCCCGGGTCAGCGGTCGGAACTCAAGTCTTACACCCATCGTCGTAAGCGCTCTGCGTATTGCGTCAGTCTTACCCGCAAGGATACGCGAATGGGCTTTCATTCCCCGGCCGAATGCCGTCGGGCGGCATGCCCACGATCATCTCAAGGTCGATCAGGAGACGGACCGAAGATAGCGCAACGGTGGCGCCCACCGATGCCCCGCTCGACGCCATTGACGGCGTCAGCGCCGGCGTGCCAACCGGGCTCAGCCAATGCGCCTGATCTCTCCGCTCGGATGCATCCGCAATGAGCACCTGTGACGCGACTCAGGCGAGGAGGGCCCTCCAGGCGACCTTCCAGCGCTCATCTTCCTGCAGGAAGACCAGCAACTCGCCGGCGGCCTCGTCATGGGTATCAGCACCCAGCTCGTAGACGATGCGGTATCGATAGGTCGCGATTGCGGTGTCGCCGAAGACATCGATCTCAGCGTCGCCGGGCGTGAACCGTTTGAAGTGGGCATCGCGCACGAAGTCCTCGTAGCTGGCGATACAGTCATCGATACCATGGACCCTGGGCCCGTCTCCGGGCGGCTGGATGACGATGTCCTGATGAAAGAACTCAACCAGATCGGCCGGCTCTCCCTTGAGCCAGGTGCGATTGATTCTGTCGATCAGATCGCGGATCTCATGCGAGATGACGGTGATCGGGTCTTCGGTTGCCACATCGGACTCCATGCCAGGTGGGTCAGCATAACAGCAACACACTCAGCTCAGGTCGATGGCATGCTTTTTGAGATCATCGAGGCTGACGTACTCCAGGGCTGCCGAGTGAGTTGCACGCAAGACCACCCGTGGTGGCATGCCCGCTTCCAGGGCCTCTTTCCAGCGTCGCGCACAGAGGCACCATCGATCTCCCGGCCGCAGCCCGGGGAACCCGAACTCCGGCCGCGGGGTGGTGAGGTCGTTGCCGTGCAGGCGGCTGTATTGCAGGAAATCTGCGGTCACTCGAGAACAGATTACATGCGCGCCCGTGTCTCCGGGGCCGGTGTTACAGCATCCGTCCCGATAAAACCCCGTGGCGGGGTCCTCGCCGCAGACTTCCAACGGCTCACCCAATACATTTGTTGCGTCCATAGCTTGCCAGGACACCGACGCCAGCCGCTTCAACCGCGGCCGCGCAGGTTAATGCGGAGTAAAAAAAGGGACGCGAAATTGCGTCCCCGGAGAATCGGATCGACCCGAGTCTGGCTCAGTATCGGTTCCGACCCGGTCCGCCGCGATCGGGGCGTGGTCGCGCCTCGTTGACGCGCAGATTACGACCCTGTACGTCAGACTCGTTCAGGGCACTGATCGCCGCCTCCCCCTCTGACTGATTCGGCATTTCCACGAAACCGAAACCCTTGGACTGGCCAGTGTCCCGGTCAGTAATAATCTTCGCGCTTGTAACCTCGCCGAACTCTGCGAATGCCTGCTGGAGATCGTCTTCGGTCATACGATAGGAGAGGTTGCCTACATAGATGTTCATCTCAATACCTGCACAACATGTGTGTTGGAAACCAGTGCCACGGGGCGGGCAACACACCAGCCACCCCCTGGCCCCGACCTCGCGGGACGGGACAACGAAGCTTTGTTTCAGGAAGTTGTCGAATCAGGACGACGGCACCACCGGTCACACAGCAGAAAAATCATAAGTGGTCCGGGGTTCGGATGTCACGCATTTTGTCGTGTGCTCTGCAACATCGAAACACTGCAGTTGTGCGGATGGCAGGATCCGTCCGATCGCCGCAATCAGCTCGGTCCGAACGGCTGATACACGCACGAGGTGTGTCAGGCAGCGGCAATCTGACGACCCGAACCCGGGAATCTGAGGGGATGTTCCCGCGGCGCGGGCCAGTCGCCGTGCCCATGCACACTCCAAACGACGTCGGCCGGTTCGCCATCCGGCCAGGACAGGTTTAGCCGATGTCCGCAGGTAATCCAGGTGCCAGTGCTCACTCCGTCCGCCCTCGCAGTGCCTGCCCAGCCGGGCAGCGAGGCCGCCGGGGCCGCGTGCGCTGCCCAGGTAGACGTACAGCCCCGGCTGGAAGTTGATGGGACCGAGCGCGCCCACCCTGATGCAGCGCGGCTGCGGCAGCCGCAGAGCGAGGAGATAGGTGCCCGGCGAAGCGGGCGCCGCAAGCTTCTTGTCCATATGATGTCGTCCGACGTTCGTGGTGAGGCTAGGATAGGGCCGTGTCAGTGTCCATAAACAGCAGCGGCCCGGATAGCGCGGTGGACGCGGCGGCCCCGATCCGGATCGGGGTCGACCTCGGGGGCACCAAAATCGAGGTCGTCGTGCTGTCGCCGCAAGGCGAGGAGTTGTGGCGACGTCGCGCCGGGACTCCGCGCGACTACGCGGCGACCCTGGAGGCCATCAGTGATCTGGTGCTGGAGGCGGAGGCCGGTCTCAATATGCGCGGCTCCGTGGGTATCGGGATCCCTGGAACGATCTCGCCTGTGTCCGGGCTGGTAAAGAATGCGAATTCAACATGGCTTATCGGTCATCCCCTGGATCGTGATCTTGCCACGCGGCTCGGCAGGCCCGTCCGTGTCATGAACGACGCG
This sequence comes from uncultured Gammaproteobacteria bacterium, assembly GCA_937924335.1. Classification (GTDB taxonomy): domain Bacteria; phylum Pseudomonadota; class Gammaproteobacteria; order Steroidobacterales; family XN24; genus JAHEFR01. The sequence continues at coordinate 51,394 of CALDWW010000087.1, forward strand.
AATTGTTTTGCCCTGTCGGAGGCTACGGACGGCGCCGGTGCCGGGGCGCGGACTGTCTTCGGCGTGATTCTCGGCACCGGGGTCGGTGGTGGAATCGTCGTGGATGGGCGGGTAATCGCAGGAGCCCAGGCCATCGCCGGAGAGTGGGGGCACAATCCGCTGCCGCGCGCCGGCAGCGAAGAATTTCCGGGTCCGGCCTGCTACTGCGGCCGTCATGGCTGTATCGAGACTTTTCTCTCGGGACCGGCGCTAGCAAGGGATCACGCGGCTGCCTGCGGACGCGAGTGTACTGCGGAGGAGATCGCAGGGCTGGCCGCGCAGGGCGACGGAGTCGCGGCGGCGACGCTGGATCGGTACGTGGATCGACTCGGCCGGGCGCTGGCCTCCGTCGTCAATCTGCTCGACCCGGACGTCATCGTCCTCGGCGGCGGGATGTCGAACTTGCCTGGACTGGCAGCGCGAGCGGTCACGGCCACGCAGCCCCATGTTTTCACAGATCTGCCGACGGTCAGGATCGAAAGCAATGTCCACGGGGATTCCAGCGGCGTTCGCGGGGCTGCATGGCTATGGGATTCGTGCCCGACACGAGAGCGTCCCTCTCGATCGAAGGACTAGGTCGATCCGATCGGTTCGTCGGATCGTCAGGACTGGGCGGCGCATCGGAGCATTGCAGCCAGGCTGAGTTCGACATCATCATCGGTCGTCGCCCAGCTACACACGCTGATCCGCATCGCCGTCCTGCCCTGCCATTGCGTGCCTCCGCACCAGCACGTGCCGTCTTCCTGGATACGTCTTATGGTCTCCCGCGTCCGGCCGGCGTCGCCGAACGACACGAGGACCTGATTGAGCACAACGTCGTTGAGGATTTCGTACCCAGCGGCCGCAAGGCCTTCGGCGAATCGGGTCGCCTGACGGCAGTTTCGCTCGATCATCTCCCGGATGCCGGCTCGCCCGAGCGTCTGTATGGCCGCCCAGATTTCTACACCCCTGGCGCGTCGGGACAGTTCGGGCGTGTAGTGAGACGGCTCGCGGCGCTCAGTTTCGGGCAGATAGGCGGCTGAAAACGACATCGCGCGGCGCAACGCTTGCGGTTCGCTGACCAGCGCAATACCGCTGTCATACGGAACATTGAGCCACTTGTGAGCGTCGGTACAGACCGAGTCGACAAGCGGGATTCCTTCCATCAGGTGGCTCCGCGATGGCGAGGCCGCCGCCCAGAAGCCGAACGCTGCGTCGACGTGAATCCAGGTCGACTCCGGCGGGACATGCTCGCAGATCTGCCTGATAGGATCGAAGCTCCCTGTGTTGATGTTGCCTGCCTGTAGACAAATCAGCGCCGGCCCCTCGAGCCGCGGCAGACACTCGGGCCGAATCCGTCCCTGGTCATCGACCGGGACGCGCTCTAACCTCTCGCGCCCCATTCCCAATAGCCCCAGCGACTTCGTCAGGGTGGGATGGGCCTCATCTCCGATGACCACAGTGATCTCCGGCGCGCCGAACAAGCCATCCCGCTCCACGTCCCAGCCCACATTGCGGAGCAGGGCACTTCGGCCGGCCGCCAGACAGGTAAAGTTGGCCATGGTGGCGCCGGTTACGAACGCGCCTCCCCATCTCTCGTTGAGTCCCAGAAGTTCACGTAGCCATCGCAGCGAGACCACCTCCAGCTGCGAGCCGATCGGGGAGCCCGCCCAGAGCCCCGCGTTCTGATCCCAGGCGCCAGCCAGCCAGTTGGCGGCAAGCGTGGCCGGGAGCGTTGCACCGATGACAAATCCGAAGAAACGTCCGCCGGTTGTGCCTATGGTGGCAGGGGATCCGACTCTATCCAGCAGTTCCAGCATCTCCTCTGCCGGTATCCCATCCTCCGGCAAAGGGATGTCCAGCTGGTCCAGGGCGGCGAGGGCGTCTGGCTGCGGCGCGACCGACCGGTCCGGCAGCGTCTCGATGAAGTGCATGCCGCGTTCTGCAGCAGATTTGAGGATGTCCATACTGGTGCTCCGAACGTTCGTTTGCCTTAAACGGCGACCGACCGGCTGCCGACCCGGCGGGCGGGCTGCTCTGCGCCCCGAGGCCCGCTAGTCTAGTCGATGGCGCTACCGATCTGTCCGGACATTCTCACGCCCGCCGGGCCAGCAAGGCCAGCGCGATTCCGCCGAGGATCAGCGAGGACGAGACAGCCAGGCGGGCACTGATGACCTCTCCCAGCAGCAGGACGCCACCGGCAGCCGCGATGGGTGCTACAGAGATCTGCACGACGGCAGCGCCGCTGGCGGACAATCCACGCAGCGCCGCGTACCAGATGACATAGCCCAGGCCGGAGGCCAGCGAACCGGATGCGACGGCCAGCCAGATACCGGGCGCCGTAGCTTCTGTGCCGGATAGCATCGCCAGGCTGACCAACAGCGCCAGGGGCGCCGCCCTGAGGAAGTTGCCCGCGGTAGCGGTCAGTGGATTCGAGTCTCCTACTCTGCGCAACGAGTAGAAGCCCCACGACACGCCGGCGGCGGTCATCAGCAGAGCGCCTACCGGTGACGGTGCGGTGACGCCGGGCAACACCAGATAGACAAACCCGCCAAGGGCGATGGCCATGCCAATCCAGCGGCCGGGGTGGGGGCGTTCACCGGTGACCAGTGCCCAGACGATCATCGTGATCTGTACCGAACCGAACAGGATGAGCGCGCCGGTACCGGCCGACAGGCTGACATACGCGAATGAGAAGGCGATCGCATAGGTGAACAGATAGATCGCTGACTCCCAGCTGCCGCCCGGCTTGGCGTGCGCCTTCGACAGTACGCGGGTCAGGACCCAGAGCGTTGCGGCACCGGAAGCAAGACGCAGGGTAGTAAAACTCGCTGGATCGATCGCATCGGGTGCCAGAGCCATCCTGCAAAGGACAGAGTTGGCGGCAAAGGCGATCATGGCGATGACGGTACTCAGCGCCGTCATCGCGGACACCGGGTTTCGATTCACGCTATCTCGCTTTTGCGATCCAGCAACAGTGCGCCGTCTTTCGCGCGCTTGCGGGTCGGGATGTAATTGCGATCGATGTCGCCCTGCAGCGTATGGGTCAGATCCCGGGCAAACAGTGGATCGTTGAAGAACCACGAGTGCTCCCACGCCCCGGTGGCATCCGAGTCCGGCGGCAGGCTCTGGAAATACGGACCGCAATTTACGTTGACGGCTTTGTGCGGCAATTTGCCGGGAAGGCCGACGCGCCCCGCCCGCGGCGCCACACCGACGCGCTTGATGTTGGACAGCTTCAGCACCGAGTCATAGGGGTTCTGATAGTTGGTCAGGCGCACCGCGTGGCGGTAGAGCGAGCTGGACTTCGAGTCCTCGACGCCCAATGACTTGGCCGAAACATCTGCGCCGATCAAGACGACCTGGCTGGCCGTCCAGTTGGTGGCCGCGATGTTGCGTCTGTCGTCGGCATCGTCGAACCCTTCCCGGATCACGTAGGCACCCGTGGAGTGAGCAAGGAGGTGCACGTTGAAAGCGCAACCGCGCAGCTGGGTAAGAGTAAACAGTCGGATACAGTCATCGACGAGCTTGATCGAAGTGACCCGCGCGTCGCTGCGATCCTCCAGGTAATTGAGCGCGATATTGTTGCTCGGCCAGTCGAAGCTGACCACGGCACCCTCGAAGCCGGCGGCCGCCAGGTTCATCTTTAGCAGCCGGTGCCGCTTCAGCACGACGGGCGGGTCGTTGTTGTAGCCGTGTACGAAGACCAGGATGTCTCCACAGTCTCGTCCGGTCGCGGGATCCGTTCCGGATCGCGACCACTCCATGACCTCTTCCACCCAGGTAGCCCGGCTGATGCCGTGCGCGGGCTTCGGTTGCGCATGGTCGCCCGGAATCTTCAGGAACCGGGTGGTCCCCGGCTCAGAGCCGAGCTTGCCGCGGCTGACATTTCTTACAGATATGACGTAGTCAGGCATCTGCCATGCTCCCCCGAGGTCTGCGTAAGAGCCGTGAAGTTACAGCAGATCCTGGCGCGAACGCTACGTTTGGCCGTACAGAGTGCCCGGGCGCAACGGGCATCGCTGGATCGGCAGCCGGATCAGGCGTTTTCTTGTGCGCTCGCGCAGCCAATGCAGATCGTGATTGTTGGTTCAAAGTCCAGTCTTGCGGCGGCAATCGGTTCCCCGCAGCTGGCGCAGAACCCGTAGTTGCCCTGCTCGAGACGATCCAGGGCCCGCTCGACATCTTCAAGGTGCTGCTTGCGCCGATGTTCCATCTCCGCCGACATGGCCTGGCCCTGCATGGCATCCATCCGCGACAGTCGGCCGATTCGTGACTGATCCAGCTCGACGACTGCGGCGGCCGCTTTGCTCGTGGCTGCAGTTTCGGACAGCTCACGGCGCAGCGCATACAGCTTGCTTCTGAAGTGTCCCAGATCGAGTTCTGCATCGCTCATGAGAGGCTGATTCCCATCGAATACATGACCAGATAGCGTCGGCCACAAGTGCCTGACGGCTCCCGGCCGGGAGACGACCGTGAGCCTGGACGCCCCATATATCCCATCCTAGCAGTCGATCTCACCGCGTGCCCGTCCCGCCGAAATTGTCCCGCCGAAATTGCGATGCCGCGGTGGTGGCGCGCACAATTCCGGCCCATGGCAGCAGGCCGGCAGGCGCGAGTTTCCGGACGACACGCTTGAGCCGGAGTCGTCATGCCGCGACAATCGCGCCGGAGCGATCCGAATGTAGCGCCAGGTTAAC
>CALDWW010000088.1 GCA_937924335.1 uncultured Gammaproteobacteria bacterium
AAGCGGATACGGCCCCTGCGGGGGCGGAGGCGTTGGGTGATGAAGACTAGATACCTGCCGGTCTCTGTGCTGCTGCTGGCGTTGCTCGTCGCGATGCCCGCCGGGGCAGCAGCTTGGGAGGAGCTCTCGGTAGAGCAGAAGCAGCTGTTGCAGCCCTTTCAGGCACGCTGGGACGACATGCCCGAGGATCGGCGTGAGCGTCTCATGCGCGGTGCCGATCGCTGGTCCCTGATGCCGGCGCAAAAACGTCAGGAAGCGGGGCAGCGGTTCCGCCATTGGCAGTCACTGACGCCGGCACAACGCGACAACATTCGCGCTCGCTATGACGATTTCCGCCAGCTGCCGGCCGAAGAGCAGCAGCGTGTGAGGGAACGCTATCGGCGGTTCAGGCAATTGCCGCCGGAACAGCGACAGGCGCTGCGGGATCGCTGGCAGAGCATGAGTCCCGACGAACGGAGGAAGGCGCGGGACACCTGGCGAGACATACCGCCAGAGGAGCGAGATCGGTTGCGCGAGCGCTGGCGCAACATGTCGCCGGAAGACCGGGAGCAGTTCCGTGAGCGTTGGCGGGACATGTCACCAGAACAGCGACGCCGCTCGATCAACCAGCAGCGTGGCCGCTCGGGAGGACGAAGAGGCGGTTAGCGCATCGCGCCTGGATCGCCCTTGCCGACTGGATCAGTTCACCCGCGACCTTCTGGCCGTCGCCGTTGAGCATGCTGATCCGGTCCGGATAGGACGGGATCTTCTCGATGCCCGAGAAGCCCTTGCCCCGCTTGCCGAGCGCGGCGAGGACCGCGACTACGACGCCATGGTCGCGCTGATCGCCAGCACAAGAGAAACCCGGCTCAGGGCCGGGCTCTCTGGTTCACGATACTTTGCAGCAGGCGTCGTCTATCAGAGCGTCTTCAGCACTGCGTCCAGGCTGTCCTTGGCATCGCCGAACAGCATCCGTGTGTTTTCCTTGTAGAAGAGGGGATTGCCGACGCCGGCATAGCCGGTGGCCATGCTGCGCTTGAGCACGATCGTCGTGCCTCCCTTCCAGACCTCGAGTACCGGCATGCCGGCGATCGGGCTGTCGGGTTTCTCCTGTGCGTCCGGGTTGACGATATCGTTCGCGCCGATCACCACGGAGACGTCGATGTCCGGGAAGTCTTCGTTGACCTCGTCCATCTCGAACACGATGTCGTAGGGCACCCTGGCCTCCGCCAGCAGCACGTTCATGTGGCCGGGCATGCGGCCGGCGACCGGGTGGATGCCGAAGCGTACGTTGACACCCTTGCCGCGCAGCATTTTCGTGATCTCGTAGACCGTGTGCTGGGCCTGCGCGACCGCCATGCCGTAACCGGGCACGATCATGACTTCCTTGGCATTCGCGAGCAGTTCGGCCGTCTCCTCCGGCTGGATCGGCACGACTTCACCTTCGACCTCGCCGCCGGACGCCGTTGTGCCGCCGCCGGTGCCGAAGCCACCCGCGATCACCGCGAGGAACTTGCGGTTCATCGCCCGGCACATGATGTAACTCAGGATCGCGCCGCTCGAGCCGACCAGCGCGCCGGTGACGATCAGCAGGTCGTTGCTCAGCATGAAACCCGTCGCCGACGCCGCCCAGCCCGAATAGCTGTTGAGCATCGAGACGACCACGGGCATGTCGGCGCCGCCGATCGCCATGACCATGTGGACGCCGAAGGCCAGGGCGATCAGCGTCATGAGCAGAAGCGGCCAGGTGCCGCCGCCCGCCGCCGATTGCTCGACGAACTCGATGCCGAACCAGATCGACCCGAGCAGCAGGCCGAGGTTCAGCCAGTGCCTCGCGGGCAGCGTTAGCGGCTTGCCGCCGATGCGGCCGGACAGCTTGCCGAAGGCGATAACCGAGCCGGAGAAGGTGACCGCTCCGATCAGCACGCCCAGGTAGGTCTCGATGTCGTGGATCGTCGCCTCGGCGCCGTGCAATACCGTCGAGTGATCCATGAAATTCGCGAAACCGACCAGCACGGCGGCCAAGCCGACCAGGCTGTGCAGGATCGCGACGAGTTCGGGCATTTGCGTCATCTGCACGCGGCGCGCGAGCACCAGGCCGACGCTGCCGCCGATCAGCAGCGCGATGAAGAGCAGCGTGTAGTGCTGCGTGACCACGCCAAGGATGGTGGCCACCAGCGCGATGGCCATGCCGACAATGCCGTACCAGTTGCCGCGGCGAGCGGTTTCCTGGTTCGACAGCCCGCCGAGCGCGAGGATGAAGAGGACGGTCGCGGCGATGTAGGAAGCGGTTACGAGTCCAGCGCTATTCATGACGACCTCACTTCCGGAACATTTCGAGCATGCGTCGCGTCACGGCAAAGCCGCCGGCGATGTTGATGCTCGTAATCAAGACGGTGAAACCTGCGATCCACATGATCAGGCTGCTGCCTGAGCTGATCTGCAGCAGGGCGCCGATGACGATGATGCTCGAGATCGCGTTGGTCACGCTCATCAGCGGCGTGTGCAGCGCCGGCGTCACGTTCCAGATGACCATGTAGCCGACGAAGCAGGCCAGTACGAAGACGGTGAAATGCGCCATGAACGACGGCGGCGCGACTGCACCCATGCCGAACAACGCCAGCCCGCCGAGGGCCATCGCGATGAGCGGACCGCCCACCGATTTCTTCTCTTCCTCCGGCTCGGCGACGGGCGCGGGGGTCGGTGGCGGCGCCTTGGGCGCGGCCGACAGCTTCGGCGCCGGCGGCGGCCAGGTCGTCTCGCCGCCGATGCAGATCGTCGCGCCGCGGACCGCCTCGTCCTCCATGTCGACGACGAGCTCGCCGTCCTTCTCCGGCGTCATGTCCGTCAGGAGGTGACGCAGATTCGTGCCGTACAGCTGGCTTGACTGCGCGGCCAGCCGGCTGGGCAGGTCTGTGTATCCGATCAGCGTAACGCCTTCCTTCATGGCGACCTGGCCGGGTTCCGTCAGTTCGCAATTGCCGCCCTGCTCGGCGGCGAGGTCCACGACCACGCTGCCGTCCTTCATCGACTCGACCATCTCGGCCGTGATCAGGCGCGGCGCGGGCTTGCCGGGTATCAGTGCGGTCGTAATGATGATGTCCACGTCTTTCGCCTGCTCGGCGAACAGCGCCATCTCGGCCTCGATGAACTCCTTGCTCATCACCTTGGCGTAGCCGCCTTCGCCCGAGCCGTCCTCGTCCTCCTCGAAGTCGAGCATCAGGAACTCGGCGTCCATGCTCTCGACCTGCTCCTTTACCTCCGGGCGCGTGTCGAAGGCGCGGACGATGGCGCCCATGCTCTTCGCCGCACCGATCGCGGCGAGACCCGCCACACCGGCGCCGATCACGAGGACCTTGGCCGGCGGGATCTTCCCGGCGGCGGTGATCTGGCCGGTGAAGAAGCGGCCGAAGTGCTGGGCGGCCTCGACGACGGCGCGGTAGCCGGCGATGTTGGCCATCGAGCTCAGCGCGTCCATCTTCTGGGCGCGCGAGATGCGCGGCACGCTGTCCATCGCCAGGGCGGTGACGCCGCGCGCGGTCAACGTCTCGAGAAGTTCGGGATTCTGCGCGGGCCAGACGAAGCTGATGAGGGTCTGTCCGGAGCGCAGCACGCCGAGTTCCTCGCCCTCCGGCGCCCGGACCTTCAGTACGATGTCGCACTGCTCGTAGATATCTCTCGTGGAAGCGACGATCTCGCAACCCGCGGCCCGGTAAGCGGCGTCCGAAAAGTTGGCCTCCGAACCGGCCCCGCTCTGGACGATCACCCTGTAGCCGAGATTCATCAGCTGGGACGCGACATCCGGCGTCGTCGCGACGCGTCGTTCGCCAGGATAAGATTCCCGTGGTACACCGATCTTCATGGGCAATACTCCGCTAGACACCGCGCGATTATCCTTGAGCTCACGCACCGCTGCCATTGGATTGGCGGTGCAAGATTGTTGTCGGCGAGCCCTGCTACATGCCCGAAGTCACAAGAGCGCGACAGCTGGATATGTCACCGGGGCGGCCAACAACGTAACCTCGGGAGAGTTTAGCGGTCTGAGCGGCGGATGCCAGCTTAAAAAGGACTTCGGTTTGATTTTCTCAACACGTTCTGGAATAACTCCCCGTGGCTCTTGAGCTGATTCGAGGAGACGGTCTTGTGACAGGGACTCTGGGTCAGCAGATTCTGCGGACCGATGTCGCCGGGATGCCGCTTGAATGGGTGGACTACCGGGATGCTGTACGCCTTTATCACACCGAGCAGGTCGCCTATGAGTGCGGCCGGCCCTTGATGAGGCTGCGCGGCGGCATCTGTGCCATGACCGGAGAGCGTTCGGTCGTCGAGGTCAGTTCCATCATCGCGACCCAGGGCACGCCCCAGATAAGCATCCTCAGCGCCGAGGACTATGCGCCGCCGCTCAATAACTTCGCACTGTTCAAACGGGACGGTTCCCTGTGCCTGTACTGCGGATCCAGGTTCCTCTCCTCAGCGTTGTCCAGGGATCACGTGACGCCACTTTCGCAGGGCGGTCTCGACATCTGGACCAACGTGATCACGGCCTGCAAGCGGTGCAATCATCACAAGGCGGGCCGGACACCGGAACAGGCCGGTATGGAATTGCTGGCGGTGCCGTTCACTCCGACCTACGCAGAATATATCTACCTGAGGGGCAGAAAGGTGCTCGCGGATCAGATGGATTATCTGCTCGCACACTTCCCACGCAGCAGTCCGATGAGGCAACGGTTGGTCCTGGCCAATCAGGGCGGGCGCTGGGCTGCCAGAAACTGAGCGCGATTGCTCGCCAGCGCAGAGGCAGACAGCAGTGATCTATCTGATCGACGCGAGCGTTTTTGTCTTTCGCGCATGGTTCTCTATCCCGTCATCGATGACGGGCCCCGATGGTTCGCCGGTCAATGCCGCTTATGGATTCGCCCGGTTCCTCGGTGACTTCCTTTCGCAGACGCGTCCCGGGTACGTTGCCGTTGCGTTCGATGAGAGTCTGACGACCTCTTTCCGTAACGAAATTTTCCCGGACTACAAGGCCAATCGCGAACTCCCTCCGCCGGAGCTCGAATCCCAGTTCCGCGATTGCCGGGCCATCACCGCCGCCCTGGGGCTGGCTGAGTTCGCGGACCCCCGATTCGAGGCCGACGACATCATCGGAACGATCGCGGCCCGGATGCGATCGGCGGGGCAATCCTGCGTTGTCGTTTCCCGCGACAAGGATCTCGCCCAGCTCCTGAGAGTTCACGATGAATACTGGAATTACATCGATCGGCGGCGTTTCGGATATTCGGACGTCGCCGGTCATTTCGGCGCAGTCCCTGAAAGGATGCCGGACTACCAGGCGCTCGTCGGTGACAAGGTGGACAACATCCCTGGCGTGCCCGGCGTGGGGCCCAAGACCGCGACCGCGCTGATGCAGGAGTTCGTCTCCCTGGAGGAACTGTTCGACAATCTGGACCAGGTCCAGCACCTGCCGATCCGTGGCGCCGCCGGGATCGCGAAACGCCTGGACCAACACAGGGACGCCGCATTCCTGGCGCGCCGGCTGACCCGGATCGAGACCACGATGCCATTGGAGATGGACGAGGATCGCCTTGTTACCACGCGACCGGATTTGAAGAAGCTGTTCTCGATCTACGATCGACTAGGGTTCGGCGAGGGGGTGAGGCGCCAGGCTCAAGAACTCACCGACATATTCTGATGTCCGATCTGGACGCGATCGCAGCACAGTTGGCGGCCAGTCCCGGGATCAGCCTGGACGCCGAATCGGCGCGGCCGGTCGGTGGCGGCTGCATCAACGCCGCCTGGCACCTGTCCGGGGCCGGCTCCGGGATCTTCCTGAAAACCAACGCGCCGTCACTGCTGCCGATGTTCCAGGCAGAGGCCGCAGGCCTGACCGAACTGGGTGCCGCCGGCTCACTGCGAGTCCCGCGCCCATTGGCGACCGGGGTTACGGACGCGTCAGCCTGGATTGCGATGGAGTGGATCGAGCAGGGCGAGGGCAGCGCGGAAGAGGAGCTTGGCGCAGGCCTGGCCGAACAGCATCGTAAGACCGCGGGACGTTTCGGTTGGGATAGAGACAACACCATCGGCAGTTCGCCCCAGCGCAACGATCCGAGCGCAGACTGGCCGGATTTCTTTGCCCGACACCGGCTCGGTTTCCAGCTGGACCTGGCCAGGCAGAACGGGTGGGGCGGGACGCTCACAGACGCTGGCGGCGAACTGTGCCAGCGGCTACCCGATTTTTTCTCTGACTATCGGCCCGCACCTTCGCTGCTTCACGGCGATCTCTGGGCCGGTAACCGGGGGGTGGACTCCGAGGGGCACCCGTTCCTGTTCGATCCTGCGGTCTACTACGGGGATCGTGAGGCTGACATAGCGATGACCGAGCTGTTCGGCGGTTTCGGTGCGGATTTCTACGCAGCCTACGGGGAGGCCTGGCCGCTGGACTCCGGTTATCAGGTCCGGCGGCTGCTATACAACCTGTACCACATCCTCAACCACCTCAATCTCTTCGGCACAGGCTACCTTGGGCGTGCACAGGGCATGGTCGATCGGCTGCTGGCCGAGACCCGTGGGTAAGGCCGGTTCTACAGGTTCTCCTCGAGTACCAGCAGCCGGGATCCCTCCGGTGCAGTCACCTCGAGGCCGTCCCGTCCGGTGATCGCGTCCCGCGTCCGGCGGGGTCTGAACCCCCGTTGCTCCAGCAAGCCCTCGGCGGCCTGCAGGTCAGTCGAGTCGAAGACGAATTGTGGCGGTTGCGGGGCAGCCCGGTAGACAGATAGATCTATGCCGTCACTCGTCAGCACGACCGGACTCTCCGTCTCCGGGTCCTCATCTTCACGCATGGCGACGAATCCCAGCGGCTCCCAGAACGCCGCCGAGGCGGCTGTGCTGCGGACCGGGTAACGATACTCGCGGAAGTATCCGATCAGTGGGGGTGTCAACGGGATCGACGGCGGTGAATAGGTGCGCGCCTCGAGGATTGTTGCCATCTGGCCGTCCGGATCCCTGAAACCGACTTCGTTGAAGACTTCTTCGCCAGTCTTCTGAAACTCGAACTCGATACCCGCGTCAATGTACTCCGACAGATGGGCGGCCAGGCCCGGACGGACCCATGTGAGCGATGGCGAGGGGAAATCATAGGCATGGATTCCAAGGGCGACTCGTCCGTCAGTGAGTACCCCGTAGTGATGCGGCCAGATATCATTCGTCACCGCCTGAGTCAGCCCCAGGCTCCCGTAGAAGGCGACCGCGTCGCGAACGACCGGAGCGTGGACGCTGATCTCGAGGAATCGGCCAAGCATCTCAGGCGCCGGCCGAGCTTGCTCTCTTGGCTGATTCCTGAAGAGCCTTTGCGCGCACCTGCTCGTCCCAGCCCGGCGATGTCTCCGGCCAGCCCTGCAGATGCCTGAGGATGAGCTGGGTAAGAAAACTGAGATGGTCGCGGCGGGCGTTCAGCGCCGGGATATAGCTGAGCGAAGCGCCACCGGCTTCCACGAAGAGCTCGGCATTTTGCATCGCGATCTCCTCCAGGGTCTCCAGACAGTCTGCCGAAAAACCTGGGCAGATGACGTCGACTTTTCTGATGCCGGCGCCTGCCAGGGTAGCCAGGTGCTCATCGGTATAAGGGCGCAGCCACTCTTCCCGACCCACCCTGGACTGGAAGCTGAGTGACCATTCGTCGCCGTTCAGCCCCAAAGACTCGGCGAGCATGCGGGCCGTCTTCTGGCACTGGCAGTGATAAGGATCCCCGGCCAGCAGATAGCGTCGTGGCACGCCATGGAAACTCATGACCAGGTGATCGCCCCGGCCCTGGTTGGCCCAGAACTCCCTGACGCTCGCGGCCAGGGCCGCGATGAAACCCGGCTCATCATGATATTGGGTAACGAAACGGAGCTCCGGGATCCAGCGCTGGACGCGCAAGGCATCGCTCAAGCCATCGAAGACGGATGCGGTCGTCGTGGCCGAGTACTGGGGATACATGGGCAGGACCAGTAGTCGCCTCACATTGTGACCCCGGAGTTCCTCCAGCGCCGCGGCAATGGATGGTTGGCCGTAACGCATTCCCAGTGCCACGTGCACAGGCGCTGTAAGAGATGCGGCGAGCATCCTGGCCAGCCCCTGGCTCTGTTTCCTGGACCAGCTGAGTAGCGGCGAACCCTCGTCCGTCCATACTTTGGCATAGGCTTCCGCCGACCGCTTCGGGCGGAACCGCAGGATCACCCCGTGGAGGATCAGCCACCAGATGGGACGTGGCACCTCGATGACCCTCGGGTCCCAGAGGAACTCCGCCAGATACTTTCGGACTGCCCCCGCCGTCGGTGCGTCGGGTGTGCCCAGGTTGACCAGCAGGACCCCCAGGGAATCCGCGGTGCCGTGTTCGAAGTCTTGATCGCCTGTGAATTTCGGCATGAGTCTCGGTTTGCCAGTATGGGGAGGAAGATTAGATCATATTAGACATAGCGCCGCGCCCGTTCGCGGCAACCACAATGGAGCGGCCAGATGAGCGCCAGGAACGACAAGCAAGCCGATGATGAACCCATCCCGACACGCAGGCAGATCGTAAGGAGCGTTTTCGTATTCCAGTACAAGCTTTTCATCGACGCTGCGAAGGATCTCTTGCTCAGCCCGTTATCGCTGGCCGCCGGGCTTGTCGACTTGATTCGTCCAGCACCCCCATCCCGGATGCTGTTTCCCGCGTTGATGCGGCAGGGACGGCGCGCGGAGCGGGCCATCAATCTGTTCGGGCGCAAGCGGGCGACTTCCGAGTGGACCGTCGACCAGTTGATGGAACAGATGGAGGAACACCTCCGGACCCGCTACCTTGGTGGTGAAGACGGAGTCCCGGGAGAGGCTCCGCCGGACGGCAACAAGGACCTCGAGGAAGGCAAATGAGATACAGAGCGGCGATCATCGGCTTGTTTTTCATTGCGCTACAGGCGCAGGCCTACCAGACCGATCTGAGGTTCGAGTCCCAGGGGCTGGACATCGAAGCGATCCCCAACCTGATAGAAAACGCGACGGTTGTCAGGCTCATCAATCACGAGAAAGTCGCTGTCCGCTGTGATGTCGTGTTCCGCAACGGGCCCGAGCTGTCGAGACCCAGGAAGATCAACATAAAAGCCGGAGACACGGGGATCGCGCGGTTCTCGCCGTCGAGGTCCGTGATCAGGCTGCAGATCGATATCGAGTGCTGGCACTCGGATACCGATCGATGAAGAATTATCTGGAGTTCTTCATGAACAGCCTGTACCGGGTCTGGGGAGAACCGGGCCGCCAGGACGCCTTCGTTACCCGTTTCTACGAGGTATTCACTGGCAAGACGCCGGTGATCGCGGACTACTTCAGCGGCACCGATATGGACAGGCAGAAAGACATGCTGGCTCAGTCGCTACACGAGATTGTGGAGTTCTCGACCACCCGGGTTGCCAGTGAACGCCTCCGACACGTCGCTATGCGCCACAGCAGCAAAGAGAGAGACATCGCTCCGGAGTTGTACGAGGAGTGGCTGGAAAGCCTTGTCGAAACGGTCCGCGAGTTCGATCTCGAGTTTACTGATGAAGTGGAACTCTCATGGCGCGTCGTGCTCAGCCCGGGCATCGCTTACATGAAGTTTCGCCATGATCACTTCTGAGACTCTACATCGCGGCCGCTGATCAGGTCCTCCAGGCTCGGGGGTGCATGGCCGCGCCCCACCAGCCCGGCGTCCAGCCTGCTCACGTAATCCTTGTAGGCCCGCATCGCCTGGGCGCCGAAGATCCACATGATCGGGACGTTGGCGAACAACATCACACCGGTGCCGATGCCGGTCAGGTTATCCAGCTGCACGTCGGTGCGGATAACACCGGCGGTCGCAACCAGTATCAACAGGCAGTAGACCAGCTTGTATGCCAGTACCGATCGCTGCCCTGCGAGATAGACCATGCCCTGCTCGCCGTAATAGCTCCATGAGATCATGGTAGAGATGGCGAACAGCCACGCAGCGAGCGTCACCAGCCACTTGCCGAGATCTTCCTGGACCGTGTCGAATGCCCGGGCCGTCAGCGTGGCGCCCTGGTAGTCCCGATAGATTTCGGGTCCGGCCAGCGCCGGTTCGACCCCACTGGCGATCGACTCCCACCGGACCATGGGTTCACGTTTTCCCTGAGTCTCGATATGACCGAACAGCTTGTGGCGGTTGTTGCCGCTGGCAGGATTGCTGTCGCCGAGCAGGATCATGAAAACCGCTTCGCCGTCGACCCATTCGATCGGCCCCGGTGGCGGCGTCGACTGCAGCGTCCAGTGTCCCGGTCCATCCGCCATGATCCGGGGCGGCGCGTCAAAGACTGCGTCGCCCAGTCGGTTCCAGACGCCGCTCGACAGAATCACCAGCGCTGTGAAGGTGCAGACCACCAGGGTATCTATGAATGGCTCGAGCCCGGCCACGATGCCCTCGCGAACCGGCTCACTGGTCTTGGCGGCCGAGTGGGCGATAGGTGATGAACCCTGCCCTGCCTCGCTGGAGAACAGGGCGCGCTTCATCCCGAACAGGAAAGCGGTGGCGAAGGTGCCGCCGAGAAACGCGCCCGTGCCTTCAGTGCCGCTGAAGGCGGAAGTCACGATCAGCTTCAGCAGCCCGGGTATCCGCTCCGCGTGGATCACTAGTACGTAACAGCCCGCCAGCAGATACAGGGCCACCATGATCGGCACCAGCCGGCCGGCGACGGCGCCGATCCTTTTGATGCCACCGATGATGACCATGGCGACCAGGATGGCCAGCACGATGCCGCTAACGATGCCGGGGATGCCGAAGTAGGCATGCGTGATCTCCGCCACATTCCATGCCTGGAACATGTTGCCGCCGGTAACGGTCGATACCAGCAACGTGACGCAGAATACAGCCCCGATCGCCTTGCCGAGGCCGGCCAGCCGCGGGTTCATCAAGGCGAGGCCCTTGCTGATCACCCACATCGGGCCACCGTGCGGATTGTCCGCATCGTCTGTGTTCCGATAGAGCATCGACAGAGTGACTTCTGTCAGCTTGATGGCCATGCCGAAGAACCCGACTACCCACATCCAGAATATGGCGCCAGGCCCGCCGAGGGCGATAGCGAGGGCCACCCCTCCGATGTTACCTAGGCCGACCGTCGCAGACAGCGCAGCAGAGAGCGCCTGGAAGTGATTGATGGCGCCGGGATCGTCCGGGTCGTCATAGCGACCGCGCAAGACGTGACTGCCATGGGTCAGGGCGCGGTACTGGCTGAAGCCGCTCCACACCGTGAAGCCGATGCCGGTGCCGAGGAGGGTCCACAGGACGACGTCATGCCAAAGGACGCCATTGATAGTCGACATGATGGCGTCGATGGTCTGCATTCGTATCTCCCCGGGTTTATTCACGGCCCCGGACCAGGCGGGGCGATGGGGCCACATGATCCCTTTTGCCCCGGATGCTGACAAGGAGACTCTCACGGCGGGCCGGTGCCCGCCGCCTGAAAGCGCCCCTCGCAGCCCCATCGATCATCCCGTCACCGCCAGCCGGTTCGCCGACGCCTGACGCGTGGCGTAAAATCGCCCGCCCCGAAAGAGTGCAGAGATGTGACCCAGGCCAGGGACAGTGACACGATCACAGGACATGCCCGCGCGCTGCTGGTGCTGGCCGGACCGCTGATTTTCAATAATCTGGCCATCGCCGGCATCGGGCTGGCGGATACGGTAATGGCGGGGCGCATCAGTACGGCGGATCTCGCGGCGGTCGCTGTTGGCGGCAGCGTATGGGCGGTCGCCTTCCTGTTTGGTCTCGGCGTTCTGATGGCGATGAGTCCCATCGCAGCACATGCCCTGGGCGCGGGAAAGTCGAGGGAGGTCGGCGCTTACACGCGCCAGTGCCTGTGGCTGAGTCAGGTGTTGGCGGCCCTCGTCGCCGCCGTGATTGCCTTGATTGCCATGGCTCTGGACGACCTCGGGGTCGATCCCGAAGTCATACCGCTGGCTTCCCGATATCTCTCTGCGATCTCCTGGGGCTTGCCGGCAATGTATGCGTATCTCAGCCTGCGTTACATGTCAGAAGGCGTCGGCTGGACCAGACCGATCATGTACGTGGCCGGCCTCAGCCTCGTGGTGAACGTGTTCGGTAACTGGGTGCTGATGTACGGAAAGTTCGGGTTCCCGGCCATGGGGGCCGTCGGATGCGGTGCCGCCAGCGCGATCTCCATGTGGGTCATGCTGGCAGCCATGATGCTCTACGTCGGCAAGCAGCCCCGCTATCGGCGCTTCAGACTGGCGGGCCGTTTCGACCCCCCGGACTGGTTCCGCCTGAGGGAGCTGTTGTCGCTGGGACTGCCGATCGGCATCAGCGTCGTTTCGGAGGCAGGGCTCTTCAGTGCCGTGGGGCTGCTGATGGCAACGCTTGGCGCTACCGTGGTTGCGGCGCATCAGATCGCGATCAACTATGCAGCGACCATGTTCATGGTGCCCCTGGCGCTGCATTCGGCTCTGACAGTGAGAGTCGGGCATGCGCTGGGACGGGGTGAGCCACAGCTGGCCAGGAGGATTGGTCTGATCGGTATCGCCATGTGCGGCGTCATCATGGCCTGTTCAGCCCTCGTGATGCTGGTACTCAGGGAGCCCATCGCAGCCTTCTATACCGGTGACTCCGAGGTACGCAAGCTGGCCGTATCCTTGCTCACCATGGGGATGATCTTCCAGATCTCCGACGGGCTCCAGGTGGGCGCCGCCGGTGCGTTGAGAGGCTACAAGGACACCCGCATTCCCATGCTGCTGAATTTCGGCTCCTACTGGCTCGCGGCCTTTCCACTGGCGTGGTATCTGGGTGTCGAACTTGAACTCGGTCCCCAGGCCGTGTGGATCGGATTGATCGCCGGGCTCACCCTCACTGCGTTGACGCTCAATGCCCGATTCGCCCTTGTATCGAGGGTGCCGGCCGGAGCCATGGCATGATATTCGTCCCAAAACGGCTGGCCGTCGAACCACTCCAGCGCCACTGGCGGTGTCGGGAGAATCCCGGCGGCCGTCGAACCGCGATCAGGCCAATGAACGCGATCGTCCCGGTCAGTATTTCCATCATAGCGGCGCTCATGCTGTCGTCGGCGGTTGCCGATACCGTGACCGTCGAAGGGGAGCGGCGGCAGGCAGCCGAGGCGTTACACGCACTGCTGGATGCATATTTCGAGGACAGGTTGCGCCACGAGCCAATGCTTGCCACCGCGATCGGCGATCATCGCTACGACGACCGCTACCCGGTCACGATTGATCCCGGGATCCGGCAAGCCGAGCTGGACAGGCAGCGGGAATATCTGCGCGCCGCCGGTGGGATCGATCCGGAGCTGCTCGGCAAGGATGACAGGGTCAGCCTGCTGATCTTCCGCTGGGACCGGAGCATGGCTGTCGAGGGATTCTCATTCCCCTCGCATCTGATGCCCATGAATCAGCTGCAGAGCCCTGCCAATGACTTCGTGCAGCTGGGCTCGGGATCCTCCTTCCAGCCCTTCGCCACCGTGCGCGACTACGACAACTGGCTGTCGAGGACAGATGGTTTCGTCGACTGGATGGATCAGGCCATCGAGAACATGCGTGAAGGTATCCATCGCCAGATCGTACTGCCGCGCGTGCTGGTCGTTAAGATGATCCCGCAGGTCGCCGCCCAGGTCGTGGACTCCGCCGATGAGAGCCTGTTCTTCGCGCCGATCCGCAACATGCCGGCCGAAGTTGCCAAGGCACAGGGCGAGAGGCTGACGGCGGCCTATCGTGAGGCGATCACCCAGCGGCTCATGCCGGCCTACCGACGCCTGGCCGCATTCCTCGAAGAGGAATATCTGCCTGCCGCGCGCCAGACTTTCGGATATCTGGCCTTGCCGGACGGGGAAGCCTGGTACGCGTACCGCGTCAGGCTCAACACGACGTCCTCCCTGACGGCGGAGCAGATCCATGAACTGGGCCTGTACGAGGTCGAACGTATCCACGCCGAGATTCGGACGGCGGTGATGGACCGGGTGGATTTCGACGGCGAACTCATGGACTTCTTCGAGTTCATGAACACCGACACCCGGTTCTATTTCGACCGACGTGAACAGTTGCTGGACGGCTATCGCGCCCTGCGGGCGCCCGTGCAGGCAGGCGCGCGGCCGCTGTTCCACCGTCTCCCGCTGCTCGACTACGAGATCCGTGCGGTCGAACCGTTCCGGGAGCGGTCCGCGGCGGGTGCTCAATATCAACCTCCCGATCCCGCGGGCAGCCGGCCCGGCGTCTTCTTCGTCAACACTTTCGACCTGTCCGCGCGACCTTCATGGGCCATGGAGGCGCTGTTCCTCCACGAGGCGATCCCGGGTCATCATTTGCAGAACGCGCTGCGTATCGAGATGACATCTCTGCCGCGATTCCGGCGCTTCTCGGGATACACAGCCTACGGGGAGGGTTGGGCGCTATATGCGGAGTCCCTGGGGCACGACATCGGTGTGTTCCGCGATCCTTATCAGTATTTCGGCAAGCTCTCGTCAGAACTCTGGAGAGCGATACGGCTGGTCGTAGATACCGGTATCCACTACAAGGGCTGGTCCCGTCAGGAGGTCCTCGACTACATGTACGCCAACGCACCGGTGAAACCGGCCCGCGCGATTTCGGAAGCGGAACGATTCATGGCCATTCCAGGTCAGGCCCTGGCCTACAAAGTCGGTCAGCTGAAGATCCTTGAATTCCGCGCAAGGGCGGAAGCGGCACAGGGAGAGAAGTTCGATGTCCGGGACTTCCATTCCATCGTTCTAGACGACGGGCCAATGCCCATGGGACTTCTGGAGGACCGCATCGACGCCTGGATCCGGGAAACAGGCGCGGGACAGGACACGGAACGATGAGGATGGATACGGCCTGCCGAACCGCCTGGACCGCGACCCTGGCTCTGGTCTGTCTTGGTATCGTCGCGTGCGACCCCGGCGTCAGCCAGGATCCCGGGACGCCACGGACATCCCGCGCGGAGGTCGGTGTGCAGGTCGCCGCAGACCCGGCCGCACGCCTCCAGGCGATGGTGGACGCCTGGTTCGAGGCGTATCTGGAGATGAATCCATGGTACGCCACGTCCATCAGCGATCACCGATTTGATGATCGACTCGAAATCGACATCAGCGAGGACTACCGGCTGCAGCTCAGGGATCTGTGCGAACGCTATCTGCGGCAGGCAGAGTCGATCGAACGCGATCTGCTGTCGCCGGGCGACGTGGTCACTCTGGATGTCTTCGAGCGCGAGCTGCGTCTTGACCTGATGAGACTGGAATTCCCGGGACACCTGCTGCCGTTCGATCACTACAATTCCACCCCGAATTCTTTCGCGGAGCTGGGTTCCGGCGAAGGCTTCCAGCCGTTTGCGACCGTACGCGACTACGACAACTTCCTCGCCCGTATCGATGATTTCGTGCTGTGGACCGAGGTCGCTATCGAAAACATGCGTGAAGGTGCGCGCCGCGGTGTCGTGCAGCCGCGCTTCGCGGTCGAACTGATGATCGACCAGATGCGTCAGTTCGTCGTCGACAGGGCCGAGGACAGCCTGTTCTACAGGCCCCTCAACAGCTTCCCCGATGCCGTCCCGCAGGGTGAGAGGCAAAGGCTGGCGAGTGCCTATCAGGATGCGATCATGGAGCAGCTCGTGCCTGCGTACAGCGGGCTGGCCGATTTCCTGGAAGCCGACTACCTGCCTGCGGCCCGTGACAGCGTCGGCTATGGGGACCTGCCCGGGGGCGACGCCTGGTACGACTTTCTGGTGGCCAGACACACGACCACGGACCTGACTGCGGATCACATCTATCAGATCGGTCTCGACGAGGTCGCCAGGATCCTCGACGAAATGGACCGGGTTCGTCGGCAGGTCGGTTATGAGGGCGACCTGGCGGCCTTCCTCCTCTACATGAAAACCGATCCCCGGTTCCAGTGGGACAGCGGGGACGAGATGCTCGACGGCTATCGGGCTGTCGAGGCCGAAGTGGCGGCCGGAATGCCGCGGCTGTTCGGCGTCTTTCCCCGGGCGGGATTCGAGATCAGGCCGGTGGAGGCGTTCCGCGCGGCGACAGCCGCCAATGCCAGTTACCGGAGCCCCTCGGAGGACGGTACCCGTCCCGGTGTCTTCTATCTCAATACGGAGGAGTTGTCGCGGCACGTACGCTGGAACACGCAGACCCTGTTCCTGCACGAGGCTATTCCGGGACATCATTTCCAGGGGTCCCTGGCTCAGGAGAACCCGGGTCTGCCGCGGTTCCGTCGATTCGGGTTCGTGACAGCCTACTCAGAGGGCTGGGCCTTGTACAGCGAGGACCTGGGGATGGAGTTGGGGATGTTCACGGATCCCCATCAGTACTTCGGCAAGCTCAATGACGAGATGCTCAGGGCGATGCGCCTTGTCGTGGATACCGGCATCCATCGCCGCGGCTGGAGCCGGGATCAGGCGGCCGACTACATGCGCAGGAACTCATCCCTGCCCGAGGGGGAAATTCTCACGGAGGTGGACAGGTATGTGGCCATTGCCGGGCAGGCCCTGTCCTACAAGATCGGGCAAAGGCAGATCAGAGTCTTGAGATCAGAGGCCAGCCGTGTGCTGGGTGAAGACTTCGATCTGCGCTCCTGGCATGACTTCGTCCTCGGGCTCGGGGACGTTCCGATGGACGTACTGGAACGGGCAAACAACGCCTGGCTGGAGCGCCGCCGCGGCGGCTGATCTAGCCCTGCCCAAACCTGGGTGCGTTGCTGGCCAGGTAGTCCCGCTCTTCTGCAGTGCTCAGCCGATTGAGTATCGGGTTGCGGTGCGGGAAGCGGCCGAATCTCGCCACAACCTCCAGGTGTTGCTGGGCGTGCCGGAGAAAGTTTTCGAAAATCTCGCGGTGGTCGGAGGCGACCTCCGTCACCAGCTGGCTGTAACGCGACACCGATGACTCCTGGTCCTCCAGGAACTCAGAGTGTTGCAGCGGCATGTAGAAGAAGCACCGCTCGATCGGCGAGAGCTCCATATCCATTAGACGGCTCATGCCGTCGCGCATCAGATAGCGTGCCCTGCCGTCCTTCTCGAAGGCCTGCGGCGTCCCGCGGAACAGATTCCTGGGGAACTGATCAAGCAACAGGATGAGCGCCAGGCGCCCGGGAGCGTTTTCTCCCATCGTGTCGAGCCTGCCCGCAAGGGCATCGGTCACGGTGTCCCCCCACTCCTTTCGGATCCGCGCGTCCCGCTCCGGATCGGCCCCGAACCAGAATCCCATCCGGGCCGGTATCGCGGCAGGGTCTGCTGCGGATTCAGCGAACCAGAATCGCAGGACTTTCTGGGTCAGGCCTTCCTTCGTCATCCGAGTCTCCCACCCCGGTCAGCCGCTCGAATTCGCGCCAGCGCGCGGCGTCATTTCGCTCTGCCAAGGGTGCGTTAGGTCGCCAAAAGACACCCATATCACGGTATCGCGGGCGAGTACATGCTTCAAAAGGCGTAATCGCGGGTCCAGCGTGCTGTCCGGTCCGGGTGATTTGCCCTGTCTATACTCAGGTCATTGCTTGGGATTATGGCAGTCATGAGGCCCGTGTGGGATCAGTCGCAGTTCTTCGTCGGTCAGCTGGTGGTCCACCGGCGATTCCAGTATCGGGGCGTGGTCGTCGACGTAGACCCGGCGTTCAAGGACACTGACGCCTGGTGCGAGACCGTCGCCATCAATCGCCCGGAGACCGATCAACCCTGGTATCGGATCCTGCCGGACGGATCAGCCCATGAAGCCTACGTCGCCCAGCGCAATCTGGTGCCAGATGACGACGGGCAGAGGATTCGTCACCCGCTTGTATGGCTGTATTTCAAGGAGTTCCGTGACGGCGCCTACGTCCCTGCGAAACGCGCGAACTGACGGCTGCCGGTCGATCTTGTTGCTCACGGTATCAGCCGCGGCGCTCCTGCATGCCTGTGGCCAGCCAGAGCGGGACGTAGAGGCGGAGATCGCCCTGCTGGTGGAGGCGGCGCAGGAGTCCGCTGAGGCGGGAGACGCCGGGTCTCTCATCGACATTCTCAGCGAAGACTATGAGGACGCCGAGGGTCGAAACCGGCGTGCCATGGCACTTCTTGTCCGCACCCAGTTAGGCCGCTATCAGCGTCTGATGACGGTGGTGACAGACCTTTCCGTGGTCGCCATTTCTGATCAGCTCGCGACCGCCGGGATGACCGTGTCCCTGATCGGCAGCGACGGCGGCCG
>CALDWW010000089.1 GCA_937924335.1 uncultured Gammaproteobacteria bacterium
CGCTGGGATGGCTGCGGTCCGAGTACGCACCATCGAGGTAACGGGCGTTCCACTTGTCACGGTCAGACTGGCTGATACTGCAGCCTCCGGCTTTCAGGTCACGTTACAGCGTTGCAGACCTGACTCAGGTCTGTGGGTACTCGATTCTGCCTCGCAAGACGGGTCAGTCAACAGAGTATGGAGCAAGACACCCGCGGACTGTCTGAAGGCGTGGTGGCCGGTGGCAGACCCGTCAGCGGAGCCGGCTGGAGACGCGGAGCGACCCCAGCGACGCGAGGGCAAGGGTTGCTTGCAGCCCGCTTCAATCGAACCTCCGACACGGGCGCTCAGTAGCCCGTGTCCGTACTTTCCAGCTCCTCCTTTCGGCGATTATTGTGCGCCTGGCGGCGCTCATACGCATCGCTGTAACGAAGAATGTTCCAGGTTCCGAGGCGGTCACCGTTGTCGAACTGAGGTCCCCGCGCTGAAACTTCGAACATCGCCTGTCCGATCTGTGTCGCTCTCACCGCGGATTTCACCGGGGCAAAGAACCAGTAGAGCAGGTCCTGGCCGATATGCGCTTGCTCCTCGGTGGGTCCGATGTAATCCGGCCGGTAAGCGATCACCCGGAGATTTGATCCCTCGGCGAACTCGAACAGCGCCCTCTCGGCGCGAACCTTTTCCCGGGCCCACATCATGCGCGAGTCCGCCGAGATATCGCTGGAGCTGATGTAGTGAAACGAAAGGTCGGCTGCGTTACTGACGCTGGTCCACTCCGCGACGAAGCGCATCGGGAAATCAACATGGATCATCCCGTATGTCTTTTCGTCGACGCCGACAGAGCTCGTCCCGATAGCCCAGTAAACCGCATCGGCCTGGGCAATTTGCTCGCGAACGGCCGAGTATTCGAGATAATCCATGTGCAATGTCATCTGCACTTTGCCCGAGGCGACACCTTCCGCGATACGTGGTGTTTCGCGACGTGTGATGACATGGATCTTCTTGATGTCCGGATTGGCCAGCGCAGCCTTCAATATGCCGTCGCCTGCGGTCCCGCTGGCGCCGAATATGGCGATCGTCTCGTTGCCAGCTGGGGATCCTTCGTAGGTTGCGACCGGGTCGTCATCCACGGCGAGTTTCACGGCCGCGGCCACATACAACACTGCAAACAAGACAAGCGGCGTAAGCAGAACTGTTCGAAGGCGGGGTAACTTCATGGGTGATCAATCGTAGCACCGCTGCCCGGCACCGTAGGCCACATCGGGACGTATCCAGCTGAATTTGTAAGCGGTTCTACGTTGCGCTCCAGGCTCCGTAAGACGTTCGAGACGGTGCTCGTGCCGTAATCGAACGAATTCGCAAAAAGACGGCTGACGCGATGCCAGCCATTTCATAGAGATAAGTGGTGGCCAGGGGCAGAATCGAACTGCCGACACGCGGATTTTCAGTCCGCTGCTCTACCAACTGAGCTACCTGGCCCCATGGGAAGGGGGCGTATTTAATCCTCCGGGGCCGGTATCCGTCAAGACTCGTTCCCGGCGTTTTTGTAAGCAGAGTCATCGTTTCGTTACCCTAGTAGGGTATTTTTCCGGCGGATGTCCATGACTACCTTGCGCGCTATCAGTACGCCGAGACCCTGTGACTCCGAGTCCCTGGGCGACTATTTCAAGCGGGTTCGGGATCGCTCCCTGGCCCTGTGCGAGTCGCTCGGGCCTGAAGACATGACGGTTCAGAGCATGCCGGACGCCAGCCCCACAAAGTGGCACCTGGCTCACGTGACCTGGTTCTTCGAGCAGTTCCTTCTCAAGCCGCTTGTGGCCGGCTACCGTCCGATCGACGATACCTACCATTACCTGTTCAATAGCTATTACTACACCGCCGGCGAAATGTACTCGCGGGCCAGGCGGGGATTGATCAGCAGGCCCACGGTCGAGGAGATCCTGACCTACCGCCGGCACGTGGACGTCCACATGGCGCGTCTGATCGCCGACGCCGACCCGGAGACGGCCTTCCTTGTCCGCCTGGGACTGAACCACGAGCAGCAGCACCAGGAGTTGATCCTCACCGATATCAAACACGTGTTGTCCCACAACCCCCTGTCGCCGGCGTATCGACCGGATGCTGCTTCCTGTGGCGGGGAAGCGGGTCCCCTGGCCTGGCACGGCTTCCCGGGAGGCGCGACAGAGATCGGCTTCGATGACGATGACTTCTGTTTCGACAACGAGACCCCCAGACACCGAGTCTGGCTGCAGGACTTCGAGATTGCGTCACGGCCGGTGACCAACGGAGAGTTTCTGGAGTTTGTCCGCGACGGCGGCTACCGGAATTCTGAACTCTGGCTTTCGGATGGCTGGGCCACCATCCGGTCCGAAGCGTGGACCAGGCCAATGTACTGGCTCGACGAGGAGCGGAACTTCACGCTGGCGGGCGACAAGCCGCTGGACTGGCACGCTCCGGTCGCCCATCTGAGCTACTACGAGGCGGACGCCTATGCCCGCTGGGCCGGGGCGCGACTGCCTTCCGAGGCCGAATGGGAGATCGCGGCCGGTACGGCGCCTGGCAACGGCAACTTCTTCGAGTCGGGCCTGCTGCATCCGGCGGCCACGCCAGGCGACGGTCCGCGACAGTTTTTCGGCGACGTCTGGGAATGGACTGCCAGCGCCTATGCGCCCTATCCCGGCTTCCGGCCGCTGGCCGGCTCGCTGGGCGAGTACAACGGCAAGTTCATGTGCAGCCAGATGGTTCTGCGTGGCGGCTCCTGCGCGACGCCCGCCGGTCACCTCCGCCCGACCTACCGTAATTTCTTCTATCCCGGGCAGCGCTGGCAGTTCACCGGCCTGCGGCTGGCCAGGGACGTCTGATGCCAGGCTCCTCGACCGCGAAGAGATCAGTCCGCCTTCTGGACCTGCACCCGCCTCACGGGGATTTCCGCAGCGAAGTGCTCGATGGACTCGGTGCCGAGGACAAGTGGCTGTCGGCCAAGTACTTCTATGACGAACGCGGCTCTCATCTGTTCGACGCCATCACGCATCTTCCCGAGTATTATCCGACCCGCACCGAGCTGGGCATCATGGACAGCTCTATGCCGGAGATCGCCGCCCGTGTCGGGCCACGCAGCTGCATCATAGAATTCGGCTCGGGCTCAGGACTCAAGACCCGCAGACTACTCAACGGCCTGGACTCACCCGTCGCCTACGTCCCGGTCGAGATATCCCGGGATCATCTGCTGTCCTCGGCACAGACCCTGGCCGACGAGTTCCAGGACCTGGAGGTGCTGCCGGTCTGCGCTGATTTCACGGCGCCCTTCGAGTTACCCAACCCGGCCAGTCAGGCGGAACGCAATGTCGTCTTCTTTCCGGGCTCGACGATCGGTAACTTCACCCACGAGTACGCGGCTGACCTGCTGGCGGTCATGCGGATAGAGGCCGGCCGGGGAGGCGGACTGGTCGTCGGCGTGGACCTGCGCAAGGACCGCGGGATCCTCGAACGCGCCTACAACGATGCTCGGGGCGTGACGGCGGACTTCAATCTGAACCTGCTGCGGCGGATCAACAGGGAACTGGGTGGCAGTTTCGACCTCGATCGATTCCGCCACCGTGCGATCTGGAATGACGCCGACGGCAGGATCGAGATGTACCTGGACAGCCTCGCCGATCAGATCGTCACGGTTGCCGGCGAGCGCATCCGCTTCCGCGAGGGCGAAAGCATCCTCACCGAATACTCACACAAGTATGAGCTACGCGAGTTCGCCGAACTGGCCAGCGGCAGCGGGCTTCGAGTGCTGCAGACCTGGACCGATCCGGACTCGCTCTTCAGCATCCAGTACCTGGAGTGCGTGGATTAGTCCGGCCGCCGCGATCGATCAGTCGCGTTTTTCCCCACCGGACCCGCCTTTCGAATGCGGCTTGCTCTTCTCGTCGTCCGGACCCTTGTAGTCACCCAGGGAGCTCTTCAGTGGGCAGACCGAGAACGCGGGGCATTTCTTACAGCCGGCTGCTAATGCGATTGGGCAAAGTGTCATTCCAGGTCTCCCCTTTTTTCTGACGATGACCGCAGCAACGTCGTGCGCGCTGTCGCGGAACAAGCTTCCACACTGCCGGCCAGCGGCAATGACCTCGCCAAGGCGTGCTGACCGATAGCCAGAAGCCTAGCAGACTCGGAAGTCCCGATCTGGCCAGAGTCCGGCAGCCGCCTCTGCTGAAGCTCGGTGTCAAAGCGGTTTCGACAGCAAGATCAGCCATTGCTCCACGAGCTCAAGGCCCGTCGGCCCTGCGTCAGCAGCAGGTACGCAGCGGGGTTTGCTGCCGGCTCCGCGCCGGCCGGTTGCCAGTCACGCTTCGACGCCGGGTCGGTAACCGGCGATGCGCTCACTCAAGCCACGGAGACTCTCGACGGTGATCGTTGGCTCCACTCCCCATGGGTCGAATATCGCCTCCGGGGAGCGCCTGACCCAGGCGGCTCTCATGCCCGCTGAGATCGCTCCGATCACGTCGAACGGGTTGCTCGACACCAGCCAGGCGCTGCTGCCGGTCGCGCCTGATTGCCTCAGAAAGTGGCTGTATACGGCAGGGTTCGGCTTGAACGATCTGAGGTCGTCAGTACTTACGACGCCAATGAAAGAGTCTCTTACCCCGGCCGCAGACAGTAACGCCTCGACAGCATCGGCGCTGCCGTTGGAGAACGCGTACAGACGATAGTCACTGGCCTCGAGTTGAGCCAGTCCGTCGGCCACGTCGTCGAAGGCCGGGAGAACGCGGTAGACGCCCAGCAGATCCTCTTTCTGTCCTTCGGTCAGAGGGGCCCTGTGGTAGCTGCAGGTGTAGTCAAGGGCATTGCTGGTACAGACGGCGAAGTTCTCGTAGTTCTGCATCAGCCCGCGCCGGAACGAATACTCCAGCTGCTTGTCCCGCCAGGTGCGGGAGAAATCACTGGCCTTATCCCCCACAAGCTGCTGCAGTCTTGTGACGACACCGTGGGTATCGATCAGCGTTCCATAGACATCAAATGCAAGCGTAACGGCCACAGGGTTCTCCGAAGTCGGGGGCGGGTCTCCGACTACTCTGTCTCGACGAAGCCCTCCGGCCGCGTGGAACCCTCGCCAAAGAAGAACTTCTCCATCTCTTCCTCGAGGAATTTCCTCGCCTTCGGCTCGATGGGCGTCAGCCGGTACTCGTTGATGAGCATGGTCTGGTGTGCCAGCCACTGCTGCCACGCCTGGCGCGAGACGTTGTCATAGATCCGCTTGCCCAGATCTCCCGGATAGGGCGCATAGTCGAGACCCTCAGCCTCAGTGCCCAGTAATACGCAGTTGACCATCCGGCCCATCTTGCTCTCCTGAAATTGATTTGCCTGCCGCCACCTGCGTAAGCAGGCGCTCCACCACCGCGGCGATGCCGATCCGCGCGGGAGCCTCGGGGTTATACCAGAGCATTGTACCGGCCTCCATGATCGCCGCCGGCTCGCTGTCGAGCTGGACGATCCGCGGCGTAATCTGGAGTGTGAAGTGGGTAAACCCGTGGCTGACCTGCGCCAGGTCCTCGATGCGGGTCGGCAGCAGACCGAGGTTCTCGCGACACCAGCCGGACGCGGCTGCCTGTGCGGGCAGCTCCGGGAAGATCCATAGCCCCGCCCACACTCCCGTCGCGGGCCTCCGCTGGAGCAGCATGCGGCCTCTGGGATCGCGCACGATCAGCATGACGACCGCACGCGAAGGGCGCTCGCGACGAGGCCGCGGCGCCGGCAGTTCTGCCTGGCGATCCTCGCGCCGGGCGATGCAATCCTCAGCCACCGGGCACTGCTGACAGAGCGGCCGGGATCGACGGCAGACCGTCGCGCCAAGATCCATGATGGCCTGGGTGTAGGCGGCGCATCGCTTCTCGGGCGTGAGGCGATCCGCGAGTTGCCAGAGGGATGTTGCGGTCGCCGACCGGCCCGGCCAGCCTTCGATGCCCGCATGTCGGCACAAGACCCGCTTGACGTTGCCATCGAGAATCGGCTGCCGCTCGTCCAGGGACAAGGCCAGGATCGCGCCGGCGGTCGAGCGACCGATGCCGGGCAGAGACATGAGTTCGTCCATCGTCTCCGGCATCCGGCCCGAGTGCGCCTCTCGCACGATCCGCGCCGCCTTATGCAGATTCCTGGCGCGTGCGTAGTACCCCAGGCCAGACCACAGATGGAGGACTTCGTCGATGTGCGCGTCGGCCAACCCTGACACGTCGGGGAAGCGAGTCATGAAGCGCTCGAAGTATGGGATGACGGTGGTCACCTGGGTCTGTTGCAGCATGATCTCGGAGACCCAGACACGATACGGGGTCGGCTGATCCTGCCACGGCAGGTCATGGCGGCCGCAACGGGCAAACCATGCCAACAGGCGTTCGGCGAAACCGACGCTCATGGCTCGAAGACCGGAGTGTCGGTGCTCGGGCGTTCCGTCACCCAGGGTTCTCCGCCACCGACTACTACCTTGCGCGCCAGCACTTCTACCCGCGCGATCATGTCGGTGGTGGTATTGCGGAGCGAACGCGCCACCAGCGTATCCCCCATCATTGCCGGTACCCAGAAATCTGGCTCCATCTCGCTCTCGTAGTGCAGCAGCGTGCCGTCGCCGTCGGCGCTCAGTCGCCAGCGCACCCGGCCGGACTTCAGGTCGCTGCCTTCAGGCAGGACAACCGCGGACAATTCGTAGGGTGGGTGCTCCGTCACTCGCTCGATACGCCGGAGTGTCTTGCAAAAAATGGCGGCGACACAACCCTTGAGCTCGGTGAAGACTTCCGTGGTGCGGGCATCGATACGCCGGATGACGCGACTTTCGCGGACCCGCCGATGCAGTCTGTGGATACGGTCGTAATCAGTGATCACCGCAAAGACCGCCACCGGCGGGGCGTCCAGCCTGGCGTCGAGCCGCAGGTGATAGACACCCTCGTCGTGGCCGAGGCTGACGTTACTGACCTCCGCCGCCCACAACGGTCCCGTGACGAGCAGGCTGCACACAAGCATGAGTCGCAACGGTGCCGTGAGGCTGCCGGAGAGACCGCCGATCAGGTCGCTTTGACGGCGATGTCTTCCGGGACAGGCCGCCCCGAAGCCAGCGCCTCCAGCCGCCGCGCGGCGCGCAGACCGCGATAACGTAGCGCCGCCTTGATGATCAACGGTCCGATGACCGGCGGGATCCAGAACTGCGGCCGCATGTCGAGTTCGTAGGTCACCAGCGTGCCGCCTTCTGCAGGTGCCAGCAACCAGCTCGCCTGACCGTAGTGCAGATCGCTGCGCTCCGGGTCCACGATCGCCACGATCCGGCTGGGTGGTTCGACTTCCAGAAATTCGACAATCTCCACTTCGCGACAGAAGAACAGGACGCAGCCTTTCATATGGAGATAGACAACGCCGCGGCCGTCTTCGATCGGTTCTATGACACGGCCTTCAAGGAATACACTCGACAGGCGAGGGAATCCTTCGTAGTCCGTCAGGACCTCGAAAACGCCCTCCCCGGGCGCGTCGATGAACACATCCGCCAGTACCCGATAGTCGTCGCCATCGCGTACCAGCTCCAGGCTGCGGAACTCCGCCGCGGACAGCGCTGCCGCCGGCAGCGCCAACAGCAATGCCGACACCAGCGTCCTCAATTGCCGAATAGCTTCTTCAGGGCCTGTTCCTTGAGTGAGTCCTCTAGACTCTGGGGCTCTTCCTCTTCCGGCTCACCCTGAGTCTCTTCGGCCGGGCCCTCGCCGGCGGATTCGGTCTCCTCTGTCTCCTTCTTGCCGCCACCGAGCTTGTCGAGGATAAAGGACTCGACCTGGGAGGCGACAATGGCGGACACGTCGGCGCTCACGCTCGGGTCGTCCAGTGACCCGGTGATCTTGACCGGTACGCTCTTGCCTGCCAGCTTGCCGAGCCCGGCGTCGATAGCCGCCTGGCCCTTGGGCACGGTCGCGTTGAGCCGGTAGTCCATGTCCTGGGACCCCAGATCGACCGTGCCGGCGCCGGTGACCTGCAGGTTCGGCAGGGAGGCATTCAGATCATCGCTGCGCACGACGCCCTTCTCGACCTTCGCCGACCCACGGAAGTCCTCGAAGACCGTGTCACTGGAAGTTGCCTGCGGTGGCGCTTTTCTGTCGAACAGCGCCACGGCGCTCTGCAGGGCGTGGGTGATGTTGAATCCACGGATCATGCCGTCGGCCATCTCGAAATTGATGTCCCCGTCCAGCGCGGAGATCAGGTCCTCCGACGTGGTGCCGGCCGTGTTCAGGTTCAGGGACATCGCCGCCTTGCCGGTCAGCCGGTCCACATCAGCCATGTCTCCCAGGAGGGAACCGACCTGCACGCCGTCAAGCGACTGGCGGAAGGTCAGCGCCGGCACGTCACTGCTGCCGTCGAGCGCCAGAAGACCCGCGACCTTGCCCCCGTACAGCGCAGCGCCGAGCGGGTCCACCGTGAGCTTGCCATCCTTCACGACCGCCTTCGCCTGCACCGACGTCATCGTCAGACCGGACACCTTGAGCTTGCCGATGTCGAGGCTGGCCTCGGCGTCGAGCTTGCGCAGGTCGGAAGTGTCGATCTCGCCGACCCCCTCCTCCGCTGTCGCCTCCGCCTCTTCACCCTCCGGAGGCAGATAACGGTCGACGTCGATCTGATCCACTTTGAGGCTGGCCCGCAGTACGGCCGGCTCACCCGTCGTCGCGGAGAAATCGCCGCTCATCCGGGTGTCGTCCAGTACCGCCTTCAGGCCTGACAGCGCTGCGCGATCCTCGGCCACACGGAAGCTGCCGGCCACGGACGCCTTGTTGAGCACGGCCGGATCGGCGGTCACCGGCGCCTCGAGCCCAAGCGTCTCCATCAACTGCCGCGGCGAGAACTCGCCGGTGTCCAGGGACCCCTGGATGTCGGGCGCGTCCATCGCCTTGGTGCCCTTGGCTGACGCTTTCAGGGACATACCCGCAAGGTCCGCCGTCAGGCCGTCCAGGACCATGACCTGGGTCTTCGTGTTGACGCTCAGGCTGCTCGCCGCTACGCGGCCAGTCTGCTTGCCACCCGGGATCCCGTCACCCTCCAGACCCAGGTCTGCGGAGAAACCGGACAACGCCAGCGTGCCATCCTTGTCCATGCGGACCCGGCCACCCAGCGTCGTCGTGAAGTTGACGACGGGTGCGCCATAGCTGCCTTCGATACGGCCGCTAACGGGCGTCTCGGTACCGGGCTTCAGGACCCCGAGGGAAAATTCGTCGATGCGTGCCTCGGCGCGTCCGGCCTCGCCCTGATCCATGGAGAAGCGGGCCTTCCTCAGCGTCACCCCTTCTACTTCCAGCGCCTCCGGATCAGCCACGGCACCGCCAGTCGAGAGCTCTTCAACCTCGAATTCGAAGCCGCCCTCGCCTGGCTGTACGACGCGGACCTTGCTCGCGGTGGTCTTGCCCACCACGGGCGCCCCGGGACCTGCCGCGATATTCTCAGCCTCGATCCGATCGGCCTTGATTACGAAGCGGCCCGCCTCGCCACCGTCGTAGTCGAGGTCGACCGCCTGCACCAGCAACTGATCCAGTAACGGCGCCTCAGCATCGCCGACCAGGCGCGCGACGGTGAATTTGTCGATGGTGCCTTTCACTGTGCCCTCGGGACCGCCGCGGTAGTCGATGCTGGCGGACGCCAGTGCCACCTGCTCCAGCACCGGCTTCTCGGCATTGCCGTCTATCCGTGCCGCTGACAACGTCGGCACCTCGGCCTTGAGCACCATGCCCTGTGCATCGTCGTAGTCTACCGATGCCGCTTTCAGCTCCAGACCCTCTAGCTGCGGGGCCTCGGCAGAGCCCTTCACGGCTGCCAGGACGAGACTCTCGATACGAGCGTTGAGAGTGCCGCTCTTGCCACCGCCAAGTTCGACGACGGCGTTCGCAAGGCGCAGATCCGCCACATCGGGCTGGTCGGGATCTGCGACCACGTTACCTGTGCTCAGCGAGCCGAGCTGGGCACTGAGCTGGCCGACTTCCGGATCGGAGTAATCCACCGACGCGTCCGAGACTTCGATCCCGTCGATCTCGAACACGGCGCCCGAGCCGGTGATGCGGCCGGTAGAGAACCCGCCCAGGCCCGCTTTCAGCGCCGCCTTATTGACGTCATCCACGAACTTCACCTGAGCGTCGCGCAGGCTGATCCCGCCGATTTCGGTCAGATCGAAGCCGGCGCCTTCCTCTGCCGGCGGCGGGTCTTCCGGCGGCGCTTCGCCCGCCGTGAGATCGTCCCAATTGTTGCCGTCCGGTCCCTGGTAGAGGTTGATGCGCGCGCCGTCGAGCGTGATCTGGCTGACCACGAGTCGGCGGCCGAGCAGCGGCATCAGCTTCACACCCACCGAGGCGCCCTCGATGGCGACCATCGGCTCGTCGCCCATGCCGGGTGCGTTACTGAGACTGGCCCGGCCTATCTCGACACCCAGCCAGGGGATCACCGACAGGCTGAGGTCGCCCTCGAGTTTGAGTTCCCGCCCGGTCTGCTTCTGGGCCGCCGAGGCGATCTCTTCACGGTAATCGTTGGGGTCCACCAGCAAGGGCAGGATGATGGCCGCGGCCAGGATCAGTACGACGACCAGTCCGACGATCCAGAGGGAGATCTTGAGAAACGGTTTCATCAGGGTGTGCCTCGGTAATTGTGTGGGCCGGAAAGGCGCCGGCTGCCTCGGGGGAGCGAGGGATACTTACCGATATTATAGGAACAGACCGGTTTCTGGTCAGCGCGCAGCCGTCAGCGACGAGAAACCGCACTGGACTTCGTCGCCCACTGGCTTGCAATCGTCGGGCCAGCCGTATTGCTTCCAGTAGTCCAGCAGCCCCAGGGCCTCGGCAAGCTCTATGAAACCGGGCAATCTGCGCAGACCACCGAATTCCGGCAGCCAGAAGGAATTCGGGTCGATCCGGTCAGGATCTCTTAGCGCAAGCTCCAGCGCCCGCTCGTATCTGCCGCCGTAGACAAATAGCTGGAACCAGTTCGACTCCGGCCGATCAGCGTAGTCGCGGGAGATGATCGCATCGACTTCGGTCCAGTCGCCGGTCTCCAGGACCCCCAGGATCGCGTCGACCAACGCATCGTTCATGGCGCGTTCGCCATCTGGCCGTCTCTGCTGGCGAAGCATCTCGCCGAGAACTTCGTTGTCGCCGCTGCGGGCCGCCGCCATGGCAGAGATACTGTCGGCGGTGAACGATGTACCGACATCGTAGCCCAGGTCCAGCGCGATCTGTCTGTAGCTCAGCGCTTTCTCGTCATAACCGAGTTGCGCGTATGTCTGAGCCAGGTTCAGGTTGATGATCGGCGAGGCGGGATCCAGTTCCTGAGCCAGCACGGCCTCCTCGAGAGACTTCTCGAGGCGGCCCGTGGATCGCAACAACAGCGAATACCACTGGTGCGTCGTCGGATCTGTGGGATCAAGCGAGGTGGCGAAGAAGAAACCGGCCTCGGCATCGGCCCAGCGTCGCTCGTTGACCGCGATTTCGGCTAGCACGGAATGGGCCTCCGCCAGTGTTGGATCGCGGGATAGCGCCTGCTGTGCCGCCTCCAGGGCCTTCAGGGAATACGGCGCCTCATCCTCTCCCGAATATCCCGGGAGGACGACATACACCGCCGCCAGTCCTGAATAGGCGCGGGCGAACTCGGGATCCCTCTCCAGTGCCTGCTCCAGCAACTCAATACTGCGTCGGAGCGCCTGCTCGCCTCGTCGCTTCCACTGGTGGCGGGCCTGGAGATAGAGCTGGTAGGCCTCCACGTCCTGCGTCGGCGGCGCCGCGCGCGCCATCATCGGCGTCTCCTGTTCGGTACCGAGTGTGACCTTCAGCGCCTTGACGATCTCAGCCGAAATCTCGTCCTGCACGACGAAGATGTCCTGCAACTCGCGATCGTAGGTGCTGGACCACAGGTGATAGCCGGTATCTGCGTCGATCAGCTGAGCCGTGATCCGGACGCGGTCGCCGGAACGGCGCACGCTGCCCTCCAGCACCGTGTCCACACCCAGCTGGCGGGCGACCTCACGGACGTCCACGTTCTGCCCCTTGTACGCGAAGGAAGACGTCCTCGAGGCGACCCTGAGATCGGGCACCTTGGCCAGCAGGTTGAGCAGCTCCTCGGACATGCCGTCGCTGAAATATTCATTGCCGGCGTCCTCGCTGAGATTGGCGAAGGGCAATACGGCTATGGAGTCCCTGGGTGCGGCGTCCGCCTCGTCCCCGCCGCCAAACACCTGTGGGTAGAGCAGATAGGCCAGCGCCACCATGGCCATGGCCAGCATGCCCAGGTAACCGACCCGCTCCAGGTGCGGGATGCCCTTGGCCCGCTCCGCCAGTGGTTCGGTGCGCTCGATGCCCTGGGGCCCGATGTCGAACACCCAGGCGAAGATCATGGCTATGGGGAAACCCATGAGCAGCAGGGTGACCACGAAGGTCACGGTCCAGTCGGGCAGCTGCAGCGCCGGGAATACTACGTCAGCGACCTCGGTGAGGATCCAGGCCACCACCGCGTAGATACCGGCGACGCGAAAGACGCGCCGCCGCTTCAGTTCGTGGAAGAGAGTGCGCATGATCACACTCTCCCCGCGGAAAGATCAGTCGCCGCGGAGAGTGATACCCCCGTTGAGGGTCTTGATGCGGATGCGAGCGTTGCCTTCTCCATGGGTAAACCGGAGTTCACGGCCGGGCGCATACTTGCTGGTGCGAACCGGGTCCGGACCGAATGCGTTGTCGATTGAGCCATTGAACGTCTCGATGTCGAATTCCGCATCGGGAGATCCCAGTATATCGAGCCGCAGGTCGCCGTTGATAGCCTCCATGTCGAAGCGGGCGCCCTTGGCCAGGCCGGTGCGCAGGTCGATATCGCCGTTTGTGGTGCGCAATCGGGCACGGTCCAGCTCACTGCTGGCGATGTCGAGACTCCCGGTGACGGATTGCACCACCAGTTCGCCGCGAATATTTTCCACCCGCCCATCGCCGCTGACCGTGGTCAGGGTGAGCAGGGCGGTCTGGTCGTGCCCGGTGACGTCGAAGTCACCACTGACGGTCTTGGCCTCGACATCCTCCTCGAAGACCTCGACTTCGATCTCGCCGCTGACCGACTGGATCCGCTGCGCGCCCCTGACGCCCGCCACCGAAATATCGGACGACACGCCGGTCACCGCCACGCGGCTGCCTTCGGGGACCTTGACGAAGAGCTCGGTGCTCTCCACGTTGCGTGACTTGTTGGGCACCTCGACCTTGATCAGCGTCCTGCGCCCGTCCACGTCGAACACGAGACGCTCGCTGCCGCGGCCCAGCGTGCCGGTCACCTGGACCTGTTCCCGATCCCAGCCCCGGACCTCGATGTCACCGGAGACGTTGGAGATCTCGACCTCACCCTGCGGATGGGCATCAGAGGTCTCGTCTATCGGCGTGCCGGCCCAGGCCGGCAGACAGGCCAGGGTCAGAGCGAAACTCACAACAAACGTTCTCATATCTCTTTCCTCGTCGGCAGGCTCTGCGCCATCCGATTCACTTCCATCAGCATTGCCATCTCATCCTGGTAGGCGGCCATCAACAACTGTTGCAGAAGCACGTTGCCGGGGTCGTCGGCGAGAGAGCCGTTGATCTCCGCCAGGGCCTGGCGAATCTGCGCCAGGTTCTTGTTAACCACTTCGCGTGTCTCGGGCGACAGCGACTCCAATTGTTCGTCCAGATCCCGGGACAGCTGCTGGCGGGCGCGCTCGAACTTGGGTCCCAGCGCATATTCCGGGCCAAAGGTCGCCTCTACCGTACGCGCCGGTCTCGCCAGACCCGCGGGCGCCGGAGCCTGGCTGACGATGACCGGCGGCTGCCGGTCGACGACCCAGACCGTGATCGTGGAGGTGATCGCGACCAGTGCCAACGCGGCAGCGATGGCGCCACCCAATCGCCAGCCGCCGTTCACGATCCGCGACTCATCGGCGATCGAGATGCGTGCCTCAATCTCTGGCCAGAGATCCCGCTCGGGCTCGATGTCCCGCGGCAGCCTGCCGGCCTGCGCTGTCCACCGATCCTGCGATCCGTCGTTTCCGCTGTGTTCCGTCATCGATCCAGCCTCTGCGCCAGCAGGCGTCGGGCTCTGTGTAACTGGGCCTTGCAGGTGCCGACGGCCACGCCCAGCATATCGGCCGCCTCCTGGTGGCTGTAGCCATGCACTGCCAGCAGCACGAAAACATTCCTGGCACCGTCCGGCAGACTGCGGATAGCGCCCTCCAGATCCATCTGCAGACCACCGTCCCTCGGACGGCGTGCCTTGTCCGGTTCCTCGGTACGTTCTTCCACGACCTCGACGAATCCGGGCCGGCGGGCTTCCTTGCGCTGCATGCTCAAAACCTGGTTGACGGCGATCCGGTGCAGCCAGGTGCTGAAGGCGCTGCGACCCTGGAAGCTGCCGATGCGGCGCCAGGCCTGGACGAACGCCTCCTGAGTGCAGTCCTCTGCCCTCTGGCGATCTCCTGTCATCCTCAAACACACGGCATACACCTTTCCCGAATTGCGGCGATACAGGGCCTCGAAGGCAGTCACATCTCCGCTCGACGCCCGCCTTACGAGTAGCGCGTCAGATACCTCCGGGACCGAGGTCTCCGCTGTCATGCAAACGGCTTCCGCGCTTCCCATGAGGTCAGTTGCTTACCCATATGTGGCCTTACCACGTTGTCCCTGACTAGATAGACGCGGGTAGGCGCTCAAGGGTTTAAAGATGCTGTCAATCAACAGGATGTGCCTCATCGCGAGAACCCGGCTAATATGTCAAACGACCGCCGCCGGGAAAAACATATGTCCGAACAAGATTATCAGGTGCTTCTGGTAACGGATAACGATCAGGACGCCCGATTCCTTGAATACGCACTGCGCAAGGACTCGCGCGCCACTTTCGTTCCGTTACGTGCCCAGGATCTGGGCGAGGCCATGAAACTCCTCGCGACACGTCCGATCGATGCAGTCGTCCTGGACAGTGCGCTCCCGGACACGAACTGCGTGGAAACCTGCCTGAAGATTCACTCCAGCGACGCCACGATGCCGATCATCGCCACGCAGGAGACAGCCGATGAGGGCCAGGCCAAAGACATACTGACGGCGGGCGCACAGGACGTGCTGCTCAAGCAGGAGTGCGCCGGCGGCAATCTGAGCCGCGCAATACGCTTTGCGGTCAAGCGAGCCAAAGCCGTTCGCGAGCTGTCTGCGTCCGAGTCGCTTCTGCAGAGCGTGCTTCAGAACGTGAACGAAGGCGTCATCGTCGCCGGTCGCAACGAGAAGCTGCTGCTGGTGAACCCGGCGGCGCGCGAGCTCCTCGGGATCGGATCTGCGGCCGGACTGCCGACGGACATCTTCGGCATGTACGAACCGGACACCGTGACCCGGATCCGCGATCGGGAACGCCCGATGGCGCGTGCCATCCGCGGCGAGACCCTCAACGATCTCGAGATATTCCACCGCAATCCCAACGCCCCCAACGGCCGCTTCCTGAGCGTTAGCGGCCGGCCGCTGAAGGACGCGGCAGGCAATATCACCGGCGGTATCGTCTCGTTCCGCGACGTCACCGGTCGCAAACGGGTCGAGGACGAATTGGCGCACCTGTCCCTGCACGATGGCCTCACCGGCATTCCCAACAGGGCGTTCTTTCTCGAGACCCTGCGCAAATCCGTCGCCCGCGCACGCAGGGCGGAGTCCCGCGTCGCGGTCTTGCTGCTCGATCTGGATCGCTTCAAGCAGGTCAACGACCGGCTCGGCCACGAGTTCGGCGATGCACTGCTCGTCGACGTCGCCCGCAGGCTGACGGACGGGCTGCGAGCCGGGGACTTCGTCGCCCGTCTGGGTGGTGACGAATTCGTCATCCTGTTCGAGAACTTTGGTCATGATGAACATGCCGCCGGACTGGCGGACAAGATCACCGATGTCCTTGCCCCGGTGTTCCGGCTCGAGGGGCAGGAGGTCTCGGTATCGGCCAGTATCGGGATATCCACCTTCCCTGAATGCGGCGACGATGCGGGCAGTCTGATGAAGACCGCAGACGTGGCCATGTATCGGGCCAAGGAAAGCGGCAGGAATACCTACCACTTCTACTCCCGGTCCGTGCACGCGGAAATGTCCCGGCGCTCACAACTCGAGGCGGACTTGCGCGAGGCCATGCGCCAGGATCACTTCGACCTCGAGTACCAGCCCATCGCAGATCTTCGCAACGGTCGCATCGCTGCGGTTGAGGCGTTGCTTCGCTGGAACCATTCGGACCACGGGCAGGTCCGTCCACTGGAGTTCATACCAATCCTGGAGGCGACCGGGCTCATGAACCGGGTCGGTGAATGGGTGTTGGCGAGCGCCTGCGCGCAGGTCAAGGAGTGGCAGCGCACGCTGAACCGGCCAGACCTCGGCGTCGCCGTCAACCTGTCTTACCAGCAGCTGCTGCATCGGCGGATCGTCGATCAGGTCCATCGGATCCTGACCAACGCCGGGCTCGAGGCCTCCATGCTGACCGTCGAGATCAACGAGGCGACCGTCCTCGAAAATCCGCGCGTCGTCAGGGAACAGCTGCAACTGCTCGCGCGCGAGGGCGTCAGGATTGCCCTGGACGATTTCGGCACGGGCTACAGCTCACTGCAGGCGATACGACAGCTGCCCTTGAGCACTATCAAGATAGACCGAAGCCTTGTGATGAGCCTGCCGACTGATCCGGAGGACGTAGCGGTGGTGGATGCGGTATTGCGATTCGCAGAGGATCTCGACCTCGAAGTGATCGCCGAGGGCGTAGAGGCACAGGCACAGCTCGACTTCCTGGCGGAGCGCGGTTGCGCTCTCGGACAAGGCTATCTCATCAGCCCGCCTCTGCCGGTCGCCGCCGTGGACAGCTTCGTTTCCACCAATTGGCGGGCTGCCTGAGCCCCAGGCGACCCCTGCCGGGACGTTCTCGATGGACCATGCGCGCCTGCTCGTCGACATCGGCGGAACCAATACTCGTTGCGCTCTGCAGGAAGCAGGCGCCTCACCCAAATTGATCCGGGCCAGCAAGAATCGGCGTTTCCCCGGGATCGCCGCAGTACTGAAAAGCTATCTCGACGACCTGCCGGCAGACATGCGTCCGCGGAGCGGAGCACTCGCCGTGGCTGGCCCCGTTGCAGAGAAAACCATCACGCTGACCAACCTCGGCTGGTCTTTCTCGGTCGAGGGTCTGCGCGAGGAACTCGGATTCGA
This sequence comes from uncultured Gammaproteobacteria bacterium, assembly GCA_937924335.1. Classification (GTDB taxonomy): domain Bacteria; phylum Pseudomonadota; class Gammaproteobacteria; order Steroidobacterales; family XN24; genus JAHEFR01. The sequence goes on from CALDWW010000089.1 coordinate 17,169, forward strand.
AGCATTGACCGTAGTCAACGACTTCACGGCGATCGCGATGTCATTGCCATATCTCGGCGACGACGATGTGGTCCAGGTCGGCGGCGGTGAACCGGTCCCGGACAGGCCGATGGCGGTGCTCGGCCCGGGAACGGGTCTGGGTGTCTCCGGCCTGTTGCCGGCCGGGAGCAGATGGGTCGCGTTATCCGGTGAAGGCGGACACGTCTCGCTGGCCGCCACCGACGACAGGGAGGCGACGGTGATCTCACTGATCCGGCAACATCAGGGGCATGTCTCGGCGGAGAGACTGGTCTCGGGCTTCGGGCTCAGCAACCTTTACATGGCGCTGCGCAGCTTGTCCGGCGAGCTCGGAGAAACACTGAGCCCCGAAGAAGTGAGCACGCGGGCCGACTCCGGTGATGCGGTCGCCAGGGAGGCGCTGGAGCACTTCTTCTCTTTCCTGGGTGTCACCGCCGGCAACCTGGCGCTGACGCTGGGCGCCCTGGGCGGCGTCTTTATCGCCGGCGGCATCGCGCCGAAACTGCGTCACGCATTGCTGTCTTCGGATTTCCGCAAGAAGTTCGAGAGCAAGGGCCGCTACGAGTCCTACATGCGCCGGATACCGACCTACATCGTCACCGAAAAGGTCCCGGCGTTCCGCGGCCTGGCGGCTATTCTGGACGGCCATATGGCCGGCTGACAGCCACCGAAGGCCTGCAACGGCTACATTCAGTGGCGTCCTAGACTGCGGCCAGCAGCGCCTCCTCGACAAGCTTGACCGGGGACTCGAATCCGGCCGGTTTGACGATCAGGATGTCGCAATCCAGCCTGTCCAGAACCTTCTCCGCCGTGCTGCCGATGAAAATGCGCTGGACGGCATTGCGAGCCACGGCGCCCATCACCACGAGGTCGGCCGAGATCTCGGTGGCAAACTCGGGCAGTTTCTCCTCCGTATCTCCCTCGGCGACCCGGACGCCGTAGTCGACTTCCGCCAGCCGGTCGACGAGTGCCTCGACCGCGGCATTGTGGGCTCCCTCGAGATTGGCCTCCGTGTATTCGATTGGCGCGGGATCGGGATCATCGGCACAGATGTCGCTGACGATCGGTTGGAACGCATGGAAGACGTACAGGCGGCCATCGTGCCATCTGCAGAGGCAGGCGCTGATGTCGATGATCCGATTGTCCAGGTACTCCGGTTTTCCATGACTGTGCAGTGGATCCACGGCGGCGATGACCCGGAGCGGCGCCTCCCAGCTCGCCCGCCTGACCAGCAGCAGCGGACATGGCGCATGCCGGATAAGTTGCCAGTCGGAGTTGCCGAACAAGCGTCTGCGGTGCACCGGATGGCTGCTCACTCCGGCGACGATCCAGTCCGCCTGATGCCTGAGCGCGCCACGGATCACACCTTCATCCCAGGGGGCATCCCACGCGGCATCGATGGTGACCTTGATCCCTGCTCGCTCCAGCACCTCGGCCTTGCGCTCGATCCGATCGACGTGATTCCGGACCAGAGCTGAGCGTGCATGCTCCAGGGCCGACACTTGCGGAAAGTAGTGCCGCGACACGTACTGGTTGTAAACACTTTCGAACAGGACAAGTTCGGCGTCGAACCGACGCGCGATGTCACCCGCCCGGTCGACGACGAGATCACCGTCGTGGGCCGGACCCAGACCTGCGAGCAACCTGTTGGGAGGCCGGAACATGTTGCCAAGCGAGACGCTACCTCCTACTCAAAGGTTAGCCCAGATTTTGGGGGCATGTCGTTGCGGTTTATGCTTGTTGGCTCCGGCCAGCTTGGCCTGCGGCTTTATATGCGAATGCAACAGCTCCCAGCGACCGCCGTTCTGTCCCTCAAGAACGACGAGGAGATCATCGGTCTGTCCGGCAGATTTCAGGATCTGCTCGGCTGGACGGAGGACGACCTGCTGGGAGCGTCCGTCGCCAAGGTATTGTCCGATGCGGGATTCCTGACGCGGTTTGATTCAGGCCGGGACACGCTGTGGACCGAGGTGACGGCCCTCAGGCCGGACGGCAGCCGGCTACAGCTCGACGCGGAGCTGCAGCGCTGGAGCGCCGGTGACGACCGGTTCGCTACCGTCTCCCTGCGGCCGAGACAGGCAGGTGTCGAACCCCTGTCGACAAACGCGAGCGAGGCGCAGGCGCGATTCGACGCGTTGCTCGACGCCTCCCCGGACGGCATCGTTATCACCGACGAGACCGGTCTTATAGAGATGTTCAACTCTTCGGCGGAAAGCTTGTTCGGGTTGTCCGAAGACGAAGTCCGTGGCGCCAGCCTCGCCCGCCTCTTTCCGAACAGCGCTCAACACCCCGTCACTGATAGCCAGTCGGACTTCCTGGCGGAACTGCGTCGTGATGCCACCGGCAACGCGCGGGAGTTCCGCGCCCGGCGCGGCGACGGCAGCCTGTTCCCAGTAGAAGTCTCCGTCGGGCAGAGCAGCAGCAGCGGCGATCGCTGTTTCATTGTCGTCGTTCGGGACATCACGCGCCGGCAGAATGCGGCCGCGGCACTGGCGCTTAGCGAGTCCAATCTTCGTATGTCGCAGGCGCTCGCTCATCTGGGTAGTTTCGAATTCAATTATCTGTCTGATGAACCCATGTACTGGTCGGACGAGGTGTTCCGGATCATTGGACTGGACCCGGCCGCGGGCGTCCCCGACGTAGCGTTCCTGCGTGACCGGATCCTGCACCCGGACGACAGGCAACGGATCGTGCAGGCGATCGCGGCCGCCCGGCAGCATGGCGGCGTGCTCGAACTGGACTATCGGATCCTGCGATCCGACGGGACGATGCGGCATGTGCAGACTGCTGCGCGAGTGCTCCCGGCTGCGGATCCCGGGTCGTTCCGCATATCTGGCACGGTCCTCGACGTCTCGGACCGCAGACGGATCGAGAGGGCCCTGCGCGAGGAACGTGATCGTGCCGAGCTGTACCTGGACCTTGTGGGGGTGATGGTCATCGCGGTCGACAACAACGGCAACATCACGATGATCAATCGACAGGGACTCGAGACCCTGGGCGCGGAGGAAGAAGAGGTGATTGGCCGCAACTTCTTCCAGCTGTTCATCCCGGAGGAGTACCGCAAGCGCGTGCTGGCGGACTTCAACAAGCTGATCGAATCAGACGACAACCTGCTGCTGCGGCTGGACGAAGGCTGGGTGGAGACCCGCGGCGGGCAGCGTCGACTTGTCCGCTGGCGTAACAAGAAGCTGCTGACCGCTTCGGGCATGAGCATCGGCGTCCTGGTAGCCGGAGAGGACATCACCGAACAACGGCGGATCGGCGACCAGCTCAAGCAGGCCGAGCAAGAGTTGCGGCTGACCTTCCAGCATGCCCCCATCGGGATGGCGACGCTGGATGTGGATGGCCATGTGCTGAGCGTCAACCAGTCACTGTGCACGATGCTCGGCTACCCACAGGCGGAGCTGCTGGGTCTGCCGATGAGGGATCTGATCCATCCGGATGACAGAGCCGTTGCCCTCGGGTTGTTGAAACGCTTGCTCGGCGGCGAGATCGAGTATGTGCGCCATGAGAGACGCTATCAGCGAAAAGACGGTTCGCTGATGTTCGGGATCGTCCGGTACTCCCTGATAAAAAGTTTCCACGACCGGCCGCTCATGTTCGTGGCCCAGATCGTGGATCGCACCGAGCAGATCGAGGCCGAGGTCGAAGTCCGACAGCACCGCGAGCGTCTTGCCCAGGTGTCACGCCTGGGGACCATGGGAGAGATGGCGGCGGGTCTAGCCCACGAACTCAACCAGCCGCTCACCGCGATCGCCAACTACGTGCAGGCCTGCCAGCATCTGATCGACGCTGACGCCATCGCCCGCGACGACCTCAAGGAGGTGCTGGGGAAGGTCGCTCATCAGGCCCGGCGAGCCGGCCAGGTCATCCATGGACTTCGCAGCTTCGTGAAACGCCGGACCGTGTCGCGCACAGACACGGATCTCCACCGGGTGGTCCGCGACGTCATGATGCTCGCCGAGCTCGACGGCCGCGCCAACGGCGTGCCGATCACCTCGGAGAGCGATGAGATTCTTCCCCTTGTCCAGGCGGACCCGATCCAGCTGCAACAGGTGCTCCTCAACCTCGTCCGCAATGCAGTGGACGCCATGGCGGAGGTGCCCCACCGTAACCGGGGCGTGCTGGTCAGCACACGCCGCCTCGGGGAGGACGAGGTCGGGATCTCCGTCATCGATCATGGCCACGGCATCTCCTCCGAAGACGCCACGCGGATCTTCGATCCGTTCTTTACCACCAAGACCCAGGGGATGGGCATGGGCTTGTCACTGAGCCGCTCGATCGTCGAGTCACATGGCGGGCGTCTGCTCTTTACGGATAACCCCTCAGGAGGCACCATCTTCACCATGGCACTGCCGACACTGCCTGAGGAACAACCATAATGGATACGAGCGGCGCCACGGTCTTCGTAGTCGATGACGACGATGCGGTACGTGATTCACTGAGCCTGCTGCTGAAGTCGGTGGGCCTGCACACACGTTGTTTCGAGTCGGCGGACGCATTCCTGGGAGACTACGATCCGGCTCAACTCGGCTGCCTGCTGCTGGATATCCGTATGCCGGGTATGAGCGGCATCGATCTGCAGCGTGAGTTGCTGCGCCGTGAGGCCAGCATCCCGATCATCTTCATCACCGCCCATGGCGACATACAGATGGCCGTGGACGCCGTACAACACGGAGCAGTGGACTTTATCCAGAAGCCATTCGACGACCGGGAGCTCGTCTCGAAGGTCAAGGCGTCGCTGGCGGATAGCGCCCGACACCATGAGGAGGACCTGGAGCGCTACGAGATCCACAAGCGCTCCATCACCCTCACCGCCCGGGAACGCGAGGTGATGTCACAGGTCGTGCAGGGCAAGGCCAACAAGGTCATTGCCAGCGATTTGGGGGTCAGCCAGCGGACCGTCGAAATCCATCGAGCCCGCGTCATGGAGAAGATGAAAGCCGGTTCGCTCGCGCAGCTGGTCCGCATGGTGCTGATCGCGGAAGCCGACATCTGACCCACACAGGTTTGCGGCCTTCCCTTAGGTACAAGCTCGTATTCACAAGTCGCGTCGCTCGGGTCGATACTGCGTCTCAAATGGCGATAAGCAGGCCCATTGTCTCGGAACCTGCGCACGGCTTGGGAACTCGGCATGGATCAATCATCGGGTAGCCTGGTATCGGCGCCTGCCAGCGTCCTCTACGTAGTGGACGGGGAAGCGGTCGAGCGTGAATCACTGGTCTCGCTGCTTGGCCGCCTCGGCCGCGAGATCCGCGAGTGCGAAACCGCCGAGGCGTTCCTCGACCAGATGCGTGATGGCAGGCCGTTTGTGCTGATCGCCTCGACCCACCTGCCCGGCCTGAGCGGCATCGAACTCCTCAGGAAGCTGCGCGCACGCGGTATCCAGGCGCCGGCGATCCTGATCAGCGATGAAAGTGATATCCCCACTGCTGTGGACGCGATCCGGTCCGGAGCGGCCGATTTTATCGAGCGGCCGTACATCGACAGGATCCTGCTGCGGCGGATAGAAGCCGCCCTGGAGAGCAGCGAGTCCGGCTAGGCCAGCGTGTGCTGCACATGCAGCATGAAGTCATCCAGCGACTTGCGCTCTGCCCAGGTTTCCGCGAGCGGTACCAGGCATCTCTTCTGTGCGTGGATACCGGCCATCACGTCGGTCTCGCCCTTCAGGGCCGCCTCGACCGCGTAGGTGCCGAGCATGGATGCCAGCATCCGGTCCAGTGCCGCAGGGTTTCCGCCACGTTGTATGTGGCCGAGGATGACCGCCCGGCTGTCCAGGCCGGTCTCGCGCTGGATCTCCTTGGCCAGCATCGACGAGTCGTGGATCGTGATGCGCTCGTCCAGCGACTTCACGCCACGATGAACGACGCCTTCGGCCACGACGATGATGCAGCTGAGTTTGCCGGTCGCCCGTGAGTCCTGGATCCTGTTGATCAGGCTGCGTAGCTCGAAGTCGCGCTCCGGAACGAGCACCTCCTCGGCGCCGCAGCCGATGCCGACACCCAGGGCAATGAACCCGGCCATGCGACCCATGACCTCCACCAGGAAGATCCGCTCGAATGCATCCGCCGTGTCGCGGACCTTGTCGATGGCGTGGACGGCGGTGTCCAGTGCGGTGAAGTAACCGATCGTATAGTCGGTACCGTCGAGATCGTTGTCGATGGTGCCCGGGAGACCGATCACCTGGCCATCCCAGTGTTCACGCAGCGCCAGCGCACCCTTGAGCGACCCGTCGCCGCCGATGACGAACAATACGTCCACCCCGAGCTCGCGCAGGTTGTCCGCCGCCTTGTCGCGCCCGGCCGGAGTCATGAACTCCGCACAGCGCGCCGATCTAAGTATCGTGCCGCCACGCTGGACGATATTGGCGACCGACTTCCGCTCCAGCTCCGTGTAGTGCTTGTTCACGACGCCTTCGTAACCACGGTAGAAACCGATCACGGAGAGTCCCTCTTTCAGGGCCGTCCGGGTGATCGCGCGGATGGCGGCATTCATTCCCGGAGCGTCGCCGCCGCTGGTCAGGATGCCCACTTTTCTTGGTCGCCTGTCCGCCATCTGGAATCTCCGCCTGGGTAGTTGACGCGGACCGCCACCTTACACCAAGTCCGGTGAGCCTTGCCGCCAGCGAATCATCCACGTCTGCGGCAATCGGCAACATACGCATTTTCCCGCACCGAAATCGTCGCGTCAGACCCCTATACTGTCGCGCTCACGCACCGTGATCACAATCGGAGATCATCATGAACAAGCAACGCGTGGGCATTGTCGGCACTGGCAACGTCGGCGTCGCCGCGGCTTTCGCGATGTTCGTGCAGGAGAACTGCAGTGAGATCATCCTGGTCGACATCGACAAGAAACGAGCCCGCGGTGAGGCGCTCGATCTCATGCATGGCCAGGCCTACGTGGGCCGGATCATCGTCCGCGACGGCGACTACGAAGACCTCGCTGGTTGCCAGATCGTGGTGGTCACGGCCGGCGCTGCCCAGAAGCCGGGCGAGACCCGCCTCGATCTGCTCAACAATAACGCGCGCGTGTTCCGCAGCATCGCTGAGGGCCTCGACCGGCATGCACCCGACGCCATCCTGATCGTAGCCAGCAACCCGGTGGACGTGCTGACCTACATGATGCAACAGATGAGCGGGCGGCCCGGCAAGAGAGTGATCGGCACCGGCACGATGCTGGACACTTCCCGATTCCGTTCACTCCTGGGCGAGTACTACGAGGTCGACCCGCGTTCGGTCCACGGCTACATCCTTGGCGAGCACGGCGACTCGGAGTTCGCCGCCTGGAGCACGGTCACCATCGGCGGCAAGAGCCCGGTGCGCTCCACGATCCTCGGGCGTCACTGGAACGAGGCCGACATGGAAGATCTGTTCCTGCGGGTCCGCAACGCCGCCTACGAGATCATCGACGGCAAGGGCTATACCAACTGGGCCATCGGGCTGGTGATCGCCAGGCTGGTCAGCATCATCCTCGATGACCGTCATTCCATACAGCCGGTGACTTCGCGGCTCGGTGGAGACTACGGTATTTCGGACGTGTGCATCAGCGTACCCGCCCTGGTGGGCATGGCGGGCGTGCAGCGGCTGATCCACCTCAACCTGGAGGAAGCCGAGCAGGCCTCGCTGGAGCACTCCGCCAACCTGATGAAACAGAGCATCGCCGGCGTGGAGCTTTGACGGCCTCGCGGCTGAAACGAGCAGGGTCTGCAAAAGAAAAGGCCCCGGGACGCAGTGTCCCGGGGCCTCTTGCTTACGCCGACTCTTAGGGTCAGTTTATGTTGTTGTGGAAGATGTAGTTGTCTGCCGTAGCGTCGTCGATCGGGAAGACAACCGCCTGCTCCGAACTGTTGTGGCAGGTGCGGCACGCGTAGTCCGTATTAAGGGACGGATACGCGAATGCCCCGTCGTCCGTGAACTGGCTCGTGGTGGAGTCCAGTCCGATCGTGAACACATGCGAATTGACGTCACCGATCGCCGGCCTGTCGGCCTCCGCCGGAAGCGCAGTCGCCGACTTCGCCATCAGCGGCATATGACAGCTCTGGCAATCCAGGCCGCGCATGCCGCCGGAGCGATCAGCGGGATCGTAGGTCGGATGACAACCGAGGCAGCCTTCCTTGGTGGGATCCACGCCCGGAACACCCGTGTACTCAGGATTGTTCACGTTGACCGATGAGCCATGCGGATTGTGGCAGGTCAGGCAGTTGCCATGGGCGCCATTGAAGCCGGCGGAGCGGGTCGAGGCCAGGGTGTCGGGATCGATACCGAGGATCTCGTCGTACTGCTCATGGTGCCTCACCAGGCCCTTGCTTGCGGCGATGCGTCCACCCATCTCGTCGGCCCGCGGATCAGGCGCGTTTGCATCGGCGAGCGCCGATTCGTACTTGCTGACGTAGGAGGAGTAATCCTTCTCACCGTCACGGGTGTGGCACTCGCCGCAGGCGACCGCCATGCCGTAGGCCATGTCGGCCTCGAGGAAGTCCGCCGTTGTGCGGGGATTGTCGTCTGCGTTGCGGACGATACCGCCCGTGCCCTTGGCGTGGGCCGCGCCGGCGCCGTGGCAGGATTCGCACTGGATGCCTTGTTCGGCGAAGGTGCCGTCCATGAACGCCAGGTCGTCCTGACGATCCGGATTGCGGTCGTCGCCTTCCTCGGTGGTCGTATGGCGCCAGCCGGTCGTGTGGCAGTTACCGCAGTTGAAAGGCTTGTCCACCTCGTTGTTATGGTAGGACACCAACTCGTTGGTGGCGAAGTTGTATTGCACCTCGGTACCGGTGACGATGGCGCCGTCCAGGTCGATGAAGCGGGCCTTCCAGTAGTAACCGCCGATCACGTAGGAAACGTCGTTCCAGGTGGTCGGGGTACTGAGGCTATTGTCCGTCCCCGGTCCGGGATCGGGCAGGCCGCCCTCGATATCCAGGTCGTCGTCGGTGATCCGCTCAAGCACGCCCTCCAGGCTGGTGAACGGGTACTCGGGCGGCTGGCCATCGATCACCTTGTTCAGCTTGAACGGGTGACCGGTCTGGATGAAGCTGGCATAGGTGGCAGTATGGCAGACGCCGCAGTCGGCGCTGCTGATGTACTCGCCGTCCGGTACTTCGACCAGCGCGATGTCCAACGTAGCGTCGCCACCGACCTCGTAGCCTTCCTGCATGAAGTCCTCGTAGCCCGGGCGGGCCGCGCCGACGTCATAGGTGCCGTTCTCCAGTTCGACCGAGTAAGTGCCGTCGTCGGCGACGTCGGCTTCGATCGCGCCCTCGGGGATGTGCCCCGCGGCCGCGAAGACCGGTCCCGCCTTGCCGGCAGCCGCCGGAGCCTCAGGCACGAAGAACAGCAACGTGGTGCTGTCCAGGGTGCCGGTCGTGGATGAGACGGTACCGGATACGGTTCCGCCCGTTCCCGGTGGTGGCGGAAGTGGCTCACGGCAGTCGAGGACGTCGACCACGCCGTCGTCGTTAAGGTCCTCCGTAAACGGAAAATCTGGGAGGACGAGATCCCCCACTCCGTTTTCATTGAGGTCCCAACAGGAAATCCCTGCTGCGCCTGCTGCGCCGTCATCACCATCGTCACCCTCGCAACCCATCAGGGCCAGCGTGAATATAGAGACGAACAGGACGGACGGCAGATTGAATGATGTTCTTGCCATCTCAAGACTCCCCTGGTTAATACGCCGTCGACAGCTGCCATGCTGCCTGGGCCAAGGGTGTTCTGCGTCCGGAGACTCTGACTTCGGCCTGCATGAACGCAGGGCACGATTGGCTTTTTTGACGTGTCTAGCGCGCAGACTAAGGGCAAAGAGACAGGGGTCTGTTGATGCAGATCAAGGAATTCGGCAATTACCTACACGACCCTGGCAGGGGTTGGATTCGGCAGCCAGGCCTCGCTCAGTCGCCGTTCGCGCTGGCGCCGTGCAGGTAGCGGATAACACGGGCTTTCTCGAGCGTCACGAGTCCGCCAGATTCGGCCTCCTCGAGCAGCTGGGTCACGCGCTCCACGAAGGCGGAGACCTTGGTCTCCTCATCGACGACCTCCACCAGAACCGGCAGGTCGCTGGACAGATCGAGCACCCGGCTGCTGCGCATCCTGGCGCTGGGCCCAAAGCCCTGGATGCCCCGTAACGCGGTGGCGCCGGCCAGCCCCGCGGCGCGCGCCTCCTCGACGATGACATCGTAGAGCGCCTTGTGGCCGTGCTTGTCCGCCTCGCCGATAAAGATGCGCAACAGCGTCGCTTCGCCTTCGATATGCATGCCTTCTCCTAACCGCGGATGAGTGCAACCAGAACGGATCCCGCATAGAACATCAGGATCGAGCCCACCAACGTAGCGCCGAAGTAAATGGCGCCCAGCAGGAACTGGTCGCTGCGCAGGTACTGGGCCAGCTCATAGACGAACGACGACATGGTGGTGAAGCCACCGCAGATGCCGGTAGCAAGAAACAGCCGGGCCGCCGGCGAGACGGCCTCCGTCTCCACCGCCAGGGCCGCCAGCGCGCCGATGGCGAAGCACCCCAGCCCGTTGGATATCAGGGTGCCGTAGGGGATGGTCATCGAGAACCCGGCCGTAGCCAGCGACGCCAGATAGCGCAGCACCGCGCCGATGAAACCGCCGGCACCGACATAGAGCAAAGGCATTAGAGACTGTGCCACGCGACCTTCTCCGGCATCCCCGGTAACCCGCGCCATGTTAGAGCAGCAGGCAGGTACGCTCAATCGGATCACGGGGGCATCGGGGGATTGGAACACCGATCACGGTGCCGCTGTGTGCGAGGCGCGGCGCAGCGGGCTGAGATGACCTAGGATAGGATCGACGCTGGACTTTGGATGACACGGGAAGAGCCGATGAGCGACAAGAAGAACGACGGTCACAAGAAGGACCTCTCCAGAAAGAAATACGAGAAGGAGCTGGAGAAGCTACATGCCGAACTGGTCAAGCTTCAGTTGTGGACCCAGGAGAAGGGCCTGAAAGTCGTCGTGGTCTTCGAGGGCCGGGATGCCGCCGGCAAGGGCGGGGTGATCAAGGCCATTACCGAGCGCGTCAGCCCACGGACCTTCCGGGTTGTGGCGCTCCCCGCGCCCACCGACCGGGAGAAGACACAGATGTACCTGCAGAGGTACGTGTGCCACTTCCCGGCCGCGGGCGAGATCGTGATCTTCGATAGAAGCTGGTACAACCGCGCGGGTGTCGAGCGCGTAATGGGATTCTGTACCAAGGAGGAGTACATCCGTTTCCTCCAGGGCGCGCCGATCTTCGAACGGGCGATGGTGGATTCCGGCATCAAGCTCATCAAGTACTGGTTCGACGTCAGCATGGAAGAGCAGGAGAAGCGTTTCTCGGACCGCATCGAGGACCCTCGCAAGATCTGGAAGCTGAGTCCGATGGACGTCAAGTCATTCCAACGCTGGTACGAGTATTCGCGGGCGCGGGATGACATGCTGGCCGCCACGGATCGTGACTTCGCGCCCTGGGTCGTTGTGCCTTCGAACCACAAACGTCGCGCACGGCTGAACTGTATCTCGCACCTGTTGAGCCAGATCGACTATGGCGATCTCGGCGGCGACAAGGTCGAGCTCGGCAAGAGGAAACCGGAGGGTGCCTACGATGACAAGGCATCACTGGAAGGGAGGACCTTCGTCCCCGCCAGGTACTGACGCCGCACCGCCTGCTGGTATTGCCGTCACCCGCTGCGCCGGCCGGCACTGACAATCAGCACGCTGCCATAGAGGCCGCCGTTCGGCGGTCTCTCGCTCTTGCGGACCCATAGGGGCGATTCGGGCTCGACGCAAGAAAACTTTCTTTGTACATAATTTGTGAGCGCCATCACATCTTCCGGGCCCCCGGTCTTTCTAGACTGCACGCGACAATCCCCCAATAGATCAGGCGTCGGCGTCGCGATCGGCAAGACCGTGCCACGCCGGCCCGGGAGGCGACCCGCCATGAAGAATCTCCTCAGGACAATTGCCACCGGCCTGGCCGTTCTCGTTATCACCGCTTGCGGAGGCGGCGGTGGCGGTGGCGGCGGGAGTGCGCTGGTCGCACCGCCGCCCGACGATGCACCTATCACTTCATCCAACGCCCGGGAGATCGCGGGCGAAGTTTTCGAATCCCTGCGCGACTCGGCCAGCTTCGGCGATTTCGGCTCGGCCGGCCTGATCGGCTCATCCGGCGGTGGCAGCCTGACCCTGTCGAAAGCCGCGTCGCATGCCGCCACCAAGGCCGGCGTGGTCCAGGCCGAAGCGGCGGGCGCTCTCATCGGCGTCGCTTTCGGACCCGAGCGGACCGACTGTGCCGTCAGCGGTAGCGTGACCGTCTCCGGCGACATACAGAACCCGGAGATGCTCAGCGCCGGGGACACCGTCAGCCTGCGGTTCGACGAATGCGACGAGGGTGACGGCCAGGTAGTCAACGGCAACCTCGGTATGGTCGTCGACACTCTTGAAGGAGATCTGGCGGGCGGATTCTTCGCGCTGGGCGTCACCCTGGATTTCCAGGTATTCAGGATCGTTGAGAGCGGCGAGACCACCCTGGTCAACGGCGGCTTCTCGATGCTGGTCGACAGCACCGATTACCCGGTGACGGTGGCTTCATTGTCGAGCCCCTATCTGTCAGTGACGGATGGCAGCGATACCGTCACGCTGTCCAACTATTCGACATCGGTGACCGTCGACGAGAGCTCGCAGCCGCCGGCGTACACTCTGACGGCCAGCGGCAGGATCGACATCCCGAGCCAGGGCGGATCGGTTAACTACACGACCCGTGCGCCATTCGCCGGATTCGGAGACGCCGATCCGGACAGCGGCGCCCTGTTCATCCGCGGCGCCGACGGCGCCAGCATCACCCTGACGGTGTTGTCCAATACCCAGGTACAGCTGGAGATGGATTACGACGGCAATAGCACCATCGACGAGACCGTGATCGTCACCTGGGTCGAACTGGACGCCTGAGGAGACTGCGCCCGTCCCGGCCACGGGACGGGCGATTCAATCTGCAGTCATCACGGGTTGTCAGGCTGTGAGGCACTGCCGACACGGCAACGTCTGGCTCGATTCCACGCGATAACGACTGATTGTGGGCCAGACCGGTGCCGGATCTTGTCCACGTTTTGTGATCCGCCAGCGGCCTGCAACCCGCCAGGACCGTCGGCAAGACCGGTCGAACTGTCCGGAATCAGAGCTGATCCTTGATCGGCAGCATCCGGTAGAAACCGACCTTGAACCGCTGCCACCAGGTGCTGTCCGGCTCTTTCGTAAATACGACTTCTTCGCCGTCGATCTGGGTGACCCACTCGATCTTGCCGCGATCATTGAGTCTCAACTTGTATGCCCTGACCGGAGCCACACTCATGACCCTCTCGGCGAGCGGGCGGGCGAGTTCGGGCGCATGCAGGATGATGCCCATCTCAGTGTTGAGGTTCTTCGAGCGCGGGTCCCAGTTGAAAGTCCCGACGAACAAGGTCTCGCGATCGACGACGAAGGCTTTGGCGTGGAGCGTACCGCCGGAACGGGCCACACCGGTCTTCTCGACGCCTTCTACCTGCGCGTCCGCTCGAACCTCGTATAGCTCGGCGCCCATCTTCAGCAGCGGCTTGCGTGACGGCGTGTAACCGGAATGCACAACAAGATGGTTGTTGGCGGCCATCGAGTTGGTGATGATCTTCACGCTCATGCCGCGATCCCGCAGCTGCTGGAATCCGTCCATGGTGCTGCGCGGAACGAAGTACGGCGAGATGATCATCAGTTCCGTGTCGCCGGCCATGATCGTGTCACGCAACGGCGGGATCATGGTCTCGGCCTCGGGTGCCAGATCCGGGTCCGCCTTGTCGGGGCTGTCGTAGACGAGATCGTAGGGCACCCAGGACAATTGATCGTGGTGGATCCGCTCGCGCTCCCTTATCTTCTCGACGACAGCCTCATAGTTAGTTACGTCGACGCCCTGCAAGACGGTCGCGATGCGCGCACGCAACGCGGCTATCTCCTGAAAAGGCTCCTCGGGTGGCTCGATCACGCGGTCTACCGGCACCGCCAAACGGTGATTCCAGTACAGATCGAACATCTCCGAGGCTTCCCGAACCACCGGGCCGAGCATCAGGACATCGAGGTCACCGAAGTTGGCCACCTCGTGGGCGGCGAAATACTCATCGCCGATATTACGGCCGCCGATCACCGCGGTCTGGTTATCTACGATAAAAGCCTTGTTGTGCATACGGCGATTGAGCCGGCCGAAGTCGCCAAGGAAGTTCAGCCCTCTCGACAGCCCACCGCGCCGGGCGAACGGGTTAAACATGCGGATCTGGATGTTGGGATGGGCGTTCAGGGCCAGCAGCCCGCGGTCATAACCACCGGTCAGGATGTCGTCCAGCAACAACCGGACTCTTACTCCGCGCTCCGCGGCCTCGATCAGCGAGTTGATGAATATCAGGCCCGCCTTGTCCGCGTTGATCAGGTAATACATCGTGTCGATGGTTCGCTCTGCGCGCGCAGCGCCGGTCACCCGGTAGGCCATCGCGTTGAGCGGCTGGGGTAACAACAGGAAACCGGACTGGCCGGCCCGCTCCCCGGAGAATTCAGTAACCCACCGGCCGAGTAGGGTAGCCTCGGTTTCGATCGGCGCGTAGGACTCCTCTTTCGGCGCATCGAAATCGATGGTGGCGCACCCGCCGAGCCCGATCAGTAACAGAGCCAGCAGTGGTCGTATTGATCTCTTCATATTGTCCAGCGCTCTCCCGCTCGGGCTCCTCGTCAGTTTACCCCTGATAAGCAATGCTCTATGGGTAGATAACCTAGCTCGATCGGTTCCGCAGTTGATCGCGGCCGTCACGCTCCATGTGGCGCAACCTATCCGCCTGTGAGGCTGCCCGATGCTACTCGATCTCCCGAACTCTCACCAACCGTTTCTCATTGTCGCTGCACCCGGGAAACAGTTGCCGGCGACGGTCCCGCATCGGCACCAGAGGACGACGGCAACGCACCGAGCAGCCGTCTGGCTGGCGCCCAAGATGGACGCCTTGCGAGCCTGAAGGCTGCCAACAGGCAGGGAAGTCAGTCGGAATGTTATGCTCTGCGCGTTGCTTCCGGGACGCCCGGACAACGGAAAGCCACAGGAACATTCAGATGCTCAGAAACATATTCGCCGTGCTGGCAGCCTCGTCGGTTCTTGCCACCGGCAGCCTGTCCGCAGAAAACCGGCGGGATTACATGATGATCGTCGGGTCCACAACGATCTACCCGTTCTCGGAGCTGGTGGTCGAGCGGTTTGTCGATGGGTCCGGATTCAAGACGCCGATGGTGCAACCGACCGGCTCCGGCGGCGGGCTGAGCCTGTTCTGCAACGGCAGTGACGAACTGGACCCGGATATCACCTATGCATCGAGACCGATCAGGAATTCCGAGCTGGATAAGTGCAGGAAAAATGGGGTGGACGATGTCGTAGAGATCAAGATCGGCTACGACGGCATCGTCCTGGCCCAGTCCGCCGACGCCGAGAGCATCAGCCTGAGCCGACGGGACATCTTTCTGGCCCTGGCGGAACTGGTTCCCAACCCGGGCGACGGCGAGTCGTTCATCGCTAACCCTTACGAGACATGGAAGGACGTTAACGAGACACTGCCCGCCACTCCGTTGGAGTTCTGGGGCCCAGCCAGGGGTTCCGGGACGCGCTATATCTTCGCGCGGCTTGGCATGGAACAAGGCTGCCGGACGATCGACGGCATGATTGAGCTCGAACAGGACGATCCATGGAAATACCGCTCGGTGTGCCGCACATTCCGTGACGACCAGGTGTATCTGAAGGTGAGCGAGAACGACGAACTCAACGCCGAAGCACTGAAGGCGAATGCGAATGCCCTCGCCATCATCAGTTATGGAATCCTCGAAGCGAACTCGGACATTATCCGTGGTCTCGCGATCGACGGCATCCCGCCCGATTTCCAGACCATTTCGAACGGCAGCTACCTGATCTCGCGGCCTCTGTACCTGTACGTAAAGAAGTCCAGCGCGGACAGATACCCGGGACTGAGGGAGTTTGTCGCGGAATTCACCAGCGACGAAGCCTGGGGCGAGGCCGGTTACCTCCGCACCCAGGGGCTCATACCGATGAGTGGCGATGAGAGGAAGAGATATGCGGAGATCGCGATTACCCTGACACCGATGACGATGTAGCCGCCCGCAAGGGGTCTGCAGGCCTCAGCGCGCTTTAGTTCAGGGCAATATCTCTATCGGCGTCCCGGGATCGATGGCAGCCCAGACGCTGTCCATGTCCTTGTTGGTCAGCGCAATACAGCCGTCCGTCCAGTTGACCATCTGAGCGAAGAACGTGGCCCATTCCCAGCCGTTGGCCTGGCCATGGATCATGATGTCTCCACCCGGATCCACCCCCAGTTTTCTCGCGTTCTCCTTGTCCTCTGCATTCGGGTAGGAGACGTGGATCGACCGATAGAACGAACTGTTGGAGTTCTTGTAGGTCAGGAAATACAGCCCCTCGGGCGTCTTCTGATCGCCCTGCTGCTGCTTGTGCCCCTTGGCATCGCCGCCGAATTTCACTCTGTAGGAAGCGAACACCTGTTCGTCTTTCAGCAGATACAGTCGATTCTTGCTCTTGACCACCCGGACCATGTCGGCCTTCTCGGCGGCATGGAGCTGCGGCGGAGCTAGCAGGCAGGTCATCGCCAGCACGACTCCCGCCAGCCAGGCCACGCCGCTGAGGCGACGGGGAACGGGTGGTATCGGGGGATAACGGGTAGCGATCACTCTTCGTCCGGTTCCTCTTCCACGATCACGATCCGGGTACCAACGGGCGCCCATGCAAACATGGTCTCGGCGTTGTCTTCTGTCAGGCCGACGCAGCCCATGGACCCGACATGCTCGGTGATATACGCATGCATATAAGACCGCAGCGTCGCCCAGCCCGTTCCATGGATGGCCTTGCCATCTTCGCTGAAGAACATCGTGTACGGCATCTCGGAACCGTAGGTCTTGCTCGTGTAGTCCTTGTGCTTGCGGAATACGTGGAACACACCGGGTACGGTCTCCTTGCCGGGCCGGCCGGTAACAACGTCGAATTCGTAGACCAGCTGATTGCCCTCCCAGGCAAAGAGCTTCTGATCCTCCGTCACCACATAGATGATCTTGGCTCCGCCGCCGGACGGCGTCCCTTCCTCAGCGACCGCGTCTGCGGACTCGTCAGCGGCGAACGATATCGACCAGGCCAACGTCAAAGCTGGTAACAGATGGATCGCATTAGCCATGAATCTCCCCCCCTATGTCCGCAGACCCTGTGCGGACCGAACATTCTAGTCCATGCGACGGAAGTTGCACCCACCCGGTCGCGAAACCCGTCCGAATGGAATTTCGGCGAGGGTTGTCCCGTGCCATCTATTCACACTAATCCAGGACGAAAAGTGACTGAAATTCCCTGCCCCACTCCAGCAGCACCCCCTCGGGGCGGCGCAACATCATGGCGATCTCCCCGTAGCTCCGCTTACCATCGATCAACGACAGGAAGGGCAGCAGGTCGGGATGCCCGCGGACCGAGAAGACGGTCTGTCGGCTACGGCTGAATTCCACCTGCACGGGGAACGGCTGCGCCGCCCCGGACACCCCCGATACAGGTGTCTTGCTTGTGAAGCCACGGATCCCGGCGAAGAAGCGGGGCACGGTAGCGGTGTCCGGAGGTGCCGGCGCTATCATAAAGTCTTCGATGGATCCGGCCGTAGCC
>CALDWW010000090.1 GCA_937924335.1 uncultured Gammaproteobacteria bacterium
TGGCAGTGCGCTCCGACATCATGGATCGTGAGAGCAGCGTCAGCACCATCATCGGCGGCTGGCGCATGTTCAAGGACGATCGCCCCTGGCGCATGCGCAAGGACGAACTGCCATAGTGATGGACGAAGCCAAGATCGGGGGTCCTGAAGTCAACCCCTTCGAAACCCTGGTCCTCGGTCTGGGCAATATTCTGTGGGCCGATGAGGGGTTCGGCGTCAGGACGGTGGAGGCTCTGAATGCCGCCTACCGATTCCCGGATGACGTCCGGCTCATGGACGGCGGCACCCAGGGCATCTTCCTGTTGCCTTGGGTGCGTGCCGCCAAACGCTTGTTGATCCTCGACGCCATCGATTTCGGGCTCGAGCCCGGCGAATTGCGTGTGATGCACCAGGAGGACGTGCCGCGATTCATGGGCGTCAAGAAAGTCAGCATGCACCAGGCCGGTTTTCAGGAAGTATTGATGTCGGCACAGTTGGCCGACGAATTCCCTGAAAAAATCTCGCTCGTGGGCGTCCAGCCGGAACTCCTCGACGACTATGGCGGCAGCCTGCGGCCTGTTGTGAGGGATCGGATACCGGAAGCCGTGGCCGCGGCTATCGCGGTGCTGCGTGACTGGGGAGTAAAGGCGGAAGAACGCCTTGAGCCCATGGATCCCGGCGAGCGTATCGCACCCGACGAGCTGAAGATCGACGCCTACGAGCAGGGTCGCGCTCCCTAGATCAGGAGATCACGATGACACATCCCCTTGTCCAGAGACTCTTGGAGGAGTTTGGCTATCCGGAGATCACGCTGGAGAATCATGACGAATTCACCGCACCGTCCACCCCGGGGGTGCTGTTCTTCGGCGGCGATCCCAACCGTTACAAAGAGACCACCGATGTCGCCGTCGTCCTGCCGGAGCTGATCAAAGCCTTCGGAGGCCGGCTGCGAGCCGGCGTGGTCGCCGCGAGCGACGCAATCGAACTCCAGAAACATTATGGTTTTCGCGCCTGGCCGTCCCTGGTTTTCGTCCGCGACGGCGCTTACCTGGGAACCGTGTCGAAGATGAAGAACTGGTCGGAGTACCTCACCGAGATCAGCGAGCTTCTTACTGCAGAGACGCGCGAAGCGCCGGGCTTCCGGGTCCTCAGGGAGAACGGTGGCACGGCGCGTTCCGCCTCGTCGGGAGCCGCATCATGAAACTACGAGACATACCGATCGTCGCCCTCGGCGCGGGTAGCCAGCCGGAAGAGCCTGACGGCGAGAACCTGGAATACATCCAGATGCCCACCGGAATGAGCAGCTACGCTCCGCCGAGTACGCCGGAACCTGAAGAAGTCCGGGACCTGCTCGGAGCGAAGGAGGCCATGGACTGGCTGACCGGCGCACTCAGGAAGTATGCGCCGGAAGGCGAGCCGCTGATGGCGAACATCGGTCGGCTGGATGCGGCTAACCGCGAGCTGGTCAACCAGATCCTGGGAGATGGCGAAGTGAGCGCCAGGTTCACGGGAGTCGTGCGGGCCCGCATGCAGGAGTCCGTATTGGCGGGCGTGTGGCGGACCTTCTATCTGGACAAGGACGACAACGTCCTGCACGACCTGATCGAGGTCGCTGATGTGCCCTACCTGGTGCGGATGCCTGCTTCCAGGGAGCCCGATCCGCTCGCGCGGCTGACGAAACTCAAGCCCTCCGAGGACGTCATGAATGCCATGCCGATCCTGACGGAAATCCGCGAGCATGCGCAGCAATACCCGCTGGAGCGACAGCCGCATTCCATCAACCTGACGCTGCTGCCGCTGTCCAAGGAAGACGTGGCGTTCCTCGAGAAGGCGCTGGGCAAGGGGCCGGTCGATATCCTGTCGCGAGGCTATGGCGATTGCCGTGTAGTCGCAGCCGCCGTGCCGAATGTCTGGTGGGTGCGTTTCTATAATTCGATGGGCACCCTGATCCTCGATACGATCGAGATCATCGATGTGCCGAATGTTGCCAAGGCCGCCCCTGAAGATATCCGTGACTCTGCGGCGCGCCTCGAAGAAATCGTCGAGCCCTACTGGGGCGAGATGGAATGAGCTGACCACCGCAACGGGTGACAGGGCGGCGATGCAAACCCAGATGGACCGCAAGATCAACGACAGCGATATCGCGTCCCGACTCTCGGATGAGACCCGGCTCGAGTGCCGCATCTGCTGGCAGGTCTACGACCCTGCCGAAGGCGACGAGATAGAACAGATCCCGCCGGGCACGCCTTTCTCTCAGCTGCCGGACTATTGGCGCTGCCCGCAGTGCGACTCAGAAAAGGGCATGTTCCTGCCCATCGACGACTGAGCACTGAATGTGGACGCGCGCATCGACACACTCGCAGAGGCCTACCGGGGGATCGGTGAGCAGAAGATGAAAGACCTGCCGATCTTCAACGCCCGCCTGCGGGTCGAAGCGGTCGGCTTCCGGGACTGGCAGGGACGGACGGTCGGCGTGATGATCTCGCCATGGTTCATGAATCTCGTGCTGCTGGCGGGGCCCGACGATGATGTGGAGGCCTTCACGCAGGGTGCCTCCAGTGATTGGGACTTCCCGGCGGGAAACTACGAGTTTCATGGCGCCGAGCTTGCCGGTATCCCTCACCTGACTGCCGCCCTGTTTTCGACCGTATCCGATTTCCCCGACCAGCAGACGGCCCGCTCTGTTGCCGAGGCCGTCCTGGACAGACTGTTCGACGAAGACACGACCCGGGCCCCCGAACGGTCGCGCAAGGGTGTCGGCGATGTGCTGTTCGAGGATCGCCTGAGCCGCCGAAGCCTGCTTCGACGTGTCATGCTGATGCCGGATCAGGAGGGCTGAATGCACGAACTCTCCGTCTGCCTGGCACTGATGGGACAAGTCGATCGGATCGCGGCTGAGCATGGGGCGAAGCGCGTCGAGAAGATCGTCCTGCAGATCGGACCCTTGTCCGGTGTCGAGCCGGCCCTGTTGAAGAACGCCTTCCCACTCGCGGCAACGGGAACCGTCGCGGAAGATGCGGACCTCGTTATCGAACTCAGCACGATCCGGGTCGCCTGCAGCCAGTGCGGCGCCGAGAGCGATGCGCTGCCCAACCGTCTACTGTGCGGGCAATGCGGCGACTTCCGCACCCGCCTCATCAGCGGCGAGGAGATGACACTGGTCAGCCTCGAACTAGACTTGGAGCAGGCACCGCAGAAAACGGACAGCGGATCGCAACCGGTGTCCGCCGAGGGCGTGACATGAGTCTTACATTACTCCTGCTCGGATTCGTGATCGGCATGCGCCATGCCGTAGAGAGCGACCATGTTGCAGCGGTCGCCTCACTGGC
>CALDWW010000091.1 GCA_937924335.1 uncultured Gammaproteobacteria bacterium
ATACCGTCGCGCAGGCGAGCCATCAGCTGGCCCAATGCACTAATGCGTGCGGCCGGATCCGTCGCGGCGCCCAACCGTGCCGCGCCACCGCGCAAGTCGCTGGCAAGCCCCGCATCACGCACTTTTCCGGCATACGCCAGGACCGCCGGGCCAGGGTCGGGACGCGCCGCGACCGCATCGATGGCCGCTGCCAGTCTTTCGTAGTCCTCAGACAGTTCCGACTTGCCCCTGGATCCGGCGTATTCGCGGACCCGCGTGGCGTCTGCCGGCTCGGGCCGGCCGTGGATCTTGTTGCGTAGATCGCCGAAACCGGCGTCCTTCTCGTTCAACGCGGTGGCCATGCCGCGGACCTCCGCCTGGCCGACGGTCTCCTCGCCGTGAGGGATCAGACGTGCGGCTTCCACCAGCATCGGATAGCGGTATTGTTGCCAGTTCGGTTCCCGCGCCAGTTGCGACAGGAACTCATAGGCTGCGACCCGCTCATTCTCGACCTGCAGGGCGCCGCGGTAGAAGCGGGCTTTCCTGAGAATCCAGCCGTCATTTGCGTCGATCAGGAACTGCTCGAGGATCACCGTGCGGAAATGCTGTTGCTGGCTGAGCGCCTCGCCGAAATCCTCAGCGGACAGTTCGACCATAACGTTGGCGACCGGAAAGCCGGCCTCGTGCAGACGCAGAGTATCCGCGCTCCATTCGCCGTGCTGGCGCCCTCCGCCATGCTCGGAACACGCGTAGGCCTTTGGCGGCAGGATCGTGCCGTCCGCGCAGAACCAGCGGATGCGGCTGAACGGTCCGCGGGGATTCGCCTTCATCGACTCGACGATCGACCGCATTTCCGCGGCTTCCGCCGAGTCCGGACTCTTGACCGGACTGGAGGCCACTGCGACAGAGTTGAGCGCGATCAGTAGACAGGACAGGAGTAATCTTGGCATTGGTTGTTCTCGTTGTGGTCGGTCCGACCCCAGTTCCGCGAGCCAGACCTTTAATGGTAGCAACCCCCGTCGTCAAGGTCAGCCGTGACATTCCGAAACCCGGCATCAGCCCGGCCGAGACGGTAAGATTGGCATCCGTGGTCCGAAGCGTCGATGGCGGCGAGTGGTTTGGGGAGACACATGACGAGCAGACAATCCGGTGGATTGACCTTCATCGATAGATGCCTGTCTCCATTTACGAAGATGGGACCGGGCGAAGGGCGCGCTGTACTGCTCTTCGGGCTCTACGCATTCCTCCTGTTGGTCTGCTACTACATCCTCAAGACCACCCGCGAAGTATTCATCCTCACGGAGCATGGCGCTGAGACTGCCAGCTACGCCATCGCGGCCCAGGCCCTGCTGCTGCTATTCATCGTGCCGCTCTACGGTCTGCTTTTCCGCGCCGCCCAGACCACCTTCCTGATCCGCTGGGTCACGGTGTTCTTTGCCGTGAATATCGGCATCTTCTACCTGATGGGCCATGCCCAGATGGAGATCGGCTTCATCTACTACGTGTTCGTCGGCATCTTCGGCGTCATGCTGATCGCACAATTCTGGGCCTTTGCCGCGGATTGCTTCAACGTCAAGAGTGGTCAGCGACTATTCCCGGTCATCATGATCGGCGCGTCGGCGGGTGCGCTCGGCGGTTCTCAAACGTTCAAGTTCCTCACCTGGGTCGGCATCTCGCAACTCGATATGCTGCTGGCCGCGGGTGTCATCCTCCTGGTGACGCTGGCCCTTGGCGAGGCCGCACGACGGGCGATTCCGCAGGGATCGCGCGGTGTCTACGCAGAGCAGCCGGAGGGCCCGCCGGATGACCGCCTGGAACAGATGCTCGGCGGCTTCGCGCACATTCTCCGAAACCGCTATCTGCTGCTGATCGCCGTCCTCGTCATCCTGCTGAACTGGGTCAACAGCACCGGCGAGGTGATCCTCAAGGATTTCGTCCAGGAGTGGGCCGCACAACAGGTGGCCGCGGGCGTGTATTCCGATCCCGGCGTGGCCATCGGCAAGTTCTTCGGCGACTTCTACTTCTGGGTCAACCTGTTCGGATTGCTGCTTCAGGCGTTCATCGTGTCGCGGATCTACCGCTATGTGGGTGTCAGCGGCGCGCTCATGATCCTGCCCGTCATCGCCGCATTCGGTTACGGCCTGATAGCGATCGGCATGGCTTTTATCCCTATCTTCAGCATCCTCCGGATCGTCAAGATCGTCGAGAACAGCGTGGACTATTCGGTCATGAACACAACCCGACAGGCGCTGTTCCTGCCGCTGAGTCAGGCCGAGAAATACGAAGCCAAGACCGCCATCGACACCTTCTTCTGGCGCTTCGGCGATATGGTCCAGGGAGCCGCCTTCTTCGTGGGCCTGAACCTCCTCGGCATGACCTTCCAGCACTTCTTCGTGATCAACGCGGCCCTTGCCGTCATCTGGATTTTCGTCGCCTTCCGCGCGGGACGACACTACCGGCACCTGGTCAGGACCAACGTCATGAACGTGGCGCCCCAGCTCACGAAGCCGATTCCCGATGTCCATGTCTCGCCCGGCGGAGATCTTCTGCACGAATTCGACGAAGACACATTTGTCGACACCGATCCGGGGGATGTCATGACTTTCTCGGCCCAACTGGCTACGGGAGAGCCACTACCGACCTGGGTGCAATTCGACCCGGGTGCAAGACGCTTCCGCGGCCGTGCGCCTCAGTCTGCCGCCGGGCACCTGGAGATCGAGGTCGTGGCGACGGATTTCGAGGGCCTATCCGCCAGCGGAACGTTCTTCCTCTACCACGCAAAGACGGAGATCGAGCGCTAGTAGTTCTGATCCGGACGGCGGGAACACTCTGTGCTGAACTCGCCAGCTATCTGTCGCCAGGCCCCCGGGCCCGGCCAAATGGGATAGCGACGCTGTCCGGACTCCAGGCATGACCCGCCATGATCTCTGATCCACTGCGCCCTCGGTCTGGAGTTCTACGCGAGGCAGAACAATAGAAGTAGTAGTTACCGAATTGATCCCCGCAGACTAGACTCAAACAAGGGGATCCCTGATGCAAAGACTGCTCTGCGAACTAAAGCGGCGGCGGGTGCTGAATACAGCATCACTATTCGTCATCGGCGCGTGGGTTCTTCTGCAGGTCGCTGAAGTGCTCCAGGACATGCTGCCGGCCGGCATCATCCGTTGGCTCTTCATCGCCCTGGCGTCCCTCTATCCCCTGGTCATCGTCGTCGGCTGGTTTTTCGATATCTCCGCGGACGGGATCAAGCGAACGCCGCCTCTACCGCCTGAGGAGGTACTGCCGCCAACCCGCTTCATGGACCATGTAGTACTGGCCGGACACCTTCTGGTCATCGCCATGGTCAGCTACCTGATCTTCTCGCCGCCGTCTCCCGTGGAGGCTCCCGTGGCGGGGACGCCAGTCAAGCGACGCACCATCGCCGTGCTCGCCTTCGAAGACCTGGCGCCGGTATCCGAGGACGACCACATCGGCGGCGCGCTGGCCGAGGAGCTGCGCCAGGGACTCACGCGCACGGCAGGCCTGCGGGTCATGGGCACCAAGACCAGTGAGATCCTGCAGGCGGCCGGAGAGTCGCGGACCGAACTTGCTAACGAGCTCGAGATCTCCACCTTGTTGCAAGGCACGGTGAGGAATGAAGCCGGACAATTGACAGTGGACGCCCGAGTCATCGCCATCCCGGACGGCAACCCGATCTGGCAGGCCAGTTTTGCGGGACCGATCAACGACGCGATCCGCCTCCAGCAGGACATCATGCGGTCGGTAATCGGCGCCGTGGCGCCCAGTCTCGATCCGGACCCGGTCAACGGACCGCGGGCGGAGGCCGGACAATGCGCTTCAGTCTATGACATGGTCTTGCGCGGCAGACAGCTATCCGCGACTCCCTCCAGCGACCCGGATAGAGACAAAAAACGGCAGCGAGGACGGCAACTGATCGAGCAGGCCACCGAGATCGATCCCGAGTGCGCCCTCGCCTGGGAAGCGCAGGCATTGAACGACTGGAGCTACTCCCTGGGCGGATTCGCCAAATCAGGTGCCGCGGCCCGACGCGCCCTGGAACTGAACGACACACTGCCCGAAGCCTGGAGCATCCTCGGCGAGATCGCGGAACAGGAGGGTCGCTGGTCCGACGCGGAAGAGTACTTCCTCAAGGGGATCTATTCGGACCCGACCAACCTGCGGGTCAATCTGATGTACTCCGAGTCTCTCATCACGCGCGGCCGGGTTAAGGAAGCGCTCCGCCACGCCCTCGACGTCTATCGGCGAGACCCGGCTTCATCGCACGTCAATTGGCGCGTCCAGTTTGCGGCCACCTATGCGGGCGAGTGGGACGTTGCGTTGGAGCACATCAGACTTTTTGAGGAGTTGAGGCCGTCGAGCGAGTCCGTGCTGTGGTGGAACAAGGCCTACGCGCTCCTGATGAAGGGTGATAGCGACCGGTCGATGCAGATCTTCACCGAGTACCTGACAGGCGATGTGCCCGGCTATGCGAAGTGGTACTTCACCTGCGTGAAAGCCCGGGACGACGAATCGCTGCGTCCGAGGCTAAATGAAGCCATGGCCGCGACCTATGAGGAATATGTGGACAAGGAACAGGACGTGTGGGCCTACCCGATCAACTGGGCCTGGCCCGTGATCTCGTGCGACGCCTGGATCGGCGACGGCGACCTGGCCGTGAAGACGGCGCTCTCGGTGGATATCACGGAGCTGCAGTGGTACGCCTTCTTCATGTCGGAGTGGAAAGTGCTGCGACAGCATCCCCGGTTCCGTGAGATGGTGGTGGAAAGCGGCTTGATCGACTACTGGCGTCAGTGGGGCTGGGCGGACTATTGCGAGCCGGTGGGCGACAGCGACTTCCGTTGTGACTGACAGCAGAACGCAGGACCGCTCAATCAGGAAGGCCGTTGGCCGTCGGCGCTAAAGGGGGGAATCGTTAGCCGATGCTCAGGCAACTCGGCAGCGAGCTGAAGCGCAGACGCGTTCTGCGTACAGCGGTGCTCTATATCATCGCCGCATGGCTTGCACTGCAGGTCGTCGAGGTCCTCTCCGAAGCGGGGCTCCCTCCCGGCTTCATGCGGAATCTCCTGGCCGCCCTGGTCGCCCTCTTCCCCGTCGTCGTAGTCATCGGCTGGCACTTCGATATCGCCCGCGACGGCATCAGGAAGACGGCGCCACGATCGCCCGGCGACGAGCACATCCGACTCGCCTTTTTCGACTATGTGCAGATGTCGGGCGTCGTGCTGGCCCTTTCCCTGGCCATTTACGTCCTGGCGACACCGGAAGCACCGGGCGAGGCACGGGCTATCGCCGTGCTGGGATTCCAGGACGCGGAGGCAACCGGCGATCAGGATTCCATGGGGGAGGTGCTTGCCGACGAAATCAGGCGGATGCTCGCCGTCGAATCGGGCCTGAAGATCATCGGGCCTGCGACCACGAGCATGCTCAGGGCGGCCGGCCAGGATCGCTTCGTGTTGTCCAAGGAGTTGGCGATCCATGCTTTTCTTGATGGGGACGTGGGCGTATCGCAGGGTGTCATGAGTGTCCAGGCCCGTATCGTCCGGGTCAGCGACCGGAGAGAAATGTGGTCGGCCACCTTTGAGCGGCCGATCGCGGACGCCCTCCAGACACAGCGTCAGATCGTCGACGGGGTGATGGCCGCACTGGGAGCGACACTGCCGGTGCAACCGGGGACCCGGATCGACGGCGCCGTGGACAATTGCGCCGGGATCTACGATGTCTACCTGCAGGCGCGGCGCCTGGTCTCCAGTCCTCTGCGCTCCGAAGCCCATGTTCGCGGCATCGAGCTTCTGGAGAAAGTAGTCGCCCAGGACCCTGACTGCGCGGTCGCCTGGGAGGCACTGGCCAGGGCCAGTGTCGATTGGACGGACGCCGGCTTCGCCAAGGCGGGAGCCGCGGCCCGTCGCGCCCTGGAACTCAACCCTCGTCTCCCGGGCGCCTGGGCGGTCCTGGCGGAGATCGCGGAACAGGAGCAGCGCTGGATCGACGCCGAAACCTATTTCCTGCGTGCGCTCGATATTGATCCTGCTGACTCCGGCGCGAATGCTTACTATGCGGAATCTCTCATGGCTCGCGGTCGAGTGAGCGAGGCCAGGCGATATGCGCTCAAAGCCTACGAAGCGGATCCCGCCTCGCGGTCCGTCAACTTCAAGGTCGCCGCCGCCGCAAACATGAGTGGCGACTACGATCTTGCGATCAAGCATCTCGAAATCGCGGATCGCCTGAGTTCGGACGCGAAAATCAAGGCCTGGGTATTTCTCGCCAGCACTTACGTCCGGAAAGGCGATAACGAGACCGCCCTGGAGATCCTGCGACGCCACGAAGACATGGTGCCCCCATTTACCGAAAGATGCCTGAAAGCCCGTGATGACCCGTCTCTGGCGACCGGCCTGCTGAACGAAATCAGGGCAACCAACGATGCGATCGTTACGGGTGAAATTACCGGGCCCAGGGCCTGGTACTACGGCGAACTGCTGGTGCAATGCGTGACCTGGATCGGGGCGGCGGATTTTATCGTGGGTGAGCTGAGTGCGGACGACGTCTTGACGGAAGCGCGCTGGTTCTTCTTCTTCGACCCGGAAGCGATCGTGTTCCGCCAACATCCGGGCTTTCGTGAGATGGTCGTGGAGGACGGATTGCTCGACTACTGGCGAGAGGTAGGATGGTCGGATTACTGCAAGCCCGTCGGCGAGGACGATTTCCGCTGCGACTGAACGTCGGCGGCGACGCCGCTACTCCTTGCGGCCTGATTCACCGGCCTCAGGAGCCCTACCTCCCCGGCGATGACTGGGCGGACAATCGCCGTGCCGCCGATGGTTTCACCGACGCCTGTAGTGCGGATCGAGCACCGTTGGACAAATACGATCTGTTCCCGAGAGAGGTTCCCTCGCGCTGCGACCCGAACAGTGCGGTCCCGCATCTCAGGTAAGCCGCGTTGACCACTTCCGGCTCGCTCCGTAGAATCTCGTTCCCCTTCGGGCGATTAGCTCAGCGGGAGAGCGCTCGCCTCACACGCGAGAGGTCGCTGGTTCAATCCCAGCATCGCCCACCAACAACGACTTAAGAAGGCCGGCATCGTGCCGGCCTTCTTGTTTGTGATCATCGTCATCTGGTCAGCCCCCGTTAGTGAGTGTGCCGCCTGGAAGGCCCCCTCCTGCTGCCCCGCGTCACGATCACGCTGTCAGAGCGGCAGGGATTGCGAGTGCACACCACCGTCCGTCAGTGTAAGTTGTTCCCATCTGCCGCAGGAGACGACCTCCGGGCAACGCGGAGTCTGTCGAGGCACGGGAATGGCAAGAACTCAGTCCAGAACATCGGGAGCCGAACACGCTTTCACACACTACCGCGCCTGCAATCTCTGCGAGGCGATCTGCGGCATCGAGATAAAACTGGAAGACGGGCGGATCTCGTCCATCCGGGGAGACAAGCTGGATCCATTCAGCCGGGGCCACATCTGTGCCAAGGCCGTCGCGCTAAAGGACATCCACGAAGACACCGACCGCGTCAGGAAGCCGCTTCGCCGCAGAGGATCAGAATTCGAGGAAATTGGCTGGGACGAGGCATTCGATGAAGCGGCGAATCGTCTGCGGAGCGTGCGTGATCGCCACGGTGCCGGGTCGCTCGGCGTCTATCTCGGCAATCCCAACGTACACAACTGGGGGGCGATGCTCTATGGGCCGCTGCTAATCAAGGCGCTGCGTCCCGGGAACCGTTTTTCAGCTACGTCAGTAGATCAGCTACCGCATCACCTGTCCGCATATCTGATGTTCGGGCACCAGTTGCTGCTGCCTGTCCCGGACGTCGACCGAACGGACTTTATGCTGGTAATCGGCGCCAATCCTGTCGTCTCGAACGGCAGCCTGATGACCGCGCCGGACATCCGCCAGCGTCTAAAGGATCTTCAGGCCCGTGGGGGACGACTGATCGTCGTGGATCCGCGACGCACCGAGACGGCCAGGATCGCCGATCAGCACATGTTCATCCGTCCGGGTACCGACGCGCTCCTGCTTGCCGCTCTCGTTCACACAATTTTCGATGAAGAGCTGGCGCGACCGGACCGACTGGCGGCCTTCACGGAAGGCCTGGACCAGTTGCCGGGTGTCCTGCGTCGATTTGCGCCGGAGAAGGTCGCCGGCGCGCTCGGAATGGACGGCCAGCAAATCCGCGCCCTCGCTCGAGACTTCGCCACCGCCCGTTCGGCAGTCGCCTATGGACGCATGGGGGTATCCGTGCAGGAGTTCGGCGGCCTCTGTCAGTGGCTGGTCAACGTGATGAACATCGTCACCGGAAATTTCGATCGCCTCGGTGGCGCCATGTTCACCAAGCCGGCCGTCGATCTCATGAAATTCCAGGGGCGGGGCAGCTACGACCGATTCAGGAGTTCTGTCCGCGGACTGCCCGAGTTTGGCGGTGAACTGCCGGCGGCCACCATGGCCGAGGAGATGCTGGCGGACCGTGGTGGTCGTATCCGCGGCATGCTAACTGTTGCTGGCAATCCGGTTTTGTCTACGCCGAACGGCCGGCAGCTCGACCGCGCGCTGGCGGGCCTCGACTCCATGGTCTCAATCGATTTCTACGTCAACGAGACGACGCGCCATGCGCACGTCATCCTGCCGCCCACGGCGGCGCTCGAACATGATCACTACGACGTCGTCTTCAACCTGCTGGCCATACGCAATGTCGCGCGCTACTCGGCAGCCTTGTTCGAGCCCGGCCTGGACACCCGCCACGATTGGGAGATTGCGCTGGAGCTGAGCCGCAGGCTTCAGGACGGGCCCTTGTGGCGGCGCCTGAAAGCCACGCTTGCCCGTTGGCAGATGATGTCGTTGGGACCGACCGGCTTGCTGAAACAGGCGTTAAAACGTGGCCCTTATGCTCAGACGGTAGATTATCCTTCGCTGACCGCGGCGGAGCACGGCCTGGATCTGGGGCCATTGGAACCCTGCCTGCCGGAGAGACTGGCAACGCGGGATCAGCGAATCAATCTGGCGCCCGAACCGATGATCCGCGATCTTGCGCGGCTGCGTAGTCGCATGGAACCCGGGCAGACCGACATCTCGACGGGCGAATTGCTGCTGATTAGTCGGCGGCAGCCACGCAGCAATAACTCCTGGATGCATAATTGCGAACGGTTGGTGAAGGGCAAGAATCGCTGCACGCTGCTGATCCATCCTGATGACGCCGACCGGCTCGGCCTCGCGCAGTCCCAGAACGCATTGCTCAAGTCACGGGTGGGTGAGACCGTTGCACCGATCGAGATCACTGAAGAGATTATGCCCGGGGTCGTCTGCCTGCCCCACGGCTGGGGCCACGACAGAGAGGGAGTCCAAATGAAGGTCGCCAGCCAGCACCCGGGCACCAGTATCAACGATCTGACCGATCATGAATCGGTTGATCCGCTCTCCGGCAATGCAGCCCTGTCAGCGGTTCCGGTGACCGTAAGACCCTTGCATGAACCACGACCCAAGCGCGCTCCTGGGACCACCTCGGAGTCGTTCGGCGCCAAGACTTCGCGGGAGCACTCGCTGGCCGAGACACGCTGAGAGGTACGCTGCAAGGTGAGCCCCCATGACGAGGATCTAAGCACCGCGATGCAGGCCCATCGGGCCGGCCGTCTGGACGACGCTTATGCGGCCTATGTAAGAGTCCTGAGCAGGCGGCCGGACGACGAGACAGCCAGATATCATCTTGGCATCCTCGAGATGCAGCGCGGCCACACGGACGACGCCCTGCGCCATCTCAAGACCGCCGCGCAGCTTGCGCCCGGAAATGCTGCCATCCAGTTCGACCTGGGTCGTGCCCTGCTGCAGACCGGGCAACTGGACCCGGCCGCCGGCATTTTCGAGGCATTGTCACAGCGCGCAGGCGAGCATGCGGAAATCCGCTACCACCTCGCCCTCGTTCGCGAGAAACAGGGTCGGCTCGAGGATGCCGAGAGGGAGCTCCAGCGTGCCCTGGCGCTGCAACCGGATCATCTGAACGCCCTCCTCTACAGCGGACAGCTGAGCCTTCGCCGCAATGACAAAGCCACGGCAGCCGCCCGCTTCGAGTCAGCCCTGGAACAGTCCCCCGGGAATGGGGATGCCCTGGTGGAGCTGGCCGCATTACGGGAAGATGCGGGTGCCGTTGACGCCGCCGAGGACTTGTTGAGGCGGGCCATCGATGTTGCCGCGCCCGATGTGCCCGACGCCCACGTTCGCCTGAGCCGCCTGCTCGAGTCGAAGGGCCAGCCGGAAGAGGCTCTGCGCGTGGCGGAGCTCGCTACTCAGCATTGCCCCGGGCACGACATCGCCTGGCGGCAGCTCGGTCAACTTCTCAAGCGCCAGGGTCACCTTCAGGAAGCGGTCGCGGCATTCAGTCGAGGTCACGCGCTTCTGCGCGACCCGGATTCGGGCTATGGTCTGAACCGGCCCGAGATCCGCCGCACGAACAAGGCAAAGCTGCGTCACGATGTCGACCAGCTGCGCTATATCCGGTCTCTGGAACCCGATCGGGATGACCTGGACAGGATCATCCTCGAGCACGAGGCACTCCAGGGTGCGCTGCCGGACGATCTTGGCGAGGGCGATGTCATAGGACTGCACCCGGCGTCCATTGCCAAGCTGGGCGGTCACTACAACCGTTGCATCCGGCGTATCGGTGCGCCGACGTTGACTGACGGCGCACTGAACCCGGACCTCGACCCGGCCGCGATCACCGAAGACTATCTCCGGCGCGCTCCCGGCATCACCTGGATCGACGGCTTCCTGCGCCCCGAAGCCCTGGCCTCCCTGCGACAGTTTCTTCTCGAATCGACGATCTGGTATGACGCCGACCATCCCAACGGCTACGTGGGCGCCTATCTGCATGACGGTTTCGACTGCCCCCTGGTCCTGCAGATCGCCGAGGAACTCCCGGCGCTCCTCCCCGGCATTTTCGGTAACCGGCCGCTGCTTCAGCTATGGGCGTATCACTATGACAGCAGGCTCTCCGGGATCGACATGCATGCCGATTTCGCGGCAGTCAACGTCAATTTCTGGCTGACGCCCGACGACGCCATGCTGGACCTGGACTCCGGTGGCATGCGCATCTGGGACAAGGAAGCGCCGGCCCGTTGGGGACCGAATGACTTCAATACCGCAGATCCCGAAACAAAGACCCGCATCGATGAGTACCTGGCCGCCGAGGGTGCCCAGGAACTAGTAGTGCCGCACCGCCAGAACCGCGTGGTCATATTCAACTCCGACCTGTTCCATCGGACAGACGACATCAGATTCCGCGATGGTTTCGAGAACCGCCGAATCAATGTCACCATGCTCTACGGGACGCGTGAGCAGGGCTGAGCCGTAGTGGCGCACTGGGGTCGCACACCGCGGCCCCCCGCAATCCGCCGCAGACCGCGTCGTGGCGGTCCCGCGTGAACTGCGCGACGCCGTCGAGTTCGCGCGCCTATGGGTTATCCACCCCAGATGGGAAACACCCGGAACTTGCGCCAGATCAAGTGCTTTTACCGCATTAGATGATACTTTTCTAATGAACGGGGTGCCGTTGACGGCTTGATCCCCAGGCTCCCGGACGCCCCGCCGACATAGTCGGGAGCAAACGATGACCGACCGATCTCCCGCCCGGCCGATGTCCGTCAGGGAGGCGATGGACCGGGTTCTCGCCGCGGAGCGAGAGGCCCAGGCACAGATCGAATCCTGTCGAACCGCCGCGGAACGGATTCAGTCAGACGCCCGGGACAGGGCCCGTCGGATCAAAGAGACCACGCAGCGTCGGATCAGCGACGTACACGCCGCCTCCCATCGGCAGACGGCGGCCCGCATCCGCGAGATGCGTCGCGAAGCGGCTAGACTTCGCGCCGCCATCGACTACGAACCGGCCCAGTCAACGGCGGTCAGGAAGGCGGCGCAGAACCTCGCTCGACGACTGACGAGCGGTCACAATGACGACCACTAACCGTTTCGCCTACGTGCAGGCCCGCCTCCAGGCCCGCCATGGCAAACGACCCAGCGACGATCGCTGGCGTCTGCTCGAATCGACTCCGGATCTCGCCAGCTACCTGCAGGCCGCTCGCGCCACCTCGTTGCGACCGTGGATCGTTCATCTTGCATCGGAAGCCGACAGTCACCAGGTGGAACGGTCCCTGCGGATGGACTGGGGCCTCTACGTCACGCAGATCGAATCCTGGATGCCGACGGAATGGAGGAGCGCGGTGGCCTGGATGTCGACCCTGCCCTACCTTCCACACTTCGTGCATTTGATGCGAAACGAGCCCGTGCCCCGGTGGATGATGGATGACCCCGTGCTGGCGCAGGTATCGCAGGCGGACCCTGATCGCCGGCGCGAAGCCCTGGCGTCGTCACCGCTATCCCGGCTCGCTTTCGAGATCGACTGGGACATCTCACCGCTGACGGCATGGTTCGATATCTGGAAGGAAATGTGCCCCGAGACGGATGAAGGCTCCGGGGCAGCCCTGGACCGTATCCGACTCGACTACGAGAAGCACACAGCGGCGATCCAGGACAATCCGCTGGCACACCCCGTCGGCCCTCCGCTGAGGCATCGTCTCGCTCAACGATTCAACGTGGTCTTCCGACATTATGCAGGCCGCATACCGGCGGTTTTCGCACACCTGGGGCTGATGGCTCTGGATGTCGAGAGGCTGCGCGGCGGACTGGTGCTACGGACCCTGTTCCAGGAGCCGGCGGAGAGACCGCAGTGGGCATAAGACCCATCGCCGCCCAGTGGTTCGAGATCCTGACGCCAAGGGAAGAGCTGACGCGTGCGCTGCGCTGTCTGGCCTCTACCGGCGCAGTCGAACTCCAGACACACAGCCAGGCGACCAGTCGCGCGCAGCTCCCGGATCTCCATCAAGGTCTGGATGAGTATGGGGAGTTATCCAGGCGTTTCGGTGACTGGTGGCCCGAGCCGCAGCCGCAGCCGGTCGAGGCGGCGGCGGAACCTGCAAATCAACTCGACACGGCCCTGGCGACGACCAGGCGCTGGGCCGAGGAAGCAGCCCCTCTGATCGCAGAGATCCAGAACACCCGGCGCATGCGCCATGACCTGGAGACGCTTAGACAAGCGATGGCGGTCGACGATGAGGAATTACCTGATCTGCATCAGCTCGCCTCGAGTGGACCCTATCTTGCCGGCCGTCTCTACGTCGTGCCGGAGGATGCCGAGATCCAGCAGGTCCCGCCATCGGTGTTGCTACAGCCGGTCAGGACAGAGGCGAATCGTTTCCTTTTCGCCGTCGGCGAGAACGAGCAAATCCAAATGCTGGATGAGTACCTGGCGGCGCTCAAGGCCCGACCTCTCGAGCTGCCGAGATGGTTGCCGGGAGAACCATCCGAGGCGCGCGCCGCTATCGATGAGCGGATCGCCTCCGCGAGGAATTCGGATGAGCGACTGGCGGCATCGCTGAAAGTCCTTGGCGAAGAGCATCATCTGGCCGCCGCATTGGGGAGACTCCGCCTGCTGGACTGGTACGTTACACACGTACCCGAACTGCCAGTGACGGAGCGTTTCGCCTGGATTACCGGCTGGACCAGTGACCCCGACGCACAAACTGTCGATACGAAACTCCACGACAACGGTGTCAATTATCTGCTGCGGCTGAGCGAACCACCGGCTGACGTAGCCCGTCCCATGGTGATGAAAAACCCGCTCTGGGCCAGACCCTTCGAGCTGTTTGCCGCACTCCTCGGAACGCCGGGTGACAGCGAGGTCGACCCCTCGCGCATCTTGGCATTCATGGCGCCACTAATGTTCGGATACATGTTCGGCGATGTGGGTCAGGGTGCGGTCCTGCTTGCGATTGGGCTGCTCTTGCGAAAGAAGGTCCCGATGCTGGCGTTGCTAATTCCGGGTGGAATCGCGGCCATGATCTTCGGTTTCGTATTCGGCAGCGTGTTCACCAACGAGCATCTGATCCCCGCGCTGTGGGTACACCCGATCGAACAACCGATTCCTGTTCTCACCGCCAGCCTGATCTTCGGCGTCGCCGTCGTGACCTTGGGTCTCGGCCTGGATGCGCACCAGTGCCACTGGCGGGGCGAAGACATGGAATTCTGGGGCGCCCGCCTGGGTTTGCCCATGACCTACTTCGGCATCCTGTTCGCCATCGTGTTCGTCGACGCCCGCGGCGTCTGGTTCGGCATGCTGGGCACGGTCTGGTTCATCCTCGGATCCGCGTTACGTCGCCGGCCCGATGTCCTCCCCGCGGCGGGCAACGCGGCCGGCGAGTACATCGAGACGGTGCTGCAGCTGCTGGTCAATACGATCTCTTTCGTCCGCGTGGGCGCCTTCGCGCTAGCCCATGCCGGGCTGTCAGCCGCCATCATGGGGATGGCCGACGGTTTCCAGTCCATGGCGGGCAAGGCGGCCGTACTCGTCCTCGGCAACATACTGATTATCGGGCTCGAGGGCCTGGTCGTTGGCATCCAGACAACGCGCCTGGTCCTGTTCGAATTCTTCATCCGCTTCCTCCGCTCCAGCGGCCGGCAATTCAGGCCGCTACCGAGCCCGGACGAGGCGGAACCCGGGAAATAAAGGAGAAAATCATGAGGCTCTCAGCCATCATCCTCATCGGCACGGCCGCCGCAGTCGTGCTCGCTGCCCTCGTCGGGACGCTCCTGCTGGCGTTCCCAGAAGCCGCGCTCGCCGAGGAGGCCGTCGCAGCACTCGGCGGTGATCCCAGCGTGACCCAGTGGGGTTTTGCTGCAGCTGCCGCCGCGGCCGGTCTGTCAGCCGCAGCGGCCGGGTATGCGGTCGCCCACGTCGGTAGCGCCGCGGTGGGCGCCCTTGCGGAGAAGCCAGAGCTGATGGGCCGGGTGCTCGTCATGGTGGGACTGGCCGAGGGCATCGCGATCTACGGCCTGATCGTGTCGATCCTGATTCTCAACCGGCTGGGTTGAGATGAGCGTACCGGTATTCATCGGCGACGAACTGACGGGTGCCGGTTTCCGTCTCGCCGGACTGCGCATCTTTGAGGCGCAGCCAGGTGAGGTGGAGTCCTTGTTCCGGCAGGCCCTTGAGCAGGCGCCCCTGGTTATCATCACCGCCAAAGCCTCAACCGGCGTGCCGCGAGACCTGTTGGAGGACGCCGTGAGTCGAGCCCAACCGCCGGTGACAATCGTTCCTGAAGCTGTCGCCGGCCCGCCACTCCCGGACATCGAGCGCGAAGTGCGAGCGGCCCTCGGGGTTGAGTCATGATTGAATTCCAGAGCATCGTCGACGTCCAGGTCCAGGCCATGCTCGAGGGCATTGAGGCGGACCTGACCCGGCGTCAGGAGGAGCTGCTGGCGGACGCCAGGCAGCAGGCCCGGATGCTACTGCGAAATGCGCGCCGACAGGCGCGCTCACGGATGTCCCAGGCGGTGGCGGAAGAACGGGACCAACGGGACCGAAGTCTGCAGCGGGCAGGAGCGGCCCTCGCCTCCCGGATCCGACGCAAGCGGCAAGCGTTGGATAAAGAACAACTCGTCCTGGGCCACGAGAGTCTGCGTCAGGCGCTTGTCGATCGCTGGAACGATGCAGACGCTCGATCAGAATGGGCTCGGACGCTGCTTTCCGAAGCGGCTGCCTTGCTCTCGAACAGCGGTTGGCATATTGAGTTTCCCGCTGCGCTGGACCCGGATGAAGCGTCCCGCCTCCTGGAGGTACCGGGATCAGATATCCGTCTTGAGCTAACCCCGGCTGCTGACATAGAGGCGGGTTTCAGGTTGCGACTCGATGACGCACAGCTCGACATGAGCGTCACCGGGCTACTCGCGCAAGTGGACGAAATGGCTGGCGAACTGCTGGCAGAGATCCACGAGCAGCAAGACATTATTGGAGCGGAACAATGAGTACCGCAGCGATCCACTGGGTCGGTGGTCCCGTCCTTCGAGCCGATGTCGAGGGGCAGTTCCACGTTCATGAGGCGATCAGCGTCGGAGCAAAGGCACTCCTCGGAGAAGTCATCCAACTCGATGGCGAGCAACTCGTGGCGCAGGTCTATGAGGATACGACCGGGCTGAAGCCGGGTGACCCGGTGACCGGCACCGGCCTGCCGCTGTCCGTTCCCCTCGGGCCCGGCTTGCTTGGCCGGATTCTCGACGGGCTATTGCGCCCGTTGGCGGACGAATCGGTTCATTTCTATGCTGCAGGGTCCGTGGAACAACAAGCTGAACTCCTGCACTTCATTCCGATTGCGGAAAAAGGCGACAAACTCTCCGCGGGCGACTTCTTCGGCCGCATCCAGAGGGAAGGGCCGGCTTTACGCTGCCTTACGCCGCCCGGCATCTCCGGCAAGGTAGTGAGTATCGTCTCCGAAGGTGACTACCCGGAATCGGAGATCGTCTGCACCCTGAGTGACAAGGACGGGCAGCGGTACGAACTCTCGATGGGCCACATCTGGCCGGTGCGCAGACCGCGGCCCGTGCAGCAGCGGATCAGCCCGGAAGCCCCGATGGTGACCGGCCAGCGCATCCTGGACACGCTCTTCCCGGTCGCCCGCGGTGGTCGTGCTGCGCTGCCCGGCGGGTTCGGCACCGGGAAGACTGTTCTGCAGGAAAGCCTGGCCAAGTGGTGCGACGCCGACGTCATCGTCTATGTGGGCTGCGGCGAGCGGGGCAACGAGATGGCCGAGGTCCTCGACGAGTTTCCCGGCCTCGAGGATCCCCGCACAGGGCGACCGCTGATGGAGCGGACGGTCATCATCGCCAACACGTCGAACATGCCCGTGGCTGCGCGAGAGGCCAGCATCTATACGGCGATCACGGTCGCCGAATATTTCCGCGACATGGGCCTGCACGTCGCGCTGATGGCGGACTCGACCAGCCGCTGGGCCGAAGCACTCAGGGAAGTGTCCGGCCGTCTTGGGGAACTGCCCGGCGAGTCCGGTTATCCGGCCTACCTTGCCTCAAGGCTGGCAGAATTCTACGAGCGGGCCGCCCGGGTGCGGACACTCTCTGGCGACGAAGGCTCGGTCACCATCATCGGAGCAGTCAGCCCACCGGCCGGTGATTTCTCCGAGCCCGTCACCAGCCATACGAAACGCTACGTGCGCAGCTTCTGGGCGCTGGATCGGGCACGTGCGCAAGCGCGCTTCTACCCGGCCATCCATCCGCTCGTGTCTTACGCGGAGGACGTGGACACGCTGGCTCGTTGGTGGCAGATCCAGGGCAACCCGGACTGGCGCGATCACCGGCAACGTATCCTCACGCTCCTCGAGCAGCAGGAAAAGCTGGAGCGCATGGCGCGGATCGTCGGCAAAGATGCGCTACCGGACGAACAACAGCTCACTCTCATGTGTGCCGAACTCATGAACGAGGGGTTTCTCTATCAATCCTCATTCTCCCCTATCGATCGCTACTGCTCGCCCGAAAGACAATCAGCCATGTTGCGGCTGTTGATGCACTTTATCGACCGCGCTGGAGACGCCCTGACAGCAGGCGCGAGACCGGAGTCGATCGGCGAAGTTGCCGTACTGAGACGGCTGCGTAGGCTGGGCGAGGAACTGCCTGAAGATTCCCCGGACGAGTTTACCCGCCTGTGGTCGGCGATCGATCGAGAATTGGCGGAACTCGAAACTGGAGGCCAAGACGATGCGCGGTGATCTGACGCTCCGCGGCGCCGTGCGCCGTATCGAGGGACCATTACTCTATGTTCGTCGCAGCGCCAGCGTAGGTCTCAACGAGGCGGTGCAGATAATCGACAAGGACGGGCACCAGAGAGTCGGTCGCATCGCCGCTCTCGACGAAGACAAGATGGTTATAGAGGTCCTGGAGTCGACGACAGGACTCGGACTCGACGACACACTGATACGGTTACGGGCGGAACCCCTCGTCTTCGCCGTCGGCCCGGGCCTCATGGGCCGGATCTTCGACAGTGTCGGCCGCCCCCTGGACGGTGGACCACCGGTACCCGCGCGACGGCGCATGCGGATAGACGGGCTCGCGATCAATCCCACGGCGAGAGCGCTGCCCCGCGACTTCATCGAGACCACGGTGTCCACCATCGACCTGATGAACAGCCTGGTGCGCGGGCAGAAGCTGCCGTTGTTCTCCTGCGGCGGGCTGCCCCACGATCGGATGGCCACCGAAATCGCCCAACGCGCTCGTCTACGAGGTGGGGCAGCCGGTGAGTTCGCTATTGTGTTTGTGGGCATCGGCGTTCCGCATGATACGGCGGAAGCGTTCCGCTCGGCCATGGAATCCAGCGGCGCCCTGGAGCACACGGTCATGTTCCTCAACCGAGCCGACGAACCCAGCACTCAGAGACTGCTGACCCCGCGTTACGCTTTGACTGCGGCAGAGTATCTCGCCTTCGACGAGGGCCGCCATGTCCTGGTCATCATCACGGACATGACGAACTACTGTGAGGCGTTGCGAGAGGTGTCCGCAAGTCACGGAGAAATCCCCAGCCGCAAGGGGTACCCCGGATACATGTACTCGGACCTCGCGACTCTCTACGAGCGGGCCGGATGCATCAAGGGACTTCAGGGAACAGTGACCCAGCTGCCGATCCTGACCATGCCCGGAGATGATATTGGTCACCCGATCCCCGATCTGACCGGCTACATCACCGAAGGCCAGATCGTCCTGGGCCGCGACCTCGATCGGAAAGGTGTTTACCCGCCGGTCTCCGTACTGCCGAGCCTGTCGAGGCTGATGGACAACGGCACCGGCGAGGGCTACACGCACAAGGACCATCCCAACCTGGCCCACCAGTTGTTCGCCGCCTATGCCCGTGCAACGCGGGTGAGAGTTCTGGCCAGTGTGATGGGCATGGAAGGCTTGTCGGATACGGACAAGCGTTATCTGAGGTTCGGCGAAATGTTCGAGGTCGACCTCGTCAATCAGAGTGGGCCCAGAACTCTCGAGGAGAGCATGGAAATCGGCTGGCGCCTGCTGAAAGTGCTACCGGCAGTCGAGCTGTCCCGCCTCAGCGATGCCCAGATCGAACGTTATATAGACGAGGAAGCGACCGTTGCCTGACGGCACACAGATCACGCCGACCCGCAGCGCCTACCTTGAACTCAAGGATGAGCGACTGCTGATCCAGGAGGGTTACGAGTTCCTGGACGAGAAACGGATGATCGTCGCCCAGGAGATGCTCCGCCAGCTCACAGCCTATCGAGAGAGCCTCGCCGCCTACCAGACCGTTCACGACAGGGCAGTCGTGGCTCTCGCCGGAGCAGCAGCTCGCCACGGCCTGGAGGAGCTGACGGTCTTTCCACGGTTCGAGCTCGACGGCTGGGGCTGCGAGCACCGCTACTACCGGTTCCTGGGCGTGGAACTGATAGACCCGCGCTGTCCTGACATCGGATGGGGCCCGGTACCACCGCCGGCGGTCCCATCTCCGGAAGCGATCGAATGCAGGGACCGCTTCGCTGAATTGCTGCCCTTGTCGGCGGAGCTGGCCGCCCGCTCGGCCAATATGCGCCGCCTGATCGCAGAGTATGTTAGGACAGAGCGACGGGCCCGGGCACTCGAGAACGTCCTGCTGCCGGAGATTGACGACAACATTCGATTCATGGAAGAGCAGCTGGAGGCCGTCGATCAGGAGGAAGCGCTGCGAGTCCGTTTTGCCCGTCCAAGCAACTGATTATCTTGCGGTTCTGTGACGACGTTCGCTGCATTATGTTCAATACAATTTGTTCGTAATGAGTGAGCGGACTAGATTGGAGCTACACGGAACTCCCGAAAAGCCACACCCGCCGCGAGGCGGGGTCGGAAAAGCCAGAGTCTCCCCCAGAGGCTGTCGGCTCGCCGAAAGAGTTGGGAACAACACTCCCTGTTCGTTCCCACCGTGAGGCAGGCAACAATCCGTTGTTGTCTTGATCGGCAAGACCGATCGCTCGCCTGGGGGACCGACGGGACGGAGGCAACTCCGTCCCGTTTTTTTGTGCCATTCCGATTAGGCGATTGCGCTTTGAGACTCTTTCATACGCCGCCAGCCGGTGGCGACCCTGCTAATGGCTTTCTGTCGCCGGGACTGCAGGTACGAGGTCGTCGATGAGCCGGAGTTCGTCGTCGGTCAGAGACGGGCTGTCAAGCGCACCCAGGTTCTCTTCAAGCTCGGCCTGACTCGTGACTGAGAATATTGTGGTGGACACCCCGTCCAACTGAAGGCAATAGCGCAGTGCTGTCTGAGCCATCGTCCGACGATCTCCGGCCAACACGCGGAGCTTTCTTCCCTGTGCAGCCCGGACCTCAAGCTGGTCCATCGAGCTGTGCGATGTCTCATAGCCCGTCACATGGCCGTCCACTCCGGCCAAAAATCCCTGAGCCAGCGGCGATCGAGCGATGACTCCAATCCGGCGCTCGATCGCAAGAGGCAGAAATTTCCGGGCGGCGACTCGATCCAGAAGACTGATTGCGAACTGAACGGTCTCAAGCTCCTCAAACCGAAGTGCATCGAAAATCGG
>CALDWW010000092.1 GCA_937924335.1 uncultured Gammaproteobacteria bacterium
CAACTGCCTGATAGAAGTTAGCGGGGCCCACCCTTACGGGTCGTGCACCGTGCGAAACTGCGCAGGCGTGACGCCCGGATCGACGCGCACATGTCAGATAAACAAAGTGGCATCGTCTATGTAGCGACCAAGAAGGACCGCTATGTTGCGGAGGCATTCCTTTCTGCGACCAGCGCAAAGGCTCTGATGCCCGATGTCCCGATCACACTGTTCACCAATCTCCTGGACTCGGCCTTCGCCCAGGCTCCGTGTTTCGATGACGTGATCCCCGTCCAGTCGGAAGCGGGTTTCGATCGGACATGGTCGGAGGGCCAGCTGGATCGGATTCGCTGCCTGCCGCACTCGCCCTACGATTACACACTCCACCTGGACTCCGATACCCGCGTGTACAGCGCCGAAATCAATACCGTGTTCTCCCTTCTCGACAAGCACGACATCGCGATGGTCGAGTGCGCTGAGGACAACAGCTACAGTCGGGAGCACTACGGGCAACCCATGTTCAACGTCGGTTTCATCCTTTATCGGAAATCCGACAACGTGTTGCACCTGTTGCAGAACTGGGAACGTCAGACCTCAGAGTTCTTCGATCTGGCTTCCGGAGAAGACGAGCCGCAGGTCGATTGCCTGAGTCACATCGCCGATCCGGACCTGCGCAGGAAACTGCTATTCATGGACCAACTCAGCATGGTCCAGTGCCTGAGCCCGGAAGTGAACCTGTGCGGGGTCGACTGCAAGACACTCGACGAGAGCTGGAATTATCGTGGCTCCAGGTCAGGCCGGCTTCCTCCGGCTGATCTGAGAATCAGTCACCACCCTGATCTTCGCAAACGGCACTTCAGCCGTGATCTCGCGATTGCGGCCATGAGATACCAGAGTCAGGGGAATACAGAGCTTGCCCTGAATGTGCTGTCGTGGCTCGATGGTGAGCATCCGGGACAAATGAATGTCATGAAGCTGCTGGTCGTCACTCACATGGAGCTTAAGCAGTTCGATGAGGCGCTGAAGACACTGCAGACCATGTTGGGCTTCTTCCCCGGGTATCAATGGGCAGAAACGGCCATGGCCAATGTAGAGCGGCTCAGTAAAGAATCAGCCCCCGAAGCCTGACAAGAGTCGATCCGGGGCCCGCGGGCAAGCTAGAAGTGGTGGAGCCGATCGGAATCGAACCGACGACCTCCTGGGTGCGATCCAGGCGCTCTCCCAACTGAGCTACGGCCCCACTTCGAGAGGGCGCGAATTCTACCCATCCCCTGCTGGGCTGTCCATTTGCCCGCCTGACAGCGAGGACAGGGACGGATATGCTGTCCGCCAACTTCTGTGGCAGCCCGGGGCACAGGCAACTCATGGACATCCTCATCCGCGAAGCCAGTCTGCAGGATCTCGACACCATCGTCCGGTTCAACGCGGCGATGGCCAGGGAGACTGAGGAAAAGGAACTGCCTGCAAGCATCGTGACGCAGGGCGTCCGGCGAGTGCTTTCGGATCCTGGATGTGGCCAATACTTCATAGCGGTTGCCGATGAACAGGTTGTTGGCCAGCTGATGTTCACTCTGGAGTGGAGCGACTGGCGGAACGGCTGGTTCTGGTGGATACAGAGTGTCTACGTCGCACCTGACTGGCGCGGAAAGAGGGTGTTCTCGACCCTGTACAAGCACCTCGAAGTGCTGGCCCGTGCTGACAAGGAGGTCTGCGGACTCCGGCTATATGTGAATGCCGGGAATACATCGGCCCAGGCGACATATCACTCACTCGGAATGGCATCGACCGACTATCGCGTCATGGAAGCGGTGTTCGATTCAGGAGATTCAGCCAATGCTTAAATCCGGCGACATGGCACCCGACTTTGACCTACGCGATCAGGATGGCCGTCCGACCCAGCTTTCGGCACTGTTGTCTGAGGGGCCGGTGCTGGTCTACTTTTACCCGGCTGACTTTACGCCGGGATGCACCAAGGAAGCCTGCGACATCCGCGATATGCACGACGACATTTCGGATGTCGGCATCCGGGTGATCGGCATCAGCCCCCAGGGTGAAGACAGTCACACCCGTTTCAAGGCCAAGCACCGCCTTCCATTCACGCTGCTAGCCGATCCGGACAAGAGTGCGGTCAAGGATTATGGGGTAGACGGCCCGCTGGGATTCGGCGTGCGCCGCGCGACCTTCTTCATCCGCGAGGATGGCACGATCGATGACGTCGTCGTCGCCGATCTGCTTGTCGGGAAACACGGAGATTTCATACGGCAGGCAGTTGCCAGCCGTCTGTCCTGAGTTGCCCCTAGGCCTCGCCCATCACTGTGATCGTAATCTGGCGGCGGTGCGGGCGGTGCCGATGCTCCCATAGGTAGACGCCCTGCCAGGTACCCAGGGCCAATCTGCCGGCGCTGATCGGCACGCTCAGCCCGGTGGTCGTCAGCACTGCTCGAATATGGGCCGGCATGTCATCAGGACCTTCGGCATCGTGTTCGAAGGAAGGATCGCCGTCCGGGACAATGCGACTCATGAAGCGCTCAAGATCACGACGAACAGACGGATCTGCATTCTCACTTATGATCAGTGAAGCGCTGGTATGGTGAGTGAACACGTGGCAGATTCCGGTCGTGACACCCGAATCCGTTACAACGCGCTCGATTTCGGCGCTGATGTCGCTAGTTCCGCGCCCGGCAGAATTAATCTCTACTATTCTTTGTAATATCATTAATTTATATGATTTATATAATGTATATTATTACTATCTAAATCCATTGGTCAACAAAATCTCATGACACCCGAACGGTTCCAGAAGCTGCAACGCGTGTTGACGGCCCGTCAACCCGACCTGACCGTCCTCATGGAGAACGTCCACAAATCACACAACATCGCCGCCGTAATGCGGACCTGTGACGCGGTCGGGATCTTCC
Source organism: uncultured Gammaproteobacteria bacterium (assembly GCA_937924335.1). Taxonomy (GTDB): domain Bacteria; phylum Pseudomonadota; class Gammaproteobacteria; order Steroidobacterales; family XN24; genus JAHEFR01. Next base: position 2,898 of record CALDWW010000092.1, read on the forward strand.
AGGCCCATGCCGTGTCAGCTGAAGGCGAAATCCCACGACATCACATGGTATCCGGTGGAACTCGCAGATACGTCCGCCTCAATTTGCATGATGAAATCTCCGCAGCATGCCATGAGTTTCGTGAAAGCGGTCATCAGATCCTGGCGGCCCATCTCTCTGATGGCGCGGTTGACTATCGGGAGATCGACTATACCGGGCCCACTGCCCTGCTCCTCGGTTCGGAACTATGGGGGGTCTCAAGCGCCGCGGCTGATGAAGCAGATCATCATGTGATGATCCCTATGGCGGGGATGGTTGCATCCCTCAATGTCTCGGTGGCCGCCGCGATTTTGCTGTACGAGGCCCGCAAACAACGCGAGGAGGCGGGACTGTACGAATTCAGTCGATTGCCGCCGGAGGTGTTTCGGGAGACTCTATTCGAATGGGCACACCCCCGCATTGCAAAACGATGCCGGGAACAACAGCTGCCCTACCCCGCCCTGAACGACGATGGCGATCTGGCGGAGAATCCGTTCAACCCGTGAGATCGAAACATCACGGGAGTACACGAAAACGAGACCGGGATCGCCATCATGACTAGGGCACTGTGGAATAAACAAGTCATCGCGCAGAGCGACGACACGATTCTGGTCGAAGGCAACCACTACTTCCCTCGAGATTCGGTCGCGGATCGCTTCCTCAGAAAATCTGAGCACGGAACGTGGTGCAGCTGGAAGGGCCAAGCCAGCTACTTCGACATCGTCGTCGACGGAAACGTGAATCACGCAGCGGCGTGGTACTACGGCGACCCCTATCCCGCGGCCGCTCAGATCCGCGGGATGGTGGCTTTCTGGAGAGGCGTCGAGATCCTCGACGAGGATTAGCAGGCACGCTCTGCGATAGTCGCTTGATCCTATCGGTTCGATATATTTTTATATCGAACCGATATATAATTCAAGTTACCTGCTGAACCACTTTCCGGAGTGCCCTCCGTGGACGTTAAAACACTTTGTCTGGGCGTGCTGTGCCGCCAGGACGCATCCGGCTACGACATCAAAAAACACTTCGAGACCGCATTCAGTCACTTCTTCGTCGCCGGCTTCGGCTCGATCTACCCCGCGCTGGCGGAACTGTCGGACGCGGGCCTGGTCACTTGCGATGAGGAGTGCCGGCAAGGCAAACCCGGGCGCAAGGTCTACAAAGTGACAGAGGCGGGAAGACAGGCATTCATTGCAGCGTTGCGCGAAACCGAGCCCAGGCACAAAGTGCGATCCGAGTTTCTCGTCCTGATGTACTTCGCCGAACTGATGCCCACAGATCGCCTGCGGGAGGTTCTCGACCAGCGTGCCCGGGAGATAGAGGATCTATTTATCAGGGCGGACGAGTTCGATCATCGGTTCGGACATCCACTCAGCGCCGGAGAGCAATTTGTCAGTGGCTATGGCAGAGCTCTGCTGGAGGCAGCCCGGAAGTACATTCAGGAGAATCGCCACCTCGTTGAGGACGACGACGAGCAGGAGTCTCCGCGCCGGGTCACAGCCTGACCTCACACCGTATCCGCAGGCCGAAAAGACATGATGAAATCCAGCCCCTTCTCCAACCGACCCTGGCTCGTCTCCCTCCTCCTGGCATCAGTGGTAGCCGTCTGGATGGTAACCGGCATGTCAGGCGGTAACGAACAGCAGGATGGCGCAGCGCCGCCACCGGATGCCACGTCTGTCCCCGAAGTTCAGGTCCGCAGTCAGGAAGCTGAATGGATCACCCGATACGTGATCCTCTATGGGCGGACGGCACCGGCACGATCCGTTGATCTGAAGGCCGAGACGCAAGGCCGTGTAGTCGCTTTCGGCGCACAGCGAGGCGAACAGGTAGATGAAGGCGCAGTCCTTGTCCGCCTCTCCGAACGGGACCGCAAAGCCCGCCTGGCGGAAGCGAGGGCTGTCCTCGCGCAACGGGCCGCAGAATTTGAGGCCCAGCAGAAACTCAAGCTGGAAGGCTACATCTCCGACACGCTGTTGGCCGAAGGCGCAGCCAATCTGGAGCGCGCGCGAGCCGAATTGAACCGCGCTGAACTGGACCTGCAATACATGACGGTCAGGGCGCCGTTTGCGGGCGCGTTGCAGGAGCGAGTGGTGGAGATCGGCGACTACGTCGCGGCCGGTGATCCGGTGGCGACTTTTGTCGATAACAACACACTTGTGGTCACGGCTTCCGTCTCGGAAAAAGACATCGAATCTGTCAGTGCTCAGGATGTAGGCGCTGCTCGACTGATTACCGGTCATGAGGCCGAAGGAAAGATTCGCTACATCGCGCCAGTCGCCGAGGCGGCTACGCGTACGTTCACGATTGAACTGGAGCTGGACAACAGCGACGGCAATCTGCCGGCTGGGGTGACGGCAGAGCTGCGTATTCCAACCGGCGATGTGCTTGCTCAAAAAGTGTCGCCGGCGCTGCTGACGCTCGATGAGGAAGGCAACCTTGGCCTTAAGACCGTAGACAAGGCCGGTCGGGTCGAGTTCTTCGCCGCGGATGTCGTGAAGTCCTCGAATGACGGCGTCTGGATCGCAGGTCTTCCGGAAAAAGCCAACATCATTACGGTCGGTCAGGGTTTCGTGCGTGACGGCGAACGGGTTGCTGCTGTCGACGAATCTCTGGACGAGCGGGTGATGACGGCGGAATCCCCCTGATGGTCGGATTCATTGACCAGGCCATCGGCCGCTCACGAACCGTCGTGCTCGCGTTGGTGTTCATTACCCTGGCAGGGATCAGTGTCTATGGCAGCATCCCGAAGGAAGCTCAGCCGGATGTAGAGATCCCATACATATATGTGAGTATCTCTCACGACGGAATCTCGCCCGAGGACGCAGAGCGCCTGCTCGTGCGGCCAATGGAACAGGAACTACGCGCCCTGGAAGGCGTCAAGGAGATGACCGCCAGTGCGTACGAAGGCGGGGCAAACGTCACGCTCGAGTTCTACGCCGGGATAGACACCGACCAGGCGCTGCAGGACGTACGCGAAAAAACTGACCTGGCGAAAGCTGAGCTACCCTCGGAGACCGATGAGCCGACGGTCAACGAGGTCAAGATCTCGCGGATCGATCCCATGTTGGTCCTCAATATCGCCGGCCCGATTCCGGAACGTTCACTCATCTATCTGGCGCGGGAGCTGAAAGAGAAGATCGAGGGCCTGCCTGGAGTCCTGGAAGTGGACATGGCCGGGGACCGGGAAGAACTCATGGAGGTCGTTGTCGACCCCCTCGCCATGGAGAGCTACGGCTTCACCCAGGAGGAGCTCTTCCGCCTCGTCGATCGCAACAATCGATTGGTCGCCGCTGGCGCCATGCAGGGCGAACAGGGCCGCTTCCCGGTCAAGGTACCAGGAGTATTCGAGACCGCAGAAGACGTCCTCAACCTGCCGGTCAAGGTCGACGGCGACCGGATCGTGAGATTCCGGGACGTGGCGACGGTCCGCAGGACATTCAAGGATGCGGAGACCTTTGCGCGTATAGATGGTCAGCCGGCGATAGCGCTCGAAGTCGTGCAACGTTCGGGAGCCAACATTATCGAGACGATTGGCCAGGTCAGGCAGCTGGTTGATCAGGAACAACCGGCTTGGCCAGACGCCGTTGCTGTGACGTTTTCGCGGGACCGGTCCAGGGACATTCGTAACCGCCTCACCGATCTGCAGAACAATGTCCTGTCTGCCGTCCTGCTCGTATTCATTATCATTATTGGCATCCTCGGACTCCGTAATGCCCTTCTTGTTGGCATCGCGATCCCCGGATCTTTCCTTACCGGCATCCTGATCCTCGGGGTCGCAGGGCTGACCATCAACATCGTCGTGCTGTTCAGCCTGATCATGTCGGTAGGCATGCTGGTCGACGGCGCGATAGTCGTAACCGAACTCGCCGACCGCAAGATGGCTGAGGGCCTCGACAAGCGCGCCGCTTATGCTGAGGCAGCGAGGAGGATGGCTTGGCCCATCATCGCCTCGACGGCGACGACCATTGCGGCATTCGCGCCCCTGGTCTTCTGGCCGGGCGTCACAGGTGAGTTCATGAAGTACCTGCCGCTGACGCTTATCGCGACACTCTCTGCTTCGCTTTTGATGGCCCTGGTGTTCGTACCCACTCTTGGCTCGATGTTCGGCAAATCCGGAGCCGTGAACGAGAACGCAAAAAGACAACTCTCGGCCGCCGAGATGGGCGACCTGTCCACGATCCGCGGTTTTACCGGCAGCTATCTGGCGTTCCTTCGCGCAGCGCTTGGCAGCCCCTGGCTGTCTATCGCCGCCGTCACTTCCATACTGGTCCTCGTCTTCATCGCCTATAGCCGATTCGGGCACGGCGTCGAGTTTTTTCCGGACGTCGAACCGGAATTCGTCCGTATCGAGATCGCGGCTCGTGGCGACCTGTCTGTGGAGGAGAAGGACGTCCTTGTGCGACAGGTGGAGGGCCGGATCCTCGATATGCCTGAGTTCGAGTCCGTCTACGCACGCACAGGATCGGGCGGCCAGAGCAGCCGGGAAGACCTGATCGGAACCCTCCAGATCCAACTGGTGGACTGGAAATTACGCCGCCCCGCGGCCGACATATTGCAGGAAGTTCGCGACAGGACATCCGACATCGTCGGAGTCATTATCGATACTCGGACTCCGCGAGCCGGTCCCGGAGGAGACAAGCCTATACGGCTGGAGCTCACCTCAAGAGATTCCGTGGCCCTCAGTCGGATGGTCGGAGAGGTCCGGGACGTGCTGGATACCATCCCCGGCCTGGAGGACATCGAAGACAGTCGCCCGTTACCCGGAATCGAATGGCGGGTCGGTGTCGACCGCGGCAAGGCGGCACGATTTGGTGCCGACGTCTCGCTCGTTGGAAACACGATCCAACTCGTCACCAACGGCATCAAGATCGGCGAATATCGGCCTGACGATGCCGACGAGGAAATCGAGATCCGGCTGCGTTATCCAGCGAGCGATCGCAGCCTCGACCAACTCGACAAGTTACGCGTACCCTCATCGGCTGGTCCGATACCGATCAGCAACTTTGTCGACCGTCGTGCCTCGCAGAAGGTCAGTACGATTGATCGTACCGACATGAGACGCACCATGTCGGTCTCTGCGGACGTGGCTCCAGGCGTTCTCGTCGATTCCAGGTTTCGCGCAATCCGCGAGGCGCTTGAGGACCTCGAGTGGGATCCGCGAGTCACGCTGAGCTACCGGGGCGATCAGGAAGATCAGGAAGAGGCGTCGCGATTCCTGACTCGGGCGATGGTGGTCGCAATATTCATCATTGCCATCATCCTCGTCACCCAGTTCAACAGCCTGTTCCAGGCGTTCCTGATACTGACGGCAGTCCTGTTTTCAACCGGAGGCGTACTGCTGGGCCATATGTTGCTGCAGCGTCCTTTCGGGATCGTGATGAGCGGTATTGGCGTCATCTCGCTCGCCGGAATCGTGGTCAACAACAACATCGTGTTGATCGACACCTTCAATCAACTTCGTAAGCAGGGCATGGAGACCGTCGAGGCTGTCATGCGCACCTGCGCGCAGCGCCTGCGGCCGGTACTGTTGACGACCGTTACGACGATCCTCGGCCTGATGCCGATGGTTCTTGGAATCAACTTCAACCTGGTCGACAGAGAGACGACGCTGGGCGGACCCAGCGCACAATGGTGGACCCAGCTGTCATCGTCAGTCGCGGGCGGCCTGGCGTTCGCCACGGTTCTGACCTTGTTGCTGACCCCGTCGCTGATCGTAGCCCAGGGTCGAGTGGAGCGGCGCTGGCGTCGCTTCCGAAAACGGAAGTTCGGCAGGACAACTACGCTCGCCTCAGGCTAGCCGCCATAGTTAAGCTTCAGCAGGCGTGGGCTGGTGAGGATCGAATCTGTGATGACGTACAGTCCGTCATAGTCGTCGTCTGCGATCTCGAGTCGTCGACCCAATTTGCTCTCCAGGATCCTCTCCAGGGTTTCTGCATCTCCGATCACCAGGACAGGACTATCTCCGCGGCCGGCCAGCTTCTTCATGAGGCGACGGGGATCCGTTGCGGGAATCTCGAAAATCTCCGCGCCAGTCGACTTCGACACGGGCTCTGCCGTCTCTCTCGTTGGCGAGAAGTCGCTGACATAGATGCGCGAGATCCCGGACTCGCCGAGCCAACCCGCCAGTACCCGTGACCGGTATCGACCGACCTCGCTCAGACCGGATACTGCCTCCGACGCGGGTGGCGCCAGATCGGTGTGCCGAACCAGGATCACGGTGGTTGTACCTGCCTTGCTCAACCCCCAAACCACTATCAGTACCGCCACGACTGCGCCGACGACAGGCGCGAGCAACGGGAAGTAAAGCGGCCGGCGCCGCAGCTTGCGATGCTCCTTTCTCATGGACGCCTCTCATCGCGTTGCCGCGATTCACTGACAACTTCGTATTCACCTTCGATGGCGTTGCTCCCGGCCCCGACCGGGGCTCGTCTCCGGAGGGATCTGAGCCGGAACCACAAAACCAACCCGGCCAGGAGCGCAAAGCCCAGGATAACGACGAAGAATACGAATCCAAGCAGAAGCGACGCGGTGGCCAACAACGCAGTACCCAGCGCCAGGAGAAACCTGCCGAGCGGCCCGGTTTGGCGGGTAGTGGAGATAAATCTGATCTGATCCGGCATCCGATTCGGCAGGTGCGGCCTGTTCTGCACAAACTAGCCGCCTATTCTAAGCGATCGACGGTACTCGGCGTCAGCCGTCGTCTTCGGCCTCGCGATGATAGTAGCCATCAAAGACGGTCGCCCAGGTCTCCCCGCCGTCACTGGATTGCTCGAAATGCTGGCGGACGACGCCATCCTCCATGGGCGTCCATGTGCCTTTGAATGGCTGGTGCTCACCGGACTGGTAAAGGTAGACATTCCCTACCAGCACCATCGAGCCATCGACGATGCCGCCGCGGATCTCAAGCTGGATCGCGGGACTGACCCAGACCTGCACCCACTCCTGTGCATGCATGTCATAGAAGTTCATGCTGGTACCCGGCGTGCCTCCGGCGCCCATCCAGTGCTCCATGATCAGGCATCCACCCTGGGTCTTCTCAATGCGATTGGTGCCCTGGAAGACACCCGCCGCGTCCTGGACCCGCCAGGATCCCAGCCAGAAGTCGAATTGCGACATTTCCGGGACGAATGTGCAGGGCACCCTGTTACGTTCCACTTTTGCCATGATTTCGTCGTAACCCTCTTTGTCGGACAGAGAACTCAGGATCTCATCATCCTCGATCACCGAGGTCGCAGGGAATCCCGCATCCGCAGCAGCAGCGAGGGATTGCAAGGCTGCTCCGTCATCGCCTTGAGCCACCCGAATACGGGCGCGTTCCACATCCAGGTACGCGGTGGGGACCGCCCCGCCCTCGGCTTTGTCGAGCCAAGCGGCCGCATCCTCGAGTTCGCCCCGGTGCCGCAGCGCGACAGCGAGCCGATACTTGTAACGGGCATCGGATGGAGCCTGCTCAACCAGCTCCCGATAAGCACTCTCGGCTGACTCCCACTGCTCGGCGGTGTAGAAGCCGTTGGCCTCTTCCGGAGTAACCGCAAGGCAGACGGAAGCCACGGCTATGCCGGTCAACGCCAGGCAGAACTTTCTTATCATGGACATGTTCACGAAACGATCCCCCGAGACGCTCTTGCGCTATTCTGATTATTGGCGCCGGAAGGAAGGTCGACGACTTTTCTGGAGAAACCCGAGTACGCCATCTTCTCCGATGATCCCCGGCCCTCCCCCCGGCTTATGTCTTGAGACTACCACGACGGTCATACGGTTCCCTCGGGCAGGAGGCCTCTGATCGTTTGCCGTCTCGACGAGGAGTGAATCTTCACGCACGCGTCGCGGTTGCAACGCGGACGGCATATCTTCCCTGGAGTGGCCCGACGATCGGGGCACCCATAGGCCCGATGCCCAGTGACCCATATGTCGCCGTGCCCCCGGAAACCCTCAGAATCATTTAATATGTCGCACCGTCGGAGAGGTGGCGGAGCGGTTGAACGCACCGGTCTTGAAAACCGGCAAGGTCGAGAGACCTTCGAGGGTTCGAATCCCTCCCTCTCCGCCAACCTGATCACAAGCCGTGCGGCCCGCATCCAGATTACCTGTCCAGTGCGCAATTCGAACCCTCGAAGCCTAGACAACAAGGGTTCGAACCGAGGCCGCTGACAGCGGCCGACAGACGGCGGAGCATCGCGACGACGCGCCGCAGGGGTGAGCGAGCGACAGCGAGCGAATCAATCCCTCCCTCTCCGCCAACCTGATCACAAGCCGTGCGGCCCGCATCCAGATCACCTGTCCAGTGCGTAATCCTTCGCGAACTCTGGCTGCGTCCCCTACGCAATTCGCGACCGGCAACAGAAAATACATAAAGGATAAACACAATTAACTATATTCCTTAACATAATGTTTTTCATGTGAAACTTATTTGAAATAATGTTCAGACGTCGCATACCGGCGTTGAGATTTCACGGGACTCCCTTCATCGACTAAAATCAGCGAACTTCATCCGCCGCGCAGAGTCTGACGAAGAGTTGTTACAGGCAAGCGGAACAATCAAGAGGTTTAACGCGAAATGGATCAAAGCCGAGTTGCATACACGAGAACCGCCGAGGCGTCTGTGCTGCAGACGAACAAGGTTCTTAAGAATACCTACATGCTCCTGTCAGCCACGCTGCTCTTCAGCGCCTCGATGGCAGGCGTGGCGGTCGCTACGGGAATGCCATTCCTTAACCCATGGCTGACCCTCGGCGTTTACTTCGGATTGCTGTTCCTGACCGCCAAGACCCGCAATAGCGCCTGGGGAATCCTTTCCGTCTTCGGACTTACCGGGTTTCTGGGTCTTACGCTTGGCCCATTGCTGTCGTTCTACCTCACCGCCCTTCCCAACGGCGGCCAGGTCGTGATGACTGCGTTCGGGATTACCGGCGTGACTTTCCTGGGCCTGAGCGCCTATGCCATCCGCAGCGGGCGTGACTTCAGCTTCATGGGCGGCTTCCTGACCGTGGGCATTCTCGGCGCCTTCCTTCTCGGCATCGTGGCTTTCGCGTTCAACATGCCCACCTTGAGCCTGGCAGTGTCCGGCATGTTCGTGCTCGCGATGGGGGGACTGATCCTGTATCAGACCAGCGAGATCGTTCGTGGCGGCGAGACCAACTACATCATGGCGACAGTGACCCTGTACGTGGCTCTTTACAATCTTTTCACCAGCCTCCTCCACCTGCTGGGGATCTTCGGCGACGAATAAGATTTACCGCCTCCGTGATCCAAGGCCCCGCCCACGCGGGGCCTTTTCGTATCACCAGCCGGCCGGTCTATACTGGCGTCTGTTATGAGCCTCTCGGCGTCCCCAGAATGACGGATATGCTCAAGCCCCTCGCATGGCTGATGACCCTTTGTCTCGTCGCCTGGTCAGCGACCACCGGCGCCCAGGAGATTGCAGCGGGTGAGTTCAATCCCGCCGCCGGCATCAGCCAGCTCGATAAGATGAGCAAAGACCTGGCGGAGGTGGCCGAGGACGAGGACGCCATCGCAGCATTGGGACTAGCGGCCCAGACGCTTCGTCGCCAGGGCCAGGCATGTGCGGCAGCATATGCACCGCAGATCGAGCGGCTGCAGGCCGAGCTGGACATCCTGGGTGAGGCCGATCCGAATGAAGAGATCGATATCTATGAGCAGCGCAGAGCGATCGCAGACGAACTCAGTCGTGTCTCGTCCACGGAGTCCAACTGTGAACTCCTGGAGATAAGGGCGAGGGAATTCGAGAAGCGCGCGGACGCCGCTCTCAACCGCCTCTCGGCGCAACGGATGTGGAGCCGCGGTCCTTCGCTGCTGATGGAACTGGGCGAGACCGTGGACGCTCTCGAAGAGCTCCCGCAAGAGGTCAGGTCAGGCCGGGTCTGGACCGCCTGGGAGAGCCGTTTCGAAGTCAAGCCGATCGGCATGTTGCTGGTCGCGATCCTCTTGTCCGGCTTGTCGATCGCGGCCGGACTGCGACTGCGGCAACGATTTTACTCCTGGGCTCGCGAGAAGAAACTGGACGAGGGACGACCCACGCTCAAGTTCCTGCTTCCACGCCCTCCGGCCGAGCATGCGCCTTTGCTTATCGCCGGATTGATTCTCAGCCTGTATGCCTACGCCGCCGCCAAAGAGCCGAGCCTGGAACTGTTACTCCTCAGGGTCCCAATCGGGATCCTGTTGTTCGGCCTTGGAATCGTCCTGGTTCGCTGGAGCACTAACAAGTTGTCGCCGGCGGCGTCGGTGGAGGGCCTCGCGCCAGACCACATCCCCGCGCTCCGCGCGCGAATGCGTGCATCGCTGCTCGTGCTGGTCACGGGATTCGTCTTGCTGGGTCCACGGTGGATGGGTACACCGCCACCAGAGTCACTCCTGTTTCCTTACATCTTCCTCAGTCTGGCGCTGATGGCATGTCTGTTATCAATCCTCTTCCTTGCGCGCACGGTCAAGGGGACGCGACGCCGCTTCCGTCTGATTCGTCTGGTGGCGACCGGATCCCTGCTCGTCGCGGCCGTCGCCAGCCTCACTGGCCACTACAACTTCGCCAACTACCTGATGACGGCGGTGCTGACTACCCTGCTGGCGAGCTTCTTCCTGTGGCTGCTTCTGTGGATGACAGAGTCTGCGGCCGAGGCGGTGTCCCGCGGCGGCAGCCGGTTTGCATACAAGGTGCGGACCTGGCTCGGCCTGTCACCCTCTGATCCCCAGGCCGGGCTGGGAACCTACAACCTGATCATCGACCTGACCATATGGGCCGGCTTCGTCGTCATCGTCGTGAATGCATGGGACACTTCAGACAAATTCCCAACGTATGTCGCCGAGATATTCACCGACGGATTCGATGTCGGCACCCTGCGTATTGTCCCGATCCATATCATCTCCGGCCTGGTCGCCTTTGTTGCCATCCTGATCGCCACGGGCTGGGTCAAGCAAGCCGTACAGAAGCGATACATCCGCCACACTCGCATGGATCGTGGCGCTAGAGACGCCCTCCTTAAAATCACCGGTTACGTGGGCTTCGTCGTCGCCGCACTCATCGGCCTTAAGTTAACCGGCATCAGCTTCGCCGGCCTCGCCATCGTCGCAGGCGCGCTCTCGGTCGGTATCGGTTTCGGTTTGCAGAATATCGTCAACAATTTTGTCTCCGGCCTGATCCTGCTGTTCGA
>CALDWW010000093.1 GCA_937924335.1 uncultured Gammaproteobacteria bacterium
TCCCGGTCAGCCCCGCGTTCCTCGATCGGCGCCAGGATGAGGTCAGCAGGTCCATCGGCCCGGGGCGCCTCCAGCCAGTGCAGCAACTGGCTCCCGCCCCGGCCCGTCGATCGATCCAGGCCGGGGATCAGGACATAGTCAAACTGCAGTCCCTTCGCCTTGTGGATCGTCATCAGCTGCAGGCTGTCGTCTGCTTCAGGATCGGGAGTGGCAAACAGATTCGCCAGTTGCTCTTCCAGCCGCGCGGGTTCTTCCAGATCAGCACCCTGCTCCAGTTCGCTCAGCCTGACGAAGAAGCTCTCGGCGTCGACGAGCGCGGCAGGACTATCGACCGTCGCCGGGCCTCCCAGGGCCAGCCATGCGCTTTTGACCAGGCGATGCAACGGTCTGCGACCGCGTTCCTGCAGCACGCCGTCGACGATTCTGCTGAACCGGGCAAGCCGTTCTCTTTGCGTGCGATCGACAGAATCCAACACCTCGGGATCCTGCACGCGTTCCCAGATGGACAGCGCCCTGTCACCGGCGATGTCGGCAAGATCAGCAAGTCTCATGCCGCACCAGGGTGCGCGCAGTATGGCAAGCCAGGCCGTGCGATCGGCGAAGTGACACAGTGCCCGTGTCAGTGACATGAGGTCCTGGATGACCGGCCGGTCCGCGAGATTCTCAATATCCACTGCCTGCACACTCTGACCATCGGCCTTCAGGGTCGGCGCGATCCTCTGCAGGTGGCTCTTGGCTCTTACCAGTATTGCGATCGAGGCTTCCGGCTCATCCGATCTTATCCGTCTGACAACATCCGACATGGTTCGCGCTTCCGCGCTACCGTCGTCATCGAGGAAGGCGTGAAAGCAGACCGCGTCATCGGGTCCTGGCGCACGGACTGCAGTGGCTGATACGAAGGGCACCCCCCCGAGTCTCGCGTCCTCGAAGTCCGGCATCACCCCGGCAAGGGTTTCATTCACCCAGGTCACGACTCCCTGATCAGAACGGAAGTTCGAGTGCAGGGTCAGTGCCTCGAGCGGTACCTCGTTGATGCGGCGAATCCGTCTAAGCTCGAGAAACAGTCCGACTTCGGCCTCCCTGAACCCGTAGATGGATTGCATGGGATCACCGACGCAGAAGAGCGTCCGTCCGTCCGTTTCTTCCCAACCCGCGGTCAGCAGACGCAGGAGTTCCACCTGACCGATCGAGGTGTCCTGGAACTCGTCCACGAGAAGGTGACGCAGACGGTAGTCCAGAGCCAGAGCCAGATCAGTCGGACCCTCCCCGCTATCAAGGGCCCGCCGGGCGCCGGTGGAGACGGCTACATAATCGCCAGAACCGGACTGACGGATAACGACTTCCAGTTCCGCCGCGCAGCGTGGAAGGACTGTCAGAAGTTGCTCGAGTATCTGCCATTGCCGCTCGTCATAGCCCGGTGCGGGCAGTTCGCGGATCTCCTCCATCACCGGTATCAACGGCTCGTAGTCGCTCAGGTAGGCCAGCAACTCCCGCATCTCGTCCTTGCGACCGCGGTCGCTCGTGGGAAAGCCGTTGTTCTTTGTGACGGTCTTGCGCCAGGCCTTGCCACCCTTGACAAGCAGCATGTCGGCCAGCCCCTTCCAAAGTCCAACTGCAGTGGCATCGGTAGGCGGCCAGTCTGACAGTTCCCGGCAGGCGTTGACGGCCGAATCGGTGCCGGTTTCGCCGAGCTGATCTGCGGCGTACGCGGCCAGCGGCGGCAATCTCCGGACCAGCTCGTCAGGACATGCAGATCGCGCCAGCCTGAGGGTCGATTCGATCTGATTGCACAGGCTGCTCTCCAGCCATCGTCTGCGCGCTGCAATACTCATGGCGCCCGGTGTCGTTACGCGGGGGAGCCATTGATCGCGTCGGGCAAGGAGATCCACCAGCATCGCCTCTACACGGTCGAAGCGGTTATCGAGGTGCGCCAACAGCCCGCGGATCGCCGATCCGGTTTCGTCCGATTCACCGGCGCCCGCCAGGGTGCGCCGGGCTGCGTCCAGGTAGAGAGTCTCCGGTTGATCCGAGATCTTCAGCGAGCCTCCGATGCCGGACAGGATGGGGAGCTGTCGGTTCAACAGTGCGTGCAGAGCGTCTATGGTCATCACGCGCAGGCGCGTCGGCGACTCCAGGAGCCGCCATTCAAGCCGGGTATCGCGATCCAGAACGTCCCGGGCCAGCTGCCGTGTTTGCGCTTCATGGGCCGTCTTCGGCACGTCTGTGCCGCCGGCAATCCGGAGTGCTGAGAGAATCCTCATTCTCATCTCGGCGGCCGCCTTGCGCGTGAAGGTGATCGCAAGGATCTCTTCCGGAGCGTCTACCGTGGCCAGCAACGCCAGGTATCTCTGGATGAGGAGTTCCGTCTTGCCCGATCCTGCCGGCGCCTGAACAATGAAACTCCGACCGACGTCGAGAGCCTGATCGCGAGCATCCTGGTCGACGATGTCATGCATCCGCCAACGCTCCCTGTCTGGCCAGCTCATGTCTGCGACACAGCGCAGCCAGATCGCAATAGCGGCAATCCTCGCTGATGCGGCGCGGCGCGACACGAGCGTCGCCCTCTGCAAACCCACGGACCAGGGCCTTGAGTGTCCGCTCCCAGATTGCGGTCATGTCACTCCACTCTTCGATCCCGTCGGTGCGACGACCCGTCCCGGACAACGGCTCGATATCTGTGCCTGCCACGCCCGTTTCGGCAATCCCTATGAAGCCTTCCCTGCCGGTTGCGAGGCTGCCAAATGCCAGCCCTCGAACTTGCGCGCCCACTGCGAGTGCGTAGAGCGGCAACTGCGGTTCCCGCAGCCGCTCGCCCAGCCAGTCGCGGATGCTGGTCTGGCCAGTCTTGTAGTCGATAAGAAGCAGGCTGCCGTCATCCAGGCGATCGATCCTGTCGATCCGCATGGAGAGGCCGACGCCCTCGAGTTCGAGATCGGTACCTTTCTCCAGGCCTTCCACGACGAATTCCGGGCGCTGGGATTCCTGCTGGCACAGCGTCAGGATCTTCGCACTGGCCTTTTCGTTTTCTATTGCACGGAGCGCCGTCTTGAAGGCGCCGGAGCCCCTGACTATCTGTCTGCAGGCCCTCTCGACGGCTGACCTGATCTGCTGCTCCAGGGTGGCGGGCCCAAGGCGCGCCAGACCCTCGCTGCTCTGCCATTCATCCCACAACCACTGCAGCGCAAGGTGAATTATCCGGCCCGAATCGATCCGGCTAATACCCGGGCAAGGTTGCTCAAGAGACTCTGCGATCAGGCGGAAACGAACCTGGGCCTGGAACGGGCATGCGGCGACTGCCTTGACCAGGGCGCTTCCACCGCGGGCCACTGTGCCAGCCTTCCAGGCTGGCATCCGTTCATCCGCTAGCGCTTCCAGGCTGGCGGTGGCGTGGATGCGGCGGTCGATCCCGGCGGGCGCCTCCACCTGCGGTGCGAGCGGGAATCCCGCAATCAACGCGGAAGGCAGCAGCGCCTCCTCGCCGGACTGGCGCGGCCAGCTGAACACGACGTCATCGGCTGAATTGCAGAGTTGATCCGTCTTGTTGTGCGCGAATGCCAGCTCCGTCAGCGGACAGGCCCGCGGTATCCCTGCGCGGCGTTGCAATCCGGCAGGTAACAACGGGTTCGGTCTGAGTGGGCGCGGCCAGGCCTGGTCGTGCATGCCGATGACCCAGAGCAGATCGAAGGACAGCCCGGGCGTCTCCAGCAAGCCGAGGACCTGGATCGGTGCGTCGGATCCTTGCGGCTGGAACAGCGTGTCATCCGCCAGCCTGTGGAGTCGGGCGAGGCAGTCGGCAGCGCTCATCTCTCCGGCCACGCCAGCGATACCGGCCAGTCGTGACAGCAGTTCGCGCCACTTGTCCGCACACTGGAACTCGGCCGAGTCCAGCGTCCGATTGCCGGGCCACCCCAGGTTTCTCAATGCGCGATCGAATGCGGCCGACCAGAAGGCTGGTCCGGCCCGCGCCGGCCAGCTACCGGTCTCTGTCTCCAACCCACGCAGCCGCTTGGCAAGTGCGTCGCAGGCAGGGAAGTCTGCATGAGGTTGCCTGTCTGCCATTTCCATGAGGGATGACAGATCCCCTTCGAAGACATTGTTCCTCCGCAACCATGCGTCGAGCAGGCTCTGCCGGGGGCCCTCTTCCGCCGGGTCGCCGAAATAGGGGGAGCGCAGGAACAGTCCGGCCGCCGTGTACTGGCTTGAACGCAGGCAAAGGCTCAGTGCCCCAAGCGCCGCTGACACCATCGGCCAATGACTCAATGGGCTTCCCAGGGACATGTCCCACGGGCGCTCCGTTCGTACGCCACCGGGCAGGATGCGCCCGGGCGTCAACATGTCATCGAAGACACCCTCGACCTCGAACCTGCGTTCTTCCAGGTCCTGGACCACTATCCCGACTCTTGCATCCGGTGACGTCATCAGGGCACGCGACGCGGCAGCGGCTGCGTTTCTGAGTTCTGTCGCCGGGTCCGCGGCAGAGACTTTCGAGTGTCGTCCCAGGCGTGCCGGAGGCGGCTGCATCGCGATGGTGCAGCCGGAGGCCTCCATCGCCGCAATCAACCGTGCCTGCCCCGGTGTGAGGTGGTCGAAACCCGCCAGCGACAGACGTGGCGGTACGATCGCCCGTGGCAGGTTGCCCCTGGCAAGGTCCCGGACCCGGTCCCCGAACGTTCTCCAACCCTCGTCCCTGCAGCGTGACTGCACCCATGCCCTGGCCTGCAGTAATGCACGGGCATCGCTGCCTCCACCGTGCGCGAGTTCATCCCGATCCAGCAGGTACTCATCGACAAGACCCCATGCTCGTTGCGCGTCCCGGGCAACCTGGGTCGGGAGAAACAGGCCGGAGATGTCCGGAAGCGCCGCCACCGCCTCCTCCCAGAGAATCTGCTCCTGTTCGGCGTTGAGCAGTTGCGCGTCCGGTCCCGCGTCGCACTCTCGCAGCAACCTCCAGGTCCGGTCGACCCAGGCCTGCCAGGGCAGGATATCTCTCGGTAGCCACGCGCCGTGGCCAGATGCCATCTGGCGGCGATCGTCTTCATCCCGCATCCATCGGGACAGTCGCCGGGTCGCGCAGACTGTGATGCCATCCGAACTCATGTCACCGTGCAGGGGACGCGGGCCAGGTCATTATTGTTATTTATCAGTATTTTATTAACTATTATTAAGGTAGATTGATCTTCTAATTCTGCTCGGCGTCGGCCGGCTCCTGTGGCCCGGCGTTCTGCGGGTCGCTCGCACAAGGATATGCCTCCTGCAGGGCCTCAAAGAAGACCGCGGTAGCGGGCAGCTCAGCCTTGTCGGGATGGCGGCGTAAATAGTCCGCGACGATGCTGATGAGCTGGCTACCGGTCGCATTTGTCGGCTTGCAGAAACCCAACAACTCTTCCGGGCTGACTTCGTTGAAGATCTGGAACACCGAATCGCGGTCCAGATTGAGCAACAGGGCCAGCAATGAAGCCATGCTCAGCGCCCCGATCCTGCTGCCGGTCTCCAGGCCGCTGACGATGCCGAGAGTCTGGCCCATGCAGTAGGTGATCTCCAGATCATCGCCGTCGCCGGTACCCGTCAGCACACCGATATAGGCGGCGCAATCCGAATACCACTCCGCGGCGGTGGTCGAGGCGGACTGTACGGGTTGCGAGACAAACAACAGCGTCACAACCAATGCAAACGTGAAGTGTGGGAAACGCATGTTTCTCCAGGCGGTGGTGAGGCGGGTCCGTATCGTCGCACGATCAATTGGGCCGGGCAATCAACCGGCGATCCGGTCGCGGGAGGAGATCAGGTGGTCGTTTCGGTCCCTGCGTCACCGCTTGCATTGAGGGGGCTGGGTTCTACGGCAGGCTCCGGCAGGCAGCTCAGCACGTCTTCCACGTAGGCAGGTACGACCTCTTCGATCCCCAGTTCCCGCCCTTCCCGTTCGGACATATACCAACGGTGCTCCAGGATCTGGTGAAACAGCTCGGCATCTTCGAGACGACCCCTCAACTCGTCCGGCACGGCGGCCAGGGTCGGCTGATAGATTTCGCTGAACCAGCGGTAGGCAGACACGGCCTCGGGTACTGCTTCACCCTGGATACCCGTCTGCCACGCCCGGTAGCTGTACATATCATTCAGCAGACGCCGAGCCTGGTTCTCTTGTGTGTCGAGACCGGTCAGCGCATGGAACAGGCGGCGATGATAGCCGGGTTCCACTACCTCGGCATGCACACGGATGTGTGTGCCCTCCTCCACGGTCTCGATCTCCAATTCCTGCACGTCATAGCCGAGCTCGTTGAGTCGCCGGATCCGGGCGTCGATCCGATGCTGCTCGTTTGACGGATAGACTTCGTCGCGATTGATCTCGTCCCACAGGCGATCGTATCGAGCCTGCAGGGAATGGGCGTATTCGATCGGGTCCACGCCCTCCGGCAGCCCGAATCCGGCCTGAAGGTCGAGCAGTTCGCCAGCGAGATTCTCGGTCGCGATCTGCAGATCATGAAGGCGTTGTCCACGGCTCAGTTGTGGGTGCAACTCGCCCGTCTCGGCATCTACCAGATAGGCCGCGTACAGACCGGCGTCGTGACGGAACAGAGTATTCGAGAGGGAGCAGTCGCCCCAGAAGAATCCACTCAGGTGAAGGCGGACCAGCAACTCGGCGACCGAGTCCATCAGCTTCTCCGCCTGAACAGCGGCGGCTCCGCTCGTGATCAGGCGGCGTAACGGCAGCGAGCGATCGAGATAGCGGGTCACCAATAGACCCCTGTCACTCACCTCCGGGGCCGCCCCTTCGAGATTGCCTCGCTCGGTGACAAGGCATACGGCCTGGACCACCGGCATCCCCAGTTCCTCCAGCGAACGGAGCAAGCCGTATTCCTTGATCGCAAGTCTCTCTGCGATCTCCTTTATGGCGTAGACCGTATCGCGGTAACGAACGAATCGGACGACGTTCCTGCATATGCCCTGGGAGACTCTGACCATGAATGGCAGATCCCACTCGGACAACGAACGGATCCAGGGCAGCTCCAGCCCGGTTGGGAAGTCCCGCTTGGATGCGACGTGCAGTTTCATGCCCGGCCTGGCGTCGAGAGTGCGGACTACGGCCGCTGTTGTCTGATGGTGGTAATCCGCCGGGCCAGCGAGCGGACATCCTCCCGGGGCATCCAGTCTTCGAGATCTTGTGTCAGCTTGCGGCTCCAGTTGCGGTGCTCGTCGCTGGTGCCGGGGACGTTGACCGGCGTATCCATGCCTAGCCAGTCCTCCGGTTGCAGCACCATCAGGCGGGCTCGGCTGCTGGCCAGATAGAACTGGATCGCCTCAGCAAGCGACGGGTCAATGGATTCGCCCTCTCCTTCCGGGTCGTCGCTATCGCCCGCATAGTGTCCTCTCTCCCCGAGCCTGGCCGTGATGAGCTGTTTCTGTCGGAGTCTGCCTGCCACAGTCTCATCGACCATCGATTCCTCCGGGTACAGATTCAGGTCGCGGCGCAGTCCGATGTCGGACCCGCTCCAGAAGCTCGCCAACGGGGGAAGGTCATGAGTGGAGACGGTGACCAGGGCTTGCTCCGGATAGCTCTCAGGTCGTCTCGGGGTGCCATCCTCGTCGTGCTCGAAATAGAACACCCGGTACGAGTAGACCCCGTAGTCCGGCATCGCGTGGCGGATTGCATCGGGGACCGTGCCGAGGTCTTCGCCAATTACGAGGCAGCGGTGGCGCTGGCTCTCCAGGGCCAGGATGCCCATGAGCGCGTCGAGATCGTAGTAGACGTAGGTGCCGTCCGAGGACGGTCTGCCCGACGGGACCCACCACAAGCGATAGAGCACCATGACATGATCGATGCGCAGTGCCCCGCCGTGTCCCATGTTGGCCCTGAGCAAGTCGATGAACGGCCGGTAGGCACGCTCGCGCAGGATGTCAGGCCTCATCGGCGGTATGCCCCAGTCCTGGCCCTGCAGAGCCAAAGGGTCTGGCGGCGCACCGATTGTCGCCCTCTGGCTGTAGAGTTCGCGATCCGCCCACGCTTCTGCACCGCCCCCGTTGACGCCGACAGCCAGGTCCCTGTAGAGACCGATGCGAAGTCCCGCGTCGGTGCTGACCTGCTCTGTGGCCTCCAGCTGTTGCCGGGCAAGCCATTGGAGATACATGTGATAGCGGACGGCCTCATGGTGGCCCGCCGCAAAGGCCGCGACCGTGTCGCTGTCTGGCCGGTCATACGCCGTCGGCCACGCCTGCCACCCGCCAGGCCGTGCAGAGGACGTGAAGTGGGCCTGGAGAGCGTAATATAAACACAATAATTTCAGTGGCCTACCCGACTTTTCAATAAATTGCTCGAAGCCAAGCCTGCGCCCCTCATCGCCGGCCTCCTCAAACTGTCGGAACAACAGCCCGAGAATCTCGTCCTTGGCATCAGCGACGCCGGCGTAATCCACGTGGTCGGTCTGCCGGAGTTCCGTCAATTTCGACTGAAAGCTCTCCTGCCTGACTCTCGCTTGCGCCTCTTGGCAGTCGGCGTATTCCGGCACGGCCTCAGGATCAATGTAGATCGGATTGAGGAACTGTCGGCTGGCAGGGCTGTAGGGGCTGTGCAGGGCAGGATCCGATGGGAACAGCGCGTGTAAGGGATTCAGGCCGATAACGTCGATCCCCATGGTTCCGGCGTGCCGTGAGATCTCGGCAAGATCAGTGAAGTCACCGATCCCCCAGTTGCGTCTGGAGCGGACGGTATAAAGCTGAACGGCCAGACCCCAAAGGCGCTGTCCCTGGCTCATCTCAGCGGGTTCATAGCAGCGTTCCGGCACCACGATAAGGCTGGACTCGCCGAGCAGATGACCTTCCGTATCGAGCAGCCTCAGCCGGTGATAACCCAGCGGGATACCTTGCGGCAGCTCGAGAGCCAGTCGGCAATAGTGAAGCTCGTCGATCCCCTTCTCCTCCACTACCGGCAGACTGGCGGGATCGGTGCTGCCCTCAAGTACCTGGCCATCCTCTTGCTGGATCTGCCAGTTGATAGCCGGGAGCAGCGGGCGTAGCACGGAGAAGCCGACCACCCGGGACCGGGTCGGACGGATGATGCTGACCGGTGGCAGCACCCGCCGCCAATTCTTTTCCGAGAGGTGCTGCGCCTCCCTCAGGAGAGCGGCATCGTCCTCGACCTCATGACCGAACGCGCTGAGGATCTTTTCGACGATCTCGTCGGGTACCCGGCGATGCTGACCGCGATAATCGAAGTACTCCCGCTCGATACCACGCAGTTGCCGAAGCCATTCGATCAGGTTTGGATCGGCCATTGGGTCTGCTCCAAATACAAGAGGCCCGGGAGACTGTCTCAGATCTCGGACAGGATCTTCCGGCGTAGCGCCAGATACTCTTCATTGCTGATCAGACCATCGTCCCGCAGCGTGTTAAGAGTCTTCAGCCGGGCGGGAATCGTCCGACGCGCTTCGGGAGAGTCTGTGGGGACAGGCACGGGCGCCGGTACCGGTCGAACCGATGGCTGCGGTGACACGCCGCTGAATCCGCCGCTGCCGCCAACCGCGCGGGTCGGTGTCCCCATGGCGACCGTCCCGCCCTGCCCGACCGCGCTGCCCTCGCTGATCGTACCAGCCGGCGAGATCGCTCGTGCGGCAGCCAGCCGATCGACCCGGGTGTCATAGTCCGACAACATGCGCTTCTGCTCATCGATACTCGGCGCGAGCACGTCGATGACGGGTGGCTGGTTGCCGTCCGAATCGTTGACGATGCCGAAACGATCCCGGTGGCGGCCCCTGGCCGCCGGGATGACCATCAGATTGAATTCTCCCGGCGTCAGCTCGACCACCTTGGAGAGTTGCTCTACCTCACAGCCGGTCACCAGTACAGAGTAGCCCCACTCAGGGCTCGCTGACTCACCGAGGAAGCTGTCGGGGACGAAGAAGCGGATGGTTCTTCCCGTGACACTGATCTGCTCCGGGAAGAAGAAGTACTTGGAGATTTCCTTCTGGATATCTTCCTGGGCCTGCAGGACATCTTCGCGGTCAACGCGGCCCTTTTCGGCCTCGATGGCCTTCTCGCGCTCGCGTTCAAGGAACATGGAATAGTAAGCGCGAGCGACCTTGGGACGCGGCGTGAGCACGATCGCTTTTTCCCAGGCATCGTTTTGCGAGACGCTCATCTTGCGTCCGGGCAGCGTGTCTGTGCGGCCGGACCCGACTACCCGGTCCCGATCGACATAGATATCGATGTTGAAGGTGTAGAACCCATGCCGGGCGAGTTTCTGGAGGGGCTCCTTGCCCACGTAAGTGAGCTGGCCCTTGGGGTCGGGGATCTTGCGGCCGAGGCGCACCTTGAACCAGGTGCCGTCCTTGCGATGCTCGACCTCGATGCGCTCCAGGTCCAGCGATCCCTTGTCCATGTCATCACGATTCGGGTACACGAGATCGCCCGCGCCGAAGTCATCTCCACGAGGATCGGTCACCATGAATCCCTCAGCACGGGCATCCGGGAGCATGACCACCGACATCGTCAGGATCATCAGGGCTTTGAGTGCCGGCAGTGTTGTTTTGTTGGTCCGCATTGCTTGAGCATATAAAAAGGGCAGCCCCGGAACCGGGACCGCCCTCATGCTATCAGAGCCCCGTCAGAAGCTCACTTTCATAAACGCCTTCAGACGGTACTGATCGAAGTCGACCGTGTCGTCCGCAATATCTCCCAGCGGCGTTGCGACAAATTCGCCGGTCGGTATGAGCTTCGCGCGTCGGCCGTTGTCGTTGGTATAGAAGTCGGGATCATAGTCGCCCCAGAACCAGTCCGCGGACGCGCCGAACTCTACTCCGGAGAGGAAGTAGTTCAACAGCACGCCGACACGGTTCTTGGTGTGATCACCGGTCATGTATTCGAGATAACCGAAGTTGTTGCTGAATTCGAAGCCGTTTCCGTCGACAGACTCCACCGGCTTGGCGACGTCCACGGTGCCGTCCACCAGCGAGACATCCCAGTAGTCGTACAGGAAGGTGGCGTACAGGTCCGGATGGAGCTGATAACCGATGCTGATGCCGTACTGGGCATATTCGGCGTCGCGGTCGTCACAGCCTTCGCAGCCGCGGAACTGGCTGTCGAAGTCGAACACCCAGCTGGAGCGATCGATCGCTGCGCCGGCGTATCCGTCGCCGTAGGCGTCCGCCAGACCCGCCTCGCTCTTGACCCGGTCATCGTCATCGTCGATGAACTTGTAGCGGAAGCTCAGATCGAAGCCGTTCATCAGATCGAGGAAATAGTCGGCGTTGAACGCGAAGATCTCCGTTTCCCGATCCTGATACGGGGCATACGGGTTACGCCAGTCGCCCCCCAGGCCCCAGGCGTGGTTGTTCTCGTTCATCGGGTACTGGTCGCAGGAAGTGCGGTAGCCGACGTCGGTCGGCGTCGTGCCGTCGTTCGCGATCTGTCCGCCGCAGGCCTGCCAGTTGCTGTCGTAGTCGAAATAGCTGTATTCCCCGGAGAACTCCCAGTCATTCCAGGTGTACTTCGGCACGATCGTGAAACCCTCGTAGCCGTTGACGCCGTAGGCCACCGGCTCGTCGAAGTCGGTGAAGTCGTTGTCGGCCATCAGGTTGCCGGCCACCTGCTGGGTCTCGCCGTTCCAGCCGCCGTAGCCGAGGCCGGCTGCAGAACTACCGTTCTCCCGATTACCGTAGTTGTAGTCGGGCCGACCCCACTGGAAGGTATTCATCCAGCCGGACGTCAGCAGCACATCCTGCTCCCGCCGTGCTGCCTGGACCGACATGTAGTCGGCGCCGATGTGGAAAGCCTGCAGGTTGAATGTCAGATCGGGTATCAGGAAGTCGCCGATATCGAGGTTCAGGAACCAGGATGTATCGTCCGCGTCTTCGTTGAGCAACGGGCTGAACCGGGCACCCTGACCCTCGTCAACGTTGTAGTCCGAGTAGTAGTAGGAGCCGGACAGGTCGAAGTGTTCGAAGCCGTTGTATTCCGCCTTGAGCCCCAACACCGAGTTGTCGTAGCGGGTGACGACGTCCGTGCCGTCGCGGATGTCCTCGTTGTCGCCGTCGTCCAGTAACTCGTTGGGTGCGACTTCCTTATCGCGAACGTACACGCCGATCGCCGTAGCATTCCAGTCAGTGCTGGAACTCCAGCGAAGCTGACCGACGTAGGCGGCGTCGTTGGTCTCCAGCTTCAAGGCATCGTCTTCGCCGCGGGTCACGAAAGCCGGGCCGGCGAACAGACGCGGCAGAGATACGCGAGCCACGTCCCAGCGCATGTCGTTGCCGAATGCGGAACCCTGGAACAGCAGGCCGGACGCATTGTCTCTGTCGATATAGCGATACTTGCCCTGGGTCATGGGATCGAACATGCCGAAATCGTTCGAGCCGATGGTGGCCGAGTCGATCCACTCATAACCCGGGGTGATGATGGCGTAGACGCCACGCATCTTCACGTACTGGGCCGATCGCTCGTCCGACTCTTGCGGTCCGAATCCGCCGAAGTTGGTCCAGAAGTTCTGATTGAAGCGAGCCTTCAGGCGGCCGCCGATCTCGACCTGCTTGGAGACCTGGTTACGGAACATGAGCTCGAACTCGATGCCCTGACCCTGGTCACCACCTGCCTCGCCCGGCGTCTGATCGGCATTGTTGTAGAGCGCGTTCTCATAACGCCTGTCACCATCCAGGAACTTGGCATAGACCGCGCCGAACCACTCCATCTCACCGGCATCAGCCTTTGGAGCCGGTGCCGCAAGAGCCGCGCTTACCGCCGCCGCCAGCACCAGGTTTCTGCTTTTCATATCGTCCCCCTACAGGCCCTTTGTTCTCGTCGACGCCGCGCTCGCGCCCGGTCGTCTTCTTTACTTCTTATTTGTCCAAAGTTACCGATGTCACTCGTGGGATCCGGTCACCATTTCGAGCGTTGCCCACTTGACCGCGTTGCCGTCCAGGTCGCACTCGTACTCCAGCATCTTGTGCTGCGCCGCGATCTCATCGTCGCCGCCCTTCGCCGGTGGTGCGAGGATGTCCATGACGTGTGGATCGCAATCCATGTCATGACCACCACCGAATCGGTGCTGGCCCTCGAACTCGTTGACCTTGCGTGTCAGCAGATCGGTCTTCGCCGGGAAGCCCTCGTTTGACTGCATCACGACCTGGTAGCCCCAGCCACCCGGATTCATGGCGCTGGCTGCTGCCGGCGCAACATCGTTCAGCGGCACTCGCCCGGAGATGCACTTGCCCTTGCCCAGCGTCTTGCGTGGCACCAGCAGGTCGCCACTGGAGAGATGGTCGGCGGCTTTCATCTTGGACTCTGACATCACCCGGGACTGTTGTTGCGGCGACAGTACGACGACCTTCTCCCAGGCGTCTGACGGCGCGAAGCGGATGTTGGTGCCCGCGATGCCCTCGGTATGACCGCTGCCTGGCGTCCGATCGGTATCGATGAATACGAACGCCATCTGCACCGCGAATCCGACACCCATGCCCCATGGATCATCAAGTTTGCTGTTGACGCAAACCTTGATCTCCATGTTCTTGCCCTTGTTGGTGATCTCCACTGCCGTGATGTCGAAGGAGCCCGGTGAATACACGGCGTCGGTCGGGTAGATATAGGTGCCCGGGCCGTTGTCGTCTCCGGTAGGATCCTTGAACTCGAGCGTGGCAGCCGTCGCAGAGACTGAGGCCATGGCTAAAACCACCAGACCCGCCAGCAGATTGTTGATTTTTCTATTCATGGAGACTCCTCCCAAAGACCCGATCCTTGATACCTTATGTGACCATCTTATTCAATTGATGCAAATACTTACTGGCAATCTGTATTAAGTGCTCAATCAGCCCTTGACGCCGCCCGCAGTAAGGCCGGAAACGAGATATTTCTGCAGATACAGGAACAGCAACACCACCGGCAACGAGATGATCATGGAGCCTGCAGCAAAATAGCCCCACTGGCTGGCAAAGCCGCCGACAAAGAACTTTAGCCCGACCGGGGCCGTGTACTTCATCTCTTCCTCGAGGAAGGTCGCGGCGAGAATGAACTCGTTCCATGCGGTCATGAACGAAAACAAGGCCGTTACCGCCACCGCAGGCTTGGCCAGCGGCAGAATGATTCTGAAGAAAATCACCTGCCGCGAGGCCCCGTCCATGATGGCGGATTCCTCTATCTCGATGGGGATAGTGTCGAAATAACCTTTCATCATCCAGACACAGAACGGAATAGCCGTCACCGAATAGACCAGCACCAGGCCGATGAAGCTGTTCCCCAGCCCCAGCCACTGCGTGATGATGATGTAGATAGGCACCAGCAAGAGGGTCCCGGGGAACATCTGCGACACCAGGAATGACATCATGCCCGCCTTGCGCCCCGGGAACTGGAACCGGGAGAATGCATAGGCCGCGGTGCAGGCCAGGAAGACGCCCAACACCGTTGTCAGCGCTGCGATAATCGCGCTGTTCATCATCCAGGTCAGAAACGGCTGCTCGGTGAGCACATCCCGGAAGTTGTCGAGAGACCAGGTCTGTGGCCAGGGCATGATGGCGCGCAGGCGGTCAAGGAACCCGGGATCCGCCGGGACATCGGCAAATGCCAGGGCCTGCTGACCGGAAAATCCGACCACGATGACCCACAGGATCGGATAGGTCGAAATGACCGTGAAGAACACCAGAAAAAGGTGCAGCCAGAAGTGCGAGACCTGGCCGGTTCTCTTGTCTGCGCCGATCATGCGTTGGCCGCCTCCGTCGCCTTTGTCATCCGTGTCTGGAAGACCCCGTAAAACATCAGAATGAAGAAGATGACGACTGAATAAGCCGCCGCATATCCATATCGGTATTCTTCGAAGGCGATCTTGTAGGACTTGGTGATCAGGATCTCATTGGCCCCGGCGGGTGAGCCCCCGGAAACCAGGTAGATCACGTTGAACATATTGAATGTCCAGACCACGGAAATGATGATGGCCGGGATCAGTGTTGGCTTCAGTGACGGCAGCGTGACATGCCTGAATTGCTGCCAGCGGGTGGCTCCGTCGATGGTCGCCGCCTCGTAGAGGTCAGCCGGTATCGACTGCAGAGCGCCCAGGGTGATTACCATCATGAACGGGAAACTCAGCCAGCCGTTTGTAATAAGGCCGGTCATAAATGCAGAGAAGACACCATCGAACCAGGCAATCGGCTCACCGCCGAACATCTGGATCCCCTGATTGATGACGCCGAATTGCTGATGGAACATGCCTTTCCAGATCAACGCCGTGATGTAGTTGGGGATCGCCCAGGGCAGGATCAGGAGTACCCGGTAGATATTGGTGTATTTGAGCCCTTTCGTATTTAGCGTCAGCGCCAGCAGCACGCCTACAGTGACGCCGAAGGCAACGTTGGTCATCGTCCAGCAAACGGTTATGAACAGCGTCCAGTAGAAGTTCTGGTAGTTGATCACTGCCCCTTCCGCGGTACTCTCGAACAGGCTGAAATCTCCGAGGATACTCACGTAGTTCTGAAATCCGACCATCAGATCCGCCAGCGGCTCACTGACATTGAGGACGGTCTGTCCGCTGAAGGACAGCAGGATGCCGTAACCAAACGGGAAGAAGGCAAGCACCATCATTCCGAGCATGGCGGGCATGACGTAAAAATAGGCGGATCGGTGCTCCTGGACCGTACGCCTGAGGCGCCTGGCATAACCGAGGGCAAAAAAGACCAGGATGATCAGTCCCACTCCCCAGTTCCAGCGGAGCGCACTGCCCAGGCGATCCGTCATCTCTGAAACCTTGTCCGCGAGTGCGGCGCCCTTGACGTTGCCGTCGCCGTCAATCACGCCGAACGGTCGCCGGAACAGATCCACGTCCCAGCGGTTTTCCATGGTTGGATCCAGAGAGACGCCTGCCTGACCGGCCAGGTATCCGAGGCGGTCTTTGACTGAGCTGAATTCGCCGGCCAATTGCCCGGTCAGGCTCGTGTAGGCGGCGGTGAGATCGCCCATTTCAGAGCGGCTGTAGACAGCTGCGCTCAGCGTCAGCAGCACCAAGCCGACTGCGAACAGCGCCCAGGGCTTGTGCCGCGTCACGTCTTTGTCTCGCCGTTCGCGGCCGACCGCTGCCAGGGCGCCGATTGCAAGAAGATAGGCGCCGATCACGAGTCCGGCGGCAAGCAGCCGGTTGCCGGTCGCGGCGACGGCGGTGCGGCGACGCTCGGATTGCACGATACCGGTGACCTTTTCGCCGACGAAATACGGCAGGCTGACTCTTACCAGGCCCCCGTCGAGTTCCTCCACTTCGATCTGCCGCCGGCGGTAGATCCCCTCGTCACGCTGAGTCTGGACTGACGCTCGCAGACTTTGACCCAGATCGAACAGCCACTTTTCGTCGCGGCTCAGCCGGCGCGGCGGGGCCATGTCATCGACATCGTTCGGCTGGGTGCTGGCAAGCAGCCTGGCGCCGCTCAACCTGAGGACGCGGTAGGTCGCAGCGCCGTCGTCTGTCCCCGGCAGGCCCTTGAGCATCGTCGTCAGTTTTTCAGAAGCGCTCTTCTTGTCCGCGGTTTCGATCGCCCCGGCGGCATCGGCCAGTGCCATCAACTCGACGATCACGCCACGATTCCATTGATCGGTCGTGATCTCGGTTTTTGCCTGCCCTACAAACCAGTGTCCCAGAGAGATCGTCAGCGCGACGGCGAGCAGGACACCGAATGCGGCCGGATGGAACAGCAGGCCCCGTATGCCGCGGGGCGCTTCTTCCTTCCGATCGAGGTAGGCGGTATTGCCGGCTACGATACTCACGATATCCTCCCCCGCCCGTCCTCAGCGTCCGGTCCTGAGGGCCGCCACGCTGGCGCTCAGCTCGGCCTGCGCGGCCTTCAGTCCGGCCTCGGAACTCGCGGAACCCTTGGTGATCTTGTTCATAGCCGTCGTTACGGGCGACCACATCAACGTCATTTCTGCGTAGTTCGGCATCGGGATGCTGTTATTGAATTGCTCGCGGAAACCGGCCAGCACCGGATCTCCGGATACTTCCGGCCGGTCGTAAACTCCGGCATGCGAGGGTAGTTGACGTCCCTCCACGGCTCGGATGAAGGCAGACTCGTCATCCGTAGCGATAAACGTGGCAAACGCGTAGGCCTCTTCCTTGTGCCCGGATTGTGCAGACACGTAGATCCCCTCGACGGTGAGCCATGGTTTCATCGGCGCGCCGCCTGCTTCGTTGACTGTCGGCATGGCCGTGACTCCAACGTCGATGCCTTCGATCTCAGAGATAAACCAGGGTCCGTTGAAGACGATCGGCGACTTCCCTTCGTTGAACAAGGCGGTCACCAGGGTGGACGACGGGTCCGGCGGCACGATGCCGTCCTCCTTGAACCACTTCATCATCAGGTCGATTGACTGGATGTTCTTCGGGTCATCCACCGTCGGAGTCGGCCCCTCTGGATCGAAAACCCGTCCGCCGAATGCATTGAGTAATGCCGAGTGATAGTAGAAATCTGAATACTGGTAGACGAGTCCGTAGCGGCCACCTGCCGCCGCAGTATGCTCCTTGGCCACCTGTACCAGTTCGTCCGTGGTCTGCGGCGGATTCTTGATGATCGCCTTGTTGTAGATCATCGCTGGGCTCTTATAGGCGATCGGGAGTCCATAGACTGTCTCCCGGTAGGTCATCGCCTCCATCATTCCTGGCAGCAGCGCCTCGATCGTCTCGTCCTCGAGAAAAAAATCGATGGGCTCTACTGTCTGGCCGCCTTCGACCCATCCGCCGAGCCGGTCCTGGGCAAATATAAAGACGTCAGGACCGCGGCCACGCGGAACCGCCGCTGTAATCTTGTCGGCATAGGCGTCGTATGGAACCGGCAGGCTTTTTACATTGATATCGGGATTTGCGGCGTTGAAAATCCCCACCACCTTTTCAAAGGCAGTTCGTTCGGCTCCGCGATAGGCGTGCCAGACGACCAGGTCGGCCGCAGTTGCGCTCGTCCATGAAAAAACCAGCCAGAGACCGGCCAGTGCCGCGAAAAAATTTCTACGAATATTCATCAATACTCTCCCGGACAACGCATCTCAGTCACCGGTGTGACGCCTCAGATTGCGCTCCGTATCTGGGTCGAAAAGATGGATGGCGTCTCCATTCATTACCAGTTCGATCTCCTCACCGAATGCCGGAATCCGGTGCGCGCCGAGCTTTGCGACAATCAGATCCTCAGCGCAACGCACGTGGATGATGACCTCATGTCCCACGGTTTCGACGATCTCGATCGTGCCCTTGAGGCTTACAGGATCGTGCCAGTCGCGGTGGTCTTCCCGGCCGCCAATGTGCTCTGGCCGCACTCCCATCAACAACGGCCGATCACGATATGCCGCGGCCTCGCCTTTCAATCCCTCGCTGAGAGGCACGCGGAGGCCCGCGTGGTGCACGCTGTCGCCGTATGAATCCACCGTAACCGGCAGGATGTTCATCGGCGGCGTACCGATAAACTTTGCGACGAAGAGGTTTCTGGGTGAGTCGTACAGTTCCAGGGGCGTGCCTACCTGCTTGAGGTTGGTCTTCTTCTCGGCGCCCATGGGAGCCAGCACGGCGATCCTGTGCCCGAGCGTCATCGCTTCGACCTGGTCATGGGTTACGTATACGGTAGTGGTCTTCAGTCGATGCTGGAGCTTGCTGATCTCCGCTCGCATCTGGACACGTAGCTCCGCGTCGAGGTTTGACAGCGGCTCGTCGAACAGGAATACGGAGGGATGGCGGACGATAGCGCGCCCAAGGGCAACTCGCTGACGCTGTCCGCCGGACAGCGCTTTCGGCTTCCGATCCAGCAGTTCGGTCAGCCCCAAAATGTCCGCAGCATCATCCACGTGCCGGTTTATTTCTTCGTCCGGCATCTTGCGGATGCGTAATCCGAAGGCGATGTTTTCGCGTACGGACATATGTGGGTAAAGCGCATAGCTCTGAAAGACCATCGCCACGTCCCGGTCCTTGGGATGAACGTTGTTGACGACGTTGTCGCCGATGAACAGTTTGCCGTTCGTGATCTCTTCAAGTCCGGCAATGAGGCGCAGAGCGGTCGATTTCCCGCAACCGGACGGACCGACGAACACCATCAATTCTTCATCCCTGATGTCCAGGTCCAGGTCCTCAAGGACGCTCACGTCACCGAAGCGCTTGGCCACCTTGTCAAACCGAATCCCTGCCATATCCCGTTCCTCGTCAGTCGCCCGCAGCCGCAGCGAATATTCTGATCGACATTGCCGGGACGCTCATTTCCAGGGCATCCCCGCTCAAAGCAACATCTGCTCCCGTCATGGCTTCGCGGACTCCGCCACTCCAGCTCACCGGGGCGGCAACGGAAGCCGTCGCTGCAGAATCTCCGCGGTTCACCGCAACGACGACCGCGTCTCCGGTAGCCTCCTCGGTCCGCTGGAAGACCAGGAGATCGCCTTCCCATGAAAGCCGCGCGTAGTCGCCCTTGCCAAGTGCCGGATGCGCTCGCCGGATGCTGATCAGTTTCTTGTAGTAGTCGCGAAGCCCTTCGTTCCGCTCGATGCCCGCTCCGGGCTTTACCGGGCGGTCACCCCAGGGCATAGCTTTGCGATTTGTCGGCCAGACGCTGCCGAGTCTGCCGACTTCCTCTCCGTAGTAGATGACCGGCATACCCAGGGACGTCATCTGCAACGCGACACACATTCGGAAACGCGCCTCGTCGTAGTCCAGTTCGTAGAAAAACATCGGCTCATCGTGAGAGGACAGATAGTGAGCGAGGTGATAGCCCTCCCGCACCCTGTGACGTTTCTCCAGGTAGGCGGCGAATGCGACCGTCCGACCTTTGCCTTCCACGAAACCACGGCAGCTTCCGCGGAATGTGAAATCGAAACCGGCGTCCATCTCGTCATTCACGAACCATTCGTCGAGCACCTGGGCTGAGCCGCCCCATACTTCGCCCAACAAAAAGAAGTCGTCACCTGCCTGGGCCCGGGTCCTGTCGCGATGTTCCTGCCAGAACGGGTGATCGATGTGCTTGACGGTGTCGAGCCGGAAGCCGTCGAGACCGGTGCGCTCCGCGATACCGATTGTGGCAGACAGGAGATACTCGCGGACTACCGGATTATCCGTGTCGAAGTCCGGAAGCCCTCCGACCTGGCAGGTCAATGGGTCGGCGGAACACTCGACCGGCTTCTTGCGGATCCAGCCCTTGAACTGCGGATCGACCTCGTAGCGGGCGCCGTAGCCTGCGTGATTGTAGACGACGTCCAGCAGCACTTTGATGCCCCGCGCGTGCGCTGCCTCGACCAGGCGTCGGAGTTGATCCTCGCTGCCGAAGTGTGGGTCCAGCCGGGTGAAGTCATCCATCCAGTAACCATGGAACCCCCAGTGCTCGAAGCCGTTCTGGGTGCCGGTCTCCGGCGGTCCGCTGGCGAATAATGGCGAGTCGATCTGTAACTGGACCGGGTTGATCCAGATCGCCGTAGCGCCGAGATCGGCGATTTCGTCAAGCTGATCGACCAGCCCCTGCAGGTCACCGCCATGCCAGCCGCCCGGATTACTCCGATCCACGTGCTGATTGTTGGAGCCGTCGCCGTCAGCGAACCGGTCGACCAGTACGAAGTAGATGATTGCATCGTCCCAGTCCGTCTGCGGCTTTACGCTGACCGGCCCGGCGGGGCGATCTGACTGGGCATTCGCCGACGATGAGTCCCCGGGACTCTGGCAGGCTAGCAGCAAGGCCGCGGCGCACGCCAACAGCGCCGCCTTGAGAACCAGGCTTACGTTCCGGGCGCTTCGGGATACTGCTGAGGTACCGCCGGCGGGAATCGATGCACCCGTATTCGCCATAGGCGGTGTTCCTCCAGGGATCGCATCCAGTCATTTTTTATCGTTGTTTCGGACCACAGCATTGCCGCCAATCCAGTCCGACACTTGTCCGACCGATGGTCCCACCGGCTCCCAGGGCAATCCATAAGTAATTGCCGCAGCAGTGGCCAGAAAGGCTCAGAACAACGTGTAGATAAACGATCCCAGGACGGATTGCTGGCTGACGACGACGAGGCCGCCGAGCAGGACCAGCACCAGCACGATTGGCAGAAGCCACATCTTCTTGCGGACCCTGAGAAAGTCCCAGAGATCGCTCAGGAACTCCAACATGCGACCTGACCTGCTATAGTCGCCCAGTTTTTCGGGCGGTGCCGTTTTTTAACAGATTCGGAGCGTCCAGGCCAACCCCCATTTTCGGCAAGAGTCGGTACCATCACGAGTGATGCCACGAGAGAACAGACCGGTCCCGAGACGAAAGCGCACGTCTTTCTACCTGATCGCGCTTCTTCTCCCCATTGTTATCTTCGCCATCCTGGAGTTGATCTTCCGCCTCACGCTGGTAGGCGCGCGGGAGCCTCTGTTCGTGCCAGCCGCTGTTGACGGCTACCTGCAGCCCAACGACTCGGTCATCTACCGATTCTTCGCCAGTCCCGGTGCCGCACCGAACGTCAGTATCGACACCACCTACTTCCTGGAAGAAAAACCCGACGACGGGTTGAGGATCGTGATTCAGGGCGGATCCACCGCGGCAGGATTTCCCTATGGCCGCATGGCATCGCCAACGGGCATGCTGGAGCAGCGCCTCCGACGCGCTTTCCCGAGCAGGACCGTCGAAGTCATCTCGACCGCCATGTCGGCCGTCAACAGCTACACTGTGCTTGATTTTGCCGACGAGATCATCGCCATCGAACCCGATGCCGTGGTCGTCTATGTCGGCCACAACGAGTTCCTCGGCGTACTCGGCGTCGGTTCCGCCTATTCGTCCAGTCTGTCCCCGCAAGCCACCCGCCGGATTCTCGCGCTGCGCAAGCTCCACGTGGTCGAGGCCGCATTCCAGGTCTACGGTGCAGCCATGCCGACCACCCAGCGGCAGAGCGGTACCCTGATGTCCCGGATCGCGCGGCAACGGAGCATTTCGCAGAACAGCGAACTCTATATACAGGGGCATCTGCAGTTCAGGGAGAATCTCGGCCTGCTGCTGGCCAAGTACCGGCGCGCCGATATCCCCGTGTTCGTCGGCACATTGGCATCCAATGAGAAGGATCAGCCGCCGTTCCTATCTTCCGAGCCACCGAGTGCAGAGGCAAGGGCCTGGGAGAAGGTCCGCGCGGAGCTACTCAAGGCACTCGAGGAAGACGATGCAGACGAGGCAGTCCAGTTGTCGGGCCAGATGGTGGGTCTGGCGCCCGACTCAGCCGATTCATGGTTCTATCAAGGCCGGGCGGGGCTGAAAAGCAAGCGCTACTCCGAGGCCCGCCACGCCTTCCTCAAGGCAAAAGACCTGGACCAGCTCAGGTTCCGGGCACCCGAATCGTTCAACGGTATTGTCCGTGACGTCACGGTTCAGCAGCGGGCGGCAGTCGTCGATACGCAGACCGCTGTCGCCAATCTTTCCGAGGACGGCATCATCGGCAGCGAGTCGATGCTGGAACACCTGCATCCGAACACCGAAGGGTACTTCGCCCTGGCGTCGGTCTTTTACGATGCCGTCGTCGCCAGCGGCGCCTTGGGCAAGCCCGAGTTTGACGCCGATGAGGCCACGGCACGGCGGGAGATGCCGGTGACCGAGGTCGAGCGTCTTAACGGCGAGTGGCGGGTGGCACGGCTGCTACGGGACTGGCCGTTCGTCGATGAAAAGCAGCCCTTCAGTCCGCCGGAGCCGGGCAACGAAGTCGAGCGCATCGCCAGGGACTGGTACGAGGGCCGGATCTCGTGGCCGGAAGCCATGAACCGGGCCCTCGGCTACTACAGCTCGACCGGCAACATCGAGGAGACGATCAGAGTCGCCGCCAACCTGGCGACGGCGTTTCCATTCGAGCCGAATCCGTCCTATGTCACGGGTTCCGCCATCCTGAACGACGGCGATGCGCAACGGGCACTGCCGTTCCTTTATCGCGCCGTCGAGCTGGACCCCAGGAACACGCGCTACCTGATGTCGCTGGCACAGGCCTTTTATGCCAACCAGAGGCTACGTGATTCCCTGGCCGTACTGGAGCGGGTGATGGCCGTCGACCCCTCTCACCCGACGGCCCCCGGTTTTGCAGACAAGTTGAAGTCGGAGCTGGAATCCGGGGCCTGATCATCGCCCTTGCAGGCTGCGGAGCATCCGCTGCGCCTGGCGATTGGACGGATCGATCTTCAGCACCCGCTCGAGGGTCTTGCCGCCGAGATCCCGCAAGCCGCTGGCAAGGCACGCACGGGACAGTTCGATCAGGGTCGAAACATCATCCGGCCGGTATCGATCAGCCAGCAGCAGATAGCGAACCGCTTGCAGATGTCGATTGGCACCCATGAGCGCCCGGCCCGCTGTGAGTTGATCGGCGGATGAAAACGGGAAGGCGTCTGCCAGGATCAGGCTGACACGCAGATACTCATCCGGGTTGCTGCCACGTGCGTAGAAGTCGAGAAGCCGCCGCTGGGCCCCGGTCCAGTCGATCTCCTGGTCATAGAGGGCGCGACCAAGCCTCTCTTCGGTGGTCGCCGGTTTTGGCAGAACCGGCTCCACAGGCGGATCGGTAAACGGCCAGTCACTCATCAGGCGAATTAGCTTGTACTCGCCAAAATGCTGATCAACACCGCTGACGGGGATCTCGCCCCGGGCAACCTCCGCGTTTACGATCGTCCCGGCCTGCGGTAACGCGCCCTCCTCCGCCAGCGATCGATGGAATGCATCCGCCAGGATGAAGTAGCCGTCGACGTTCGGGTGCAGATGCTCGGTGATGAGGTCGTTGCCGATGATGCCGTCCGCTGTCGCTTGCCGGAAAGTCGATTCCACGTCGACCAGGCGGGCGCCGTGGCGCGCAGCGCTCTCACGGATGATCTCGTTGAACCGGGAAGGCGCACGGAATCTCAGTTGGTCCAGATCACGCGCTTGCTGGAATGCCGAGAGTGCGCCGGCCGTGTCACCCTCTGCCCGTCTTCGTTGACCCAACTTGAAGGCTGCATCGGCGCTGCCAGTCTCAGCCATCTCAATGAGTGTCGCGAGCGGCAACCCCGACCCCACTGAATCGCCAGTCGGCTCATCCGGGTCTATCGAATCGGCACGTTCCACATGTCCGTCGATGAAAGGCGCCTGGTCCGCTTCGTTGCTGACCAGGGTCGCGACAAAGACCGGGATGCCGGCATCCGCATAGCGATCCAGCAAATCACCAAGATTGAGCTGGAACTGCCTCTCGCCGTTGACGAAGAGCGCCGACCCAAGCGGTATGCGTCGTTCGGCGGCGATCCTCGCCATCAGTGTGCCGTCGTCGCGCTGGCCGCTGGCGGTGCCGCCCTCGCCCGCTATCGCCGGGGCCAGCAAGTTTTCAAGGCCTCGATACAGGCGCAGACGGCGGAGATTCATGATCAGCCGCGTGACGGTCGGGGACTTGCTGGAACTCAGTGAGGAGCCGACACCGAGTATGCCGAGGAACTCGTTGTGCCCGGCGTAGATGAGCACCGCATCCGGCCGCACCGCGATGATCTCCTCGGAGAAATCCACCAAGGCGTAGCTGTTGACGGCGGACATCGCCGTCGAGATCACCTCGACATGGCGGGCCGGGAATTCGCGCCGTAGCCGTTGTTCGAGCATACCGGCGAGAGACGCACCGTAGCCGAACGGGAAGCCCGCAGCGCTGGAGCCGCCCTGGACGACGATCCTCAGCGTGCCCGGCGGCTTGTTCGTGCTGAAGAAAGCCGTCTCGATTGAAACATTGGGGGCCGCTGCGGCGGTGGAGAAGAATCTCTGCACCACACGCGGATTCGCCAGGCTGTACTCCGGGAAGGTGGGATTGACGATGAACAGGGGCTCCCGCGGAAACGCATCCGACAGACGCAGCGCCAGTTCCACGGAGGTGAACAGGACCAGGGGCAAGCCGACGGCGATCGCCGTAAAAATGATTCGCCGCGAACGGGCCGGTCTGGCGTTTTTATCAGCCGTCATCGGATTCTCAAGCCTGCCCATCCACGAGATGTTGAATCCCAGCCAACTTTCAATCAAAGAAAAACCCGGCGCCACCAGGACGCCGGGCTTCTGTTACACACGGCCGTCAGGGGCCGGAGACGGTCAAGACCGGATTCGCGGCATCCGCCGCCTCCACGGTGAAGTCATAGGCGCCGAGATCAGTGGCATTCAGCGCCAGGTCTCCGGAACCGTCCGCACAATTCAGCCCGTACGCCGTATCCAGATTGACCGCCGGATCGGCCCCGGCGCCGCAGTTCACCGCCGCCCAGTCCGCGTCAGCGACCTTGAACGTCAGGTCTCCTGCCGTCAGCCCGGTCAACGGGATCACGGCGCGATAGGTTGTCCCGCCGACGTATGACATGGGTCTCGTCGTCCCCCAGTCCTGATTCAGGCCGCGGACGAAGACAGGGGCCGCGAGCGGCGCCTGTTCCACGAGTACCAGCGGATTGGCCGGGTCCGTGGCGTCGACCGTGAACGAGTACTCCCCGGCCACGGTGGCATCCAGGAGGATGTCCCCGCTGCCGTCGGAACAATTGAGCGCGTAATCGACACCCAGCGCCGCGTTGGCGCCATTGTCGCCGCAGTTGACCGCCGCCCAGTCATCCGACGCCACCTTGAAGGTCAACGCTCCATCCGCCGCCGGGTCCGTCAGGCCCAGCGTGGTCTGGTAGGTATTGCTGGAGACCAGCTCGAGCCGGGTGTCCGGTGTGGCATTCCAGTCGCCATTGAAGCCCCTGACAAAGATGTCCACGGGATAGGGATCGCTGGAGACCGTCAATGTGAGATCCGAGGTGTCCGTGCCGGTCACCGTGAACTGGTAGTCCCCGGTCGCGGCCGCGTTCAGCGTGAGATCCCCGGAACCGTCCGCACAGTTCAGCGGATACGGCGTATCCAGGTCGACCAGCGGGTCTGCCCCGGCGCCGCAATTGACCACGGCCCAGTCGGCGTCGGCGATCTTGAACGACAGGTCGCCGGCCGTCGTGCCGGCGAGCACGATGACCCTCTCGAACTTGTTCAGACCGTCGTACTCGAGCTCGTTGGCCGCCGTCGCATTCCAGTCCTGATTGAGGCCGCGAACGAAGATGTCGGCTCCGAGAGGATTGGCCGTGCAGCTGTCCTGGTCCTCCCTGACGAACACCGCCGTCGTACGCGCCGGCACGAAGAAGCCGTTCGCGTCGTGGGTCGCCGTCTGCACGACAGGGTCGACGGAAGTCTGCTGCACCGGATGGAGAACGAAGCTCTCGTCGGTGAACAGCGCCAGCGTCTGGTCCTCGTCGTTGGCATTGACGATGGTCATGACATAGCCGAACTCGGGCGTCAGTTCATCGTCGAAGCAGCCGTCGATGCCCTGCACGATCAGCCCGGGCGTCTGTTCCGGACCGGTGTTGAAGTACTCGACCCGATCTTCTATCTGGTCCCCCCTCTGCAGGCGATACAGCTTGGTAGAGCGGCGGACCCGCAGCATCTCCTTCGTATGCTCGGACGCCAGCATGATATCGGCGGGCGACATGACGCTCTGCGGATTCCCGAACAACGCAGTGATGTCGGGCCATTCGTCCTGGTTCCCCTCCGCATTAGGCAGGCCGACCGCCCAGTTGTTGCTCATCCCGGTGAAATCCTGCTGGTTGAACCAGTCACCGAAGTCGAAGCTGTTGCGATCGACCGACTTCGACCTCAGCAGGTCCTGACCGGAGTGCAGGAACGGCACGCCCTGAGCCAGCAATACGACGTCGACCCCGATCATCTCCGCGCGCACGCGGTCGGCCGCGGATACGGCCTCCGGGTGCTTGTACTGGGAGATATCGAAGATCGTCTCGTTATCGTGAGCCGCCGAGTAATTGATGATCTCCTGGGGATTGGCGACATAGCCCGTCGGGCTGGTGTCGGTGCAACTGGAGTAGCCCAGGTCTTCACCGGTAATGGTTGCTCCGGTCCGGTCCTCGAACGAATAACTGGCGATGCTTCCCGCCATGGTGGCGCGCAGCTGATCGGAGGTGCACAGCGCCTCTTCGATGAATGCCTCGTCGTCGAGCGAGTTCTCGGCATTCGGGTCGTAGCCGCCGCCGCTGATGAAGCCCTGATTGACCGTCCGGGCCGCGCCGTTGTCGAACGGCCCACCGCCACGTACCGCATCACGGATACGGTCGGTGAAGGTGCCGATACCGGTGCCGAAGGTGTTTAACTGCGTCGCCTGGACGAAGCGGCGATCGTTCGCAACCTCGCCGAAGTTCCAGCCTTCGCCGTAGATGTAAACCGACGGATCGATCTCGCGCAGCTTCGCCAACAGTTCCTGCATCTGTTGCAGGGTGTGGAAGCCCATCAGGTCGAAGCGGAATCCGGTGATTTTGTAGTCATCGAGGAAGCGGATCATGGTGTCGTCCATCAGCTTGCCCATCATGGCAAACTCGCTCGCCGTGTTGGCGCAGCATGTGTCCGTCTCGATGGCGCCGGAATCCTCGTTGTAGCGCTGGTAGTAGCCGGGTACGACCCGATCCAGCACTGACTTGGAGCCCTGCCCACCTTCTTTGGTGTGGTTGTAGACCACGTCGATGACGAGACGCAGCCCCTTATCGGCCAGTCCCTGGACCATCTGACGGTACTCGTAGATACGGGCGACGCCGTCCGGATCGGAGGCGTAGCTGCCCTCCGGAACGCCGTAATGCCACGGATCGTAACCCCAGTTGTAGCCGTCCAGCCCACGCAGCCACTCGACCACCTGCTGCTGGAAGGTCGAGGTCGGATCCTCGGCGGTCTTCATCTCCAGCAGCTCGCGGATGGTCATGCCGCTGTAGGTCGGACACAACTCGCCGGCCGCCGGGTTGGCGGCACACAGGTCATCTACCTGATCGTCGATCTCGACCCGGTTGTCGCGGACTTCGTCGACGGTCGCTATGTCGAAGCTCGGCAGCAGGTGCAGGTGCGTCAGCCCTGCATCGGCAAGACCCTGTAGGTGCATGTGCCCTGCAGTGTTATCCAGCGCGAAGGCCGTGTACTTGCCTCTCTGCTCCTCGGGCACCGAGAAATCGGAGGCGCTGAAGTCGCGCATGTGCTGCTCGTAGAGCACGATGTCCTGGGGCTCCCCGTACTCCGGAAGCGCCAGGCTGTCCCAACCCGGTGGCTGCAGATCCTGGTCGGCCAGATTGACGATCTGGCTGTGCTGGCTGTTGGCCGACAGGCTGACCGAGTACGGGTCCGTCACGGTATTGGTGACGATCGCGTCGGTCGCGTAGGTGTACACCTGCAGCGTGAAGTCGTAATACATGCGATCCCAGGAGGTGTCTCCGGTTGTGGACCAGACGCCGGAAGCGGTATCCAGATCCATGGCCACCTGGCCGTCCGGCACACCGGGTGCCGAGTACAGATTCAGCGTGACGCCCACTGTCGGATTGGCGGTTGGCGCCCACAGGCCGATGGTCGGCGTGGTGCCATCCCAGGTCACCCCGAGCGGCACCTGCGTCGCAGCTTCCGCATACAGGTCGTCCAGGACCCCCGGGATCTGCACGAACGTCGCCTCAACCGGCAGCCCGAAACGATCTTTGCCCACTACGACCAGCTGGTCGCGGACGATGGACTCGGCATCCGCTGCCGTATCGCCCGGGATTGTGAACCCCGGATAACTGCCGAGATGGAGCTGGTTCTGCGGCTGCGGGTTGTCTCCGGGCGTCAGCCCGACCGACTGGTAATTGCCCACGATCGCACCGGCGCCACCACGTATGGAGGCATCGGCGGACCACAGGAACTCGACACTCTGCACGTCCGAACCAGGATCCCACAGGATCGTCGAACGATCGACCCAATGCGCGGCCCGGCCCCCGATCGTTACCGTCGAATCGCTCGGCGGCGAGCTGCTGACGATCGGACTGTTCTCGGTGACGAAGACGACGTTTCCGTCCCGCGCCACTTCGATAATGACATCGCGGTCAGGTGCTTTGGCATCCCCGATATGGATGACGGTGCCGAGAATGGCCGGGAAGGTATCCAATGGTTCCGGATTGGCGTCATAGCACGGGTTCGGCGGCAGCGTGATACGGAAGAATCCGCCGATATCGTCCACGCCCTCGACCACACAGGTCTGTGCGCCGTTGAAGTTGGTCCAGTCGCCCGTGGGCGGCTCCTGTGGGAACAGATGCAGGTTCCAGTCGTCGTAGGTCTCATCCTCACGCAGATAGTAAAGGATGACCTCGTTCTCGCCTGGCAGGCCTTGCACGGAGCTGCTGTCGCCGGTGACGGCCTCGGGATTGCCCGAGAATGCCGTCACGACCTGATCGTCGGCATCCGAGATCGGACCGCCGATGAATGAGCCGGTCGGGTCCTCGTTGCCGTCATTGGTAACCGTGAAAACCAGCGACCCGCCGACCGGTGCAGCAACCGTCGCGGAGCAACCAAACGTGCTGCCCGCGTCGGGCACGCAGTCATAGCTCGTGCCGTCGACGACGATCGCCGTGTTGTCGTAGCCGCCGCTCGCCCGGTGATAACTGACCAACACGTCCGTCGTGTCAGGCACATCCACCGGATTGACGGTCCAGGTCATCGCATCGACACCGACATCGCCGTTGTCGGCGAAGATCTCCACGCGCTTCACCGGCGTGGCCGTCGGACCCTCGCGGACCACAGAGATCGTGGTCTTGGCGGTGTCCTCGACGGCAATCTCTTCGATCACCGCACCGGTGCTGTCGTAGATCTTGATTTCAGTGGCGCCCGGCACTTCAGGCGGCACGCCGCCGCCACCGAGTTCGACCTCGGTCATCGTCAGGGTCGGATTCTCGGCGTCGCTGTAGTTGGCGGTGAAGTTGTAGCAGCCGTCCTCGGCCACGGCGAGCTTGCCCTCGGGTCCGCCTGGACCCGGGTCCACCAGCGGCTGGGTATCGCCCGCCTCCAGGACGTCATCGGGCTCAGTCGCCCGCTCGACCTCCCAACCGGCCGATCCGACCTTGTAGTTGTAATCGCCCGCGACCATCTCGAATTCCGATTGGTAGACGCCCGCACCGAAATTGACGAACAGGAACTCGTCGGACGGCGACGGGTTGCCCCAGTCATTGAACCCGCCGCGCATGAACATCTCCTGGCCCAGCGCCTCGGAGTTGTCCAGACCCTGGTCTTCCACGCCACAGGTCTCCTGTCCCGGCGGCGGGCCGCCGCCACCCAGGTCGACCTTGGTCATCGTCATGGTCGGATTCTCGGCGTCGCTGTAGTTGGCCGTGAAGTTGTAACAGCCGTCCTCGGCCACAGTGAGCTTGCCCTCGGGTCCGCCCGGACCCGGATCGACCAGCGGCTGGGTGTCACCGGCCTCGAGGACGTCATCGGGTTCTGTCGCCCGCTCGACCTCCCAGCCGGCCGAGCCGACCTTGTAGTTGTATTCCCCGGCCACCATCTCGAACTCGGCCTGATAGGCACCCTCGCCGAAATTGATGAACAGGAATTCGTCCGACGGCGACGGATTGCCCCAGTCGTTGAAGCCGCCGCGCATGAACATCTCCTGGCCCAGCGCCTCGGAGTTGTCCAGGCCCTGGTCGTCCACGCCACAGGTCTCCTGTCCCGGCGGGGGCGTCCCGCCGCCACTGTCCAGCGTGACCTTGGTCATCGTCATGGTCGGATTCTCGGCATCGCTGTAGTTGGCCGTGAAGTTGTAACAGCCGTCCTCGGCCACAGTGAGCTTGCCCTCGGGCCCGCCCGGGCCCGGGTCCACCAGCGGCTGGGTGTCACCGGCCGCGAGGACGTCATCGGGTTCTGTCGCCCGCTCGACCTCCCAGCCGGCCGAGCCGACCTTGTAGTTGTATTCCCCGGCCACCATCTCGAACTCGGCCTGATAGGCACCCTCTCCGAAATTGATGAACAGGAACTCGTCCGGCGGCGACGGATTGCCCCAGTCGTTGAAGCCGCCGCGCATGAACATCTCCTGGCCCAGCGCCTCGGAGTTATCCAGGCCCTGGTCCTCGAGGCCGCAGGTTGTCTTCCTTGCCGCACCCACGAATGCCGACTTGGCGAAGCGTGCCGCCGCCGAATTCGGATCGAGACCTTCGACGGTAAAGCTCAGGTCACGGGTCGGGCTGGTGAAAGTCACGACCCCGGTCTCGCCGTCCGGGATGACCCAGAATCCACCGGTGGCGACACCATCGGTATAAGTCGCATTGGCAGGCGATTCACCCACTGTGAACGTACCCGTCGCGGTGAAATCGAAACCGGTTGTGACGGTGACGGGCTGTGGCTGGATGACGGGGTCACCGCTGCCGCCGCCGCTGTTGGGGCTACAGGCCGCGATCACAAAGGACGCGGTCGCCAACAGGATTCCGAGCCGCCTTACTGGAAAATCAGTCATTGTTCTCTCCGAACGGAACGTTCGCACGCGGATAACGTCAGTGTGTCTATCCATCGGGGTCTAAGGTCGATCCTGGTCGCCGGTGTCTGCCCGGGCTGTCGCGGGGCAGCAGTCACTGCTTCCCACGGGCCGGAGGCACTATCGGATGCCGGCAACTGCTTTCCCTCCGATCACCCGTTGCAGATAAAGACAGCCCGGGCGATTCAGTCGTTCTTATGTCGAGTCCCGTCGGACCCATTGCCGTCCGCCTTGCCAAAACCGCAGTCTGGGCGAAAGAGCGCACGATTGACCGAGAATAACGGGAAAGCAAAGGGCGGGCCACTTCGGTTTTCCCTTACCTATCAGGTGCCTCCGAAGGCTTATCCAGGATCTCTGAGCAACGCCATGCTCTGGGGATAGAGCGAATAGACATGCCCGGTCCGATATCCATCGGTCGGAACTGTGGCTGTCTCCTCCCGGGTATCCATGACAACTTCCCACAGTTCTGCGCTGATCGGCGCGGGAAGGGTGAACTCGACCGGGTTCGGACCAGCATTGAAAAGCATGAGGAAACTGTGGCCCGGGTCCTGGTCGCCCTCTTCTCGATATCTCAGATCGACCCCCGTCTTGTCCAGCAACACGCCCAGCCCATGCCGGTGGGGATCGCGCCAGTCGGGTTCGGTCATCTCGGAACCGTCCTCCCGCAACCAGGTGACATCCTTCAGGCGGGACTCCGGATGCACGACCCCCTCGAGGAAAGTCGTGCGGCGGAACACCGGATTGTCCCGCCGTATCCGGGTCAGCAGCGCCATGAACCGGGTCATGTCTGCGCTGCTATCACGCCCTGCCCAGTCCAGCCAGGACAACTCGTTATCCTGGCAATAGGCATTGTTATTGCCGCTCTGGGTGCGTCCGATTTCATCTCCCGCCAGCACCATCGGCACTCCCTGGGAGAGCAGTACGGTGGCCAGCAGGTTACGTCGTTGCCTCTGGCGCAGACGCAGGATCTGCGCGTCCCGGGTGCTGCCCTCGACCCCGCAATTCCAGCTCACGTGGTGTTCGCTGCCGTCCCGGTTGGCTTCCCGGTTCGCCTGATTGTGTTTTCGCTCGTAGCTGACCAGGTCGCTCATCGTGAAGCCATCGTGACTGGCCACATAGTTGACACTCGCTACCGGTTCGCGCCCTGGCCGGCGGAACAGGTCACTGGAGCCCGCGATGCGTTCTGCGAATCCCGGAACCCTTGCTGTATCCCCACGCCAGTAGCCCCGGACCGTCTCCCGGTATCGGTCGTTCCATTCGGACCAGGCGGGCGGGAACTCGCCGAGCCGATAACCCTCGGGCCCGAGGTCCCAGGGCTCGGCGATCATCTTGACACTGGCGAGGACCGGGTCCTGGTGAATAGCGGTGAAGAACCCGCCTCTCGTGTCGAACACCGGCCCACGTCTGCCCAGCGACGTCGCCAGGTCAAAGCGGAACCCGTCTACCTGCATGTCCTCGACCCAGTA
>CALDWW010000094.1 GCA_937924335.1 uncultured Gammaproteobacteria bacterium
TGACTATGTCCTGATCCCCGGCCTGGATCGATCGACGGGCCGGGGCGGGAGCCAGTTGCTGCACTGGCTGGAGGCGCCCCGGGCCGATGGACCTGCTGACCTCATCCTGGCGCCGATCGAGGAACGCGGGGCTGACCGGGATCCCCTCCATGTCTACCTCAGAAGGCAGGAAGCGAAGAAATCTGCGTACGAACTCGGGCGCTTGCTTTATGTTGCCGTGACCCGGGCCCGTCGCCAGATACACCTCTTCGGGTCTGTCAGAACTTCCGCCCAGGCCAACGGTGATCATGAATTCAGGCCGCCTGGGAAAGGCACGCTCCTGGGCCTGCTCTGGTCGTCCTGCGAAAAACAATTCCTGGCGAGCCTTGACTCACAGCCCGCGGAGGCTGGTGTCGCCCCGGCCATCGATCCGGCGGTCAATCATCAGACGATCCAGCGACTGTCTTTGGACTGGCGACTGCCATCACTTCCAGACGGTATGGTTGCGCTACCCTCGGCCCCGCGTTCGGATGACCGGTCCAGTGAAGTCGAGTACTGGTGGGCGGGACGAGCCAGCCGGGCCGTGGGGCGGGTCGTTCATCACTGGCTCGATCGGATCTCGTCCGACGGCGTCGACAGATGGACACCCGACCGGGTACGGGGGAATCGTCCCCGGGTCGAACGGATGCTGGCAGAGGAGG
Source organism: uncultured Gammaproteobacteria bacterium (assembly GCA_937924335.1). Lineage (GTDB taxonomy): Bacteria > Pseudomonadota > Gammaproteobacteria > Steroidobacterales > XN24 > JAHEFR01. The sequence continues at coordinate 681 of CALDWW010000094.1, forward strand.
GTCTGGAGCCGGAGCTCAGCGTGGCCGCGACAGAAGATGTGGTCAAGGCCGTGATGCGGGCGTTGGAGGACGACAACGGGCGCTGGATACTCTCCGCCGGGCACCGCGAGATTCACAATGAGTATTCCGTCGCCGGCCTGGAAGACGGCGTGCCCGTGCACGTCGTCATCGATCGCACTTTCGTCGATGACGACGGGCTGCGGTGGGTGGTCGATTACAAGACAGGTGAACACGAGGGTGCCGATCTCGATGCATTCCTGGACCGCGAGGTCGAGCGCTACCGCGGACAGATGGAACGCTACGGTCGTCTGATGAGCGCACTACATCCGCATGACACTGTCAGGCTTGCTCTGTATTTCCCCATGCACGGGCGAATACGCAGCTGGGACTGGGAGGCGACGGCCTAAAGGGAGCCCTGCTGACTGAACCGGCGGAAGCCGCGGCTGTCCTCCTGTCCCAGGAACTGCAGGCCCTGCACGATTTCCTGGGGCGCATCCGGTTTCGCGGCCACCAGGCCATCGACCACGAATCGACCATCTGGTTGCAGATCAATACGGCCTTGCTCGATGAGAAGTGGACCATCCAACGCCCGGACGACGCCCTGGAATGGGCCGGACTGATCCGCGGGAATGTCAATTTCGATACTCCCCAGATCGACATCCCTGAGACCCATGGGCTTGACGGAATCGATGACGGCCAGCCCGCCAAAGCGTGTCAGTTGACCGGATTCCAGTCTTAATTCGGAGATAGCGACGCTCAGGTTGCCGTCGGTGCCGGCGAGGTTGATCCAGGATGACAATGACCTCAGCGTGGCAGCAATCTTCAGATCCACCGCCTGGACGTCGGTGGAGCCCCGCAGGATCACATTGCCCGAAACGAAGCCATCCGGCCGCTCCGCCTTCAGATCCCAGGAGGGTCGCCCGAGCAGGAACGACGCGGGTCGCGCATCCCAGCGAAGGCTGCCGACGTCAACGATGCCGATGCGAACCTGAGACGCCGAGCCCTCCCACACGGTTCCGGTCACGCCGGCCAGCGACGCGCCACCCGGCACGAGCCAGCTGACTGCGATCGAGGCCGGCCACAGGACAACTGCAAAGATCAGGAACAGCAGAAGCCCCAGCGCGGTCAACAGCAATGGTCGACGCATCAGCCAGGCTGCCTCAGCGTCAGGCTCACCGTGACTGTCCCATTAGCTGTCCCGCGCTCGAATGTCGCTGATTCCAGCGCGAGGCCGTGACCGGCCTGCAGCTGCCCGAGCCACTGGGTGACGACATCGAACGGAGCGCCCTCGAGCCTGACGCGAATGCCGTCCTCGCCTACGGGCTGATTCCTGGTCAATGACTCGCCGATGCCCGACTGCCGGGCGGTTCTGTCGATCACGACGACCAGCGACTGGTCCGGATCGCCCGCCGCGGTGGACACGTCTCCCGCAGAGCTGATCTCGGCGGCAGCCATCTGCATCCATGAGAGTGACGCCCGCTTGCTATCAATGCGGGTGTTCAGTCGATCAACACCTGAAGCCAGGGGCGCCAGCACTATGGACCAGAAAACTATCAGCCCGACGACGCCGGCACCGACGGACACGATCAGCCGCTCTCGGGGCGCCAGACTCTCGAACCAGTCCCTCATGCGCCCGGCACCGTCAGCTGGATTCGCCCTTCCACCGCGTCACCCCGCGGATTGGCGGACAGGATCGCCGCCTCGAGCGAACCTGACGCCTCCACCGACCTCTGGATCGAGTCCAGGGAATCAACGCTGGGGGCCGTGAGCTTTACCTCCATGATCCCGGCTCTGAAGCTGAGCGAATCAACCCGGGAACCCGGCGCTGCACCGATGGCCTGGCTCAACGCTTCAAGAGACTGCAGGAAAGGGGCCTCCGATCCCCCACGGGCGGCACGTATCGCCGCGAGCCGCGTTTCCATCTGGCGACGAGGATTGACGATGCGTTGCACATCAGGCATGGCGCCCTTGAAGACCTGCTCCATGGCCGCATCGAGCTCCGCATCGACACTCTTGAGCCGCGAGAGCTCTATCGCCTGACGACCGATCGTGATCACCACCAGCGCCAACAGCAGGGCAGCAGCAGCCCGCCACGGGCGCCACATCTTCTCCATGCCCGTACTTGGAGCGTATGGGCCCTGCAGGAGGTTGACGCCGGGATCACTGACCGCGCCCGCGGCGAGGTGTGGCAGGGTGCCGTCCGGGAGCAGTTTCACGTCGAGACTCACCAGGCTTTCGCGAAGAGATTCCAGATCTGCTTCGTACTGACGTCGTTCATCTGCCCCGAGATAAACGGTAAGGTGCGATGCCCGTTCCGACTCCCCCTGATCCTGTCGCGGATCTGCAAACACGAGGAAGTCGTCTACAGAGTCTCCCTCAATCGTAATCGGCGGCTCGCCGGGCTGCCTCGCCAGGCAGGTGTCGTGTTCGAGCATCCAGACGCTGGCTGTCGGCGACTTCGGCATGCTGCCATGCTCGGCGTATAACGCGGCCGGCTCGATACCCACTTCGCTGAGCTGCGCCAGCCAGCCTTCCAGGTCTTCGCGCCTGACTATCGCCACCGGTACGGCGCCGGAGCCCGTGCGCCGGCCGGATGAGAAGTGCAGTCTGTCCAGATCCTCCGCGACCTGCTCCTCGAGCGCAAATGGCAGCGCCTGTCGAAGCTTGGCGGCATTCCGGATCGGCAGGTTGACGGACGTGAGCAGTACCCGGTTCGCCGGGGCCAGAATCACGACTCTGCGGTCTCCGACCTTTTCTGCGGCGACGGACAGGGGCCCATGCTCCACGGAGCCAGACCTCGCGCCGGTCGTATCGATCGGCAGCCAACTGACCTGCGCCCCATCAGCAAGGCGGATTACAAAAATCTCGGCCATTCTCAATCGATTCCAGTACTGCGGAGAATCGTACGTACCCCTGCGCTGCCTTCGCGTTCAAGCAGACTGTACATGGTGAGTTCCACACTGCCAATATTGACCCGGACCGCCAGCCGGAAATACTGGCTCCGGACAGACAATGGCGCAGAGATCTCCTCGGGCAACACGTCTGACAGCTCCGTCAGGTTTTCGTAACCGTCTTCAGGACGATCTTCGATGATACTGGCCGCGTCCGATGCCGAGATGTCATCGGACAGCGACATGAGCACGGGGACAGTGGCGGTGTTGACGTTGATTGTCGTCCCTCTTGGCAGGGCGCTGACATGTGGAGCGAGAGTATTGAAGGTCTCCAGATCCATCTCCGGAAGCGCCAGAATCTCGCTGATGCTGGTCACGATCCTGTTGGGCGGACGATAGGGAGGTTCCTGGCCCAGATAAACCGTGTCTTCGGCGCCATCGGGAAAGTTCGGGTTGATGTCGGCATCAATCCAGTCTGCCAGGAGGCCTGCCCACCTGCTATCCAGGTCCAGGCTCGTCAGTAGCCGTTCGAACTGAGAGACGGCTTCCGCATCGGTCTTCCCATCAGCGTCGGCGAGATTGTTGATATTGAAGCGGCCATGCAGATCCGCCAGCGCGCCGTCCACCGTACCGCCGTCGATCGGCAAGGGAGGCAGATTCGTCGCCCAGGCTTCCTCCGGATGATCGACGTCATCGTCCTCGGCGTCTTCGACCAGAGTGCGCGCCGCCCAGGCCTCGGCGCCAAGGGCATAATTGAAACCCAGGTCAGAGTAGAGCAGAGACTCGGTGCGGCGCTGATCGAGATGAAAATCCCAGAGCGCCGTTCCCGTGAGGATGGTAGCGAGGGCGACAATGAGCATCGCCGTGATCAGGGCAACGCCAGATTGTGTCCCGGCGGCTTGGATCGAATTGGAGTTCACCCGGGTATCTCCATGATCCGACTGATCTCACCCCAGTCATCCAGGAGCAGCACGATCTCTACGGCCCGGGGCAACAAGGGCGTGTCATCTGCCAGGTCAGATGCGGGCCATTGGTCGACCCATTCCCCGCGAGCATCGAGGAACCTGAGTTCGAAAGACTCCACACCATCGAGTAGTTCCGACTCGAACCCCTCCTGCTCCAGCAGCCGATCGAGAACCGGCCAGTAGCTCCTGATCAGGACGCCGTCTTCCACCCGGTATGCAACCCTCTGAAGGGTAGAGCGATGCCTGCCAAGTGGGTTCGACCAACCGGCCCGGGTGAGTTCCGCGGAGTCCAGATCGCGGCCGTCGGCGACCAGGGCCGGCTTCCAGCCTTCGCCCAGTTCCTCACGGACCGATCTTGGGTGTATCTGTCCGAAGTCGGTGGACAGCTGCCGCACGGCGAACTGCACGGCCCGGAGACGGTTGGCCGAAGCTTCGAGTGCCTGTTGTTGCCTCAGGACCGCGTCGAGGCCGCCGTAAGCCATGTAGGCGACGATGGAAAATATGGCCATGGCGACCAGGACCTCGAGCAGGGTGAAGCCGCTCTGCAGGCGGCGCGTGGCGCACCGCGTCACTGGTCGTCCTCCCGGCTGGATGTGTCGTCCCCAAACTGCGACCCATCATCGTCTCCGGCATCCGGGTCCTGCTGATCGGATCCCGCCGCCGGACCAGCCCAGGCGACCCCGCCGAGTCGGGCAGCCGGTTGCGGGGTGATGAAGCCCACCGAGCGGCCGACGATGCGATCCGGGTCATCCACGAAGGCGACGTCGATGTCGATGCGCCGCAAATCCTCGACCCCGGTCTCCGAAATCGTCGCCTGCCAACGGTAGTTGCCGCCGGCGAATTCCACATCGCCATCGAACTGGCTCACGCCCGGAAACTCTCCGCTCAGGCGCAACCGTGCGATCTCGTTGGATGCGATCCAGCTGGCCAGCGTTCGCTCCTTCATCTGCACGAAACCGCTGCTGATCTGAATGATCAGATTGAAGGCTGCGATGATACCCAGGCTGACGACCGCCAGGGCTACGACGACTTCGATCAGTGTGAAACCTGACACCGGGCGCATTTCGACCTCAGTACGCATCCTCGCCCTCTGAGATCAATTCGATGCTGCCATCGGCTTCGCCGGTGATGACGTAGCGCAGGTCGGCGAATTCTCTCTCGATCACCAGCTCGAACGGAAGCAATTCGCCGCTGGAAAAAATTGCGACCTGAGGAACGATGTCCTGCGGGTCGTCTTCCGGCTCCAGGCTGACAGGCTGCTCTTCGACGAAAAGCGAGACATACAGGCCCTCCGGAAGATCTCGCTGACGGAAAGTGGTGTCGCTTGATAGTGGATCCCACAATTGAGAATCGGGCGAATACGCGTAGAAACTATAGCTGCTCTCTTCGACATAGAGACCGAGATCTCTGCCCTGGAAGAGCGCTTCCTCGACTCCCAACTGCAAAAGCGCAACAAGTCTTCGGGCCTCGCGTTCAATCTCCTCGTCGTTACCGAGGGTGCCGATCGACAAGACGGCCGTGGCCGCGATGATGGCCAGGATAACGACGACGACGAGTAATTCGAGGAGAGAGAACCCCCTCGGAGCAGTTGCTGGCAGAGTGCCGGCGCGCGCGATCAGTCGATGTTCCAGTTGCCGATATCCGCGTTTATCCCTTCGCCACCAGGCTGTTGATCGGCGCCGAGGGTATAAACGTCAAATTCCCCATTCTGCCCCGGATGGAGGTATTCGTAGGGTGTGCCCCATGGGTCCACGGGGATCTTGTCCAGATAGCCGCCTTGCTTCCAGTTCCGGATCGACGGGTCTGCCGGCTGGTTGACCAATGCCTCGAGTCCCTGGTCCGTTGTCGGGTAGCGAAAGTTGTCGAGCCGGTACAGGTGCAGGGCGCTCTCTACAGCCCTGACATCCTGCTTGGCTCTATTGATCTGGGCATCGTCGATGCGGCTGATGACGTTCGGGGCGACCAGTGCAGCCAGAATGCCAAGGATCACGACGACGACCATGATCTCGATCAGGGTGAAACCTGCTTCGCGGTCAACGCGTCGATCTGCAATACTCTTCGAAAATCTCATATCGGGTCTGTCACACTCGGTTGGATCCGTGGACGGGGCCCCACGGAAATCGGGCTAATCGCGCTTATGATATCAGGAATACCGACCGGTCAAGCGCCTGCCACAGCCGTCCGCGGCAGGCCGGTCGGATGGATCTCCCTGGCCGTGCTGGGAGCCATGATCCTCGGCTTGCAGGTCGGCGGCGACAGCGTCCGTATTGACCTCCAGTATGAGCGCCAAGCGATCGGGGAGGGCCAGGTCTGGCGACTGTTGACAGGCCATCTGGTACACCTCGGTTGGCGGCACGCGATCCTGAATGTCAGCGGACTGTTCCTCGTCGCGATGGCCTGCCGCGGAGTCTTCGACCGTCGCGCCTGGATGGTCGTCGGACTCGGCTCGCTCGCTGCGGTCGATATCGGCTTGTGGGCATTGTCGCCGGAGGTACTCTGGTACGTGGGGCTCTCCGGCATCCTTCACGGGGTCATCAGCGCCGCGGCCGTGGGACTTCTGGCTCAGCGGCGCATGCTGGGTGCTATCGCGTTGGGGGTTATCGCCATAAAAGTCATCCGCGAGAACTGGTCAGGCGCGGCATCCGCCGCCGCAGCCTGGCTCGGCGGGGATATCGTCGTGACGGCTCACCTGTGGGGCGCGATCGGTGGAATACTTGCGGCCGTATGTGTGATCCGGGCCCGCGACCATAGCGGGTCGTTATAATCGCCAGCGCCGCTCCGGGCGGGCGGCGGTCGACTGTGGAGGAGAGAATCGGATGTCATTCGCAATGACTTTCCCTGGTCAGGGATCCCAGTCCGTAGGGATGCTCGCGGATCTTGGCCAGGCCGTTCCCGAGGTCATGCAGACGTTTGAACAGGCGTCGGCGATCCTGGGATACGATCTGTGGCACCTGGTCCAGCATGGACCCGAGGAGGTTTTGGGCCAAACCAGCCGGACTCAGCCTGCCTTGCTTACGGCGGGCGTCGCCGTGTTCCGGGCCTGGATCGCGCGAGGCGGACCCATGCCTCTTTCCATGGCAGGGCACAGCCTCGGCGAATACACCGCATTGACCTGCGCCGGCTGTCTGAATTTCGATGAGGCCGTGAGGCTGGTGAATTACAGAGGCGAGGTCATGCAGGCAGCTGTGCCACTGGGTACGGGTGCGATGGCCGCGATTCTGGGGCTGGAGGACGAAGATATCGTCTCGGCCTGTGCGGAAGCGACCGATCAGCAGGTCGTGGAGGCCGCCAACTTCAATGCCCCCGGTCAGGTCGTAATCGCAGGTGACAAAGCGGCTGTAGACAGGGCAGTAGACCTCGCCAAGGCTCGCGGTGCCCGGCGCGCCGTCGTCCTGCAAGTGAGCGTGCCATCGCACTGCTCCCTGATGCGGGGAGCTGCCGACACGCTTTCGGAGAGACTCGCAGACATCAGCATCGGCAGTGGTGAGGTGCCGGTATTCCAAAACGTAGACGCCCGGACTCATTCGGAGCCCGACGATATACGGTCCGCGCTCAGTCAGCAGTTGTATCGGCCGGTGCGCTGGAACGAATCGATCAAGGCGATGCAGGCTTCCGGCGCCCGGATGTTCGCGGAAGTCGGCCCGGGCAGGGTGCTGACAGGTTTGATGAGACGCATCGACAGATCCCTGGAGGCCATGTCACTACACGATGAGGTCAGCCTGGATAGCGGATTGTCGCGCATGGAATCAGGGGAAGAGAAATGACGGCAAAAACGCTCGAAGATGAAGTCGTGCTTGTAACCGGCGCCTCACGCGGAATCGGCCGTGCCATCGCGCTTGCCCTCGGGCAACGTGGATCCACGGTTATAGGAACGGCCACAACTGAGGAGGGCGGCAAAAAGATTTCAGATGACCTCCACGAACAGGGAATCAGCGGAAGGGGAGCACAGCTGGACGTCGCAGACTCCGATTCCGTGGAGCAGGTAGTCAAGGATATCGCGGCCGCCGAAGGGCCGGTCAGCATCCTGGTCAATAATGCGGGCGTGACCCGTGACAACCTGCTGCTGAGAATGAAACCCGATGATTGGGACACGGTGATAGAGACCAATCTCACTGCCCTCTATCGCACCTCGCGGGCATGCCTGCGGGGGATGATGAAGCTCAGACGCGGGCGCATCATCAATATCGGTTCCGTGGTCGGCCTCATGGGTAATCCCGGTCAGGGGAACTATTGCGCATCCAAGGCCGGGATGATCGGATTCACCAAGTCGCTTGCCCGGGAAGTTGGCTCCCGGAATATCACGGTAAATACCGTGGCACCGGGCTTCATCGAAACCGACATGACCCGTGAAATGGATGCCTCGCAGAGAGAGGCGCTGGCAGCCCAAATTCCGCTCGCACGCCTCGGTTCGCCTGAGGACATCGCGGAGGCGGTAGCTTTTCTGGCTTCGTCGGCCGCCGCATATATCACCGGAGAGACGCTCAACGTCAACGGCGGGATGTACATGACCTGAGAAGCGGACAGGCGATCGCCGGTCTGATCGCAGGTCAGGCGCCGCCGGGCACCGGTGGCTCCGGTTATAGATTGACTCCATGATATTCAATACAATGACGCTCTTGACCCGAAGCCAGAGGGCGGCGGGGTCAGTTCAGACCACCGAATCTTGAGGACCGACAAGTAATGAGCAGCATCGAAGAACAGGTCAAGAACATCGTCGCGGAACAGTTGGGGGTAAAGGAAGAAGAGGTTACCGCCGATGCGTCTTTCGTCGATGATTTGGGTGCCGATTCCCTGGACACGGTAGAACTCGTCATGGCGCTCGAAGAGGCATTCGAGTGCGAAATTCCCGACGAGGAGGCCGAGAAGATCACGACGGTCCAGCAGGCCATTGATTACGTCAAGGAACGCGCCAGCGACAAGTGATCGCAGTGCTCCCCAGGATCTGACGTCGCCTGTAGCGACGACTCGGGTCGACGGCTCACCCCTTTCGAGGTGAAACCCTTGTCCAAACGCCGTGTTGTAGTCACCGGGCTCGGAATCGTATCCCCTGTGGGAAATACGGTTGAGTCCGCGTGGCGGGCTGTTCTGGATGGTCGCAGCGGCATCGGCCCGATTACGCGGCTGGACGCCAGCAAATTCAGCACCCGGATCGGGGGCTGTATCCATGACTTCGATATCGGCGAGTACATGTCCCCCAAGGACATGCGCAAGATGGACGCGTTCATGCACTATGGCGTGGCGTCCTGTGTACAGGCCATCCTGGATTCGGGATTCGAGGTCACTGAAGAGAACTCCCCGCGCATCGGCGTCGCGTTTGGCTCCGGGATAGGTGGGCTGGAGACTATCGAGGCCAATTTCGAGAAGTATCTCGTGGCGGACAAGTCGCCGCGGAGGATTTCGCCGTTCTTCATCCCGGGCAGCATCATTAACATGGTGGCCGGACACGTTTCGATCGCCTACGGCATTCGGGGCCCGAACCTTTCCCTGGTGACGGCGTGCACGACCGCGACCCACAACATCGGCGTTGCCGCCCGGTGTATCGCGTATGGCGACGCCGACATCATGGTGGCTGGCGGATCGGAAATGGCCACCACAGCCCTGGGCCTCGGCGGTTTCTGTTCGGCGAAGGCGTTGTCCACGCGCAATGACGATCCAGAGAAAGCCAGCCGGCCATGGGATCGAGATCGCGACGGATTCGTCCTCAGCGACGGCGCCGGCGCTTTGGTCATCGAAGAGTTCGAGCATGCCAGGGCACGTGGCGCGACAATTTACGCCGAGCTGTCAGGGTTCGGCATGAGCGGCGATGCACATCACATCACCGCCCCGCTGGCCACCGGCGAAGGCGCGCAGCTGTGCATGGAAAATGCCCTGCGGGATGCCCAGGTGACCGCCGAGGAGGTCGACTACATCAATGCTCACGGCACATCTACGCCGCTTGGTGACAAAGCGGAAACGGTTGCCATCAAGGGCGCATTCGGCCCCCGGGCAGGCGAGGTGGCCGTCAGTTCGACGAAGTCCATGACCGGACACCTGCTCGGCGCTGCGGGCGCCGTAGAAGCAATCTTCTCGATTCTCGCCATCCGCGATGGCGTAGCCCCTCCGACGATCAATTACGATACGCCCGATCCCGAGTGCGATCTGGACTACGTGCCGAATGAGGCGCGGGAAATGCCTATTCGGGTGAGCCTCTCGAATTCATTCGGTTTCGGCGGGACCAACGGCACGCTGGTGTTCCGCGCGCCGGACTAGCCGCCTGGCAAGTCCGGCCACCGATGTCAGGTCTTTGGGGAACCGAGGAGAAGCGAGCCATCGAGTATCGCGATGACCTCGCGCTGACTATTCACGAGAACACCCCGGACCGCTACCCGTTTCTTCTCGAGAGCCCGGCACGCAATACGCGACAGGGCCGCTTCGACATTCTTTTCTCCTTTCCCGGCGAAACACTGACTCTCGATCATCAGGGCACCCTGCACGGGGCGGTGTCTGACGGTTCGCACGAGTTCCTGACCGCCCTCAACGGCTGGTGGCAACATGAGCACGTCGAGTTGCCTGCATCCGACAGCCCGTTCCGTGGCGGCTGGTTCATCTTCCTCGCCTACGAACTCGCCGATCAGATAGAACCCACTCTCGGACTGAGAGCCAGCGGGCCGCTGCCCGTCGCCCTGGCTGTAAGGATACGATCCGGGTTCGTAATCGATCATGCCACCCGGTCCGCGTGGGCATTCGCCGAACAGGGTCACGAGCATCTGCTCGCCGACATGCTCGACGATGCCCGGACTGCCAGGCCCGATGAGCAGCCGCGCCCGGAGGATGGATCGCTGTTGGCGGGTAGCCTGGACGAGGAACCGGAAGAGCGTTACCTGGACGCGATTGCGCGCACAAAACGCTATATCCGGGATGGGGACATTTTCCAGGCCAATCTCTCCCGTCACTGGCGGGGCCGGCTCGCGGACGGTGTCAAACCGGTCGACGTCTACAGGAGACTCAGGTCGAGCAATCCCGGACCTTTCGCGGGCATGATGCGCTGGGCGGACCAGTACGTGCTGAGTTCGTCGCCGGAGCGGCTGTTGCGCATCCGTGATGGAGTGGCGGAGACTCGTCCGATCGCCGGGACCCGTCCACGTGGGACGGATGATGCCAGCGATCGTGATCTGTCGAGCGAGCTCCTCAGCCACCCGAAAGAGCGCGCGGAGCACGTGATGCTCATCGATCTGGAGAGGAACGACCTTGGCAGAGTGTGTATGCCGGGTAGCGTCGAGGTCGATGAGCTGATGGTCGTCGAGACCTATGCGCACGTTCACCACATCGTCTCGAATATTCGGGGTCGCCTGAGATCCGAAGTCCTGCCTGGAGATGCGTTGCGGGCTGTCTTCCCTGGAGGCACCATCACCGGGTGTCCGAAAGTCCGCTGCATGGAGATCATCGACGAGCTGGAGCCTCTGGCGCGCACGGCATACACCGGCACATTTGGCTACATAAACCGTGACGGCAGCATGGACACCAACATTCTCATACGGACGCTCCAGCTCGACGGCCGAGACCTGTGTTTTCGCGCTGGCGGTGGCATCGTGGCAGACTCAGATCCGGCTGCAGAGCTGGAAGAGACGCGCGCCAAGGCCCGCGGCCTGCGCCTCGCTCTGGAGGGTTGCGCCGAGTGACAGGACCCCAGCACCCCATACCGTCGACGATACCAAGCGATGATCGCGGCCTTGCCTATGGCGACGGTCTGTTCGAGACCATGCGGGTATGGCAAGCACGTGTGCCACTATTGCAGCGGCACCTGGATCGGCTATTGAAGGGTTGCAGGAGACTCGGCATTCCCGCGCCGTCACGTGACATCCTGATCCGGCATGTCGAGGACGCGGTCGAGTCTCTAGACAACGAAGGTATCGTAAAGCTGATGCTCACGCGCGGGAGCGGTGGGCGCGGGTACCGGCCCGGCCGCTCCCAACCTCGTTTGGTGACCTCTGCCCATCCGCTTCCGGAGCACCTAGGCGACCGCGCTCGAACAGGTGCCGCGATCCAGCTCTGCACGACAAGGATCGGCCGCAACCCTGCCACCGCTGGTCTGAAACATCTTGGCAGGCTGGAACAGGTCCTGGCGGCGATGGAATTGCGCGATGACGTGGACGAAGGACTGATGCTGGACGAACTCGATCATGTGATCGAAGGTACCCGCTCGAACCTCTTCCTGGCGGGCGATGACCGGCTGGTCACGCCTGCTCTGGACTTCTCGGGGGTCGCTGGGGTGATGCGGGACTGGGTGATCCAGGCCGCAAGCGGACTCGGCATGGCAGTAGAAGAGTCGGCAATCTCAGTCGATGATCTGGCAAGAGCCAACGAGATTTTTCTTACCAACTCTGTGATCGGAATCTGGCCGGTGGTCAGCATCCGCGGGCTCGATTGGGAGAGCGGCTGCGGACCGATGACAAGCAGACTGGTGACCGCATTGGGCGAGGAGGTCGGGGCGTGGGACGACTGACCCGAATCCTCTTCCTGGCGCTGGGAATTACGGTCGCAGTGAGCATCGTCAGCATCCTGTATATCCGGCATTACCTGGAGTCTCCGCTTCCTGTCGCGCGATCCGAGACATTCACGATTCCGTCAGGTCGGGGAACCAGCGCCGTCGCCAGGGACCTTGAGCGGGCGGGTCTGCTAAGCCGGCCGCAGCTATTTGCCCTCTACGCTCGTTACCGTGGTCTGGCCAGTGACATCAAGGCAGGCGAATACCTGATTGAAGCCGGGCAGACGCCTGGGGGTCTATTGGCGCAGTTCGTAGAGGGCCGGGTAGTTCTGCATAGCCTGACGCTCGTAGAAGGCTGGACCTTCCGTCAGGCTCTGGAAGCGATTCAGTCGCACGAGGCGGTTGACGTCGTACTGGACAGCGACGACGAGTCAAGCATCGCCAGTCTGACCGGGCTGCCGATGGAGTCACCCGAAGGTTGGTTGCTGCCGGAGACCTATCACTTTCCACGCGGCTCAACCGATATGGAACTCCTGAGTCTCGCCGCCAGCGCGATGCGGGACGCTCTCGATGCAGCCTGGTCCGGCCGCGAGGACGGGCTTCCATTGAAGGACTCCTACGAGGCTCTGATTCTGGCATCAATCGTGGAGAAAGAGACCGGCATCGCATCCGAACGGGCCCGCATCGCCGGCGTGTTCGTACGAAGACTACGCAGGGGTATGCGGCTGCAGACGGACCCGACCGTTATCTATGGGCTGGGTGCCGGCTACACCGGCAATCTCCGTCGTGTGGACCTTGAACGGGACACCCCCTACAACACCTATACGCGCCACGGACTCCCCCCAACACCGATCGCTCTGCCGGGCAAGGGAGCGTTGCTTGCGGTAGCCCACCCAACAGACGAGGACACGCTGTACTTCGTGGCGACGGGCGAGGGTGACGGCACCCACTACTTTTCAAGGACACTGGAGGAGCATAATCAGGCGGTGAGCAGATATCTCGCGCGGCTGAGAGAATCCAGAGGTAAAGAGAAGTGACCGGCAGGTTCATCACACTCGAAGGAATCGAGGGCGTCGGGAAATCCACCAACACCAAGTTCGTCGCGGACCTGATCAAGGCCGCCGGCCACGATGTGATCATTACCCGGGAGCCGGGCGGCACCCCGCTGGCCGAACGACTCCGGGACATAGCCCTGCATCATGACGATGAGCCTGTGCCGGCGACGGCAGAGTTACTCATCATGTTTGCGGCCAGGAGCCTTCATCTGGAGAACCTGATCAAGCCTGCCATCGCCGCAGGCCGATGGGTCGTCTGTGATCGATTTACCGATGCCACCTATGCCTACCAGGGCGGGGGCAGGGGACAAGATGGCGAGCGTATCTCCGCGCTGGAGCGCTGGGTCCAGTCTGGCACCCAACCGGATCTCACCATCCTGCTGGACGCGGATCCGACCATTGGCATGACGAGGGCGGCGGAGCGAAGTGCGGCCGATCGCTTCGAGCGCGAGCGTGAGGAGTTCTTTCAACGCGTCCGGCTGACTTATCTGGCGCGCGCCGAGAGGTACACGTCCCGTTTCCGGGTCATCGATGCGGGACGGTCCCTGGACAGAGTTCAGGAAGACATTAGAAACGTTATTAACAAAGAATTATAAATATTTGTTAATGAATACTTTGTTTTGGCAAGAAAATAACTGGAACACGATCCTGGGCGCGCATGAACAGGACCGTGTGCCCCATGCGTTGCTCCTGGAGGGCCCCGCGGGACTGGGGAAGACACTGTTTGCCGAACGTCTGGCCGCCTTGTTGCTCGACCTGGGCCCGGTCAAGGCCGGGTCCGTTTTCGCTCATCCGGATCTCTCACGAGTCGGGGTTCCGGAGGGGAAGAAACAGATCACGGTCGGCCAGATCAGGGAGCTTTGTACAGAACTCTCGATGACCAGTCACGGCTCGGGGTATAAGGTCGCAATCATCGATCCGGCAGACAAGATGAACACCAGTGCAGCGAATTCACTCCTGAAGACGCTCGAGGAACCGACGCCGGATACGGTGCTGATCCTCATCCGGGCGCGGCTTGACACGTTGCCCGCGACCATTGCGAGCCGCTGTCAGCGGCTGCGCTTCGCCGTGCCGTCCACGGAATCGGCGCTGGAATGGCTGTCTGATCATGACGGCACCCGCAACTGGCGGCCCCTGCTGGAAATGGCGGCCGGAGCCCCATTGGCCGCGCTGGAAGCGGCAAGGCAAGGCCTGGACGCTCTCGATGAGCGTTTTCTCGACGACCTTACGGGCATCGCGACAGGTCGACTTGACCCGATCGGGGTAGCCGCCGAGTGGAGCAAACTTGACCCGACAGTCAGCATCGCCTGGCTCAATTCTCAGGTTACCGCACTGATAAGGGCGAAATCGCGAAACGGTTCGGCGGAACGGGAGGGCTTGCAAATCCTGGCCAAGGACCTACCCTTGGAGCGGGTTTTTTTGTACCTGGATTCGGTCCAGGAGGCCCTGAGGCGCACGGACGGAGCGTTGAACCTGCAGATGTTGCTGGAGAGCCTGCTGATACCCTGGGCGTACGGGCTGCGGGGATGCTGACTGGAGTGTATTGGTGACGAACAAGCCTGGACTACTGACACTGACGATCAAGGACAAGAGCGCCTTGTACCTCGCCTACATGCCGTTTGTCCTCAATGGCGGGCTGTTCATCCCCACCAACAGCCAGTATCGCCTGGGAGACGAAGTCTTCATGCTCCTCAATCTGATGGGCGAGGACGAGAAGCTGCCGGTCGCCGGGCGCGTGATCTGGATTACGCCCAAGGGAGCGCAGGGGAAGCGAACCGCGGGGATCGGGGTTCAGTTCAGCGAACAGGATCGAGGCGCAACCCAACGTAAGATCGAGACCTATCTCGCGGGCGCCCTCGGGGGCGACAAGCCGACCCACACCATGTAGCCGCGCCGGGCCAGCGTTCGGTCAGCCGGCACTCTCCACATCGGCCTTCGGGCGATCTCCAGCCATCTGATTGAGCCCGCCCTGCAATACATGGGCGGTGAATCCGCGCTCACTGAGTATGTAGGCTGCCGCCGAACTACGCCGACCGGTATCACAACAGACAACATATGCTGTTTCAGCATCCAGCGCCTTCAGCTTCAGTCGAATGAAGTACAGCGGGATGTTGAGCGCGTCAGACTGGTGAAAATTCTCGAACTCACTGGGTAGGCGGACATCCAGCCACTTGCCGCCCTGAGCGATAATATCGGATGCCTCGTCGAACTCGACCCAGTGCAACAGGGGCTCGTTCATCAGGGTCTGAAAATCGTCTTTCCCGAGCCTTACGAGCGATCCGTCCGTGAGCATCGTCACCGTCGCGTTACGCGTCGCTTCCGAGATGAGGGCCTCTTCCCCGAAGGTGTCGCCGACTGCAAGTTCAGCCAGCTTGATACCTTCCTTGTTCAGCGGCGTCTCGCGGGTCACAACACACTTGCCGTCGGTCACGACGTAGAAGAAGTCACCTTCCTCACCTTGCTTGATAACGACATCGCCAGCCTTGTAGTTGACCTGCTCCATGCGCATGAATATGGCCTGGATGTTGGCGGCGGGAATGCGATGGAATGCCTTCGTCTGAAGCAGCGTGGTCATCCAGTCACCTGCGTCGGCCATGATCTCGCTGCGGAGTTCACTGACCTCGTAGGAACCGGTCTGATCCCAGGTCAACATGACGTCAACGAGATCAGAATCGACGGACACGAACTCCACGGGGCTGCGGGCTCTGGCACTCACGGTACGCGGGATGACCGGCGCGATGGGCGATCTCGCTTCGCGGGAGCCGCCGTGGATGATCGCGATGACTTCGTCCTCATCGCGCAGCTCAACCTCACCTGAAATGATGAAGATCGACCGCTTTTCCGCATCACCCTGCTTGAAGATGAACCGCCCGCCGGCAATTTCTTCGATAGAGGTCTTACGGGCCAGCGCCTTCAGATTCTCCATCTTCAGGCCGTCCAAGGGAGAAAACGCCTTGAGCTGACTCGGCTCGACTGGCTTTCTGGGCATGCCCCGCACCTTCGCTTTTTTGTTTGGTACCCGGTCGTATTGCATAAGAGTGTCTGAGCACCCAGCTCGTTCAGAAAATGGTAACACACCGCCGTCCCGGTCCAGACGGACGGAGTTCACGTCTTTCGCGCCTGACTAGCGGACTTCCTGCCAGCCCTCGTCGGCCTGGAAACGATCTCCCAGTCTCTGCCGCAGCTGCTCCAGGCTGGCCGTCACATCGTCGATACCGCGATGGCGGGCGTAGTTCACCGGACCACCGCGGAAAGGCGCGAATCCGGTGCCGAAGATGACGCCCGCATCCAGCAGATCGAGGTCGTCGACAACCCGGTCACGATAGACCGCAATGGCCTCGTCCACCATCGGTAGCAGGAGTCGGTCCGCGAGTCCGGGCGGCACGCTCTGATCCGATTTCTCTTTGACCGGTTTGCCGTTCTTCCACTCATAGAAACCCTGGCCCGTCTTCCGTCCCAGCTTTTTCTGCTCAACCATGCGGCTGAGTTGCTCCGGCACCGGGAATCCATAGGCCTCACCCAGGATGCGGGCTACGTGATGCGCGACATCAAGTCCTACCGTGTCTGCCAGTTCTACCGGACCCATGGGCATCCCGAACGCTTTGGCAGCCTTGTCGATAACCGGGAGAGGTACGCCTTCTTCGGCGACAAGCAGTGCTTCCATCATGTACGGCATCAGCACTCGATTCACAACGAATCCGGGCGAACTGAGACAGGGCAGGGGAAGTCGATCAATCCGCCTCGCAAATGCGATTCCTTTCTGTATCTCCTCGTCCGGCGTCTCGGCCGTGTGGATGACTTCGACGAGCGGCATCATGGCGACCGGGTTGAAGAAGTGCAGACCGATCAATCGGTCGGGGTTGTCAAGACAGCCGCGCAATTCCTCGAGACGGATGCTGGACGTGTTTGTGGCAAGCACCGCCCCCGGTTTCATCCGGGGTTCCAGCCGCGTGTAGAGCTCACGCTTGGCGTCTGCATTCTCGAAGATCGCCTCGATCACGACATCTGCCCTGGGAACGCCCGTGCCGTCGACATCCGGCATCAGGCGGTCCATGGCGGCCTGTACGAGACGCGGTTCGCGAAGCTTGCGCTTGAATAGTTTCTGCGCCCTCTTGATGGCCGGCCCGATGAACTCCGGTGCCCGGTCCTCGAGAGTGACTGTCAGCCCCCTCAGCGCACACCATGCGGCAATATCTCCGCCCATGACGCCGGCGCCGACCACGTGGGCATGTCCGAACCGGTGCGGTTTGCCCGCCGCCAAGGCCTTCATGCGATCCTGAAGCAGGAACACGCGAACAAGATTTCGCGACGTGTCCGAGCACATCAGCGATGCGATTGAACGCGCCTCCGCTACATACATGCCGGCAGGGTCGTCAGCGTGGCGTCGCCACAGATCGATGATTGCGTACGGTGCCGGATAGTGATCACGCCGGGCTTTCTTGGCCACCTGCTTCGAAAGCAGCGATGCGACGATGCCGCGTACGGGGCCGAGAGACAAGAGCCGCTCCCGTGCCGACACACGCCGGGTCGCCGGCGGTTTCATAGCCATCATCCTGCCGGCACGTCGCAGATGTCTCTCCGGGACGATCTGATCGACCAGGCCCATCCGATAGGCCTGCTTCGGTCGGATGTTTCGGCCGGTCAGCATCATATCCATGGCAGCAAAGACCCCGACCAGCGCGACCGATCGCACAGTACCGCCGAATCCGGGATGGATACCGAGCTTCACTTCCGGCAGGCCCATGACAGCCTTGGGGTCGTCGACCGAAATCCGGTAGCGGCAGGCGAGTGCGAGCTCGAGACCGCCTCCCAGGGCGAAGCCGTTTATCAGCGCGATCGTCGGGCACGGCAGAGCTTCCAGCCGGTCGAGCACATGTTGCCCCTTGCGGACCAGGTCGAATGCCTGCTCGGGGCTTTCCAGGCCGGTGAATTCCTTGATGTCTGCGCCCGCAATAAATCCATTGCTCTTACCCGAGAAAACGATGACGGCTTTCGGTGAGGCTTCTTCGATCTCTGCCAGGCGGTCATTCAGATCTGCCATGACCTCTGCCGAGAGGACATTCGTCCCGGCATCTGTCTTGTCAAATCGCAGCCAGGCGAGTGAGTCGCTGTCGAGCTCAAAGGTCCAGTGGGTCGTCTTCTTATCTGTGGTCATCTCTTACTCCGCTCCCCGACTCAACAGCATGGCACCGCCCTGACCACCGCCGATACACAAGGTGGCTATGGCCTTGTCACCGCCGGTCCTCGCCAGGACGTTGAGTGCGTGCAATGCGATGCGGGCGCCACTTGCTCCGACCGGGTGACCGATGCTGACAGCACCGCCGTCGATGTTGAGCTTGTCCTGATCGATAGAGCCCAGGGCGGCATCCAGCCCGAGCTCGTCCCTGCAATACTGGTCATCTTCCCAGGCCGCGACACATGACAGAACCTGCCCTGCGAAGGCCTCGTTTATCTCCCAGTAATCCACATCGGAGATATCCAAGTCATTACGCAGCAGGATGGGCGTCGATGCGTGAACCGGTCCCAGCCCCATCTGGGCGGGATCAAGGCCGGCCCACTCGCAATCGAGGATCCGGCCGAGTACAGGGAGGTCGTGTTCCTCTACCGCCCTGGCGCTCGCGAGCAGCATCAGTGCCGCACCATCGGTCACCTGCGAGCTGTTACCCGGGGTCACCAGTCCGACCTTGCGGTCGAAGAACGGTTTTAAGGTAGCCAGTTTCTCTTCACTGGATTCGCGCCGCAGGCCATCGTCCGTCTCATAGACATTGCCGGCCGAGTCATAGGTCGCGATGACCTCATCCATCGCGCCTGCATCGACCGCCGCGGCCAGACGCAGATGGCTGCGGACAGAGAACGCATCCATCTGCTGCCGATCAATCCCGAAGCGATGAGAGATGATCTCGCAGGTCTGCCCCATGTTCAGGCCTACAAGGGGATCGGTCAGCCCTTTGAGCAATGCGATCACCGGGCGCAGGTGCCCGGGCCTCAGCCTGGCGAAGTGTTTCAGTTTGGCCACCGGTGTTTTCGCGCGGCCGAGGCCTGCGAGCCAGTGCACCATGTCATCGTTGAACAGAATGGCGGCGCGGCTCATGGCCTCTGTCCCGCCGGCCAGCACCAGGTCCGAAGCGCCAAGCGCAATATTTCGAGCCGCGGAATCCACCGCCTGCATGGCCGAGGCGCAGTTACGCATGACTGTCCATCCCGGCACCTTGTGACCACACCCCAGTCGCAGGGCGACTATGCGACCGATGTTGGCCTCGTCAGGACTGGGCATGGCGCAACCAAGGATGACCTCATCGAGCAGGTCCGGCGTGATTTTCTGCCGCGCCAGGAGCGGCCGACCGGCCGCGACCGCGAGATCCGAGGCGCTCAGGGGTCCGGGACGGCCGCGAGCCTTGAGGAAAGGAGTCCGGGCTCCATCGACCACATAGACGGGCGTGCTGCCATAAGGGGCACGGTTACTCTGCATCTGACACTCCTGTAACGGGATCTGCGGATCACCTGACGGTCCGGCCGGCCGCGGGGGTCCCAACGCTGTCAGTCGGTAGGCCTGCGGGGCATCGCCTGTTGGACCAGAACCGCGGTTCGGTACTCAATCGAACTATCGTAGAAAGTTTGGCTGTGCGGCGCAACAAATGCCGATCAGGCGGCCTGCTCGGAACAGTCCGTCAGCTGGAAATCGCATATCAGCGGGAGATGATCCGAGTATCCGACCCGGGGTATCTGGAAGTCGACCATTTCGACACCCGGGCCGTAGAGGATGAAATCGAGTTCCTTGCGCGGCGACTGGCTCGGATAAGACGGCAGTTTCTCAACATTGGCGCTACGCATTCCGCTGGCCTCCATGAAGAGGTAGAGCTCGTCTTCGCCCCAGAACGTATTGAAATCTCCGGCAACGATAACAGGCTTGTCGCACGCCGTGACCAGCTCGTGAAGCCGCCTGAGCTGACTCTGCCGATGCCGATACTTCAGCGACAGATGCACCAGGAAGATAGCTACATCCTCAAGCTCGAGCTCGATGATCAGGCGCTTTATGCCGGTCTCGAAGTAATGGAACCGCTCACCGTGCACCCTGGGAGCCGCGAGGAACGCATTCCCCTGTTTTCGCACGATCGGCAGCCGATTATTTAGTGAGGTCTCTCCGTACTTGGATTCATAGACGGTGTAGTGCCCGAGATGGCCGGCGATGATCTCCGCCTGATTGACCATACCGGTCCGGATAGACCCGGTATCGACCTCGATGAGTCCCACCACATCAGGGTCCATGGACTTTATGAACTCCCTGATACTGTGCAGATTCTGCCTGTTGTCCCTCAGATACCCGGCGCCGGGCACCGGCAGGTTGAATCCCGGCCCGGTTCCGGCCGCGTAGCGGATGTTGTAGAGGAGAAATCGCATCGCGTCTTCTGCGGTATCGGGCAGGGGTGCCGCTGTTCCGGCATCTTAATTGAGCAGCCCGACGAAGTTAACCACGATCGACTTCATCGGCAGTGGTTCTGTCGGTTAAACTGTCGGAAGGTGCAGTCAGGAGAACGAACCGTGTCTGAGAATAATCCCCACCGGTTATTTCCCAGCCATGGCTGGGTAAAAGACGAAGATTATCTGCGGCTGTTCGAATATCTGGAGAGCACGACCAACTTCTACTACAGCAATGTCTGCGATCCGGATACTTCGCCCGAGGGAGAGGCCGTCGCTGACAGACGCACCAGGATCCTCGCGGGTATGAAGGATGCCGAGGTTCTGGTCGTGCTCTCCGGCATGTATGAAACGCAGAGGCAATGGATCGATTTCGAGATCCAGGCCGCCAAGGCACATGACGTACCGATCATCCTCGTCGAGCCGTTCGGCCCGCAGGATGCACCCGAGGAACTCAAGAGCAAGGCGGACCATGTATGTGGGTGGAATACCCGCAGCATCGAAGATGCGATCCGGATGGCTGCTCGCCATGACGATACAAAGCGCTTCGACATGATCGAATTCGACCTCTCCTGAGTCCCGGGTTGAATCACAGGTAATCGGCCGGAACAGCCAGGCAGACTTGCTACGGCTGTCGACCGGCTTCACCATCCGGCGCGAACAGGACATTGTTGAGGTCACGCGGATGCGCGTCGTCAAGGAAACCGAAGACTACATCGTTCTGGACGACTTCCTGGAGGATCGTGACTTCAGGCTGATCCTCGAGTACATGCAGCTCAACGACTACGCGCGCAATCCGAAGTGGATCAAACCCTGGGACCTCGCTGATCGCCCGCCCTGGCAATCCGGCGAAACGGTCCATCACGCCCGAAAACGCCTGTCTCCCGAGGACCCTCGACGCCAGTATCCGACTGGCACAGCAATCGATCGTCTGTTCGAGCGCATCCTGGGGGCGAAGTTCTACCGCGATAATTTCAAAGACAGCTGCCCGGCGATGACCGCGCGGTCATACCTGCATGAACAGGGCGCATCGCTGGACTGGCACAATGATGCCGGACGATTTGCCGGCGCCTATGCCTTCTATTGCCATCCCCGCTGGCACGCGTGCTGGGGCGGAGAGCTGCTCCTGATCGAGGACGATATTCCGGATGAGCTGCTGCCGGAAAAGGAGATCATGGAGGAGGGCGAGATCAGGCGTCGGCGCAACTGGAATGTGATTCACAAGGATGATCTCTCGGACTTACTGTTCTCGCGTGCGACCCACACCGAGTTCGTGTTCCCGGTCCCGAACCGGATGGTCATGATGCGACGCGGACTGTGGCACAAGGTAAACCTGGTCAAGAACCAGGCACCGATGGCTCGATGCTCAGTTGCGGGCTTCTTCCTGCCTGATGACTGACCTGGCCGCGGACGCGAGGATTCACGCGATTGGCGCAAAACGGCGGAGTTTGCAATGAGTGACGGCCAGCTTCAGACCAACGTCCTGTTCGGAACGCCGACCTGGCGTTCCGCCGTGCCCGAAATGCACCGGTTCCACGGGGAGATAAAGACGCAGCTACGCGAACTCTGGCGCCAGGGGTATTTCCAGCGCCACGGCAGCGGCTACGGTTATCAGACGACCGAAGAACTGTTCACGCCCAAGAATCTCGACAAGATCGAGTACCTGAGGGTCTTGAAGAAGGCCTTCGTGGACGCGTGCACGCGGATTCTGTCTCAGCGCCATGGGCACTCCAAGAACATGCCGTTCGACGTCTACTGTATCCAGGGCTGGGTATTGATCCAGACGAATGAATCCTGGGTGGACGGCCCCTGGCATCATCATCACCCGGCGACTCTGAGCGGCTGCTATTACGTACAGATCCCCCCGACCCGGGATCCCACGGAAGGATTGCTGATGTTCCAGAGGTCTGAGCCGACAAACGTCTTCTGCGAAAACATGGCTGCTGTCCGTCCTGTAGAAGGGTCGCTGACGATCTTTCCCTCCTATCTGATGCACCGGCCGATGCCGACGCCATCAGCGAACGATTGGCGCATCGGCATCTGTATGGATGCGTTTGTCCACTGGCACAAGAAGAGCGAAGATCCGCTGCGCCGATTCGAGGACGAGGACGCGTACGAGGCCGCCCGCAGAGACAGCCTTGCAAATCGCTGACTCCGGGGATCGTCTGACTCTGTTGGTGAAAAAGGGAACCGTGTCCATATGGAATTCAAGACGCTTCTTATCGTTTTCGGAACGGTCTTCCTTGCCGAACTGGGTGACAAGACGCAGCTGGCGACGGTCCTGTTCGCGGCCGATCAGAACAAGAGCTTGTGGATCGTATTCGTAGGCGCCTCCCTGGCACTCGTACTTAGCTCGGCCCTCGGCGTTATGGCGGGAGGCCTGATCGCGAATGCCGTCGATCCGAAACACCTGTCGACAGCCGCCGGGCTCGGATTCATCGCAATCGGCATGTGGACACTCTGGTCGGCATGACCCCGGTCGCCACGCCCACGGTTCAAAACCGGCTGCAGTCCGGTAGAATGATGGTCTGATCGCGATCACATGGGAGGGTCCGGTGGTCAATAGATTGCTAGTCATACAACGCTTGTTCCTGGGAGTGGGCACCGTCCTGCTGATCGTCTGGGGCACTGCGCACGCCCACCGTTACCTGGGCATGAAGAGTGACCTGGCCGCTTTTGAAGCCGCGCAACAGGCGATGTCGGAGCAGAGGCTCAGACTGGCCGCCGCCAACACGTCGCAGACTCCGGCCGAATCCTCGGCATATGACTCGGGCAGCGATGCGGACGAGGGCGCCGAGATCCCGAGTATCGACGTGAGCAATGCGCTGGCTGATTCCGAGGGCGTGGACGACATGCCGCCGCCCCCCGTGCCGACTGATATCGAACCAGACTACTCTCTATGGTCGCCGACGCGGGTGACAGACTATGAAGATACCCTGGCGATGGATCTGGGAGCACCGCAGGCGCTCCTGAACATCCCCTCGATCGGTCTGAAGGTCCCCGTACTGGAAGGCATCGACGAGATCACCTTGAATCGCGCCGTCGGAAGAATCCCGGGCACGGCGCGTCCGGGTGGCCTCGGGAACGTCGGCATCTCGGGACACAGGGACGGATTCTTCCGCGGTCTGAAGGACATCGGGCCCGGAGATGATATCGAGATAGTCACCTGGCGCGAGCGTATGCACTACGAAGTCCAGGAGATCATCATCGTAGACAAGCACGAAGTCGATGTTCTCAAGGCGGATGACGAGGGGCTGCTCACCCTGGTGACCTGCTATCCCTTCTATTATGTCGGCCACGCTCCGAAGCGCTACATCGTGAGAGCGAAACTGGCCGACTCCGAAATTATCTGAATCTATCTGACAAGGGGACAACGCCGGCCGGATCGTGTTCGGACGGGTTGCCCGGGAACGCCATGATGAGAATAGCCCTGATGATCTTTACGTTCGCTCTGGTACTGGTCGCTCTCCCGGCTATGGCCCAGCAGGCCCAGGTCGTCACCGTCCAGCAGACCGATATCAAGCGCATCGCCGGCGAGGTCGTCCAGGTGCGTGGCAATCTTCTGACCTTAAGGCATCAGGATGGCAGCGGCAGAGAAGCCTACCGCATCCCGCGAGGCGCATCGATCAAGGTCCAGGGTACCGAGACTCGACTTCTTGACCTGCAGCCCGGTCAGATGATCCGAATCTACTATCGCGAGACGTCGAGGGGCAGGGTCATCGTTCTAAGTCCGCCGATCGCATCCCAGGAACCGCGGGTCGTAGTGGATGACACGCCAGCGGAAGTGATGAACGAGGGCTCGGATGACCCGCCCGAGGAGTCCCTGCCCGAGATGCTGCCCGAAACGGCCAGCATCGTCCCACTACTGGGTCTTCTTGGCGGCGCATTCCTCTCCCTCGGCCTTATTGTGGCTGGCGTGCGTCGCCGGCTGGGATAGTCGCTCGTCAGCAGCGGACGGCAGCCGGGCCATGCTCTGCGGTTTTGTACGTCCGCAGGCTCAGTCGAGTCGCACCTTCCTCAGCCGAAGTGCGTTCGTGATCACCGACACCGAACTGGCGCTCATCGCCGCGGCGGCGATCATCGGATTGAGAGTGACGCCCAGTAAGGGGAAGAGGGCGCCCGCCGCTATCGGGACACCGATGCCGTTGTAGACGAATGCGAAGAAGAGATTCTGGCGGATGTTGCGTACCGTCGCATCACTCAGCGCCCGCGCCTGGGCCAGTACCGACAGATCTCCGCGGACAAGGGTCACGTCTGCGCTCTCCATAGCCACGTCAGTGCCCGAACCCAGGGCTACTCCGACGTCCGCCTGGGCGAGTGCCGGCGCGTCATTGATGCCATCACCGGCCATCGCGACTTTTGCACCGGCCTGCTGCAGCCGACGAACGGCGCTCAGCTTCTCATCCGGAAGGACGTCCGCGACAACCTCATCGATGCCAAGGCGCCGGGCAACGGCGACGGCGGTACTCCTATTGTCACCGGTGAGCATGATCAGCCGCAGCCCGTCGGAACGTAGCTGCTCAACGGCGTCATTCGCACTGTCCCGGATAGGATCCTCTATGACCAGCAGACCCGCGAGCATGCCATCTGCCGCTACCGCCACCACTGTCTTGCCTTCCGTTCTACGCCTTCGCGTCGCCTGCTGCAGACCTTCGTCGATCGTTACCCCATGTGCTTCCATGAACGGGTCGTTACCCAACACGATGCGACGACCGCCCAGGACACCGGTCAGTCCCTGGCCAGGGACCGCCTCGAATTCCGAGACCTGGCCGACATCGATGCCCCTGTCTGCAGCCCCGGCACTGATGGCCGCCGCCAGGGGGTGTTCGCTGCCTTTCTCTACCCCCGCTGCGAATCCAAGAACGGTCGTCTCATCAAAGCCGTCAGAGGGGATGACTTCCTGCAGCGCCGGCTTGCCTTCGGTCAACGTGCCGGTCTTGTCCAGGACCAGCGTATCCACGTCGCGGAACAATTCGATGGCTTCCGCATTTCGGAACAGGATCCCGAGACCGGCACCGCGGCCCATGGCGACAGTCAGGGACATGGGCGTCGCCAGCCCGAGGGCACACGGACACGCGATGATGAGGACGGCAACAGCGGCAAGGATCCCGTTTGCCAGGGCGGGCGGTGGCCCGACCCACCACCACATAAACAGAGCCAGTGCTGAGATTGCGACTACGGCCGGTACGAATATCGAAGCCACCCGATCGGCCATCGACTGGACCGGAGCGCGGGATCGCTGGGCATCGGCGACCATGTTGACGACACGAGAGAGGAGGGTGTCCGACCCCACCTTTTCGGCGACCATGACCAGCATGCCGTTGCCGTTGACCGTCCCCCCCATGAGTTTGTCGCCCGGACTCTTCTCGACCGGCAACGGCTCCCCGGTCAGCATGGATTCGTCAATGCTGCTGCGCCCCTCCAGTATCGAGCCATCCACCGGGAGTTTCTCCCCGGGTCGGACCCGCAGGCGATCACCGACCTGAACTGCGTCGAGCATCACGATGCGTTCGTGGCCGCAATCGGTCAGCTTCAGCGCTACCGGCGGAGCCAGATCCAGCAATGCGCGCAGCGCGCCTCCCGTCCGGTGACGTGCTCTCAACTCAAGCACCTGCCCGAGCAACACGAGCGTCACTATGACGGCGGCCGACTCGAAATACACGGGCACCTGGCCGCTCGAATCCCGCGCCGTCACCGGAAACAGATGCGGAGCAAAAGCAGCAGCCGAGCTATACAGGTAAGCGACACCGACACCTATACCGATAAGCGTGAACATGTTCAGGTTTCGATTGGAGATGGAAGTCCATGCGCGATCGAAAAACGGCGCACCCGCCCAAAAGACCACCGGTGTCGACAACGCGAATTCCACCAGCCGCAGAGTACCGACGGGAGGCGGTGCCCCGAACAATAGTTTCAACAACGGCTGTCCCATGGAAAGGAACACGACTGGAACCGTCAGAATCAGCGCCAGCCAGAATCGCCGTTTCATGTCCGTTAACTCGCTGTCCTCCTGCGAGTCGACCGGCCGCGTCGGTTCCAGCGGCATGCCGCACTCCGGGCAATCTCCCGGCTCGGACTCGTTGACCTCCGGATGCATCGGGCAGGTCCACAGGACACTTGGCGAGATCGCCCGTAGCGGCCTCTCTGGCTCAAGCGCCATGCCGCAATGGGGGCAGGGGCCCTGCACGGGCGCCATGACGTCAGGGCACATCGGGCAGATCCAGGAATCCGATGGCTGATCTGCCTGGCCGTCCGTAACCCCGGGCTTGGCGGACGGCGTTTCGTTGTCGATTTCGATCTTAGGACTCCCGCTCTCTACACCCAACTCGTAGTGCCTCTCGCAGAGGAGC
The DNA here is from genome assembly GCA_937924335.1 of uncultured Gammaproteobacteria bacterium. GTDB lineage: Bacteria > Pseudomonadota > Gammaproteobacteria > Steroidobacterales > XN24 > JAHEFR01. The sequence goes on from CALDWW010000094.1 coordinate 27,822, forward strand.
AAGCATAAGTGCTGTTATATACATGTATAACAGCCAGTTACACGCTATATTTAATGCCCCCTATAGGGCTATTCGTAGCTTCGAATTTTGCATGAACGACCCGTCAATATTAGCGCGAGATGGCACTGATATGGCGGAGGCAGGAAAATAATGGATATCAATCATGGTGCGGTGCTCGTAGCGGCATTATCCGCATTCGCCCTCGTGGGACGCCTGGTATTCCCCGGTACTGTTCGGAAAGGCATGGCTGCGCGAAAGCGAAAGCGAAGCCGATCCGCAATCCGGACACCCGGGCAACGTGTTCGGCGGCGCATTCTTGTTATCTCTAGTAGCTACCTATGTTTTCGCTGTGTTCCTGGGACCCGACCCCGGCCTGGGACTGGCGATCGGCGCCGGTGTACCCGCAGGACTCGGATGGGTGGCATCCTCGTTTGGTATCAATTATCTGTTTTCCCAGCGTAGCCTGCAGCTGTGGTTGATAGATGGCGGATACCACACGCTACAATTCACACTCTACGGAGTGATTCTCCCACTTTGGCACTGATTTACGCGCTGACAACAGCCTGCACTCAGTCACGACGTTGGGGCAGCCCCGAAAAGCCGTTTGCCTTGACCTCTCTCACAGGAGACCAGAGGGACTCTTCCGGAGGATCAGTACGCCCCTACCTAAGTGCGCATAATATATATTATGTTAAATCGCAATTATATTGAGGCCCGTGACCGCCCTGTCCCCACAACCCCGAGTCCGGCAGTGATGGCCACGCGAGCACCTATGATCATGGAATGCTGCAGACCGGTTTCCCTCATCGATCTTGGAATCCCTGCTTATGGACCCTCATATCGGATCATCCGATCTCTGCATCCCGGCGCGTGATGGTTTCGGCCTGGGAGCAACCGTCTTCCGGCCTGATCGACCTGACGGCGACGTCGTAGTCATCAGCAGTGCTACGGCTGTTTCCCGAACCTTCTATCGCCATTTCGCGACTTACCTGGCCGAAAACGGCCTTACGGCGGTCTCTTATGACTATCGCGGCATCGGTGGCTCGAGGCCGGTGGACCTGCGGGGTTTCGACGCCAGCATGCATGACTGGATCTTCTCCGACATGGCCGGCGTCCTGGACTGGGTAAACACAGAATTCTCCCCGAGACGACTGTTTGTCGTCGGCCACAGCATCGGCGGCCAGGCAACCGGGTTGCTGGAGAACACGAAATCAGTCACCGCAATGTTGACCGTATCAGCTCAAAGCGGATATTGGGGCCTGCAGGGTGCGGAGCAAAAATACGTCGTCTGGCTGCACGTGCACGTCACATTTCCGCTGCTGGTCGCTCTCTTCGGCTATCTGCCGTGGAGCCGCTTTGGAGCTACCGAAGACCTGCCAAAAGCGGTGGCAAACGAATGGGCGCGTTGGTGCCGCCAGCCTGACTACATACTGGGCGACAAGACATTGCCTCTGCATCGTTATCGGGAATTTGGCGCCCCGGTGCTAGCCTACAGTTTCGCCGATGACAAATGGGGAACCGCCGAGTCTGTAGACGCGATGATGAAGGCTTATCCCAAACTGGAGCGCCGCCACGTGGATCCGGCCACTGCAGGATTGGGTTCCATCGGGCACTTCGGTTACTTCAGACCCAGGTCGTCGACGCTCTGGGCTGACGCTGTGGCGTGGTTCAACAGTCACCCTGCATAGATTCAGCAGGACGGAAGCCAGTCACCCAGACGTCTTCGAGGACGGCATTAGTTCCTGTGTTTTACTCTAAATAACAAAAGGATAAGTGGTTATTCAAGAATCGCTCTGATGTTGTGTCAGAGCGTCCTCCGCGGGACGGGCAGAGTCTCAACGGCGGGCTAATCGCTCAGCTACGCTTTGTCTTGCGCGCTCTCTCCATGTCGAGCAGCGCACGTTTCCTTTCCATACCCCAGCGGAACCCACCCAGATCTCCATTGCCACGCAAGACGCGATGGCACGGCACCAGCACTCCGATGCGATTCGCGGCACATGCAGATGCCACGGCCCGTGCCGCACCGGTTTTTTTGATGCCGGAAGCAAGCTCCCCGTAGCTCATCACCGTGCCCTCCTCCACGCTCATCAGGAAACGCCAGACTTTCACCTGGAAGGCAGTACCCCGCAGATCAACCGGGAGGTCAGGTCGCGGGGCATCTCCGGCCAGGTATTCGTCCAGAGCCTTGACCCAGGAGTCCAGCTCGGGAGAATTCTGCGCGGTCGATTTCTGCAAATCCGCCTTGGGAAACTCGGCCCTGAGCTGCTTCAAGAGCGCTTCGGGACTGTCGCCAAACTGGACGAAGCAAACGCCGCTGTCGGTCGCCGCCATCATCATTGGCCCCAACGCCGTATTCCTGCAGGAATAGGCTATCGTCTCCCCCATGCCGCCGCTCCTGTAGGAGGTCGGTGTCATTCCCAGGTTGCGGGCCGCTCTGCCGTAGACACGGCTCGTCGAGCCGTATCCGGCGGCGAAAATGGCTCCCGTTACATCGTCACCACTCTTAAGCGCCGCCTTTAGTCGTCGTCTGCGGATCAGGTCCTGATAGGCCTTTGGCGATACCCCGAACGCCTCAGAAAAAGTGCGTTGAAGACGGGATGGCGAGAGCTCCACCCGCTGGGCCAGTGCCGCCAGGGTCAGTTTCTCCTCAGCATTGGCCTCGATATGCCTGGCGGTCTCCACGAGCCTGGCCAGGTCTGCCGGAGTTTCCACAGGGCGACATCGCTTGCAGGGCCGGAACCCGGCGATCAGTGCCGCCTTGTCGTCGGCGAAGAAGCGGATGTTCTCCGGTCGTGCCGGGCGCGCGGCACAGGATGGCCGGCAGAACACCCCCGTGGTGACAACCCCGTAGTAGAAGCGGCCGTCATAAGCCTTATCACGTTTCGCGAGAGCGGCGCGCATCTCACTTTCCACGAGCGACTTCATGCTGATACAACTCTGTCGATGCGAGCTGCAAAGCAGCCCGGCTTTGCGTAGTGAGCGTGAATATAGCTCACGGTCGGGTTGGCGAACATTCGATCAATCAGTGGCTCCAGGGAATCGCCTGGGCCGATATCGGCCTCCTGCATCTGCCCTGCACCGCTGAATCCCCGCAGAGAAATCAACCGGGAGCACAAAGCCTCAGGGATGTCATCGATACGATCGTACCGTTTCCGGGCGCCTTCCAGCACGTAGATGGCGTGACTTGAGCGGTAGGCGGTGCGTGCCGGCTGGTGCAGGTAATTCAACAACAGGACCGATTCGCCGGGCTGCGCGTCCCGTAGTTCGATGCGATCCGGGTAGCCAGGACTTGCGTCGGCGACGTGGCGCTCGACTCCTAGCGCAGACAACTTGACGTCCGATTGTCCGAACAGATGTCGGAACGGGCACGGGGACAGTCCGGTGATCCGAAACAGCATGTGAGTCTCCGGGTCTTCAAATGTTGCGACCTATTCTGACCCTGAAGCTGATCCGCGGACTATCCGTTTCTTGTCGTGGAATTCGAGAATGTAGCCATCGACTGTTGTCAACAAGGGATTCTGCCACGACCTCCCTGGCCGATGATATGGAGAGGCCCGTTCCGGCAGCCCAACGCCGTGATGCGTCGATCCGGCTGGTGGGACTGAAACCCGGTTCTGAGGGGCGTCCCGAACATCCACCAACGACGCCGGCAGACGTTGAACCCGATCAGTGCCCTTCTTTGAACAACGAGGCCGCGCTGTCAATCAGGAGATTAAACAAGTCGAGCACTTCACGGACCGCGCGCGGATTTTCTTGCAGATTGTCATAGGGAATCCTGACGCCTGTCCAGCCGTCCGTATTCCACTCAGCGAAATCAGGCAGCGGTTTCTCTGGAAAGCCGTCAAGGCCGGGATAGACAGTGAGATAGAGATAGGGTCGGGGGTGGGCGAGATCTCCGAATGAGAAACCTACGTTGACCTGCTCGTCGGACTTCTCCGGGTCTTCCGGATCTTTCTTCGCTACCAGATCTCCCGAGATCCAAAGCATGGAGACATCGAAGTGATGAGGCCAGATCTGGACTGCGGAAGTCTCGACTCTCTGTCCGGCCCTGACATGCTTCAGCAGGCTGTCGGCCCAGACCATTAACCTCCACACTTCACGCATCGTCGGAATGTCACCCTGTGCCAGCGCGACATCGTCAAAAGCCTCCGGCGTGAAATCGAGTTCGATACCCCAGTCGTCCAACTTGGCAAGAAACAGCGTGGCGAGACGACGCGCACTCAGGTCAGGCAGGCTAAGGCGCCCCGCTTTGCCGGCGCTCGAGATCAGCGTTGCATGGCCGTCATGGAAGTCGAGCCGGATTTCGAATGCGCCCCAGGACGTCGGTATGTTGGTCGTCGTCAATCCTCTCGCATGGGTCCTGAGGCTAGTGTGCCAAAAGTGCTTTTGATGCGGCGCAACGGTGCCACGGATCTTGCCAAGGACACGGGCATAGGCCTGCATACCGTCGCGAACCCGTTCCCACTCTTCGGCTTCCAGCAACGGGAGTTTGTTATCGCTTGTTGTCACTTTCGCCCCCCCCCCGGGAGATACAACGGTGCCACCGGCCGTACCTAAGTTACCTCAGATTATGTAATAAAGCATATTATGGATGGCTGGCGGAATGAGACACCCGGAACGTCAGCAGGCGGGGCCCGCCGGCACCGTCCTCCCCGATGCGATCGTCAGCCCTTCCTGAGAAAGGCCGTGCCGAGAGCCTTACGGCGCAGGTAGGCGTAAACCTCCAGCAGAGGCAGTTCCTTGGGGCATACGTCATGGCAGGCCATGAGCCCGATACAGCCGAACACGCCATCGTCGTCGGAGATGACCTCGAACCAGTCTGTATCGGCCCTGGCGTCCCTGGGATCCATCATGAATCTGGCGATGCGGTTCATTCCGGCCGGTGCGACGAAACCCGGACGGACATTCGCGACGCCACAGCTGGCGACACAGCAGCCGCACTCGATACAGCGGTCGGACTCATAGATAGCGGCAGCCAGTTCATCATCCATCGGTTCCTCGACAGCCGCCGGATCGAACGGGGCCCGCTCATGTACCCATGCCCCCACCTGCTCAGCCATAGCACGGAACCATGTGCCCGTATCGACCGAAAGATCACCGATCAACTTGAACGCCGGTAACGGGTGTAGCCGCACGGTCGCGGCGAGATCGGAAGTCAGGGTCTTGCACGCCAGCGTGGGACGACCGTTGACCATCATGCCGCAGGATCCGCATACCGCCGATCGACACGAGAAGTCGAATTGCAGCCCCGAATCCTGCTCCTCCCGAATCCTGTTCAGAGCCCGGAACAAGGTCATGTAGGGTTCTTCTTCCAGAGTGAACGCTTGCATGCGTGGCTCGGACTCAGGGTCTTCGGGATTGAAGCGAAATATTTCGAAAGTAAGTTTCCTGGCCGTCATCTGGATCGTCCCGTTCCAATTGCCTTGATTCCGGCTCTCGCTTCGGCATCACGCCAGGCGCCCGGTTTGAGTTCGGACCCTACCGGCTGGCCGGGATCTCGCATGCCGTGGCGCCGCTGTTCGTCGATCACGGCTCCGTTGTAGTCGTCGAGTGTGTCGGTCATCTCAACATGACTCGCCTTGCCATAGCCCCGATGACCAGGAGGCAAGTCAAGCAATCCAACCGGCTCATACTCGAAATCCGGATCGCTATCCTCACGTCCCCAACGCACCAGGGTCCGGTTGAGCCAATTGGCATCGTCGCGATCCGGAAAATCGACCCGACAGTGCGCACCACGACTCTCTGTCCTGGCCGATGCCCCCATCGCGGTGACCAGGGCCAGGCGGGCCATGCCCTTCAGACGAAGTGCGAAAGACAGTTCGGGATTGACACCGGGATCTTTACAGCCGAGTACCGCCCGATCCACCTCGTCATGCAGTGCGCGCAATTCCTCAACTGCCTCGGCGAGATCGGAACCGGTCCTGAAGATCCCGACCTTGTTGATCATGATCTCGCCGATGGCATCACGGATCGCGTAGACCGACCGCCCTTCCCCGCTACGCTCAAGCCAGGCCCGTACCCGATCACGGTCACGGTCAAGAAATTCGCTTGCGGTACCCGTGTCGACCTGCAAGGGCACTCTTCGGGTCATCTCAGCGACCTTCTGACCGACGATGCGACCGGCGACCAGCGTCTCGGCCAGGCTGTTCCCGCCGAGACGATTAAAGCCATGCATATCCCAGCACGCGGCCTCCCCCGCCGCATACAGCCCCGCCAGGCTGTATGCCTCACCATCCTTGTTGACCCGGACTCCGCCCATCGAGTAATGCTGCGTCGGGCGCACAGGGATCAGTTCCTCCCAGGGCTTGATACCGAGGAAGTCGCGACAGATCTCGAACACCTCGCGTAGTTTGGTCGTCAGATGCTCGACGCCGAGATGACGTAGGTCCAGCCACAGATGAGGCCCCGCCGGATGATCGACGCCCTTGCCGTCGATGATCTGCTGCATCATGTGCCGCGACACGACATCGCGACTCGCAAGCTCCTGTTTGGCGGGCTCGAGCTCGACCATGAATCGCTCCATTTCACGGTTGAGAAGATACCCGCCGTCACCGCGGCAGCCTTCGGTCACCAGGATCCCGCTGGGCCAAAGACCTGTCGGGTGGAACTGCACCGCTTCCATATTGCCAAGCGGCACCAGCCCGGTATCCATCGCAAGAGAGGCACCCGTACCCTCGTTGATCGTGGCATTGGTAGTGTATTGCCCGTAGATGCGGCCGTAGCCACCCGTCGCAATGACCGTTGAGCGTGCCAGGGTGACTCCGAGGCGACCGCTGCGCAGGCAACGCGTCACGGCTCCCCAGCACCGCCCTCCATCATGGACAAGAGAGAGTGCTTCGGCGCGATCCCTGACGTCCACGCCGAGCCGGACGACCTCGCCGTCCACCGCGTAAAGCGCAGCATGCCCCGTACCCGCCGCCGCGTAACAGGCCCGCCACTTTGCGGTACCGCCGAAATCCCGATGCATGATCATTCCGGCCTTGTGTGCCGGCTCGTCGATGACGACTTTCTCACCCTTGATGTGATACTGGTTCGGTCCCGGCCTGACGCGTGTCCAGGGCACGCCAAAATGGGCCAGCTCACGAACGGCTATCGGCGCGTTGTCAGCGAAGATCCGGGCCACTTCCTGATCAGCCCCCCAGTCGGATCCGCGGACAGTGTCGAGGAAATGCAGATCCGGGCTGTCTCCCTCGGCCATGAAGCAATTGGCGAGAGCGGCCTGCATGCCGCCCTGCGCCGCGCAACTGTGACTCCTGCGCGGGGGGACCAGGGACAGTATGGTGACGCGTAGCCCAGCGGCCGCGGCTTCCATGGCGCACCGCTCACCGGCGAGCCCACCGCCGATGACCAGCACGTCAGTGCTTTCAATTCGCTCCAATGCCTATCCTCCCAACAGGAACCCAAGCGGCGGCGGTATCCACCCCGCCAACACCAGCAGCACCAGAAACCCCAATCCAAGGAAGAACCAGAAAATAAATTTCTCGATACGCTCGAGGGTCGACCTGCCGAGTCGTGAGCCAAACCCCCACTTGATTGCCAGCCGGTAGAGTCCGACGCCGGCATGAAACTCGACGCACAGCAGCAGCAATCCATAGGCCCAGACCAGGCCCGCAGATGTCCGAGCGATGGATGTGGCGGCCTCGATCCCGACACGCTCACCGAACAGCGGGGTCAGGACATCCAGCCCCATCAGAATCAGATGGAAGCTGCCGAGGACGAGCATCACCATTCCGGTACGTACCTGCCAGATCCATAGCCATGACTCGACGTGCGGACGAAGTGGCAGCTCTTCTCCGGTCGAGCGCCACTCTCTCTCCGCGGCATGGAGCTCCTTTGCCAGGGCAACGAATCGCCGCCGTTCGCGGAGTTGGGCAGGAATCTTGCGGGCCGCCAGGACCGCATGAAGTATGAACAAGAAAAGGATGATAGCGACCGTGGGCTGGGCGACATATGTCACCTCTAACCCCTCCGCCAGCCAGTCGAATGCGGGCTCTCCAAGGAGTATGGATCCCACGAAGAACATGTGACCCCACATGAACAGCGCCAGAAACAGGCCGCTCACACCGCTCAACAACTCATACAGCGCCTGGCGGCGTGCCTCGCGCATGGAGACTGCCGGAGAAGGCCCGCCATCGGCCCGCCTTACTGCCCCTGTTTGCAAGATTTTCGCAGCGTCGTCCATCACGACTCCCGCTAATCCGAAAGCCTATTCTCGCGCAACTGGCGGATATCGCGAAATCCGACCTATTGGGGGCTGTGAAACACCGCCCGGTCCGATATCATAACGGCCCCGCGTCCGCCCTCGGAGCCCGCCAGTTATCGCAATCTGGTCTAAGCTTCGAGCGTAAGGAAACCTTCGTTTATATGGGGCGTTCACGCGTCATCGGAACCCGACATATGGGACCGGGCGTGAGCCACAGGAGAATGAGCTGATGACGAATCATTTTTCCCTCAAGCCTTATGGCATTGAAGTAGAGACGATCTACAGGAATCTGGCACCGGCGTCGCTCTATGAACATGCCCTGCGCTATGACAAGGGGACGGCCATCACGAATTCCGGCGCCCTGATCTCCATGTCAGGGGAGAAGACCGGGCGCAGCCCGCTGGACAAGCGTGTCATCGAGGAGTCCAGCAGCAGGGACGACATATGGTGGGGCAATGTGAACATCGGTCTCGACGAGGCCAGTTTCGACATCAATCGGTCGCGGGCGATCGACTATCTCAACACACGCGACCATCTTTATTGTGTAGACGCGTTCGCCGGCTGGGATCCGAAATATCGGATCAAGGTCCGCATCATCTGCGCCCGTCCGTATCACGCCCTGTTCATGCACAACATGCTGATCCGCCCGACGGAAGAGCAGTTGGCGCGCTTCGGGGAACCGGACTACGCCATCATCAACGCGGGCGGATTCCCGGCCAATCAGTTCACCGAAGGCATGACCTCGAAAACCAGCGTCAATCTTCATTTCGGGCACAAGGAATTCCTGATCCTCGGCACCGAGTACGCCGGAGAGATGAAGAAAGGCGTGTTCACTATCATGAACTACCTCATGCCCAAGCGTGATGTGCTGTCGATGCACTGTTCAGCGACCGAGGGGGGGGATCTGGACACATCGATCCTCTTCGGCCTGTCGGGTACCGGGAAGACCACGTTGTCGGCCGATCCGAAGCGTCGCCTCATCGGCGATGACGAGCATTGCTGGAGCGACGACGGTATCTTCAATATCGAGGGTGGTTGTTACGCCAAGGTCATCGACCTGACCGAACAGGCCGAACCCGACATCTTCCGGGCTCTGCGTTTTGGCGCCGTCCTTGAGAACGTCGTCTACCAGGAGCATGACAGGATTGTTGACTATCACGACGTTTCGGTAACCACGAACACGCGTGGCTCCTATCCCATCGAGTACATAGAAAACGCCAAGCTCCCTTGCATGGGAGGACACCCGGAGAACGTGATCTTCCTCACCTGTGACGCGTTCGGTGTACTGCCGCCGGTCAGCAAGCTCAGCCCTGAGCAAGCGATGTATCACTTCATCAGCGGATATACCGCGAAGGTGGCGGGTACAGAGGTGGGCGTCGAAGACCCGGAAGCGACTTTCTCGCCCTGCTTCGGCGGCCCGTTCCTGGTCTGGCACCCGACCAAGTATGCCGAGCTGCTCGCCAGCAAGATCCGCAAGCACGGAGCCAACACCTGGCTGGTCAACACCGGTTGGTCAGGTGGTCCGTATGGTGTCGGCTCGCGGATAAAGCTCGCTCACACCCGGGCGATTGTCGACGCGATACATGACGGCTCCCTCAGGGACGTAGAGACTATCGATGACGAGGTATTCGGCTTCAGCGTGCCGACAGCGTGCCCCAACGTCCCGACGGAGATCCTCGTACCAAGAAACACCTGGCATGATCCTCAACGTTACGATGACGCGAGATTGCGCCTGGCCGAGTTGTTCAGGCACAACTTCGAGACCTATTCAGAGGGCGCGAGTGTCGACATTCTGGAAGCCGGGCCCAAGGCGGCCTGATGGACCGCTCTGGGGGGATTCCGCGCTTCAATGACGGAACTGTCGGGAAAGCGTGAGCGTATACATCGGACATCACGCCTTCGCCGGACCCTTCCGGTCCCTCGAGCAAGTTGTGGACAAGGCTGGCTTGTACGCCCTGGTGACCCCGGAGGCGCGCGGCTTTCGCGTGCTCGAAGTAAATCAGTCCGCCAATCTCAGAAGCGCGCTTACCCTCTGTCTGGCCGCGAAAGAGGGGCAAGAGGCGCAAATGGCCGTGCTTTACACGCCAGGCGTCCAGCGCAGCGGACGCCTCCGCCTGGTGGACAAGATCAGAAAAGAGTGTGAGTAGTCCAGGACGGAATGCCGGCGACCTGACGGCACCCGTCCCGCTCAATCCTCCCCGAGTACGAATGCCCTCATGCGTGTGCGTGTCTCAGCATCAGGCAGTACGCCGAAACCTGCGCCAACATTATCCAGCATGTGATGGGGTTTCGATGTGCCGGGGATGACGCAGGTTACCGCAGGATGGGATAGTACCCACTTCAGGAAGAACTGCCCCCAGCTGTCGATCCCGAACTCAGCAGCCCATCCGGGGAGTTCCCGGCCTCGCACCCGGGGGAAAACGGCGCCACGTTCGTAGGGCCTGTTTACCAGGATGGCGACACCCTCATCCTGGGCCAGTGGTAACAGCCTGCGTTCGGCGTCCGGCGTCAGCATCGAGTAGTTGAGTTGGACGAAATCCAGCGGCACGGCTTTCATGACCGCCTCGAGTTCATCGTGTGAGTCGGTACGGTAGTGGGTGATACCGACATACCTCACTCGCCCGTCGGCCTTCCAGGCCCGCAGCGTCTCGATGTGGGTGCGCCAGTCCACCAGGTTGTGGACCTGCATCAGATCAATCCTGTCCACCTGTAGCAGCCGCATCGACTCCTGCATCTGTTCGATGCCTGACTCGCGACCGGTGATCCAGACCTTGGTCGCCATGAAGACCCGATCGGTCAACTGCGAGGACGCGACGAGATCTCCCACGATCCTCTCGGCACGGCCGTACATCGGCGATGTATCGATGACCCGGCCGCCACTCCGGGTCAGCAGTCTGAGCACCTCGGCGAGAGGCGCGCGCTCCTCGACACTCTGACCGACATCGAAGACGTGGGCCGTTCCCAGACCAATGACGGGCAGGTCCTCGCCCGACGAAGGGATCTGGCGGACACGAATGGTATCGCCAGCATCGTCGGCGAGCAGGTTGCGGAGGACACCGGCGCCGGCGGTCGCCAGCATTAACTTCAGAACCGTACGCCGATCCAGACTCGAAAATGTCCAGCCCATTGGAACCCTCCCCGGAGGCCTTACCCTTGCACGCCGGGCGCAACTACAGCGGCACCCGCATCGCGTTCAGTCTTCGTTTCATAGCTTCGCCCTAGATACACAGCCACGCCGACCCACACCGCCGCTATCCCTGCGCCGACTGCGGCTACCGCTCCCAGACCGATGCCGAAACCCGCCGTGAGGCCGGTGAAGGCCCAGGCCGTAATCGCGTCACCGCCGCGATACACCACGATATCAATCACGCTCTTGGCCTTGAAACGGGTCTCGCGATCGACGACGGTGAACAGCATCTCCCTGCCCGGGCGGGTGATCGCGTAATTGCCCGCTCGACGGACGATCTGCAATACCACAACCACGGCGATGATCGGCGAAAAGGCCAGGGTGATCAGACCCACCACGATGACCAACGGGACCACGATCAGCGTCGCCGTCAATCCGAAACGTGTCGTCAGACGACTGGTCGCGAACATGGCGGTCACGATAGCGAGAATGTTGACCGCAAGATCGATACCTGCCCATATAGCGACCCGATTAGCCTCCTCTACGCCTGCCAGCAGATTCTTCAGCTCGAAGTAGACGAATGTGCTGATCGCCGTATACAGGAAGATGAACAAGCCGATGCCCAGCAGGTAGGGACTCTTGAGGAATAGCGAGAAACCGGCAAACGGATTACCTCCGATCGACCTCTGGCCACTATCCCCCTGATCCCCGCCATGGGGCTGTGCCCGCCCGTTCTCCAACGACCCGACGAGCATCATCGGAACGAGCAACAATCCCGCCGAGACGAGCACCAGATTCCGTGGTCCCGCTACGCCAGCCATCGCCACCGCAATACCCGGTCCCACGATCGCGCCGATACTCGCACCGGCCGCGATAAATCCAAACAGGCGTTGAGCCTGTTGCCGGGAAAACACATCCGCCATGTAGCTCCAGAACACCGACACGTGGAACAGGCTGAATACGCTTACCCAGACATAGAAGACCTTCCTTATCCAGCCGGGGTCCGTGTCCGCTTGGCTGGCGAAGTAGAAAGCCAGGAAAGACAGCGCGAAGAATCCGTAGACACCCGGCACCAGGCGCCGGAAACGAATCCGCGAACAGGCAACGCCGTACAACGACACCGCCACGATGCTGAACAGGAAGGTTGCGGTGAATAGCGTGCTGAGCTCCGCGTCTGACCAGTCACTGGACATCGCATCGCGGATCGGCCTCAGGATGTAGTACGACGCCATGAGGGTGAAGATGAACGAAAACGACTGCAACGTCGCCGCCAGCTCACCCTGTTCGATCTTCGCTGCGGCCCGTAAAGATCGGGCAAGCCAGTTCTCATTCTGATTCAAGTGAAGCGTCCTGAGTTAGTGCGCATTAGAAGCCTGGGGCAAGCAGCAGCTCACATGCCGGACATCGCGGACACGGCGCGCGGGGTCTCTTACAATTCGGGAAGAAAACGACCAATCCTGTCCTTGTAGTGCCGGCTCATCTTTAGCTCGATGTCACCATCTAGGATCAGAAAGTACTCGCCGTTGATATGCGGACGAACCTGGCGAACCCGGTCCACGTTCACTATCGTCGAGCGATGCACCCGTTGGAAACGCTTCGGATCGAGTATCTCTTCCAGTTTTTTCATCGTGCCGCGCAAGATGTGTGTCTCGCCTTCGGCATGGACGCACATATAGTCGCCGGCCGCATCGATCCAGTCGATCGACGGCGTCTTCACCCGGACAATGCTGCCGCCATCCTTGATCGGCAGTGTATCGAGATAGCCTGTATCCAGCGCATCGATGCCCTTCTCGAGCAAGTCATCCAGAGACACTTCATCGACCCCGGCCAGCTCGGCAACCAGTTCCAGGAGCCGGGCACGATGGTCCAGCGCTGAACGCTCCTCACCGGCATCCCGGGCGTGTTGAATCGCCGTAGCGAGACGGTCGTCATCCACGGGTTTCAGAAGATAGTCCAGCGCATGGGCCTCGAAAGCCTTGATGGCGAACTCATCGAATGCCGTGACGAAGATCACCATGGGCATCCCGGGACCCTGAATCTGACGCAGGACTTCGAATCCGTTGACGACGGGCATCTGTATATCGAGGAACACAATATCCGGGCGTAACTCCCGGACCGCCTGGATAGCATCGCGACCATTCCCGCATTCGCCGGCGATCTCGATGTCATCAATCTTGGCCAGCCGCAGCAACAGGCCGCGCCGGGCCAGAGGTTCGTCGTCAACGATCAGGGCTTTCATATCTGCATCAGGTCGATCAGGTATTCTGAGTTTGGTACGGAATGCCTATGATAACTCGCAGGCTACCATCTTGTGCACGAGTCAGCTCGAGTGAAAACGCGCTGCCGTACATCTGGCGTAGCCGTTCCCCTGTATTCCTCAGACCGACCCCGTGCCCGTCGCGGGGCTTCTGTTCACCATTGAGACCTGGTCCGTCGTCGTCGAGTTCGACCACGAGGCGGCCCCGGACGACATGCGCCGAGATAGCGATGCTTCCGCCCTCCTCGCGCGGAGCGACCGCATACTTGATCGAATTTTCGATAATCGGCTGGGTGATCAGGGTGGGTACCAGAGCATTCCGCGCCTTGTCGATTGACGAAAACCTCCTGCCGCATCGGACAGGATCGCAATCAGGCCGCTGCCTTCCCTTCCAGATAGATAGCGGACGAGACGCCATCTATCAGCCGGAAGGCCAATTGTCCTGCTCCGTCCTGCCCAGCCTCGAGGACCAGCTCTGCGGGCAGAAGCACAGGACGACGGAAGCGCACGTCCACCTGTCCTGGATCCAGAGCCGTCTGGTTTTGAAGTTCCGCGATGCATCGGGCCAGCGACCACATGCCATGAGCGATGGCAGCGGGAAACCCGAACCGGCGGGCCGTCCTTGCAAACAGGTGGATGGGATTGTAGTCACGCGACACCCGAGCGTATCTGCGGCCGATATCGGCATCCGCCCGCCAGCGCCCCACCCGGGCATATTCGACGCTGCCAGGTTTCTCCGCAGGAGGGCGCCCGGAGCTGGCGCGCCGTACAGATCTGGCGAGGAAACCTGTCTGCTCTTGCCACACCGCCTCACCATCCTGCCTGAGTTCGGTGTGAAGACAGAACTCTGCGCCGGATTCTGCATCCTGGTGGCCTTCGATCCACGCGCCAATCGTCAGCCCGTCACTGCCCCGCAGCGGTACAACATTCTGTATCCGATGCCAGACATGGATCAGGCCGGGTAGTCGAACCGGGAACTCCGGACGGAGCAGCATTTGCAAGTGCAGTCCGGCTGCTGCGATGTGCGGGAATGGCAGTGGCACCGCGTCGGACGCCGTGAATCCACACACCTCCGAGTATCGGCGCAGTGATCCGGCCGTCCACGCCAGACGCCCCACTCGGCCTTCGATCCGGGGACAGGTGAGTCCCTCTTCCAGGCGCCCGGGTCGCCTGTCCAGCAGGGTCTTGAGGAAACCAGGGATAACAGAGGGTGGTCGACCAAATTGCAGCTTGACCGGCTGCGGTATCGGCGTGTCAGGCACCCAGCGCCCGCACCTTGTCGACATAACGCTTCATGGCATCGTCTGCAGACGTGCCGGCCAGCGCTTCCCAGGCTTCGAACTTAGCTCGGGCGACAAAGTCGAAGAAACCGGGCTTTTCGCCAGCCGCATCTCCGTCTGTCGCCTGCTTGAAGAGTGCGTAAAGCTCCAGCAAATCATCATCGCTG
>CALDWW010000095.1 GCA_937924335.1 uncultured Gammaproteobacteria bacterium
TACGATAATCAATTGTTTATATTAGATTTCTTTTGAACCTCTCATGCCAGTAATCAACAGTGTGAGGCGGGCGTGAATCATTGCAAACCGGAATCCGACCGTGACGGATCCCAATCCACAAGTCTGGACAGAGCGGGGTTCCGATTATCAGCATCACAGATTCTATGTTGATCCGATTGTTTTTGACGTAATGCCACTCGCAGAGCGCAGAAAACGATTCGGTTTACTTTCGCATTATCAGGCAACCGCATCAGCGGGTCGTGTCAGGACCGGCCATGGTTTCGATTAATCGATGCACCGGAAACGCGATCGCTTCCGGGTTGCGAACCGCACGACTGTCTTGTAGCTGAGTTGTCTGGGCAGTTTGCCCGAACTCATCGGTAGGCGTCGGGCCGAACATCCGATGTCCCACTAAGCCGGGTTCGGTGTGCAGCAAGCATCAAGTCTCGTGCCTTGTCGACAGCCGCTTCGAGCCGGGGTCGACTGAAGGTGTAGGTCCGGATCCGATGACGAAAGTGTCCAACAAGATGTCTGGAGTGGTTGCAGACGATTTCTTCGGCACTCTCGTCGACTTGGTCTTCGACTTCCGTCTCAGCAAAGCTGATCCGCTGCCGCTGCGGGTACGGCGCCAGGCACGGCATGGAATGGTAATGTCCCCGGGCGTCGCCGAAACAGTCAAAGCGGAGAATTTCGTTCTCAAAAACGTACAGCGAGACGCCTGGACCAATGCCCTGCGTACCATAATCCTTGAAGTAGACCGCCAGATAACTGTCCCTCTGAATCGGCACGAGCTGCACGTCTGCGATTACCCGGTTGAACGGGCCGGTGTCAAGATTCAATCCTTTGGTGAGCTTGCGCCGAACAGGCCTCGGCAACAGCGAGTTAAAAATCCGCTTGGTTAGCCGAAAGGAGAACAGGTAACCCAGAAGCTTGCGCAGAAAGTACATAGCCTGGACAACCTCGCGCGACAAGATGCAATCAGGGGACAGGACAAGGATTGCTCGACCAGTCGAGCATCGCAAGGAAATTCCCGCATTGGATACCGCATACTGCACTATCAACGTTACAAATCTCTCCGCCAAGCCAAGGGCATCCCGGGTAGGGGAATATCCTTTTGCGCCGCACGGCAGAACTGCAGGTTGCTTTGAAATGGTTTCCCAGAAATACGGACAGAAACAGTGGCGTTGCCTGCCCGGCGGCAGCAAGCGCCTTATTCTTTAGAGCAGCAATCTTGCAGATGCTAACGGCAGGCGCCCGACCTCAGATGCCCCATTGGTGAATATCGAACAGAGGTGAGCTTCTCCGATACAGACTTGGGTTGCGATACTGAATGTCTGCGCGGAAAAAGGCAGCGCGACCGCGGTTTATTGCAGTACGGTCGAGTGCCGACAGCATATCTAGAAGGGCCGCTCCAGCCGTTCCCGGGGCGACGGCTCACTTTCGATCAGATAGGACTCGGCCTGCGGATCGAAACGTCTTCGCATAGGATCCTTACCGAGTGCCCGCATGATCAGACCAGTGGGCAGAATAGCGATGAAGAACGTGGCGCTGAGAATCAACGGCGTCACGATCCGCCCCATCACCCGGCCGAAATGCATCCAGCCGCGGTAGATCGGTCTCAACGAGGTGGGTACCGCCAGCGCCCACACGACGAAAACCCCTGACAGGCCCCATGGCCATGCGGGCCACGGCTTGTCGAACCACCAGGGCAGAAAGAGACCGAACAGCGCCGCGATCGCCCCCGCCATGATGAAGCCGAACTCGCGCAGTCCCTTGGCATCCAGCTCCGGGATCGGTACCTGCCAGTCACTCATGACGACGCCTCCGGCAAACCGGGCAGAAGCAGCGCTGCTTCCCATCGACGCGTCAGGTGCCGACCAGAACGGGTGGCATCAATTGCGGCCCTTAGGTGTCCAGCTGGCAGCACAAGACCGTCGGATGCCATCAATCCAGCTCCAGCGATTTGCGCCATTCGTCGGTCTCGCCCCACTCGGGCTGTTCCTCTTTCAGCATCAGGCAGTTCTCAATGACCAGCGCATCCATCTCCGTGCGCATGAAACAACGATAGGCGTCTTCGGGCGTGCCGACGATCGGTTCGCCACGCACATTGAACGATGTGTTGACGATGACGCCGCAACCGGTCCGCTTCTCAAAAGCCTTCAGGAGCTTCCAGTATCGCGGATTGGTCTCGCGATGTACTGTCTGAATGCGGGCCGAATTGTCGACATGAGTCACCGCGGGAATCTCGGAGCGCGCCACGGCCAGGCGATCGAGCCCCTCCCTGTCCAGATCGTCACCAGACAATGACGATCGCAGGTTCTCGCGGACATCGGCAACAACCAGCATGTAGGGACTTTGACCATCGAGCTCGAAATAGTCCTGCACCCTTTCGGCGAGGACAGAAGGCGCGAAGGGCCGGAATGACTCCCGGAACTTGATCTTCAGGTTCATCACTTTCTGCATATCGCGGTTGCGCGCATCGCCGATGATCGACCGGCCACCCAGCGCACGCGGGCCGAATTCCATGCGTCCCTGGAACCATCCGACCACCTTGCCCTCCTCCATCAGGGCCGCTACGCGGTCCACGAGGCTGTCTTCCTCACGCGTTTCGAACACCGCCCCGAATTCATTCAATGCACGGCGAATCTCCGATGCGCCGAAAGCCGGCCCGAGATACGACCCCTGCATCGCATCCGCGGGGTCCGCGACCCGTTCATTCTCGAGGTACTGATGCCAGGCGATCAAAGCGGCGCCAATCGCCCCGCCGGCATCACCGGCGGCCGGCTGGATCCAGATATTCCTGAACGGCCCTTCGCGGAGAAGTCGCCCGTTGGCGACGCAATTAAGCGCCACGCCACCGGCCAGACAGAGATTTTCGGATCCACACTGACCGTGCAGCGTGTTCGCAAGACGCAGGACAATCTCCTCCGTCACAGACTGCACCGAGGCCGCCATGTCCATCTCACGCTGAGTAATCGTCGACTCAGGTTGACGCGGCGGACCTCCGAAGAGTGCGTCGAACCGCGCATTCGTCATGGTCAGACCGGTGCAGTATTCGAAAAATTCCATGTCCAGGCGGAAACTGCCATCGGGCTTGAGGTCCATCAGCTTGTCGATGATCAGATCTCTGTACTTCGGCTCGCCATAAGGTGCCAGTCCCATGAGTTTGTATTCGCCGGAATTGACCCGGAATCCGCAATAGTAGGTAAATGCGGAGTACAGCAATCCCAGCGAATGGGGGAAGTCGATTTCCCATAGTGGCGCCAGGTCTCTGCCTTCGGCGCGCCAAGCCGAACCCGTCGCCCACTCCCCGACCCCGTCCAGGCAGAGTACGGCCGCGTCGTCAAATGGGCTGGGGAAGAATGCGGACGCAGCATGCGACTGGTGATGTTCCGTGAACAGGATCTGCGGCAAGTCTTTCTTGCCACATGAACCGAGCTCCGCGAACTCCTGCTTCAACGTAGACTTCAGGTACAGCTTTTCCTTCAGCCATATCGGCATAGCGATAATGAAAGACTTCAGTCCGCGCGGGGCGAATGCCAGGTAAGTCTCGAGCAGCCTTTCAAACTTCACCAGCGGCTTGTCGTAGAAGACGACGTGATCGATGTCCGTCAGCGAGATGCCTGCCTCAGACAAGCAGTAGCAAATCGCGTCACGGGGAAATCCGGGATCATGCTTCTTCCTCGAGAAACGCTCTTCCTGAGCCGCAGCCACGATCCGGCCATCACGGACCAGCGCGGCAGCACTGTCATGATAGTAGGCGGAAATGCCGAGGATGTTGACCGGAGGCTTCATAAGCGTAGCGAATAGTGCCTGTCGTTGGAGGTTGGCTCAAGAAGGTCGAAGCCCGGTCGGTCGACGCCTGGTCACCATGTCTGCAAGGGGACGGGCCTAATTCTTGTCCATAGCAGCGGTCCGGTCGTTGCGAATCGAGCACCCCGGGGATCGCTATCGCGCAGTGCTAAGGCACGTAGGCCGGCAGCGCGTGTGACTTTTTACTGCGACTTGACCGTGTACAGTCGAGCAGGAGTATCACCGATACTCTCCTTTGATCGGCCGATGATCGGCCGATGATCGCGTTCATTGTGAACTGATCGATTGCCTGACAGGAATCACTTGATCATAATTCGCGCGCGACAACAGGGTGTCGGGCCCGGAGACATCCAAGAGCCTCGTCGGAACCGGCACACCCCGTCGCCTTGCACACGTATGATGTCAGCAATTTGAGCACTTTAAACTTTATTTATTACATTAATAAAAAGATATAAGATTATGAAATTAATACTAATTGCTGGTGCTCGTCCGAATTTCATGAAGATCGCCCCCCTCACCCAGGAGATGCAAACCCATCCGGATGTCGACTTCCTGCTGGTGCACACCGGTCAGCACTATGACGAGAAGATGAGTGACCTCTTCTTTCGTCAGCTCGGTTTGCCAAAACCGGACATTAACCTGGAAATCGGCTCGGCCAGCCACGCAGTCCAGACTGCCGAGATCATGAAGGCGTTTGAGCCGATCGTGATCCAAGAGAAGCCTGATGCGGTACTGGTCGTGGGCGACGTCAACAGCACGATCGCGTGCGGCATGGTCTCCGTGAAGCTGGGCATTCCGTTGATACATGTCGAGGCGGGACTGCGCAGCGGGGACCGCTCCATGCCGGAAGAGATCAATCGGATTCTCACCGACTCGATCAGCGATCTCTTGTTCTGCACGGAACAGAGTGGAGTCGACAATCTCATTCGTGAAGGCGTGGCCGAGGACAAAGCTTACATGGTAGGCAATGTAATGATCGATACATTGCTAAAGAACCGGCCTCGATTCGCGGAATCGGCGATCCTGGACGAACTGCATCTGGAACCGCAGGCTTTCGCAGTCCTGACCCTTCACAGACCGTCGAACGTAGACGATCGAGATGTCTTCTCCGGCCTGCTCGACGCACTTGGGGAAATTCAGCAAGATCTCCCCATCGTTTTCCCGATTCATCCGAGGACCCGCAATCGGCTCGGCGAGTTCGGCTTCCAGGACAAAATTGAGCAGATGCCGAATCTGCGCATGATAGACCCGGTTGGCTATCTGGATTTCCAGCAGTTGCTCTCGTCAGCTCGCCTCGTCCTGACGGATTCCGGAGGCATCCAGGAGGAAACGACCGCCCTCGGCGTGCCCTGTCTGACACTGCGGGCAAACACCGAGAGGCCGGTCACGGTCAGTCATGGGACAAACAAACTTGTCGGGATGGACCCGAATGCAATCGTTTCGGCATATCGGGAGACCATCTCCGGAGAGATTGCTGCCCAGGTTCCCCCACTCTGGGACGGACACGCAGCAGAACGCATCGTGAAGATTATCCGGGAACGCTTGGGTTAGAGGTCCCCCCGCTTGTTGGCCGTGCAGAAAACTGCCGCCAAACGGAGCAGGCCGGTCAATTCAACTCAACCGCCCAAGAGGGCCAGAAGCTCTGACGTCTTCGTCTCCATCAGAGCCTGGTCACCGCGGCTCTCCACATTCAGCCGCACCAGCGGCTCAGTGTTTGAGCTGCGCAGATTGAAACGCCAGCCTTCAAATTCCATCGACAGTCCGTCGGTATGATCCACTGACATCGCATCCTTGGAATAGCTCTCCTCGATGGCCGCCAGGACCCTGCCGGGATTCTCGATGCGGCGATTGATCTCGCCGCTGGCCGGGAAGGCCGCGAGGCGTGAACCCAACATCTCTGACAGTGATCGTTCCGACGTCGAGATGAGTTCAGCGACCAGCAACCACGGAATCATGCCTGAATCACAGTAGGCGAAGTCCCGGAAGTAATGGTGCGCACTCATCTCGCCGCCATAAACGGCATCCTCGAGCCGCATGCGCTCCTTGATAAACGCATGACCGGTCTTGCTCATCACCGGTACGCCGCCATTGTTCTCCACCACATCAATGGTGTTCCAGGTCAGCCGCGGATCGTGGACGATCTTGGCGCCGGAATGTTTCTTCAGGAACGCTTCGGCCAGCAGACCGACGATGTAGTAACCCTCGACAAATTCCCCGCGCTCATCGAACAGAAAGCAACGGTCGAAATCGCCATCCCAGGCGACCCCCAAGTCGGCCTTGCTCTGGATCACCGCATCTGCGGTCGCGGCGCGATTCTCCGGCAGCAACGGGTTGGGCACACCGTGGGGGAAGGTGCCATCCGGTTCGTGATCTACCTTGACGAACTCGAAGGGCAAGCTTGGCTCGAGCCGGTCGATGACTTTGCCAGCGCCGCCGTTGCCGGCGTTAACGACAATACGCAGCGGTGCCAGTTTCGCCGAATCCACGTAGGAAAGCAGATGGTCTATGTAGGCATCGCCACTGTCTGCAGGGTTAACGCTGCCCGCACGGGGCGATGCGGGAAAGACGCCGGACTCGGCCAACGCTTTGATATCCAATAGCCCGGAGTCACCGCTGATCGGTCGGCTGCCTTCACGGACGAACTTCATGCCGTTGTAGTCAGGCGGATTGTGGCTCGCCGTGACCATGATGCCGCCACCGGCCTGCAGATGAGAGGTCGCAAAATACACCTCTTCGGTTCCGCACAATCCGATATCCAGCACGTCGCCGCCACCCTCGGTCAGGCCCTGCGACAATGCATTTGCGATGGCCTCGCTGGTCAGCCGCACATCGCGCCCGACCACCACGTTCTCCGGCTCGACGACGGCGGCATAAGCCCGCCCTATCCGATAGGCGATCTCGTCGTTCAGCTGGTCGGGAATGCGGCCCCGGACATCATAGGCTTTGAAGCAATCGAGTTTCATCGGGACTCCGGCATCGGCAAGCTTCGTACAGGGTAACCGACTATTTCTCGCTCTCGTCGTCCGTGCGACCGTAGGTGTCTTCGAAGCGAACGATATCGTCCTCACCCAAATAAGTGCCGGACTGGACTTCGATCAGGTGCAAGGGGACCTTGCCCGGGTTCTCGAGTCTATGGGTGGTGCCCATTGGGATATACGTCGATTCGTTTTCACCGAGCAGGAATTCCTCTTCGCCACGGGTGACCAGCGCCGTCCCCGTCACCACGATCCAGTGCTCCGCTCGGTGATGATGCATCTGCAGGGACAGCTGGGCTCCGGGCTTGACCACGATCCGCTTCACCTGGAATCGCTCGCCGTTGTCGATGCTGTCGTAGCTGCCCCAGGGCCGAAATACTTCACGATGCAAGGCACTCTCGTCCCGCCCCTCGGCCTTGAGGCGTTCGACCAGCAATTTGACATCCTCGCCACGACCCTTGGGAGCCACCAGGACAGCGTCCTTGGTCTCCACGACGATGCAATCGGAGAGTCCGACCGTGGCCACCAGCCTGTCGCTGGAATACAGGTAGCAGTTGCGGGTGTCCTCGACCAGCACATCGCCGATCATGACGTTGTCGCCTGCGCCCTTCTCCGACGCCTCCCACAATGACGACCAGGAGCCCACGTCGCTCCATCCGGCATCCAGCGGGACGACCATGGCGTCTTTCGTTTTCTCCATCACCGCATAGTCGATGGACTCTGCCGGGCAGCGCTCGAATGCGTCATTGGCGAGACGGGTGAAGTC
>CALDWW010000096.1 GCA_937924335.1 uncultured Gammaproteobacteria bacterium
TGCCTTGACCAGCATTTACTCGTTGCTGACGGAACTCAAGTCGGGTCGACCGGCGGATGAGCCGAACATTGACGCACTGCTCGAAGGCCAGGATATCGTCGGTGCCGGAATGAACATCTGGGGTACTGCCGAGACCAACAATGCGGGTAATAATCAGGATGTCCTGCCGATCTACGGCATCCTGTCCGTCGACGGGCCCGCCGTCGAGGTCTGCAGTATCAATAGCTTCGGTCAGTTCAATCGGCTGTCCAACCGCAGGTTCGTGCGTGTCTTCGTGGCCACGGCCGGCACACACAGAATCGAGGTCACCGGTCCGAACAACAGTGATCCGGACCTCGTCCTCTTCAGGAAGGGATTCCTTAACTTGTCGGAAGGTATCACCGAGGCGGAGGAAACTCTGACGCTTCCGCTGGCCGTGGGCACCTACGTGCTCGAAGTGTATGAGGCCGCAAACGTCTACGGGGGTAACGACTTCGGTAGACCACCTGGCAAAACCTGCCTCGATGTGACGGTGACGAGACAATGAGCGTTCAACGAGAAAAGCTTCCGGGTTCGGCACTCGCTTTGATTCTGACGTCAATTGGCTTGTTGGCCGCCTTGTCGACGGTGGCCGACGAAGTTGAGGCGCCGGAGGTCCGCCAGACCCACAAGCCGAGCGCGCCGATCGCGGTGCGGTGGCTGGACGATGGTCGCGATGGCAACGTCACCATCGACCTGGTAGCGGGTGTTGATCATGTGGGCGCCGAGCTCAGACTCGTGCTCCCCGGCGGGCAACGGCCACTGACCGCGCGGCTGCCTGCCGCCGTCAGGGGTGAGAGACAGTCCGTCGGTTGGGTGCTGGACCGTCCTGTCACAGAACCGCCAAGATTGCTGATCGAACTGGATACCGGCGACCGTCGAATCGCCGGCACCGATGTGGCGCCGTGGTCCAGGGGCAAGCGGGCGGGCAGCCTGCCGCGCCCATTGCCAGAGGTCAGACCCGAGATTCTGCAGGGCCAGCCGGCATTGTCTCAGGAAGACGAAGGGCTCGCTGACGACGACATCGTGGAACTACCCGCGGAACAGACGATACGTCGACAACAGGACTGACCATAAACAGACACCGTCGAGGAGCGGCAGATAAGCTTTGTCAGTCTCGTCGATCCGGGTCGACGTCAGATGACAAGCACCTGCTTGCCGACCGTGGCCCCGGTCTCCAGTGACCGGTGAGCTGCCGCGACGTCCTCGAACGGATGAGTCGTGACTGGCAAGGTCCGGATCTCTCCAGTCGCAAGCCAGTCGAGCATGTCGCGTAGCCCGCGTGACAGAAGATCGGCTTTCTCGCTCATGAAGCTCAGATTGAATGCCAGGATGCTGCGGTTGTCGCGGGTGAGATCCAGGGGGTTGAATCGCGGCGTCCGCAGGTAGTCGAGGAGCAATTTCGACCAGGAGGGCCGGCCGCGGCCCTTCGGCAACATCGTGTGGAAGCCGTAGGCGAGCAGTTTGCCGCCTGGCGCGAGATGGCGATAGCCGTGTCGCAGGCTCGGCCCGCCGTTGGCATCTAGCACCAGGTCGAAGCCCGCGGGCGCGATTTTCTCCAGCCGTTGCCAGAGATCGGGAGTGCGCACCAGCACATGTTCGGCGCCCAGCGATCGGGCGGTCTCGACTTTGCTGTCAGAACCGACGACGCCGATCACCCGACACTCGAGTCGCCGTGCCAGTTGCAGCAGGGCGCCGCCGACGCCGCCTGCGGCCGAGTGCACCAGGACCAGGTCTCCCGGATGAGGGTGGGCCAGTTCATGCAATGCATACCAGGCCGTCAGGAAAACGGTAGGAAAGCCCGCGGCGGCTTCCATCGCCAGATCGTCCGGGATCGGGAATACCTGGTTGGCGGGCAGGCAGATTTTCGAGGCATAGCCGCCGAACAACGTGAGGCCCATGACTCTCGTCCCGGGAGACGGACCGCGAGCGCCGGGTCCCAGGGCGGCCACGGTGCCTGCGACTTCGAATCCCGGCGTGATGGGATATCCGACCAACTCTTTGGCGGACGCGTAAAGCCCCATACGGATGATGCAATCCGCGAAATTGACGCCGGCTGCGGCGACATCGACAAGAACCTCGCCTTCACCGGGTGCTGGATCCGGCGCGGATCCTACTCGCAGCTTGTGATATCCGCCGGGGCGTTCGATGACAATTTGCTTCATGACTGTGTCCGGAAACCGACCAGCCGGCGGTCGGAGCATAGCAGCGGGCCCCGGAAGCCGTATAATCCGCGCCCCGCAGTCGGAACCGGATCATGATCGAAAATCTCAGAAACATCGCCATCATTGCCCATGTCGATCATGGCAAAACGACACTGGTCGACCGGCTGCTGCAGGAGTCAGACACGCTTGGGCCACGGACGGACCTCCCCGAGCGGGCCATGGACAGCAACGATCTGGAGCGGGAGAGGGGTATCACGATCCTCTCAAAGAACACTGCGATCCGCTGGCGTGACTATCGGATAAACATCGTGGATACGCCGGGGCACGCGGATTTCGGCGGCGAGGTGGAGCGTGTCCTGTCCATGGTCGATGCCGTGCTGCTGGTTGTTGACGCCGTCGATGGACCCATGCCGCAGACCCGCTTCGTGACTCGCAAGGCCTTCGATCACGGCCTCAAGCCCATCGTCGTGATCAACAAGATGGATCGGCCTGAGGCCCGACCGCACTGGGTCATGGATCAGACCTTCGATCTCCTGGACAGCCTTGGGGCCAGCGATGAGCAGCTCGATTTCCCGGCCGTCTATACCTCGGCGCTCTCGGGTCGCTCCGGCATGGATCCCGACCAGTTAGACGAGGGAATGGAGGCCGTCTTCCAGACAATCGTGGACCATTGTCCCGAACCGCCCGTTCAAATCGACGGGCCGCTGCAGCTGCAGGTCAGCTCGCTCGACTACTCCAGCTATGTGGGCGCCATCGGCATCGGCAGGATCAGCCGGGGGCGCCTGCGCAGGAACAGCCCCGTGACCGTGGTCGATCGACACGGCCAGGAGCGCCAGGAGAAAGTATTGCAGGTCTTCAGCTTTCTCGGCCTCGAGCGCATAGAGGTCGATGAGGCAGTGGCCGGCGACATCGTCGCTTTCTCGGGTATCGAGCACCCGAAGATTTCCGACACCTTGTGCGCGCCGGAGTGTGTGGAGCAATTACCGACTCTGACAGTCGATGAGCCGACGATCTCCATGACGTTTCAGGCCAACACTTCGCCATTCTGCGGACGTGAGGGCCGTTTCGTCACCAGTCGTCAGGTCAGGGATCGCCTCATGCGTGAGGCGATCCACAACGTCGCACTGCGGGTCAGCGAGACTGAAGATCGCGAGAAGTTTCGAGTGTCCGGTCGCGGAGAGTTGCACCTGTCGGTTCTCCTGGAACAGATGCGCAGGGAGGGCTATGAGCTGGCCGTCTCGAGACCCGTCGTGATCTTCAAGGAGATCGATGGCGAGCGCTGCGAGCCTTTCGAGACGCTGACGGTCGATCTGGACTCAGAAAACCAGGGCGCCGTCATGGAAGCGCTGGGCGCTCGCGGCGCAGACTTGAAAGATATGCAGCCAGATGGTCGCGGCCGCGTGCGCCTGGATTATGTGGTCCCGAGTCGCGGGCTGATCGGATTCCAGTCCGAGTTCAGGTCGATGACATCAGGCAGCGGGATTCTTTATCACGTCTTCGATCACTATGGTCCGGCAAGAAAACGACGGCCGCACACCCGGAGTGATGGTGTACTGATCTCGAACAGCCAGGGGACATCGCTGGCCTACGCGCTGTTCAATCTCCAGGAACGCGGCCGTCTGATGATCGGTCCCGGTGAAGCTGTCTATGAGGGGCAGGTTGTCGGTATCCATTCCCGCTCCAACGATCTGACCGTTAACCCCTTGAAGGGGAAACAGCTGACCAACGTGCGTGCGGCGGGCAAGGATGAGAAGCTGCTCTTGAGCCCCCCCATACGTATGTCTCTCGAACAGGCCATGGAGTTCATCGAGGACGACGAACTCATCGAGATCACCCCCGAGAACATTCGCGTACGGAAGAAATGGTTGAAGGAGCACGAACGCAAGCGTGCGTCCAGGGAGTCCGACTGAAGATCCGGTTCGTCCGCGCAGCCTGACGGCGGCAGACAGCGTGCCGCTTGTCGAAGGCAGAGTTTGAACGGGTTCACGTTCTGTTGTCGACGGTGTGTGGGAGGTGTCACGACTGCGAGCAGATATTACGTCAAATGAAATTTATAACTGATTGTAAGTTATATAATTAATTCGATTGGAAATTAGGCGATTTCAGTCTCAGCGGGAGAGCGCCTGATTATGTTCAAAGCGTGACTCTGGTCACGCCGGATGCTCGATTGCGACGGCTATAGTTCTGGTCACGGAGCAGCCCCGATGGGAATCGGGGTCGATCGGAGACCAGAAGAACGCCTAATGAAAACGCTGCTGCGAAAACAGCTCGAGCGCGCCAGGCGAGAAGCGGCGGACGACAAGTCTGTCCTGCGTCGGTTATTGCCGATGATCCTGAAGCAATACCGCGTATTCCAGGAACGCGTCGAATCCCTTGACCGACAGGTCGGCGACCTGCGGCGTGATCTGGAGGAATTCAGTACCGACGATCGCACTTCCAGGGATCAGCGCCTGCGTGCGGTGGTCGACAACGTAAAGGACGGGATCGCGACCGTCAGCCAGGAAGGACAGATTCTGTCCGTCAACCTGACTGCCGAAAGGATATTCGGCTACCGTCCGGGAACGCTCATCGGTCACCACCTTTCGCTGCTGCTGCCTTTTCCCGATCACAGGACGGCGGCGAGCTATCTCACCGAACTCTCCCAGACCAAGGACTGCACGGTGGCCGAGATGTCGCCGTACCAGATCGACGGACGCCACCGTACCGGCAAGACATTCCCTGCGGATGTGGTCGTCAGCAGGGCGTTGGTCGAGGAAGAAGACATCTTCATCGTCGGCATCCGCGACATGACCGAGCGGGTCAATGCAGAGCGAGCCTTGCGCGAGAGCGAGTCCCGCTATCGCTCGCTGGTAGACAGCGCGCCGGAAGCTATCGTCGTTTACGACGTGGACGCCGATCGTTTCGTGGACGTCAATGAGTCCGCACTGAACATGTTCGGGTGGGACCGGAAATCCATGCTGGCTCTCGGACCACAGGACATCAGCGCGGCGACACAGGATGATGGCCGCGCTTCGGACGATCCACGCGGCTACATTACGGCGGCGCTCGATGGCAAGACGCCGGTATTCGAGTGGCGGCACAAAGACAAGCAAGGGCGCGAGATTCCATGCGAAATCCGCCTCGCCCGAATCGAAGTCCGGGGCAAACGCCTGGTGCGAGGCAGCATCACGGACATCAGCGAACGTAAGCGCGCAGAGACTCTTGCCGACGGCGAAAAGAACGTTCTTGAAGGCGTGGCCTCGAACGCACCGCTCTCAGATGTATTGAGTTCCATCACGCTCACCGTGGAAGAGGTTACTGGTGACGCCTGCTGTGCGATTCTTCTCCTGGATCGGGCTGGCCACCATCTGAATGTCAACAGCGCGCCCAATCTGCCGCAGGCACTGGTGGACGCGATCGACGGCGTCCCTGTAGACGCTCTTGCGGGAGCGCCATCGCCGGGTCGAGCGATCGCCGAGACGGTGGTCATGGCGGATATGGGTACGGATCCTCTCTGGGCCAAGCATCGGGAACTCGCTGAAGAACACGGTCTGAGATCCTGCTGGTCGACTCCCATCAGGACATCCGACGAGCGCATCCTCGGGGCGTTCGCAGTCTTCTATCCGCAGCCGGAAGCACCGGTCACCAGGAGCTTCGACCTGTTCGACAGGATGACGAGGCTGGCGGGGATCGCCATCGAGCGCAAACAAGCCGAAAAGACAATCCGCGCCAGCGAGGCTCGATTCCGGGGACTGTTCGAGAACGTTCTCGACGGTGTCTATCAGGTGGCTGCTGACGGTGTATTTGTCTCCGCCAATCCGGCCCTGGTAAAGATGCTCGGGTACGAATCTGAGGCAGAGCTTCAGTCCATCGGTCCTACCCGCCACCTGTATGTCGACCCCCTGCAACAGAACAGCGTGCTGGATGCACTCCACCGCGATGGTCAGGTGCGAAATGCGGAACTGCGATTACGGAGGCGCGACGGCAGCGAGATCATCGTTCTGGAAAACTCGCGTGTCGTCCGGGATGAGTCCGGCATCGTTACCGGCTACGAGGGCACGCTGTCCGATATTACCGAACGCAAGCGGGCGGAACTGGCTATCCATGAGGCCAAGGAACGCGCCGAAGTGACACTGAAATCCATAGCCGATGGCGTCATCACGACAGGCGCCAACGGACGCGTGGATTATCTGAACCCGGTCGCCGAGCAGTTGACCGGCTGGACCATGGGTGAGGCGGCAGGCCAGCCGGTTACCGAGATCATCCAGATTATCGATGAGAACAGTGGCGAGGCCATGGAGGATCCCGTCACCGTCTGTCTGCGTGAGGGTCGCGTTACCGAGCTCGGTCAACACACCATCCTGCTGGACCGCGATGGTGCCCAGATTGCGATCCAGGATTCGGCCGCGCCAATCCGGGATCACCACGGGCGCGTCATGGGGTCGGTGATGGTCTTCCATGACGTGAACAAGGAGCGCAGCCTGCGGCGCCAGCTTGCCTACCAGGCGAGCCACGACCCGTTGACCGGTCTTATCAACCGACGCGAATTCGAAACACAACTGGAGGCCGCGCTGGACGCCTCACGCAAGGAGGCCGCGCTCACCCATGTGCTGCTCTATCTGGATCTCGATCAGTTCAAGATCGTCAACGATACGTGCGGGCATTCAGCCGGAGACCAGCTGCTCCAGCAGTTGACCAGCCTGATCACGCGCCGGGTCCGGGTCGGCGACGTGATCTGCCGTCTCGGCGGTGACGAATTTGGCATCCTGCTGTCCGACTGTGGCCTGGAGCGCGCGGTTGAGGTCGCGGATGATCTGCGCCAGGCGATCCGGGAGTATCGATTCTTCTGGCAGGATGCCGCTTTCGATATCGGCGTCAGCATCGGCGTCGTAAGTGTCGACGAGGATAGCGAGAGTGTTGCGGCGCTCCTGTCGGCGGCTGACGTCGCCTGCTACGCAGCGAAGGACCAGGGGCGTAATCGTCTGCACATCTACCAGCACGGCGACGCCGCCGAACGGCACGCGGAGATGCAGTGGGTCTCGCGTGTGACACGGGCCATCGAGGACGACCGGCTCGAGTTGTATTTCCAGCCGATCGTTCCGATCGGAGACAATAGCGACCGGCGTGACCACTACGAACTGCTGCTGCGCATGCGCGACGAGCAAGGCAAGCTGGTGACTCCGGACTCTTTCATCCCTGCGGCAGAACGATACAACCTGATGCCGGCGCTGGATCGCTGGGTCCTGAAGTATGCTCTCGATAACCTGGCCTACAAGGGAGACGGCGACCGGGACGACGGCTACACGTTGGCTGTCAACTTCTCCGGCACTTCGCTCAACGACGACAAATTCCTGGACTTCGTGCTGGCCGAACTGGAGCGCCATGACCTGGTGCCGGGCTCGATCTGTTTCGAGATCACTGAGACCGCTGCGATCAGCAACCTGCAACGAGTGGCCCACTTCATGTCGGAAGTCAAAAAACGCGGCTGCGAGTTCTCCCTTGACGACTTCGGTAGTGGCCTGTCCTCGTTCACCTATCTCAAGAACCTGCCCGTGGATTATCTGAAGATCGACGGCCACTTCATCAAGAACCTGATGTCGGATCGGATCGACCAGACCATGGTTGCCGCGATTACTACGGTCGGCAATGCCATGGGCATCCGAACCGTCGCCGAGCATGTCGATTCCCGCCGGGTCCTGGAGACCCTGGTATCGATCGGAGTCGAATTCGCTCAGGGTTACCTGATCGCCAGGCCTGCCCCCGTGAGCGAATTTCCGCCTGTCGCCGGCAAGAGCCCGCTCCGGGAGCTTAAGCTCGCCTGAGTATCCGGTCTTGCGGACGGCAAGTTTCGCGGTACACTCGACCGATGGCGATCGGATCGGGTGAACAAACACACCAACAGCGCCGAGCGGTCGCGGCAGAGCCTGTCCTCACTGGGTCTGATGGTCCGGGAGACGCCCATCTGCTGGCCCCGGACGAGCCTCGTCCGTTCGAGCTTCACAATGATTCCGGATCTGCCCGGGTCTTGCTCGTGTGTGATCACGCCAGCCGCCGGATCCCGAACCGTCTGGAGAATCTCGGGCTCGACGAACTTGCGCTGCGACGCCACATCGCCTGTGACATCGGCGCCGGCGAAGTTACTCGACGGCTTTCACGGATGCTGGACGCGCCGGCGCTGCTGGCGACCTATTCACGGCTGGTAGTCGACTGTAATCGGCACCTGGACGACCCGACGGCATTTCTGGCGGTCAGCGACGGCGAATTCGTGCCGGGGAATCACAATATCTCGCTGGAAGAGAAGGAGAGGCGTGCCAGGGCCATTTTCCATCCCTACCACGCGGGTATCGATGCGCGGCTCGCGAGATTTGTCGAGTCCGATGTCATTCCGGCCCTGATCGCCATCCACAGCTTTACCCCGATATTCAATGGCGCATCGCGTCCCTGGCAGATCGGTGTCCTGTGGGACACAGATCCGAGGATACCCGTGCCATTGATGGACCGCCTGGGGCGGATACCAGGGATCGTAGTGGGCGACAATGAACCCTATTCGGGCAAGGCGCCCGCAGATTACACCATCGATCATCATGCGGAGCCGGCCGGCTATCCTCATGTGTCTATCGAGATCCGCCAGGACCTGATCAGCAGCCCGGAAGGCGCCGACCGCTGGTCGAGGATTCTGGGGGGAGTTCTGGCAGAAATTCTCATGGATGATGATCTGTATCGGCTCTCAGATGTAGGACCCTCGACATGAGACACAAGGAACCGACCTTCAGCATCGGGGTCGAGGAGGAATACCTGCTCGTCGACAAGGAGAGCCGGGATCTCTGCGCCGAACCCCCTGATTCGATCATGGAAGAGTGTGAGAAGAGGCTGCATGGACAGGTCAGCCCGGAGTTCATGCGCGCCCAGATCGAGATTGGCACGCGGGTGTGCCACTCAATCGATGGCGTTCGTCAGGACCTGGCTCGCTTGCGCGGGACCATCGTCGAGGTCACGGGCAAACATGGTCTTGCTCCGGTCGCCGCCTCCACCCATCCATGGGCCAGGTGGCTGGATCAGAAGCATACGGAGCGGGAGCGATACGATTCTCTGTCGGCGGAGATGCAGGCCGCTGCCAGACGCCTGCTGATATGCGGTATGCACGTCCACGTCGGCATCGAGGACGACGAACTGCGTATCGACCTGATGAACCAGTTCAGCTATTTTCTGCCGCACCTGCTTGCCCTGTCCTGCTCCTCGCCCTTCTGGGAAGGAGAGGACACGGGTCTGAAGTCGTACCGGCTGACGGTCTTCGACGCCCTTCCGAGGACCGGGCTGCCCGAGCGCTTCGCAAGTTTCGCCGAGTATCGTCGCCATGTCGGCGTCCTGATCAATGCCGGGCTAATACAGGATGCCACCAAGATCTGGTGGGATATGCGCCCCAGTGACCGTTATCCGACTCTTGAGATGCGGGTCACTGATGTCTGCACGCGTCTGGACGACGCGCTGACGATCGCGGCACTGACCGTCTGCATACTTCGTATGCTCTACAGGCTCAGGCGCGACAATCGGCGGTGGCGGCTCTATTCTCCCATGCTGCTCATGGAGAATCGCTGGCGAGCGATGCGATACGGATTCGATGAAGGTCTGATCGATCTTGCCAAGGGGGAGATCGTGCCCACCGGCAGCCTTGTGGATGAGCTGATCGAAATCGTCAGCAGGGATGCGGAGGAACTCGGATGCCTGGCTGAGGTCGAGCATGCGCGGGAGATTTTAAACGGCGGGACTAGCGCCCATCGGCAGATCCGGGCTTATGAAACGGCGTTGGCAGAAGGATCCTCGGAGTCGGACGCCTTCAAAGCCGTGGTCGATCTGTTGATCGACGATACTGCTCACACTGATTAAACAGACCGTCGGCCATCTGAAGGATGGCCTTCCTGCCCGAGACATTCCCGATGTCAGGACCGAAAGACTACCGGCTGTGTGTGGCCCCCATGATGGATTGGACGGATCGGCACTGCCGCTACTTCCATCGTATTCTGGCGCCGAACGCCCGTCTGTACACGGAGATGGTGACGGCTGCAGCCATCGTCAGGGGCGATCGGGATCGGTTGCTTGGGTTCGATCCGGCCGAACATCCCCTGGCCCTGCAGCTTGGCGGCAGCGATCCCGCCGAAATGGCACGGGCGGCAAGCCTTGCCGAGGCCGCGGGCTACGATGAAGTCAACGTCAACGTCGGTTGTCCCAGCGATCGGGTGCAATCCGGTAGATTCGGTGCTTGCCTCATGGCGACACCCGTCGTCGTCAGAGATTGCGTCGATGCGATGGCAACGGCGATCAACAAGCCGGTTACCGTGAAGTCCCGCATCGGGATAGACGACGTCGAAGACTATCGATTCCTGCGTGACTTCGTGGCTGCCGTGGCAGACGGCGGTTGTCGGGTCTTCATTGTCCATGCCCGCAACGCGATCCTCGAGGGGCTCAGTCCGAAAGCAAACCGTGAGGTCCCCCCACTTCGATACGAGTTTGTCCATCGTCTCAAAGAAGAGTTCCCCGGACTTACGATCGTCATCAACGGCGGCATTCGCAGCCTGCAGGAGGCACACCGACAGCTTGCCCTGGTCGACGGCGTCATGATCGGCAGGGAGGCGTATCACAATCCCTGGATTCTCTCCGAGGCGGAACAGGCGATTCTCGGCGGTGTGACACCCTCTTGCCGGGAAGCGGCCATCACCGCCATGCTGCCATATGTCAGGCGACAGCTTGAAAACGGGGTCAGGCTGCACTCGATGACCCGTCATATGCTGGGCATATTCTCCGGACAGCCCGGGGCACGGGCCTGGCGCAGGCACCTGAGCGAGAACGCTCCTCGGGACGGCGCCGGCGCGGACGTCATCGAGGAAGGATTGAAGCTCATGCACCGGGGGTGGGCTGAGTCGCCACGCAAGCCCGGTGAGAGGGCTTGAACAATCGTAGATGCCCGTCTCTTTTGCATTACAATGATCGTCTACCGGCGTAGCCGCTTCGTTACTCTCCATGCCAAGAAAAAAATCCAGGTCGCGCCGCGAAGAACCTACGCTGGCCGAGCAGGCTGATCCCCATCTCCTGTACGAGAAGTCTGTCCAGAATGTCGACGCCGAAGTCGAGTTCCTCGGTATGGCTTTCTTCCAGATACGCCGTCGCAAGCCGGTTATCTTCCGGGAGGACTTCTGCGGCACCGCAGCAGCAGCCTGCCGCTGGGTTGAGGTGAACCAGCGGCACCGCGCGTTCGCGATAGACATAGACGCAGATGTGCTGGAATGGGGTCGTCGCAACAACCTCAGCAAGCTAACGTCATCGCAGAAAAAACGCCTCGAGTTGGTGTGTGACGACGTCCGACGTGTGGAGACACCCGCACCGGATATCGTCGGCGCGTTTAATTTCAGCTATTGGTACTTCAAGGAACGCGGAGTTCTGCTTGACTACTTTCGGGCTGTCCACCGGGCCCTGGCCGAGGATGGATTGTTTTTTCTCGATGTCTTCGGTGGCTCCGAGGCATACACGGAGTGCCGCGAGAAGACCAAATGTGAAGGTTTCACGTACGTATGGGAACAGAAGAGCTACGAGCCGATCAGTGGCGCCTATCGCTGTCACATCCATTTCAAGTTCCCCGACGGGTCACGGCTGAAGCGGGCGTTCACGTATGACTGGAGGCTCTGGACCCTTCCGGAACTGCGCGATCTTCTGTCTGAAGCGGGATTTGGCGCCTCGCACGTCTATTGGGAAGGGGAGGATGACGATGGCGAGCCCAATGGCGAGTACACTCGTGTCAGAAAGGGCGACAACGATCCGGCCTGGATAGCCTATCTCGTGGCGGAGAAGTAGAAACCGCGGTGCCGATTTGTTGATTCATGGGATGCCTGAGATTATCCTGCCATGCCCCTGAGAATTCCGTGCTTGTCCGAATCTGCGAGATGTCTGCCTGACGATGGCTAACGAAACCGAAGTTGCTGTCCTTTTTGCTGACGTGGTCGGCAGCACCGAGCTGTATGAAGCTCTCGGGGACATAAAGGCCCGGGATACGATCGCTCATTGCCTGGACGCCATGAAGACTGCGACCGAACAGCACAGCGGCCGGGTCATCAAGACCATCGGCGACGAAGTGATGTCCACATTCCCCACAGCCGACGATGCCCTGAACGCGGCTCGGGAGATGCAGATCAATATCACCCGCGGACCGCTCGCCTCAGCCGAAGGTGTCCCACTGGCTATCCGCGTCGGGTGTGATTTCGGGCCGGTTGTTCCGGACGAGCGCGATGTCTTCGGTTCGACCGTACACACGGCCAATCGGATGACCAGCCAGGCGAAAGCGTCTCAGATCGTGACCACCTCAGATATGGTGGAGCATCTCTCAGCAGAGTGGCGTGCTTCTGTCAGACAGATTGATCTCGCCCACGTCAAGGGGAAATCCGGCGAGATAGCCCTATACGAGGTGCTGTGGCAGAAAGACGATATCACCAGCATGCTGCCGACCATCAGCTGGGGTGACGAGCAGCGCAAGCCCACGACGCGGATGCGATTGCGTTATCAGGGCGACGAGGTGACTGTCGATGCTGCTCACCCTCTGGTCAGAATCGGACGGTCGGAAGATAACGAACTTGTCATCAAGGGCAATCTGATCTCGCGGCTGCACTGCCGGGTCGAGATAAGCCGGGATCGGTTTTCGCTCGTCGACCAGTCGACAAA
The DNA here is from genome assembly GCA_937924335.1 of uncultured Gammaproteobacteria bacterium. GTDB lineage: Bacteria > Pseudomonadota > Gammaproteobacteria > Steroidobacterales > XN24 > JAHEFR01. Next base: position 12,867 of record CALDWW010000096.1, read on the forward strand.
TGGCACGTTCGTCATCACCCGTCAGGGAGAAGAACTTTTCGTTCGCCGCGACAGCATTCAGCTGAGCGGAGAAGGTGTAATCGGCCTTGGCCGCGTGGTCCAGGCCGGCTCCGCGCAGGCGATTCACTTTATCCAGGAAGACTGACTTTTCAGCCGGCCGGGGCGATGCCCCTGCAGGTTCGCTATTCTTTCAGCGACGGCACCCGCTTGCGCGAACGAGGAGAGCATGATGAAGATTCGGATTGAGGTTGAAGTGGGTCCGACCGAGTTGCGGGAATTTCTCGGTCTTCCCGATGTCTCCGGCATCCAGGAGGAGGCCATCGAGTCCCTTCGCAAGCGCTTGAAGGGCGGCAGCTCACGTCTCGATCCCGTCGCTCTGCTCAAGAGCTTTGTTCCTTCCGGCTTGCTGTCGCCGTCCGGACTGTTATCTCCGGAGGAGTGGCAAAGACTCCTGCTGAAGGCCCTGGAGACCGGAGAGGTCGCCACGGTCAAGCGAAAAACGGCGGCAACGAAGAAAAAGAAGCGTCCTGTCCGCCGAACGACGAAGAGCACTCGCTAGGATTGTCACCAGAAAAGAAAGAGGCCCTCAAAAGAGGGCCTCTTGAACCATCAGCGAGTCAGCAGCGATTCAGGCGCTGGCCCTCGCGGTCTTGGTGGCGGGCGCCTTGCGAGCCGGAGCCTTTCGGGCCGTGGCCTTACGGACCGGAGCCTTACGGGCGGCGGCCTTGCGCTTCGGCGCGGCCCGCTTCTTGGCGGGGGCCGGGCGTGTGGCCTTGGTCACGGCGCGCTTGGTCTTGGCGGTGGCCTTCTTGAGGTCGGCCTCGGCCTTGTTGACCTTGCGGGTGCCGGCACCCTTGGTCTTGGCGGCTGTCTTGCGGGCCGTCTTCTCCAGCTCAGCAGCTGATTTCCTGACCTTGCCGGCCTGCTTGCCGATGACTTTCTCGGTTTCGGCGATGGTCGTCCGGACGGCGGCTTCCGCCTCTGCCGCCTGCTTGGCAACCAGGCTGCGGGCAGTCTTCGCGCTCGCGGTCACAGTCGCCTGAAGCTCGACGATGGTGACCTTAAGCACATCGCCGATCTCGTCACCGGCGCCCTTGACGACACCGAGCGTCTTGCGGGCGTTGGTTACTGCGCGGTCACGCGATGCCGGCCACGTGGCGATCTGATCGCCTACGAGATCCCGGATATTGTCCGCGCGGGCGGCCAGGGCCAGGCGCTTGGCGCCGTCGTCGATGGTGGCCTCAACGAAGTGGACCTGAGACTTGACCAGCTTCTCGACTCCCTTGTGAGAGATTCGGTTCAGCTGGAGGCCGGTATCCGCGATCTTGCGGACGGGTCCCTTGGTTTTGGCAACAAAGTCGGCAGTGTCGAGAGTCGCGGCCCGGATCTTGTCCAAAGTGCGATCCGTCACAATGCCGTACTCGGCCCGCAAGTCGCGAGCCAGCTTTTCAATCTTGGCGATCATTTCAAATTCCCCTACGTGGTGCGGTGCAGCATATTGCAGTGCACAATATAGCTGAAATTGGCTGAATGTCAACATTTGTGCTGCCTGCCCACTGCGTGGGGGACACGCCGGCCACCCAATGCTACCGTCGTCGGATGATGTTCCGATTTATTCCGCTCATCGTTCTGTGCGGGACCGTCCTGTCGCAATCCGTCTGCGCGGAGCCGCTCACCGTCGTATCCATAGATACGGTGCCTTCAGCGCACAACGGTGGAGGCGGCGAGTACGTTGTGACCATTCGATTCGCCAATACGGCTGACGAACAGGATGCGAGCCCCTATGTCGTGGCGGATCTGCCTCCCGGCACACGGTATGTGGAGGGCAGCGCGACCGGTCCGGGCGCAGTCACTCAGACACTGACTGCGCCGCTGACCGAGTCCGCACGGAGCCTTGCGTCCGGCGCGGACTCTCCGGAGCTGCCATCGGATTCAGTGGTCAGGGGGATACGCTGGAACCTGCCGGGCCCGATGGACCCTGGGGTGCGGGGGATTGTCAGTTTCCGGTACGTCCGCGACGCGTTGCCGACCGTGGAGGGTGGCCAGACAGATCCAGGCAAGGAGGTCACTGCTGATTGAGGCTGTAAAGCTGCGGTCCTATCTGTAACAATCGCCGCGGCTTTTGTCCCGCACCATCGCGATGTCAAGATCACCCAAGAATCCCAAGAGCCGGCGCCCGGCGCGTCGCCGTGGCCGTCCCAGGAAGAAGCGGACCGCCGCCAGGCGACTGCGGCTGCGCAAGCTGACGGTCCGAATTGCAGCCCTGGCGACCTTCGTCGCTATTTCCTGGATCGGTTGGGAAGGCCTGGTCGTCTACCTGCAGTTCCAGTCCAGACATTGGGATCAGCCGGCGCGAGTCTATGCAGCACCGATGGAACTTTATGCGGGCCGCAAGCTTACGCCGGACGCTCTGGTGGAAGAGTTGGAAACCCTCGGCTATCGGCAGGCCAGTGGCGGCAAGATCGACGGTCCGGCCTGGTGGAAGCAAGGTTCGACCCTCCGCGTCCGTACCCGTTCCTTCAGGTTCTGGGATGCCGAACAACCTTCTCTGACAGTGCAGATCGACTTCGATTCCGCCGGAATCCGTCAGCTTCGGCAAGCGGATGGGAGCGGTCTGCCGGTATTGCGTCTGGATCCGCTTGAAATCGGAAGCATCTTCCCGGCCCACGGGGAGGATCGGCTCGTGCTGGGCCCCGGCGAAGCCCCGGCAGGACTGTTGGACGCTCTCATCGCTATCGAAGACCGCCAGTTCTATTCCCATCACGGAATTGATCTGACCTCCATCCTGAGAGCAGCCTGGGCGAACCTCAGGGCCGGACAGATCGTTCAGGGCGGCAGCACGCTGACTCAGCAGCTGGTGAAAAACTATTTCCTCGACAGCCGTCGAACATTCGGCCGGAAAGTCCGCGAGGCGGTGATGGCGATCTGGCTCGACGGGTTATACGCAAAAGAAGACATCCTCACCGCCTATGTCAATGAGATCTATCTGGGCCAGGATGGTCAGAGAGCGATCCACGGATTCGGCCTCGGCAGTCGTTTCTATTTCGGCCGCCCCCTGGCCGAGCTGGAGTCCCATGAGCTGGCTCTGCTGGTCGCGCTGATCCGAGGCCCCTCCTACTACAATCCCTGGCGTCATCCCGAGAGGGCCCGGGAGCGGCGCGATCGGATCCTGAGACGGCTGGCAGACAAGGGTTTCATCTCTGCGCAGCAGTCTGAGGCCGGCATCGCGAGCCCCTTGGACGTAAAGCCGGCGGGATTCCGCGCAGGCTATCATCCGGCCTTCCTCGATCTTGTCCGCCGCCAGCTGGCGTCCGACTATCGCGATGACGATCTGACATCCACGGGCCTCACAGTGTTTACGACGCTGGATTCCGCGGCACAGCGTTCTGCGGAGCAGGCGTTGTCAGAAAGCATTAAACGTCTGGCCGGACAGAGCGACGCCCGGTCCGACATGCAGGGCGCCGCGATAGTGTCACAGGTTCAGACCGGGGAGGTCCTTGCCGTAGTGGGCGGACGGAAGACGGGATTCGACGGTTTCAATCGCGCCCTCGAGGCGAGCCGGCCCATCGGATCGCTGGTCAAGCCCGCGGTATATCTTGCTGCTATCGAGGAGGGCGAGCGCAATTTCGCCAGCATCATTGAAGATGCTCCTTTGGAGGTGCCGCTGGAAGATGGCAGCTCGTGGGCACCGGGGAATTTCTCCGGTGAGTACTACGGGGAGGTAACCCTCGTGAGAGCACTGGCGGAATCTCTCAACCTGGCGACCGTCCGGCTGGGGATGGAAGTGGGGGTCGAGCAGGTCCGGAGTCTGTTGCAGCGCCTGGGCGCGACTGGTGATATCCGCGCCTATCCATCTCTGCTGCTGGGTGCAGTCAACATGACCCCCTTCGAGGTTGCCGGCGTCTACGCGACGCTCGCGAGCGGCGGGTTCCGATCGCCGTTGCGGGCTGTGAGAGAGGTCATCGGTCCGACCGGCACGCCGCTGAGTCGTTACCCGATAGCGGTTCAGCAGGCCGCAGATCCCGGCGACATACATCAGTTGAACCGGGCGTTGATCCAGGTGATGCGACGGGGCACCGGGCGTTCAGCGGCAAGCCGATTGCCCAGGAATCTGGTGACGGCTGGGAAAACCGGCACTTCCGACGAATTCCGCGATAGCTGGTTTGCCGGGTACGGCGGCGATAATCTGGCAGTCGTCTGGCTGGGTAACGATGACAACAGCCCCATAGGACTCAGCGGCGGGCGCGGCGCGCTGCCCGTCTGGGCGGATATCATGTCTGAGTTGGGCGGCGGCGACTTCATCAGTCCACAGACGTCCGGGGTGGTGGATGCATGGGTTGATTATGGATCCGGAGAACTCGCCGCCAGGGGCTGCGGGGATGCCATCTTGCTGGGTCTGCCACAACAGGCGCGTCTGCCCGCTAAGGCCTGCGGGCAGGAACGAAGATCATTGAGTGAAACGGTGATGGATTGGTTACGACATCTCGGCAACTAGCGCTCTCACTCGTCTGCCTGGTTCTGGCCGCCTGCAGCACGGCCCCCGTGACTCGGCCCGTGACAGACAGGGCAGTCACGCCGGCAGCGCCGGAATCTCCCTCGTCAGGAGCGATCGATCAGACCTCTCCATCCGGATCCGGGCAGGTGCCGACCCCGGGCCGACCCCGAAACACAGCGGCTGTTTCACTTCAAACCACCGCGGAATCGCAGCGTGCCGCCGGTGAGCTGGAATTGGCGGCCGCATCCGCAGAGAGGGCGCTTAGGATCGACTCACGGGATCCGGAACTCTGGCTGTTACTGGCGAGAATCCGTCTCGACCAGGGTGAACCCGGGCAAGCCGCAGGTCTGGCCCGTCGGGCGGAAACCCTGGCGGCACCAGGATCCGAGACCGCAGCCGAAGCTCGTGCGGTCGCTGCCCGCGCTGGAGGGAGATAGCGTTGCGGCCGGACGACCTCTCACACGTCTTCTCGTCATCCGGACCGCTGGCTCGTGTGGTGGACGGCTTCCGGCCGCGGCCCCAGCAAAGCGAGATGGCGATCCGGGTGGCTGAAACCCTGACCGGCGGCGGTGCCTTATTGGTAGAGGCCGGCACTGGTGTCGGTAAGACATTTGCCTACCTGGTGCCGGCACTACTCTCGGGGCGCAGGATCATAATCTCCACTGGCACGCGCAGCCTGCAGGACCAGCTTTTTGGTCGGGATCTCCCAGTCGTCTCGTCGGCGATCGGCAGGCCGGTCAGTGTGGCGATGCTGAAAGGGCGGTCCAATTACCTTTGCCTGCACAGGCTCGATCTGGCCGCGAACGAGGGCAGGTTTGCCAGTCGCGAGGAGGCTCGTTGGTTTACCACCATACGCCATTGGGCGCAGGCGACCGTTAGCGGTGACATCAGTGAGATCGAGGGCGTGCCGGAGCAGGCGCGTGTGTGGCCGCAGGTCACCTCGACGGCGGACAATTGTCTTGGCAGCCGTTGTCCACTCTACGAAGACTGTTATCTCGTGGAAGCCCGGCGTCGTGCGATGGCGGCCGACGTGGTCGTCGTGAATCATCATCTGCTGCTGGCGGACATGGTGCTGAAGGAGGAGGGCTTCGGCCAGCTCTTGCCCGGCGCGGACGCCGTGATCGTCGACGAGGCTCATCAGTTGCCGGAGACCGCGGTGAATTTCTTCGGCGTGTCCGTAGGTAGCCGTCAGCTGGATGGTCTGGCCACCGACACGGTAGCGGAGGGCCTGAAAGCGGGCATACCGCTGTCCGCGCTCGAACCCCTTGTGGATGATCTCGGCAAAGCGAATGGGCATGCCAGGATCGCACTATCCGGCCGCGACGGCAGACTGGCGTGGTCGGCGGGCGGTCAGGCGATCGACGAATCCACGGCCAACCTGGCAGAAGCGGTCGGCGCGCTGGCCGAGGCGATTCGTCCCTTCGCGGACAACGGCCCCGGGCCGGAGTCATTGCTGCGACGGGCCGATTCCCTCGTTGCAGCTCTGGCGATTCTGAATCAGTCGGAGGACAGTGAGCAGATCCGCTGGTTCGAGTCTTTCCGGCGTAGTTATGCGCTCCACAGCACGCCGGTCGATGTCTCCAGGGAACTCGGCGACAAGATTCGCGATCAGGCCGGCGTGTGGATTCTTACATCAGCCACATTGGCCGTGGGCGAAGATTTCGGCCATTCGGCCGACCGCCTGGGCCTGCCCGAAGCCGACACTCTCAAACTCGACAGTCCCTTCGATTTCCCGCGGCAGTCGATGCTTTTCCTTCCGGAAGGTCTGCCACAGCCGAGTGCCCCGGACTACACTGACCGCGTCCTGGACAGTATCGAGACCGTATTGGAGGCGAGCGGCGGAGGAGCCTTCTTATTGTTCACCAGCCACCGGGCGCTACGCCTCGCGGCTGACCGACTCAGGAACGCGGGACCACCCATGGGTGACTTTCCTCTGTTGGTTCAGGGGGATGAGCCGCGAGACCAGTTGTTAAGGCAATTCCGGGATCTGGGCAACGCCGTGCTGTTGGGGACCAGCAGCTTCTGGGAGGGCGTCGACGTGCGTGGAGACGCGCTGGAGGTCGTCGTGATCGACAAGCTGCCGTTTGCTTCTCCAGGGGACCCGTTGATGAGCGCGCGGCTTGACGCGATCAGGGCTGCCGGCGGCAACCCATTCCCCGACTACCAGTTGCCCCAGGCGGTCATTGCCCTGAAGCAGGGTGTGGGACGCCTCATCCGCGATCACGATGA
>CALDWW010000097.1 GCA_937924335.1 uncultured Gammaproteobacteria bacterium
GAGTACGTTGAGAAGATCACCGATGGCAAGGTCAAGGGCAAGACCGGCTCGCTGACGGCGCTGCCGATTATCGAAACCCAGGCGGGCGACGTGTCGGCCTTCGTGCCCACCAACGTGATCTCGATCACCGACGGCCAGATCTACCTGGAATCCGATCTCTTCAATGCGGGTGTCCGTCCGGCCATCAATGCCGGTTTGTCGGTCTCTCGAGTTGGTGGCGCGGCCCAGACCAAGATCATCAAGAAGCTTGGCGGCGGTGTCCGGCTGGCGTTGGCTCAGTACCGCGAACTCGCGGCTTTCGCCCAGTTCGCGTCCGACCTCGATGAGACCACCCGTAAGCAGCTCGATCGCGGCAAGCGGGTGACTGAGCTCCTCAAGCAGCCGCAGTACGCCCCACAGTCCGTCTCCGAGATGGGGACGACACTCTACGCCGTCAACGAGGGCTTCACCGACAAGGTGGAAGACAACAAGATGCAGGCATTCGAGAAGGGCCTGCTCGCCCACATGCGGACCAACTACGGCCCGTTGATGGACAAGATCGACGAGACCGGCGACTGGAACGATGAACTTGAGGCCGAGATGAAGAAGGCCGTGGAAGAGTTCGCCACTACCGGCAGCTACTGATCCGGAGACGCATATGTCCGGCGGCAAAGAAATTCGCTCGCAGATCACGAGCATCAAGAATACGCAGAAGATCACCAAGGCCATGGAGATGGTTGCGGCGAGCAAGATGCGTAAGGCCCAGGATCGGATGCAGGCATCGCGGCCCTATGCCGATCGAATCCGCACCGTCATCGGCCATCTGCGGGAAGCCAATCCGGATTACCGGGTCGAGTACCTGCAGCAGCGCCCCGACGTGAAGCGGGTCGCCTATATCGTCGTGTCCACCGACCGTGGTCTCTGCGGTGGCCTCAACGCCAACCTTTTCCGCGCGTTGCTGGCCGAGATAGGAGAGTGGCAGAGCAAGGGGGTCGAGGTGGACCTCTGTGTGCTGGGCCGCAAGGCGCGTCAGTTTTTCCGCCGGGTCGACGTCAACATCGTGGCGGCGGTCACCGATCTCGGCGACGTGCCTCACATACGTGACCTGATCGGCACGATCCAGATCGTGCTGGATGGTTTCATGGAGAAGAACCTGGACCGGGTGTTCATCGCCTCCAATACGTTCGTCAACACGATGAGCCAGAGGCCCACGTTCCGCACCCTGATGCCCGTCGAGACCCCGGACGCGGACGAACTGCAGTCGCACTGGGACTACATCTACGAGCCCGACGCAACCGACCTCCTGCCAGGCGTCATTGCCCGCTACATCGAGTCGCAGGTGTATCGGTCAGTCGTCGAGAACGTGTCCTGCGAGATGGCGGCCCGGATGGTGGCAATGAAGAGTGCTACCGACAACGCCGGCAAACTGATCGACGGGCTGCAGCTCGCCTACAACAAGGCCAGGCAGGCAGCGATCACCCAGGAGTTGTCCGAGATTGTCGGCGGTGCCGCCGCGGTTTGACGCGATGGCACGCCATGAAAGAATTCTGTTTAGAGGAATGGATTGATGAGCAGCGGAAAAACTGTGCAGATTATCGGCGCGGTGGTGGATGTGGAGTTCCCCAGGGACAGCATCCCCAGTGTCTATGATGCGCTGAAGATCGATGATGCCGAACTCACGCTGGAGGTCCAGCAGCAACTGGGTGATGGCGTGGTCCGGACTATCGCCATGGGCTCTTCCGAGGGTCTGAAGCGGGGTATGCCGGTAGTCAATACCGGTGGGCCGATCACCGTGCCTGTGGGCACGGCCACCCTGGGTCGGGTCATGGACGTGCTCGGCGAGCCCGTCGATGAAGCCGGGCCGATCGGCGAGCAGGAACGACTGCCCATCCACCGTCCTGCGCCTACCTACGAGGACCAGGCGGCCTCGGTGGAGATACTGGAGACCGGCATCAAGGTCATCGACCTGATCATGCCGATCGCCAAGGGCGGCAAGATCGGCCTGTTCGGCGGCGCCGGCGTGGGCAAGACCGTGTCGCTGATGGAGCTCATCCGCAACATCGCCATCGAGCACAGTGGCTATTCGGTCTTCGCGGGTGTCGGTGAGCGGACCCGTGAGGGTAACGACTTCTACCACGAGATGAAGGACGCCAGCGTCCTGGACAAGGTCGCCCTGGTGTACGGTCAGATGAACGAGCCTCCGGGTAACCGTTTGCGTGTGGCGCTCTCGGGGCTGACCATGGCCGAGCACTTCCGCGACGAAGGCCGCGACGTGCTGATGTTCATCGATAACATCTACCGTTACACCCTGGCCGGTACCGAGGTCTCGGCCCTGCTGGGCAGAATGCCGTCCGCCGTGGGTTATCAGCCTACGCTGGCAGAGGAGATGGGCGTACTCCAGGAGCGCATCACCTCGACGAGCACAGGCTCCATCACGTCTTTCCAGGCGGTCTACGTGCCTGCGGATGACCTGACCGATCCGTCGCCGGCGACGACCTTCGCCCATCTCGACGCGACGCTCGTGTTGTCGCGGCAGATCGCCGAGCTGGGTATCTACCCGGCCGTGGATCCGCTGGATTCGACCAGCCGCCTTCTGGATCCGCTGGTCATCGGCGAAGATCATTACGATACCGCTCGGGCGGTGCAGGCGACTCTGCAGCGCTACAAGGAGCTGCAGGACATCATCGCCATCCTCGGTATGGACGAGCTGTCGGAGGACGACAAGCAGGTCGTGTCGCGAGCCCGAAAGGTGCAGCGATTCCTGTCGCAGCCGTTCTTTGTGGCCGAGACTTTCACGGGATCGCCCGGCAAGTATGTCAGCCTGGTGGACACTATCCGTGGCTTCAAGGGCATCATCGAGGGCGAGTACGACAGTCTGCCCGAGCAGGCGTTCTACATGGTCGGCACCATCGAAGAGGCCGTCGAGCAAGGCAAGTCCATGCAGTAATCCCGGTAAGCGGCCCGCTACCGGCGGGCCGACACTTGCCCGGGAGGTGAGACTATGAGCAAGATACATGTGGACATCGTGAGCGCCGAGGGCGAGATCTATTCTGGTGAAGCCGCCATGGTCTTCGCCCCTGCCCAGATGGGCGAGGTCGGTATTGCGCCCAATCATGCCCCGTTGCTGACCGGCCTCAAGCCCGGTGGCGTACGCGTGCAGCCGGCAGTCGAAGGGAACGAGAAAGCGGAGGAGCTGTACTTCTACGTATCCGGTGGTGTCATCGAAGTCCAGCCAAAGAAGATCACGATCCTGGCCGACACTGCGATGCGCGCGAAAGACCTCGACGGCGCCGCAGCCGAAGAGGCCCGCCAGCGTGCCAATGAGTTGCTCAAAGAGCGCACCAGCGCGGTCGAGGTCGCAACGGCTCAGGCAGAGCTTGCCGCTGCCGCGGCGCAGCTGCACCTGCTGGAGAAGATCAGGAAAGCCACCAAGGGCACCTGATCGGAACTCGATAACTGAAGAAGGCCGCCAGGGCAAACCGTGGCGGCCTTTTTTGTTGCAGGCCGCTGCCGCATCAATACGGTATGACGCAGGCGATCGTCTGACGGGGGCTCACAACCGAATCCGGGCCAGGGCGGCAAGCCGTGTCTGTGCAGAGGACGTAGAATGTTGCGACCGGACGCGGCGCGATCGCGTTCCGCTGCCGGAGCATGGGGTATGACGGGTGTGCAGCAATTTGGAGTCCGGACAATCTCTGAGTCTGGTCAACGAGGCAATTCTGTCCTCGCTGTTCTGGCGTTGTTGCAGGTGTCACTGCTATCGGCCTGCGGCAACACACCGCCGGCGACACCCGCGACGACGGTGAATCCCGTGACACCAATAACATCGGGAATCTCACTGGAGCTGGCGCAACAGCGCAAGGCTACCTTGTCGGATGTCCGCTATCGATTTTCGCTGGCGATTCCTGCTGAGCGGGCGCAAGCTGTGACCGGCACCGCCGAGGTCAGTTTCCACTGGCAGGATGCAGACGCGCGCGGGCTTGTGCTCGACTTCAGGGATCCCCGGCGTCGCGTCCACCGGGTCGAGGTCAACGGCGTCGCTTCTGCGGTGCGCTTCGAGGAGGATCATGTCATCGTGCCGGCCGGGGCGCTCAAAGTCGATGCGCTGAACCGGGTGGTCCTCGAGATAACGGCCGGGGACGAGGCACTCAATCGTAACGACGGCTTCCTCTACACGCTGTTCGTGCCGGACCGGGCCCACTTCAGTCTGCCGGTGTTCGACCAGCCCGACCTGAAGGGCCGGGTGACGTGGGAGCTGACGATACCCGGGGCCTGGTCGGCTCTTGCCAACGGTCCGCGATCGAGACGTTCACCAGAGCCGGCGCCCGACACCCCCGGGGTCTCCGGCAGAGTCCGCGTCCTGTTCGCCGAGAGCGAACCGTTGCCGACCTACCTGTTCGCATTCGCCGCCGGCGAGTTCGAGACCATTCGCCAGGAGCGCAAGGGGCGAGTCCTGGAGATGCTGCATCGGGAGACCGACCGGGAAAAACTGGAACGTAACGTCGAGGCCATATTCGACCTGCACGTGACCGCGTTGGACTGGCTGGAGACGTATACCGGCATCGAGTATCCGTTCCAGAGTTTCGGGTTCGTATTGATCCCCTCGTTCCAGTACGGCGGCATGGAACATCCCGGCGCGATCACCTACCGGGCCTCGTCGCTGTTGCTGGAGGAGAACGCCACCGAGGCGCAGATGCTCAGCCGGGCGTCCCTGATCGCTCACGAGACCGCCCACATGTGGTTCGGTGATCTGGTGACGATGGCGTGGTTCGACGACGTCTGGACCAAGGAAGTGTTCGCCAATTTCATGGCCGCGAAGATCGTCCACCCGTCTTTCCCCGATGTGGACCACGACCTGAGATTCCTCCTCGCACACCATCCCCGGGCCTACTCGGTGGATCGAAGCCGTGGTGCCAACGCCATCCGGCAGCCGCTGGAGAACCTGGATCAGGCAGGCACCCTGTACGGGGCCATCATCTATCAGAAGGCCCCCGTCGTGATGAAGCAGCTCGAGCGGCTGCTGGGCGAGGAGCGGTTCCGCCAGGGCATGCGTGAGTATCTGTCGCGCTACCAGTACGCGAACGCGACCTGGCCCGACCTGGTGAATATCCTGGATGAGCTGCACCCATCGGACCTGCGGGCGTGGAGCGAAGTCTGGGTGGAGCAGCCCGGGCGCCCCACGGTCACCGTCGAGCGTGGTGCCGCCGAATCCGGCTCCGCAGGTTCCATCGTGGTCCGGCAATCGGACAGCACATCCCGGGGTCGTGTCTGGCCCCAGCGGCTGGATGTCGGCTTGTTCTCGGCCAACGCCGCCGGGCCCCTCCAGCTACTCGGCACAACGGCGATCGACCTGCAGGACTCAGACATCGAGGTGGCCCTGCCGGCACCGGATCCGGTGAGCTCGCCGATCTATGTCGTTCCCAACACCGGCGGAGCGGAGTACGGCCTGTTCGAACCGGATCCGCTGACGCTGGAATTCCTGGTGGCCAGCATCACGCGAATGGAGGCACCGTTGCTCAGGGGCGTCGCCTGGCTGACGCTTTGGGACGCCATGCTGGAAGGGCGGTTGGATCCCGATGTCCTGCTCAACACCGGGCTGGACATGATCCGGACGGAGTCCGAGGAGCAGCTGGTCTCACAAGTACTGGCGGACGTCTCGGAGGCTTTCTGGAGATTCCTCGATATCGATGACATGAATCGCTGGGCGCCACGCCTGGAGAACGCTATCTGGTCGGCCCTGGAGGCCAGCGAGGCGCGCACACGCCGGGCTGCGTTTTTTGCTGCGTACATCATGACGGCGACGACGCCCAAAGCCGTGCATCGGCTCGGCCGGGTCTGGAGCGCCGCCGAGGACGTACCCGGGCTCACTCTCTCGCAAGAGGACCGCATGAATCTCGCCATGAGACTGGCCCTGCACGAGACGGATGGCTGGCGGGAGATTCTCGCGACCCAGGCTTCGGAGATCGACAACCCTGACCGGCTGGCCGAGTTCCGCTATCTGCTGGACTCGCTCGATGCGGACCTGGAGGTCCGTGCGGCCTTTTTCGAATCACTGCGCGATCCGGCCAATCGCAGTCGTGAACCCTGGGTTCTGGATGGCCTCACGAATCTGCATCACCCGCTGCGGGCCCGGACTGCAGTCCAGTTTGTGTTGCCCGCCCTGGAGATGCTCGAGGAGATCCAGCGGACCGGAGACATCTTTTTCCCCACCGGATGGACGGCCTCTACCCTGAGCGGCCACAACTCCGCCGAGGTCGTGGACATCGTCGAAGAGTTCCTGGAGACACGGCCCGACTACCCGCAACGGCTGGCACAGAAGATCCTGCAGGCGTCGGACATGGTGGAGCGCTCCGCGAGAATCGCCCATGGCGACGGCCGCTGAGCAGGTCCCCTCGCCATTCAGATATTCCCAAGTCCCGCATCGGCTCCGGCCACCATGTCCGCGATTCCGCGGCCGATGATCCTGCAGACCTGCACCATCGGGAACTCGAACAAGCCAGCTCTTCTGCCTACCCCCTGAGATGCCCGTACGGCGAAGTGCCGCTTCCTGCCGAAGACGGCCTTTCGAGACTGCCCCAGCCCGGCACTCATCCAGGGCCGCTCTGAGAGTCTGCTTCCGACCCGAAGCAGACATTGCCTGAGCTGTATTCATCGACAAATTTCCGTTTACGGACGATAGCAGCCCGGATCGTGCGTTGAGGTTGTTACCCGGTTAAGTCGCAGCTTCCTTCGCCGGGCCTGCTTTTGTCGACATTTCTTAATTGTTCCCCCATCATCGTGCCAGCCGTAGGGAGGCCAGCACAGCAACATGTCATTCGTCGAGGAACTGAAGCGGCGCAACGTCGTCAAGGTAGCGGTGCTCTACATCATCGCTGCCTGGCTGCTGCTGCAGGTCACGGATGTACTCGCGTCACTGCTGCCCGTGCCGGAATGGGCCGGATCGCTCGTCGTCATGCTGCTGATCCTGGGCTTCGTCCCGGTGCTGATCTTCGCCTGGGTCTACGAGATGACTCCGGAGGGGCTGAAGCGCGAGAAGGACATCGATCGCAGCCAGTCCATCACCGGTCAGACCGGACGCAAGATCAACATCCTGATCATCGTCTTGCTGGTGCTGGCAATCGGTGCGGTGGCCGTTGATCGGCTCATCCCCGAGACGATCACCGTTGTCGAGACGCCGGTGATAGAAGAGGTCGAGGACACAGAGGTCGCCGATCCGACGGCACTGGCCGCCGCGAAGTTCGCATCTCCCGCCGACCGGTCTGTCGCCGTGCTGCCTTTCGTCAATATGAGCGGCAACCCGGAGAACGAGTATTTCTCCGACGGGCTGACGGAAGAACTGCTCAACGTCCTGGCCAAGATGGAGGGCCTGCGCGTGGCCGCGCGCACGTCGTCTTTCCGATTCAAGGGCGAGGTCGGAGACCCGGCGGAGATCGGCCAGGCCTTGAACGTGAACCACCTGCTCGAGGGCAGCGTGCGCCAGTCCGGCGAGCGTATCCGAATCACCGCCCAGCTGATCAACGCATCCGATGGCTATCACCTGTGGAGCGAGACCTACGACCGGACGCTCACCGACGTGTTCGCGATCCAGGACGAAATCTCGAAGGCGGTTGCCCGCGCCCTGGAGGTGCGGTTGCTCGGCGGGTCCGAGGCCGGAGAGGATGTGCGGGTGGCGACGGCCAACATGGATGCGTACAACGCTTATCTCAAGGGCAAGCAGCTACTCGCCGGATCCGGCGTCGAGACCTATCGGGCCGCCGAGGCGCAATTCGAGCAGGCCTTGCGGCTGGACCCGGAATTCGCCGCCGCCCACGCTGGCCTGGCGCGCGCCTGGGTCGACCTGGCCAACTGGGGGACCCTGAGCAACCAGGAGACGCTGCCCAAGGTTCAGGAACAGGTCGACAGGGCGCTCGCCATCGACCCGGATCTGCCGGACGCATGGGTGCTGCTCGGGTGGATCCGGTACAACAGCGATCCGCGCAGCCCGGACCGGGCCGGCACCGAGGAGGCGCTCAGAAAGGCCCTGGCCCTCGAGCCAGGCAACGTGCGCGCGAGCGAATGGCTGGCCTTCACGCTTGACCGCCTGGGGCGGCGCGCCGAAGCCGTCAATATTCTCGAGAAGGCCATCGAGCGGGATCCGCTGTCCGTCGCGCTGCGTCTGCAGATGGGCAGTAACCTCGAAAGCCTCTTGAGATTCCCGGAGGCAGAATCGAGCTACCGGCTGGCGGTCGATCTTTCTCCCCGTGACCCGAACGCCGTCGGCCAGTTGGCGGGTTTCCACAGCAACCGCGGCAATTTCGCCGAGTCGACCATTCTGAATGGGCGCGTCCTCGAGTTGGACCCCATCGATCCCGAAGCGCCGGCTCTCTTGTGGGTTAACTATCTGCATATGGGTGACGCCGAGCGGGCGGAGCCCTGGATCGCGGAGACGCAGCGGCGCGATCCCGACGCCGAGGTGAGTTGGCTGGGCCAGGCGGTGCTGGCCTACTATCGTGGCGAGGACACGGAAGCGTTTCGAATCGCGGAGCGAGGGCTTGCTCAGCCCCTGGACAACCGTTTCGGATCCGAGATCGTGGCCCGAATGATCGTCAGGGACGTGGCCCTCGCCCGGGGGGACGTCGCCAAAGCCGAGGCGGTGATCGATGCCTTTTGGCCCGGAGTCACGGACCTCGACTTCGTCGTCGATCCGAGTCTCGATTCGCTGTTCGACCGCATCAACGCGCTGCCCGTCATCGCCGCCCGGGACGGTCAGGACGCGGCGCTCAGGATCGCGACCGATCTTCTCGCCCGCCACGCCGAGGAATCCACGAGACTCTCGATAGTCGCACGCGCGACCGTCCTCGGACTGCTTCACGGTTTCCTGGGGGACGCGCAAGCCTCGGTCCGGCATCTTCGGGAGCGAAAACGCGCCGCGGTGAGGGATAATCCCTGGCTCTGGTACGGTCGTAACTCACTCTTTGCCGCCGTATCCGATACATCGGAATTCACGTCCTTCATGGCGGAACTCAATGCGGCGGCCGCCGGGCAGCTGAAAATCCTGAGAGCTTCCGGAAAGGAGCCCGCCCTGCCACAGGGCTGATCTTCATTTTCCGGTTGCTTCCGGAACGCGACGGCGCCTGGTCTGCGCTTTCGACCCGAAGCGCACGTTCGGCGTGACGTCTAGCCGACCCGGTTTGGCGCTAGCCATCAGGTGACGACAGGTCGTTCTCCAGTGCCGCGGCATCACGAGTCGGGATCTTTCTTTCGGTTGCCTCTGTTTGTTTTCTGCCGCAAAACTTCTAGCCGGCAGCAGCTACGAATATCTCGCGACACAGAAGCCCGGCATCGACCGCGGCGACCTGCTCCAACCGGTGCCCTCGCGACTCGCTGACAACGTCTGCACCAAGGGCATCACACAGTTCGACATTGCCGTCGAATGCATCGACAAGCACACGGAGACACTTCCGGTATTCGGCGGTCACATCTTTGCGATCGACCAGTCGCCAGTCAGTCTCGGAGAGCAGGTCGGCGTAGTCTCCCGGTGCCTCGACAAAGGGCGGGCCGACTTCGATGGCTCGGCGGTGGTCGGTGTGGGGTAAACGAGGGCTTATGGCGATGACGGAAAAAAGCATATTGGCGCCGTCGCTGGCGACCCGCCTGCACTCTCGCAGCATCTCCCTCTTTTCTGGCAGACAGCACAGAACATCCGAGTGATTGATGGCTCCGAAGGAGCAGTCGCGGAATGGCAGTGTCGCACC
>CALDWW010000098.1 GCA_937924335.1 uncultured Gammaproteobacteria bacterium
CGACACCATGTTGGAAACGATGCCGGTGTCGTAATTCAGGTTGCCGTCGTCGACGTTGGCGCTGCGAGCGTTGCCGCCGTTGGCGATGGCGATGAAATCGTCGTCGCGGCTCTCGGTGCGGTAGATTGCGCCATAGGCCAGTGTGAGGTCGAACAGCCCCTCGAGTTCGCCTACCCGGAAGTCAGCGGCATCCACGACGGCAGACGTCGAGAGCCAACAGGCGCCGAGGAAAACAGCGGCTGCTAGTTGCAACCCGCTCCTGCTCGTCGTTCGCCTTCGCCGGCCCCGGGCACGCATCTGCGTCAGCTCCATGCCGGCTAATCTAGCAGACCGAACGGATCAATGGGTCTCTCGACGCCGGCCCCGGGCGGTCGTATCGCGACCGCGCCAGACGGGTTCGGAACTTCGGGCGCGGTCCGGGTCCGAGTATCCGGTAAAATCGACCACCTGATCCTTTTCCACAGGCGGGCGGCCATGCTGCAACATCTGAAGAACATCCTCAGCCCCGAGGAGGTATCCCGGGTCCGCGAGCTGGCTACGAAGGGCCGTTTCGTCGACGGTACGGCAACCAACCCCAACTCCAGGATCAAGAACAACCTGCAGATCCCCTACGGAGATCCACACGGAGAGGAAGCCGCTGACATCGTCATCGCCGCCCTGTCGCGGAGCCAGGTCGTCAAGGACCTGGTCTACCCGAAACGGATCTCCCGGCCCACGATCTGCCGCTACACGCCGGGGATGACCTACGGGTTTCATGTCGATGCGGCGATCTTCCCGTCCGATCCGGCCATGCGTTCCGACGTTTCCTGCACGGTGTTCCTGTCCGGTCCTGACGAGTACGAGGGCGGCGAGCTGGAGATTCAATCCGGTTCGGGGCTGCTCAGGTTCAAGGGCGACGCCGGCGACGCCGTTGTCTATCCATCCACGACCATCCACCAGGTCGCCGCCATCGAGTCCGGCGAGAGGCTGGTGGCCATCAACTGGTTCCAGAGCATGATCCGCGAGCAGCGCCACCGGGACGTTCTCGGACAGCTGCAACAGCTGGACAATGTCTTGTACGCGGCGGGCGATCCACAGGGAGGGAGGATCGTGGTCGACGCGATCCGCACCAACCTGCTGAGGATGTGGGCAGAGCTCTAGCGCGCCTGACTAGTCCGCCGAGCCAAGGGGGAACGCCTCGATGACGGGTTCCAGCGACGGGTAGCGCTCGACCAGGGTCATCGCCCACTTCATGCCCTGCTTGATCTCGGCTCCGGATCGGGATCGATTCTCGGCCAGCCGGGCAGCCCGGTCTGTCGGGCCATAACGGTACTCAGGCGCTTTCGCATAGGTCTGCATGATCGGCCCATCGATGGCGGTCGTGACGCGGCTCTGGTCGACCGGCAACCCGAGGAATGACATCACCTCAGACAGCACATGGGAGGGGTCTTCGAGCAGGCGGTCGAAATCCAGCGGGCGCAGTTGCTGCGCGTGAGTCTGCATGGCGCGATGGAAACCGGTGACGCCCGCGAGCCAGCTGACAACCACTCGCTGCGGCGCTGTCAGTTGAAACAGCCGCAGGCTGTCACGGTCGCCGATGAAGTCGTGGAGGTCCGACAGCCGCGTCACCGCATGGCCCTCGATGTCCATCCGAGCCTTGCTGCCGTCCATCATGATCGCAAGATAGGTCTCCAGCGACTGATACATCAACACGGCTCGCGACGCCGACCGTGCCTCGAGCACCGGTCCGATCAGGTTGCCGCAGTCGCTGGTAGGTTTGATCAGTGCCGGCTCGTGCTTCCGGTAGCCGCGCGAGTACAGAGTTACGAATCTCCCAAGCAGCGTCCGCCACTGTGTCCTGCTAAGCCGGGAGACGGGTTGTTCGAGCAGGCGCAGGCTCTCGGCAAGAGTGCGTAGGGGCGGCGGCTCGCGGACGGGGAGGAGCGGGCAGGCTGCGGGCAGCAGGCGGCTCAGAAGAGTGGAGCCGCAGTGGCCGATATGGAAGATCAACGCGGGATCCGGCACGGGCTCGTCGGGGTCGGGTGCAGGCAGACTGTCCAGATCCACCCAGAAGCCTTGCGTGCCTTCATCGACCATCCTGTCGTCGAGGAAGGGCGTCTGGCGATAGCGCCTCTCATCGACCTCCAGCAGCAGTACCCGCCGACCGACCAGGTCGAGTTTCTGCGGCAACAGGTCCGGGCTCGAATTGAGTGTCGCGAGTCGTGCGTTAACGGCGTCGTCGGTTGGCGGAGGCATGCGGGTTCAGGCGGTCCCACGCCGGCGCCGAGCCAGGCCGGGGAAGCGGTGTGGAGACAATGTCATTGGCGCTGGCATGCTGATAAGAGTGTGCTGTCGAAGTGCGGCAAGATCGGCGGCGCTCAAGTGTAACCCACCGCCGTCGAGGGCAAGGTCGGCGGCGCACGCTACCTGAACACAGATCGGCAAGATCCGGCGGTCAGGCAATGACGTCGGGAGGCCTCGACGCCGGCGCGGCGACGCTATCCTCAGCGGAACCGGGCTGCGCATCTTTCGGCCATCTGCGCTTGGAGCAGAACCAGTCCTCCGGGCGCTCCCGTATCCACTCTTCGAACAGCAGATTGATCTTGCGGCTCATCTGGGTGGCCTGCTCTACCGGATCCGCGCCGGCATCGTCCGGCAGGATCGGCGCGTAGAAAGTCACCCTGAAGCGCGCACCGTCCAGCCTTTCCGTCCTCACAGGCACGAGGTCGTAACCATGTCGCAACGCGAGCCGCGCCGGCACCAGGGTGGTGAACTTGTCGATGCCGAAGAAGGGGATCGGCACGCCGCTGTCCACCCGCTGGTCCATGATCAGCCCGATCGACCGGCTCTTGCCGAGTTCACGGACCAGGGACCGCATGCTTTCGTCCCGTGGCAGGAGTCGGCAACCCAGGTGGCGGCGCTGGCGCATCAGGATACGGTTCAGCCAGGGGTTTTGCAGCGGCGTGTAGACCGCCGTTACCGGGATTCCGGCTTTCTTGATCCCCCCGGCGCAGACCTCCCAGTTGGCGAGGTGCGCTGACACGAAGATGGTCGGCCGCGCCGGGTCCGACAAGACCGGCACGTCACCGACTGTGGCGATCTGCAGGCGGCTGTCAGCCTGGCGTACGCAGATAGTCCCCAAGTGCGCGTACTCGGCCACGAGCCCGCCCGCGCCCCCCCAGGCCGCGGTGGCCAGGGCGTCGATCTCTTGCTCGTTCTTGCGTGGGAAAGCCAGCCGGAAGTTGCGCTTGAAGATGCGATGCTTGTCCAGTCGCGGGCCGACCCACATCACCACGCGCCTGCCGATGAGGCTGGCGCGATCCGCCGGGAGGAGGCGGGCAAACGCCAGGAAGGCTCCGAATACAGCCGCTTCAGTCATCCACAGCAGGTGGCGGACGAACGACCATCGTTCGAAATATTTCCTGAGGGAATTGCCGATCAACAAGCGCGCCACGGATTGCCTCTTCTCGGCGATGTTCCGAGTGAACGTTCTGTAATTGCGCCTTCGAGTTTTACCGGCAGAGCCGATTCGAGGCAACGACAAAGACGAAGTCTAGTTCTCCTGACAAAACACATCCAGAGTTCCGCGACAGCTTCGCTTGATAATTAATCGAACGTTTAATTGAATAATTGGCATGAGTAAGGAAAAGAAACCCCGGGCCCGGTCCAGGCAAGGGGGATCATCCTGCGCGGTGCCGACATCGGGGAACTGCTACCAGAGATCAGGGCGCTGGCCATTTTCTTCGTTGTGGCGATCACACTGGCCGTGCTGCGTTTCCGCAAGCGTCTCGACTGACGGAGCCGTCCGCGCCCCGGCCTGTGGTGCCGGCGTGTGACTCAGCCGTTGCCGATCAGTTCGTCGCGATCCTCCGGGTCGAGTTCGCTGCTGATGCCAAGGCGCATGACGTCACGGAAGTTAGACACGGCGATGAAGAACTCCCGCATCATCAGTACCCACAGGTACATACCCTTGCGGGTCAGATACCAGTTCTCGCCGTCGTCCCTGATGGCGCCGATGAGTTTGAATGCTGCGAAGTCCCGCCACAGCTTGCTGGCGAAGCGGCCGCCCCAGCGTTCTTCTGTGGCCGCCTTGTTGACCTTGAGTCCGAAGAAACTCATCAGGAAGGAATACCGCATGCGATCGAAGTCGCTGAACCGGGAGTACCGGGTGATGCCGGAATGCTCCGCTTCTACCAGCCGCATGTAGCGGTTGATCGAGAATGACGCCGCATAGAGCGTGCCTTTGTAGTAGCTCATCGCGCCGCTACCCAGCCCGATATAGTCTTCGTGTTCGATGATGTACTCGTCGATGGCGTCGGTGCCCCTGGAGAAACACCAGGCCGAGCTGGGCTGGTAGCCTTCCGGCAGCCGATCGAGGATGTCGTAGTAGAACTGCTTCTCGCGGCCGTAGGTGACATGGCCCATGTCTTTCTTCATGGCCTTCTGCGTCGTATGCGCCCCCATAAGCGGATAGCAGGAGATCTGATCCACGCCGATTTCCCGGGTGAGGACGTCCACGTCTTCGCGCAGCATGTCTAGCGTCTGATGGGGCAGATTGAATATCAGGTCGACGTTGAGGGTATCGAACATCCCCTGCACATCGGCCAGCCTCTGGCGGATCTCGCTGCCGCTGCCGTATTTATCCCTGCGCTGCATTTCGTGAAGCAGTGTGTCGTCCAGGCTCTGTACGCCGACCGAGACGCGGTTGACGCCGGCATCCCGCAGCACCTCGAGCCGCTCGGGGATCAGGTCATCGGGATTGGTTTCGATGGATACCCGCTTGATGGGGTTGAGGCTGCGTACCAGACTGAGCGTCTTCGCCAGTTCGTCCGGCTCTACCGTAGGCGTACCGCCGCCCACGTAGACCTCGCCGAACCGGAAGCCCGCCGCATGGGCCAGGCGGATCTCCTTGCGCAGCACCTCGAAGTAGTGCACTGCCCGATCCTCGCGGTAGCGGACCCTGTGGAATGAGCAGAACGGGCACAAGACGACACAGAAGGGTATGTGCAGGTAGAGCATGAGCTCGCGCGACGGGTCGCCGGGCGGAACCTCGATGAAGTGGCCGATATTCTCGAGCTGCGTGTACTTGCCGGCCATCTGACGGAGGATGGCCGTCATCAGCCTCTCGATCACCAAGCGCAGTCCTCCCTGTCCATTGCTGGCGCCGATCGTACCGCAGCGTATTGACTTAGACCTAGTCCAGGCAAGCGCGCGAGCGGGTCGCTTCCCCCTGTGCGCGGGCCAGCGACGCGATAGCCGTTTCCTTCGATCCGGAGCGTCTCTTATACCGTGATTCGCAGGGCGACTCTCTCGCTGACGGGCGTCAGGAATGCCGGCAACCCGCAGTCCGGTTGTGCGTCATCGCCCAGGGCCTGCCGGCAGTACCCGGCTGACCCGCATCATCGCGAACCGCTACCATTGCCGCTCATGGCCTCCAACACTCCTATCGCAAGGGCGCTGGCGCTGCACAAGGCGGGCAGGCTGGCCGAAGCCGAGGCCGCCTATCGCGAGCTGCTCGCGGTCGACGGGAGAGATGCACGGGCGCTTCACCTGTTGGGACTCGTTCTGCTGAGCAAGAAGGACATTGCCGCCGGCATCCGCTGCATCCGGGACTCGATCGAGTACGGTGGCCCGGTGCCGCAACGTCTCTACGACCTCGGATCAGCCTGCCGCGCGGCCGGCGATCTGGATGCCGCCGAGACGGCCTATCGCGGTGCGCTGGATAGAGCACCCACGTTCGCACCGGCCTGGTCCGGCCTCGGCGGGCTGTTGCGACAACGCGGCAGGCTTGCCGCTGCCATCGCCGCCCTCGAGCAGAGTTTGCAACACGCGCCGGATGACCCCCGGACCTGCTTGCAGCTGGCTTCTCTCCGGGCTGAGTCAGGCGACTTCGAGGGTGCAGAATCCGGCTACCGCGAGGTGTTAGCGCGCGCCCCGCGGGCCAGCGCGGCGTCCATCGGCCTGGGAGACCTGCTGGCCCGGACGGGCAGGGCGGCCGATGCCGAGGCTGCCTATCGCAAGGCACTGTCGGCCGATCCCGAGAATCCTGACCTGCTGGCGGCGCTCGGCGAGTGTCTGTCCGCTGCGGGCAGGCTTGCCGAGGCAGAGACGGCATTGCGGCGCACCCTCGCCATACAGCCGGGCCACGTTCGCGGATGGTTCAATCTTGGCAAGACGCTGATCGAATCAGACCGGCTGGACGAGGAATTCCTCGATGCCTGGCTGTCGTTCCCGGGTCCGACGCCGCCGCTTGTACGCGCAGCGGCGATCAACCATGTCAAGCAAACGCCCGGATATCGAAGCCTGGTGCAGGATCGGGACGCTGCCGGGAGACCGGGTCACATGGACCTGGAATCGGCGCCGGCGCGGGAATTCCTGGCCCACCGCATCCTTCATCGGTTGTTGCGCCGGGGGATCGTCGATGATCTTGATCTCGAGCGACTGCTCACCGATGTCCGGCGCTCCATTCTGCTGGGTGTCGATGATCCGTCGTCGATGCTGGATTTCCTCTGCGGGCTGGCTGAGCAGTGTTTTCACAACGAGTACGTATTCGCGGAGTCGGCCCAGGAGAGCGGGGCCATCGATCGGCTCGCCGCGAGGGTGGACGAGTACCTCTCGGGGTCCGGTGCCGCGACTGCCACCGAAGTGGCGCTGCTGGCCGCATATCGCCCGCTCCATCGACTGGTGAATCGCCGGGCCTTGCTGGAACAGCGCGCGGTGGATGAGGCCTATGCCCGGATTCTGCGCCAGCAGATCGCCGAGCCGGACGAGGAGCGCGCCCTGGTCGAGGCCATCCCCCGTATCGGCACTATCGACGATCCGGTGTCCAGGGAAGTGCGCGCCCAGTACGAGGAGAATCCTTATCCCAGGTGGCGTTACCCGCCGCGGGTCGAAAACCGGTCTGTGGAGGTGGCCCTGACCGGCCTGTTCCCGTATCTGCGGCAGGCAGACGTGGATTGGCCGGAGGCGCCGCGAGTGCTCGTGGCGGGCTGCGGCACCGGCCATCAGTCGGTCATGAGCGCGTTGAGATTCCGGGACAGCAGCATCATGGCTGTGGACCTGAGCCTGGCAAGTCTCGCCTACGCATCCCGCAAGACACGCGAGGCCGGGATCGGACGGATCGAATACGCTCAGGCAGACATCCTTCGCCTGGGCGAGATTGACGAACGCTTCGACCTGATAGAGAGCACCGGGGTCCTCCACCATATGGCCGACCCGCTGGCGGGCTGGCGTGTGCTGCGGAGACTTCTGAAACCGGGTGCATTCATGAAGATCGGTCTCTACAGCGAGCACGGCCGCCGGTCCATCGTGGCTGCCCGGGAGTTTGTCGCCGCAGAAGGATTCGAGTCCACGCCTGACGGGATCCGCGAGGCCAGGCAAGCGCTTGGCCGCTTGCCGTCTGATCATCCTGCCCGGCAAGTCGCCGAGCGGCCCGATTTCTATGCCATGTCCACCTGTCGCGACATGATCTTCCACGTCCAGGAGCATCGTCTCACGATCGGGCAGATCAACGAATGGCTACACGAGTTGTCGTTGGAATTCGTTGGCTTCGAACTGACCTCATCGCGTATCGCCAGGGCCTACCTGGAGCGATTCCCGGACGACCCGGAATTGCGAAATCTGGACTACTGGAGCGAGTTCGAGAAGGACAACCCGGGCACCTTCGCCGGGATGTACCTCTTCTGGGTCAGGGATTGCGCCCAACGATCGTGACGATGCCCAAGCTTGAAGATATTCAGGCTGCGATCACTCCCTTCCGATGTCGATCTCGACCTCGACCACCTCTTTCTCGTAGAGGCCTGACTGCTCGTCCGCCTCCTCGTCGATACTGTCCGCCACGTTATCAGCGACGTCTTCCGGGATCTCCGCTCCATCCCCGAAGTAGGTGCCGTCCGGGGCGAGGTGGCATTCGCTACCCAACACATGGCTGCCGTCCGGACATTCGGTTCTTTCAGGACTATTGGCACAGGCGGTGAGTATCAACAGCGCGAGCGCTGGCAGGAGAACGCCGGCTGGAGCGACTGGCTGGATGTCCCGAACGAACATGGTGTGAACCTCCTCGCGGGAACTGTTGGAAAAGGGCCGCAACGCCCTCGATGGTACCGGGTCACGGCCGACCACGTGGCCTACTCAGTCTGCCGGTGGCTCGCCGTCGGCCCTGGCGTAGGAGTAATACCGGTTCAGATCGTACAGACCGCCGAGGATCGGCTCCTCCTCGAGCAGCTTCTGCTGGAACC
>CALDWW010000099.1 GCA_937924335.1 uncultured Gammaproteobacteria bacterium
CGCTGTGGCAGACCGCGCAGGATTCCACAGGGTTGGCCCCGCCGGCGGGCGGCGGATTCGCGAGTGCGTTACAGTCGAGAACGTCGACCACACCGTCACCGTTCAGATCCTCATCGGGAAGATCAGGAACCCCGTTCTCGTTCAGGTCCCAACAGGCCAGTCCGGCATCGCCGGCAGCTCCGGGTGCGCCATCGTCACCGTCGTCGCCTTCGCAACCTGCGACAGCGAGACCGAGACAGATGACAGACAGGAGCGCGACCCACCGGAATTTTCCGTGTCGTAATGCGTCCATGTTGACTGCCCCCTTAATTGCAGTGCTTGTGTAAAAAAAATGACCCGCTCCGGCAAACCCGGAAGAGCCAACTCGAAATCTCGACACGATTCGTCAAATCGTAGTGTCCGTGCCCGGTTCCTCCCGGAGGCCCCAGGCTGTTGCCTGACCCCGACGCGAACCGTTCTTACTTCTTCTGGATTACGGTCTTTTTCTTCATAGGTGTTTTAGACCAAATTCCGGGGGATTCCTATGATCTGGGTCAATCTGGGGGCAATTCTTGCAAGACAGTGTTCTCTGCGGGACGACTTCGTGCCTCTCGGATGCGACCGTCCACATGACAGGGGCCAGGCAAAAAAAAACCGCCGGTGCCCCGAAGGACACCGGCGGTCAGCAGGTTCAGCTCCGTTGCGCGGACTGGCCCGCACCCGGTGAGTAGTCGGTCTTACTTGAAGCTTGCCCAGAAGGCCGCAATATTGGCGGCATCCGCGTCGGAAAGACCGCCCGCCTCGCCTTTGTGCTCCACCTGGCCGGTCTTCACCGACTGGATCATCGCGAGGATGTCCGCCTCGGATTCGCCGGAGAAATCGTCCTCATAATGACACTCGCCGCAGCTCGTCTCGAACGCGGCCTTTCCGGCGGCAGCGTCGCCACCTGCATGCGCAGCCAGGCCCCAGAGAGCCAGCGGCAGCGCCAATAGAACAGTCCTCAAAATTCGCATCGGTGATACTCCACGTAGGTTGGTCTGCCCCGATCGATGGGGTCGGCTAATGATAGCTCACAGCTGAGCTCGACAAAATGCCTGCGGCACGCCGGCCACGACGGAGCTGCCGCGATATCTCGCCGAGCGGCTCCGATTACAGGTCGTTCGTCGTGTTACGCAGGAAACGGCGGAAATCATCGCCGAAGTCGGCGTGCTTCAGGCCAAAGTGAACCGTGGCCTCCAGATAGCCGAGCTTGCTGCCACAGTCGAAGCGGATGCCGTCGAATTCACACGCCCTCACCGCGCGCTCGCCCAGCAGCCTGGCGATGCCGTCGGTGAGCTGAATCTCACCACCGGCGCCTTCACCGATCTGGGTCAGGTGATCGAATATCTCCGGTTCCAGAATATATCGGCCCACGACCGCCAGATCGGTCGGCGCGGATTCCGGCGCCGGTTTCTCCACGATGCCGTTGAGGCGCCAGACGTTGTCTCCGACAGGCTCACCGTCGACCACACCGTACTGGTCCGTGTGCTCGCGCGGCACGCGCTGCACGCCGATGACGCTGCCGCCGACTTCTTCGTAAAGCTGTCTCATCTGCTCCAGGCACGGCATATCCGCATCAATGAGATCGTCGGCCAGATGCACGAAAAACGGCTGGTCTCCGACAACGGCGCGAGCACACAACACCGCGTGACCCAGGCCGAGCGGCTCGCCCTGACGGATGTAAATGCAGCTGACGTCATCCGGCACGATCGAGCGAATCATCTCCAGTTCATCGCTCTTGCCTTTGGCCTCGAGCAACTGCTCCAGTTCGGCATCGGAATCGAAATGATCCTCGATGGCCCGCTTATGCCGGCCGGTGATGAAGACAAGATTGGTGGCACCGGCCGCGAGCGCTTCTTCGACGGCGTACTGGATCAGTGGTTTGTCGACCACGGGCAGCATCTCTTTCGGGCTGGCCTTGGTTGCGGGCAGGAAGCGTGTTCCTTTCCCCGCCACCGGAAATACAGCGTAACGAATCGGACCAGGCAATGAATTTCTCCTCCAGCGCCACCGACAAATAACGGTCGGCCTTCAATCGCGCATGCTGGCACACTCTCGGGCCATGATTCAACGACCTAATTCACACAAAAAGGGCCGGCGAGACGCCGGCCCAGATTCCAGATTGTGTGCCCCGCAATCAGTCCGAGTCTCCGTTTGGCGTAACCACGATGCGATCCGCGTTCCACTCCAGCACCCGCGGCCCGACCCCGGTCACGTCAAGCAGTTGTTCAGGACTGTCGAATCTACCGACCCGTTGGCGATACTCGACTATCGCTTCCGCCCTAGATGCGCCGACCCCCTCCAGTTCATTGGCCAGCGTCTCGGCGTCTGCCGTGTTGATATTGACGGTGCCCGCGTTGACGATCCCGCTAAACAGGATGGCACCTAGTGCCATCACCTGCAGTAATAGTCTTTCCATCTCGACCCTCCTTGGTCCGGCTAATTGTCTGTCGTAATCCCGGCCGCTGTTCGGCTGGGGTAGATCAAGTCTAGCCTTGCAGGGTTTCCCGAGGAGTCCGGCGAATTCAGTGATTGAATCCAGTTTCGGGCATCAATCTCTAACTGATTGTCGCGTCGAACTGGAAGCGGGCAATCGGGCGCGTAGAATCCCACGTCTTGCAGGTCGGACACTGCCAGAACAGCATTCCGCCCGAGAAACCACAACTCTGACAACGGTAGGTGGGGTTCCTGCGCGCAAGTTGGCGCAGTGCGCGAGTGATACGGCGGATCGAGTCAGTCTCGGTGCCGGGGTCCGCATCGGGCGGACGCAGAATCTCGAGCAGATCCGTGAGGATAGGGTTGCCGTCGATGAACTCGTCGACGCAGGCCGCAGTGACGGGGTCGTCGAATCCCTCGTCGACGATAGCGGCATAGGCAATGCCCGGTTTCACTCCCGGTCGTGATTCGACCATCTCAGACAGTAGTTGCTCGAATCCGGCCAGGTCGCCCATGGACTCGTAGCAGGCCCGCATGGGCGGCAGGACGATGGATGCGAAGGCAGGATCCTGCTCCAGTGCCTGCCGGTACATGCGCACGGCAAGCCTGTGGTCGTCTTCATCCGTCGCCAGCCGCGCCCGTAACAACCTGCCACGCAGTGAGCCGGGATCCGCCGCTCTCGCCCGGCGCAGCTGCTCGGCAACTTCGGCCCTGTCGCCTGCGTCCATCGCCGCTTCCGCGAGTTCGCAGTAGTAATGCGCGACGACGGTACTCCGACCGGCGTCCGACAAGGATGCGAGTTGATCACGCATCGCGATGGCCTTTTCCCAGTCTTTCTCCTGCTCGTAAATACCTACCAGCTGTTCGAGCGCCGGACGCCGATACTCTGTCTTGCCAGAAAGCTCATGGAGTATCTCCTCGGCCCGGTCGAACAGACCGGCCTTCAGGTAATCGTCACCCAGGGCCTTGAGCGCGCGGTTTCTCTGGGTCTTCGGAAGGTCGCCGCGATCGTAGATGTTCTGATGAAGACGGATCGCCCGGTTGACCTCGCCGCGGCGCCGAAAGAGATTGCCGAGCAGGAAGTGGGTCTCGACGGTCTCGGAATCGACGTCAACCATGCGGAGGAACACCTCGATCGCCTTGTCGGGCTGTTCATTGAGAAGAAAATTAAGCCCTTCGAGGTAGTCGGAATTGGCGTCGGCAACACCGGTCGACTCACGTTGGGCGGTCATCCTGGCGGTGAACCAGCCTGCTCCTGCGGCCGCGAACAGCAGTAGGAGCAACAGCGCCGAGTCAGGCGTCATCGGCAATCGACAGCTTGCGAAGACTGTCTGCCTCCGCCTCTGCCAGCCGTGCGGCCTTCTTTTGGCGACGTCCCTGCCCGGCCAGGCGGACAACCCAGCCCAGTACCGCAAGCCAGCCGAGCAGCCAGCCAAGAGCGAAACATGCGATGAACGCATAGGCGACACGCGTCTCGATGACCGCGACGCCGAGATCCAGAGAGATCGAGGCCGGATTGAGCCAGGCGAATCCTGCAGCGAGGATGATGGCTCCCACAAGGAGGGCGATAAGGAATAGTTTACGAATTCTGGTCATCCACTCGGGCTCCATTCAAGAGCCGGCACCGCAGCTGCCGTGGTGACCAGTCTAGCAGCCGTTTGACTGAACTGGATCGAATAGACCAAACCTCTGCTCAGGACCGGATCGGGTTCTCCCGTCCGGTATTGACCCGTTCTCGCAGATCCTTGCCCGGCTTGAAATGCGGGACATATTTGCCGGAAAGCGCCACCGCTTCACCGGTCTTCGGATTCCGTCCCATCCGGGGCGGGCGATAATGCAACGAGAAACTGCCGAACCCGCGGATTTCGATTCGCTCTCCGCTCGAGAGGCTGTCACTCATGACTTCGAGGATGTGTTTGACCGCGAGTTCGACATCCTTCGCCGGTAGATGCTTCTGCTTCCTGCCGATGATGTCCATCAGTTCCGACTTGGTCATGCTCGTCTCCGTCTAACACTACAATCCCGTGGTTCCTGCCGGGAACACTGAAAACAGTGAACAGGGCCACCCGGAATCCGGGCGGCCCTTACACCATATCAGGATTCGCCCTGTCCGGAAATCTGCTCCTTGAGCAGATCGCCGAGGCTGGTACCGGAAGAGGAGTCAGTCTTGTAGCTCTGCACAGCCTGTGCCTCCTCGTGCACTTCCTTGGCCTTGATCGACAGATTGATCGTCCGGCTCTTACGGTCGATGCCGATAAACTTGGCCTCGACGTCATCGCCTGGCTTCAGGACCATGCGGGCGTCCTCCACCCGATCGCGCGACAACTCGGATGCCCGCAGATAGGCCTCGACACCGTTCAGATCGATGATCGCGCCCTTGGCATCCACCTCGGTGACCTTGCCGTTGACGATACTGCCCTTGGGGTGCTCCGCCAGGTAGTTGGAGAACGGGTCCTTGTCGAGCTGCTTGACTCCGAGGGAGATCCGCTCGCGCTCGGAATCGATCGACAACACCACGGCCTCGATCTCGTCGCCCTTCTTGTAATTGCGTACCGCTTCCTCGCCGGGAATTTCCCAGGAAATATCCGAAAGATGCACCAGGCCGTCGATGCCTCCATCCAGACCGATGAAGATCCCGAAGTCGGTAATCGACTTGATCTGCCCGGAGACCTTGTCGCCCCGATTACAGGTCGAGGCGAATTCAGCCCACGGATTGGAGACACACTGTTTGATGCCAAGGGATACCCGGCGACGTTCCTCGTCGATGTCCAGGACCATGACTTCAACTTCGTCCCCGACCTGGACGACCTTGGATGGATTGACGTTCTTGTTGGTCCAGTCCATCTCTGAGACATGGACCAGTCCCTCGACGCCCTCCTCGATCTCCACGAAACATCCGTAGTCGGCAATGTTGGTTACCTTGCCGAACAAGCGTGTGGTGGGAGGATAACGGCGGGAAAGATCACGCCAGGGGTCTTCACCCAACTGCTTGATGCCGAGCGAGACGCGGCACCGCTCGCGATCGAACTTGAGGATTTTGACGTCGACTTCGTCACCGACGTTGATCACTTCCGAAGGATGCTTGACCCGCTTCCATGCCATGTCCGTGATGTGCAGAAGCCCATCGATGCCGCCAAGATCAACGAAAGCACCGTAATCGGTCAGGTTCTTCACCATACCCTTGACGACGGCCCCTTCCTGCAGCGACTCCATCAGCGCCTCGCGCTCCGCGCTGTACTCTTCCTCTACGACAGCGCGTCGGGACACGACAACGTTGTTACGCTTCTGGTCCAGCTTGATGACCTTGAAGTCGAGCACTTTGCCCTCCAGGTATGAGGGATCCCGCACCGGGCGGACGTCGACAAGCGAGCCGGGCAGGAAGGCGCGTACGAAATCGATCTCGACCGTAAATCCGCCTTTGACCCGGCCGTTGATGATGCCCTTGATGACTTCTTCGTCCTCGAAGGCTCTTTCGAGCATCGTCCAGGTTCGTGCTCGTTTGGCTTTTTCCCGGGAGAGGCGGGTTTCGCCGAAGCCGTCCTCGACGGCATCGAGCGCGACCTCCACCTCGTCGCCGATGGAAACTTCTATTTCACCCTTTTCATCGCGGAACTGTTCCGCAGGGATTACCGCCTCGGATTTGAGGCCGGCATTGACGATGACGACGTCGTCGTTAACGGATACAACCTGTCCCGTTATGATGGCGCCAGGCTTGAATTGCTTGCTCGCCAGGCTCTGTTCGAATAATTCAGCAAAAGACTCAGTCATGATTTGATTTACCTTGATCGCAGGATCAAGCCCCGTTGCGGCGCCGACCTTCCCGGTCTGGCCGTTCAATGAAAAAAGCCCCACATCCCTGCAGAGCCACTGCTTCTAATATTCCGGTCGATTTCCGATCGTATCGCCGACATACCCCAGCACCTGGGTGACCACTTCCGCAATGGACATGGTCGTCGTATCGATGAGCCGGGCGTCCGGCGCCGGCTTGAGCGGCGCTACTACCCTCTCCTCATCTCTGCGATCCCGCTCCGAAATCTCGGAGTAAAGACGATCAATATTAGCATCAATTCCTTTCTCCAACAACTGCTTATGCCGCCTGCGGGCACGTTCTTTGGCGCTCGCTGTCAGGAAGATCTTGACCTCCGCGTCCGGAAAAATAACGGTGCCCATATCCCGGCCGTCTGCGACCAGTCCGGGCGGCTGCCGGAACGCTCGTTGACGCCCGATGAGGGCATCCCTGACTGCCGGGATCGCTGCGACTCTGGAGGCGGCGTTGCCTGTAGTCTCGGCCCTCAGTTCCAGCGTCACATCGCGGCCAGAGAGCAATACGCGAGTATCGTCCTCGGCGGCCACGAACTCGACCGGCAGGGTTTGCGCCAGCCTCGTGATCGCCGGCCCATCCTGAGGATCAACGCCCTGTGCCTGGGCATGGATCGCGACGGCCCGGTAGAGTGCGCCGCTGTCCAGCAGATGCCACCCGAGGCGTTCTGCGGACAGTCTGCAGATCGTTCCCTTGCCGGACCCTCCGGGTCCATCGATGGTAACAACCGGAACCGTATCGCTGTGCTCTTTCAGGGTCCCCGCTCCTCACATATGTTGAAACCTACCCCCGCCGCCGCCGCCGCAAATCCGGGAAAAGACGTGGCGGCATTGGCCGTGTCTCCGATCGTGATCGGCGAACGGGAGATCAGGCCAGCGACGGCCATCGCCATGGCTATCCTGTGATCTCCGTGACTGTCTAGCGTGCCGCCAGTCATCTGCCCCCCGTGTACGGTCATGCCGTCAGACGCCGTTTCGACCCGGATGCCGACAGTCTCCAGCGCCGACGCCATCGCCTCGATCCGGTCTGATTCCTTGACTCTCAGTTCGGCGGCTCCGGAGACCCGCGTGGTACCGGAAGCCGCCGCTGCTGCGACGAAGAAAACGGGGAATTCGTCGATCGCCAGCGGCACCCACGCCTGCTCGACATCGATGCCGACGAGACGGCTACGCCGGACACGAATGTCCGCCACCGGTTCCTGACCCAGCATACGGGGAGCGGCTATCTCTATCTCCCCTCCCATCGCCTGCAGCATTTTCAGCAGACCGATACGGGTCGGATTGATCCCGACGCCCTCGATTGTCAGTCCGTGATCTGCGGCCAGCAGGCCGGCCACGACAAAAAACGCTGCGGATGAAAAATCGCCGGGGACTCCGATCTCGCCTCCACCAAGGCGACAGGGACCCGTCAAGCGGATCTCCGTGTCATCGCCGGAAACCTCGGCACCCAGCGTCTGAAGCATGCGCTCCGTATGGTCCCGGGACACCGCCGGCTGACGGATCGTCGTCTGCCCGTCCGCGTTTAGTGCCGCCAGGAGGATTGCGGATTTTACCTGGGCGCTGGCTACCGGCATCGTATAGTCAATGGCCCGGAGTCTGCCTGACGAGCGGATGGTGATTGGCGGGCAGCCATCGCTGGTCACGATGTCAGCCCCCATGGCCCGCAGCGGTACAGCGACACGCTCCATCGGCCGACGCCGCAACGATGGGTCGCCGGTGAGCACCGAATCGATCGGCAGACCGGCGAGCAATCCGGTCAGCAGTCGGATACCGGTACCCGAATTACCCAGATCCAGGGGCGATGTCGACGCCCTCAGGCTCTCAGGACCCGCTCCATGGACGGCCAGGCTGCCGTCCTCCCGGTCTTCTACCCGTACCCCCATCTGCTCCAGAGCATGGCGCGTGGCCAGGCAATCCTCGCCGGCCAGGAAACCGCGCACAAGGACGGGATCATCTGCGACCGCTCCCAGTAGCAGGGCCCGATGGGAGATGGACTTGTCGCCGGGGACTGTCAGCGTCCCGCCGATCGACGCGACAGGGTGAGACACCCAGCGGACGTCGCTCATGAATAATCCACGGTGAGCGTCGGGCAGGTATTCAATCGCCGGACTCCGCCAGAACCTCTGTCAGGGCCGTGATGAACCGTGTGTTCTCATCAGGCGTCCCGATGCTGATACGAAGACAGTCAGGCAGCCCGTAGTTATCGACCGGCCTCACGATCACCGACTTCCTCAGCAAAGCCTCGTAGATGTCCGTTGCTGGACGCCCAAAATCGACCAGCACGAAATTCCCGACCGAAGGGGCCTGGCGGAGTTTCAATTTCACCAGCGCATCCGCGAGACGAGCCCGCTCGGTGTTGTTCGTGCTTACCGATGACGCCAGGTAATCCTTGTCAGCCAGCGCCGCCACGGCCGCTTCCTGAGCAAGCAGGTTCACGTTGAAGGGCTGCCGCAGCCGATTGAGAATGTTCGCGATCCCGGGATTCGAAATGGCGTATCCGATGCGCAGTCCGGCAAGACCGAAAGCCTTTGAGAATGTACGCGTGACGACCAGGTTCGGATAGCGGTCCAGCCACGACGCGCAATCGGGGTAGGCGGGATCCTCCACGTACTCCGAGTAGGCCTCGTCGACGACGACCAGCGTGCTGTCTGGCATGGACGAAACAAAGTTCTCCAGCGATTCCGAATCGAGCCAGGTGCCGGTCGGATTATTCGGATTGGCAATGAAAACGAGCCTTGTCGCCTCCCCGACCAGCCCGGCCATCGCATCGACGTCATGACCCAGCGGCTGCGACTCGTCCCAGGACAAGGCCGGCGCAACGCGTGCAGTCGCCCCCGCTGCCTGGATAGCGAGCGGATAGACCGCGAACGCGAATTGGGAGTGCACGGCCTCCACGCCCGGCTGCAGGAACGCCTCTGCCAAAAGCACGAGAACATCGTTTGACCCGTTGCCGAGGGTGATGCATTCCGGCATCACCCCATGCCGTTCGGCAAGCGCGCCCTTCAGAGCAAAGCCATTGGCGTCCGGATAGCGAGCGAGGTCAACAAGAGCCCGCTCGATCGCCTCCCTGACCAGCAGCCCGGGACCCGTCGGATTCTCGTTTGACGCCAGCTTGATAATGCCGCTGACGCCGTACTCCCGCTCCAGCTCACTGATCGGCTTGCCGGGTTGATAAGGCCTCAGGCCGCGGACGCCCGGGACAGTCAGTTCGAGGTAGTCTTTGTTCATATGCGATCGCCTCCCCTGCCCGGCAAATCAACGACGTCGAGCAGGATCGAGAATATTAAAGGATCGCACAGGGATAGGAACCGAGCACCCTGAAGAGCGAAGCGACGGCCTCGAGGTCTGTCAGCGCGGCAGCTATGTCCGGATCCTCGGCATGACCCTCCACGTCGACAAAGAATACATAGTCCCACTTGCCGCGCATGGACGGGCGTGACTCGATGCGCGTCATGCTGACCCGGTGTTCCGACAGGGGGGACAGCAGTTCATACAGAGCCCCTGCCTTGTGTCTGGACGACAACAGCAGTGATGTCTTGTCCCGCCCGCTGGGTGGGTAGGTCTCTCTGCCAATCACGAGAAAACGGGTCGTGTTGTCCGGCCGGTCCTCGATGTTTGCCATCAGGATATCGAGCCCGTAGACATCAGCGGCCGCGTCGCCAGCAATAGCCGCTGCCCCCTCTTCGTCGCGCGCGATCCGCGCCGCTTCAGCATTGCTGGCGACGGCTATGCATTCGGCATCGGGCAACTTCTGCTCCAGCCACGCCCGGCACTGGGACAGGGACTGCTGATGCGAATACACCCTGGTCACTCCCGACAGATCGTCCCCGTGCCCGAGCAGGTGCTGACGGATCCGCAACTCGACTTCGCCTGAGATCTTGAGGGGTGACGTCAGGAACATATCCAGCGTGTCGCTGACACTGCCTTCTGAGGAATTCTCAACCGGGACGATGCCGAAGTTGGCGACACCCGCCTCGACTTCCCGAAAGACCTCCTCGATCGAGGCCAGCGACAGCGCACGGACAGAGTGTCCGAAATGCTTGAGTAACGCTGCCTGGCTGAATGTCCCCTCCGGACCCAGGAACGCGACTCTTAGCGGCTCCTGCTGCGCGAGGCAGGCCGACATGATCTCGCGATACAGGCGGATCATTTCCTCGTCGCTCAGTGGTCCCTGGTTGCGATCGACAACGCCCTGCAGGACCCGCGCCTCGCGGTCCGGACGGTAGAAATCGAGGGCCGTCGTTCTTGGGCCGTGCTTGCTCGCTCCCACGCGCTGAGCAAGTTGAGCGCGCTCGCTCAACATTTCCTGGATTTTCTCGTCGAGCTCGTCGATCTGCCGACGGATCGGCTCCAGGGA
This sequence comes from uncultured Gammaproteobacteria bacterium, assembly GCA_937924335.1. Classification (GTDB taxonomy): domain Bacteria; phylum Pseudomonadota; class Gammaproteobacteria; order Steroidobacterales; family XN24; genus JAHEFR01. The sequence goes on from CALDWW010000099.1 coordinate 10,631, forward strand.
TTCATTCTCCGGGGGCGATTCAGCCATGACTACGCGACTAGATGGCCCTGACGTTGAGAACGCCATTGATGGAAGCGATAGCAGACAGCGTCTCCGCGGGCACCTCGGATTCGACATCTACGACCGTGTAGGCGATCTCCCCCCGGGACTTGTTCAGCAGATCGATAATATTGAGGCTCGCCTGAGCCAGCAGTGTCGAAATCTGGCCCACCATATTTGGCACGTTGAGATTTGACACCGTGATCCGGAAGCCTTCGGTCCTTGGCATCAGGGTCTCGGGGAAATTAACCGAATGCCGGATATTGCCGTTCTCAAGGAACTCCCGCAGGTTCTCTGCGACCATGACGGCGCAGTTCTGCTCTGCCTCACCGGTAGAGGCCCCCAGATGAGGCAGCGCCGTCACCTTCGAATGATGGCGATTCTGATTGCTCGGGAAGTCGCATACGTAGCTGCCAAGATGTCCGGCATCCAGCGAATCGATGACCGCGGCTTCATCGACGATCCCGCCACGTGAGAAATTCAACAGTATCCCGCCCGGCTCCATCAGGGCCAGACGTTGCGCATTGACAAGACCACGCGTCGCGTCGACCAGCGGTACGTGGGGCGTAATCATGTCCGACCGGGCGAACAGATCGTCAAGACTGACTGCCTGCTCAACGCCGGAGGAGAGTTGCCACGCCCGCTGCACCGTCAACTGCGGATCGAAGCCGATGACCCGCATACCCAACTGGTGGGCAGCGTTGGCGACCTCGACACCGATCGCACCGAGACCGATGACGCCGAGGGTGCGCCCGGGGAGTTCGAAGCCAGCGTAGCGCTTCTTGCCCGCCTCGACCAGCTTGCTGACCGCAGCGTCGTCACCGTCCAGGTCACGCACATAGTTCCACGCGTGGCAGATGTTTCTTGCGCCGAGAAGCAGGGCTGCAATGACCAGTTCCTTGACCGCATTCGCGTTGGCGCCCGGCGCGTTGAACACCGGGATCCCGCGCCGAGACATTTCCTGCACGGGGATGTTGTTGACACCAGCGCCGGCACGCCCGATGGCCCTCAAACTGGGCGGAATCTCCATCTCGTGCATATTGGCCGAGCGGACCATGATGGCATCCGGATGACCGATCTCGGATGCGACCTCGTACATTTCCCGGGGAAGATGCCGAAGTCCTTCCACGGCGATGTTGTTGAGTGTAAGGATCTTGAAACTCATGAATGAATCCCCCGGATCGATATTCCGATTCTGGTGCAAGCAACAAGTGCCGGTCGATTATGCCGCAACGCAACATCCGCGACCAGAGAATCAGCCGTGACGCGCTTCGAAGTCGGCCATGAAGTCCACCAGTGCCTGGACGCCCGTGATCGGCATCGCGTTGTAGATACTCGCGCGCATCCCGCCAGCAGAACGGTGGCCCTTGAGATTTGTCAGTCCTTCAACGGCAGCCTGTTCGAGAAAGATGCCGTCCAGTTCCGGGTCGGCAAGCGTGAACGGAACATTCATCCACGATCGACAGTCGGGCCGCACCGGGTTGCTATAGAAGTCGGAGCCATCGATGGCGCCGTACAGCAGCTGGGATTTCGCCAGGTTGGTCTCACCCATGGCGACGAGCCCGCCATTGTCGAGCAGCCAGTCGAACACCAGCCCCGCCATGTACCAGGCAAAAGTTGGCGGCGTGTTCAACATGGAGCCAGCCTCCGCCATCGGGGCGTAGTCCATCATCCGCGGCGTTGCATCGCGTGCCGTACCGAGCAGATCGTCACGGACGATGACAATAGTCAGGCCCGCCGGACCGATATTCTTCTGCGCTCCGGCATAGATCAGTCCGAATCGGGAGACTTCGATGGGGCGCGACAGGATCGTCGATGACATGTCGGCGACCAGCGGCACCGACCCCGCATCGGGCACCGAGTGATACTCAACACCACCAATGGTCTCATTCGGTGTGTAATGCACATACGCCGCATCCGGATCCAGCGCCCACTCGGACGGGTCCGGCACCTCGGTAAAATTCGATTCCTGGGAGTCGGCCGCGACTCGGGCGCGACAAAACCGCTTGGCTTCTGCGACCGCTTTCTTGGACCAGCTGCCGGTCACCAGATAGTCGGCCACGTCGTCCGGCCCACAGAGATTGAAGGGCACGGCGCCGAATTGGGTGGTGGCGCCACCCTGCAGGAAGAGGACCCGATAGTTGTCGGGAATTTCCAGGAGTTGGCGCAATGCCGACTCGGCCCGCTCTGCAATGCCGATGAATTCCTTGCTCCTGTGCGACAACTCCATCACGGACATGCCGCAGCCATTCCAGTCAGTCAACTCATCACGAGCTGTTTCGAGAACCTCGAGCGGCAGCACCGCCGGGCCGGCGCTGAAATTGTGAACGCGTGCCATGATCGCTCCGTAACAGGGTTAATTGGGGAAGCGGGAAAAAAAACCTGGCCCTATTCCTCCTCGGCCTGGAGGACATCCATGCCGACGAGGGAATCGCCTTTGTCCAAGCGGATGAGCGTGACGCCCTGAGTATTGCGACCGACCATGGAAATCTCGCCGACCGGGGTCCTGACGAGGGTGCCGGCGCCGCTGATCAGTACGACCTCGTCGCTCTCCTCCACCTGCAGGGCACCGACGACCTTGCCGTTGCGTTCCGTCGTCTGGATAGCGATGACGCCCTTGCCGCCACGGCCTTTCACCGGGAACTCCGACACGGCAGTACGTTTGCCGTATCCGTTCTCTGTGGCGGTGAGTATGTCGCCGTCGCCGACGATGATCAGGGAGATGACCTTCTGTTCTGGCTCGAGTCGGATGCCGCGCACGCCGGCGGCGGTCCGGCCCATCGGACGGACGTTGGATTCGCGGAATCGAATGGCCTTTCCGCTTGATGCAAACAGCATGATGGTGCGATCGCCCTCGGTCACCGCAACGTCGACGAGTTCGTCATCTCCGCGAAGATCGATGGCGATGATGCCGCTGGCCCTGGGTCGTGAGAACGACGCGAGAGACGTCTTCTTGACCGTACCACTGGTCGTGGCCATGAAGATGTACTTGTCCTCTTCGTACTCACGGATGGGCAATACCGCAGTAATCCGCTCCTCCGGCTCCAGCGGGAGCAGGTTCACCAGGGGGCGTCCGCGCGAGCCGCGACCCGCTTGCGGCAGCTCATAGACTTTCATCCAGTAGACCTTGCCGCGGGTTGAGAAACACAGGAGGGTGTCATGGCTATTGGCCACAAACAGCGTGGCGATGAAGTCCTCTTCCTTCATCCGTGTCGCTGACTTACCGCGACCGCCACGCCGTTGCGCCTGATAGCTGCCGAGAGCCTGAGACTTCGCGTAGCCGCCGTGGGAGAAAGTGACAACGCGATCCTCTTGTGGAATCAGGTCCGCCAGCGTGAGATCGACCTGGTTCTCGATGATCTCCGTCCGCCGCTCGTCGCCGTACTGCTCCTGAATCTCGGTCAGCTCCTCCCGGATGACACTCAAAAGTCTCTCAGGGCTTGCCAATATTTCAGACAATGCCTTAATAATCTCCAATAGTTCACTGAATTCCTGAACTATTTTCTCTTGCTCAAGCCCCGTCAATCGATGCAGTCTAAGATCCAGGATCGCCTGCGCCTGAAGCGCCGAAAGATGGTAGGCGCCGTCCTTCAGACCGAAGTCCTCGCCGACTGCTTCCGGGCGCGTGGCGTCCTCGCCCGCACGCTCCAGCATGGTGGTAACGAGACCGGGATCCCAGGCTCTCGCAACCAGCGCCAGTTTGGCCTCCGCCGGAGACCCGGAGGTCTTGATCAGCTGAATGACCTCGTCGATGTTCGCTAGCGCGACTGCGAGGCCCTCGAGGATGTGGGCCCGGCCGCGCGCCTTGCCGAGGTCGAAGATCGTCCGGCGGGTCACGACTTCGCGGCGGTGGCGAAGGAATGCTTCCAGCAGTTCCTTCAGGTTCAGCAACTTTGGCTGACCGTCGACCAGCGCAACCATATTGATGCCGAATACGTTCTGCAGGGACGTGTGCTTGTACAGATTATTGAGTACGACTTCGGGCATCTCGCCACGTCGCAGCTCGATCACTACCCGCATGCCGTCCTTGTCAGACTCATCGCGGAGTTCGGTGATCCCCTCGATCTTCTTGTCTCTCACCAGTTCGGCGATCTTCTCGATGAGACGCGCCTTGTTGACCTGGTAGGGAAGCTCCGTGACGATGATCGCCTGCTTGCCGCTGTCCCGTACGTCCTCGATGTCCGTCCGCGCCCGTATGTACACGCGCCCGCGGCCGGTGTGATAAGCCTCGTAGATTCCGCTGGCGCCGTTGATCAGTCCAGCGGTCGGGAAGTCGGGACCGGGAAGGAACTCCATCAATGCCTTGATGGATAGCTCCGGATCATCGATCAGCGCGATGCAGGCACCGACGACTTCTCGCAGGCTGTGCGGAGGAATATTGGTGGCCATGCCCACGGCAATGCCTGACGCACCATTGATCAGCAGGTTCGGGATACGGGTGGGAAGGACGGACGGTTCGTGCTCGGACTCGTCGTAGTTGGCGACAAAGTCGACCGTGTCTTTCTCGATATCGGCCAGCAGCTCTTTGGCGATACGGGCCATCCGGACTTCGGTGTACCGCATCGCAGCCGGAGCGTCGCCATCGACCGAGCCGAAATTCCCCTGCCCATCGATCAACATGTAGCGCATGGAGAATGGCTGCGCGAGGCGCACGATGGTGTCGTAGACCGCCACGTCCCCGTGGGGGTGGTACTTACCGATAACGTCACCGACGACCCGAGCGGACTTCTTGTAAGGCTTGTTGAAGTCGTTGCCAAGCTCGCGCATCGCGAACAGCACCCGTCGGTGGACGGGTTTGAGGCCGTCCCTCACGTCCGGGAGGGCCCGGCCCACGATCACGCTCATGGCGTAATCCAGGTACGACTGCTTCATCTCGTCTTCGAGACTGACGTGGAGTAATTCGCGAGCGATTTCTGCCATAGGAAAAACTGGGAATGTGTGGGCTGAAACGGGCCGCGCCGGGCGTCGTTGCAACGCTCGGGACCGGCCTGGCTAAAAGCACATCATTCTAACACAGCGACCGCGTGTTTCGGGCCTTCACGGGCTGTTGAGATCGGTTTCAGCGCCCTCCTGACAGGAGCGCGGAAATCTTTTTAGAATCAGGCGCTTGAACAATCCCTTTTTCGGTCACGAGGGCGTCGACGCAGGACGCGGGAGTGATATCGAAAACAGGGTTGTCCACGGCCACTCCGTTTATGCCCGACGGTTGTCCGCTGATCGCCCAGATCTCGTCCCCCGAACGATGCTCGATCGGAACCGAATCGCCGTCCGGCGTCGAGAGGTCGAGGGTCGATGTAGGAGCGACAACCATGACCCGGCCGCCGTGTTGCCGGGCGAGAACCGCCAGAGAGTACGTGCCGATCTTGTTCGCGACATCGCCATTGGCCGTGACCCGGTCCGCCCCCACTATCAGCCACGGCGGATGCTGCTGGCGGAACATCTGGGCCATGGCGGAATCCACCAACAGGGTGACGGGGATCTCGTCGCGTGCGAGTTCCCAGCAGGTCAGCCGTGAACCCTGTTGCCAGGGCCGGGTTTCCCCGGCGAAGACACCCTGAATCCGGCCACTCGCCCAGGCACATCTCACCACACCGAGTGCCGTGCCGAATCCGCCGGTTGCCAAGGCTCCCGCATTACAGTGCGTGACCACCGAACAGGGGCCGTCGATCAGTCCCGCACCCAACTCGCCCATGGTCAGATTCATCGCGATGTCTTCGGCGTGGATCGCGCGTGCCTCTGCCAGCGCTGTGTCGAATCGGTGGCGCTCACCCGGGTCTGTTGCCGCGGACACCCGGCGAATCGCCCAAACCAGGTTCGAAGCGGTCGGTCGCGCCGCGGCGAGAAAGTCCAGCCGGACCTGCAAGCCGGCTCGGTCACCGGACTCGGTTTCTCGGACCGCCAAGGCAACGCCATAGGCCGCGGCTATGCCGATCGCCGGCGCACCGCGAACCACCATATCGGAGATCGCCCGGGCTACCGATGCCGAATCCTCCAGTCTCAGATAGGTTTCTTGCTGCGGGAGCCTGCGTTGATCCAGAAGCAGGCACGCGTCATCTTGCCAGCGCACGGCCTGCACGCTACCCATGTTGGCCAGATCCTTTCGCTTGGACATCCGCCTCCCCTCCTGGCGCGAAGGAGTAGATATTACCGTGCTGCGTCGTCGCGTGGGGGCTGCGGCACAGATACAATGCGCCCAGTCTCGTCGCCCACGAGTCTCAGAATTTCTGGATGCAGTGATGGAAAGAATCGACACCCTGATCAATGCTCGCTGGGTCATACCCGTGGAACCCGATTGCGAAGCGGAGGATCACCACAGCATCGCGATCAGGGGCGGAAAGATCGTCGGCTTGCTGCCGACCGCTCAGGCTGCGGACCGCTACGAAGCCGAGGAAGTCATCGATCGACCGCGGCATGCTTTGATGCCTGGCCTGGTGAATGCGCACACTCATGCAGCCATGAGCCTTCTTCGCGGCCTGGCCGATGATCTGCCTCTGATGAACTGGCTGAAGGACCACATCTGGCCAGCAGAATCCAGATGGGTCAGCGCAGAATTCGTTGCTGACGGGACAGAGCTTGCTATAGCGGAAATGCTCCGTGGAGGGACGACCTGTTTTAATGACATGTACTTCTTCCCGGATGTCGTGGCCCGTACAGCAAGTCGCCTGGGGATACGGGTGTGTGCAGGTCTGATCGTTCTCGATTTCCCCAGCGCCTGGGCCGACTCGCCGGATGAGTACCTCAGCAAGGGGCTGGAACTGCATGACGAATACAAGGCGCATCCGTTGGTGACCACAGGGTTCGCGCCACATGCGCCCTACACCGTCGCGGATCAGCCTCTGGAGAGGCTGCGCAAATTGTCAGACGAACTCGATGCGCCGGTGCATGTGCATCTCCACGAGACAGTCGAAGAGATCCGCCAGAGCCAGGAGCGCTATGGAGAACGACCAATAGAGCGGTTCCAGCGCCTCGGCCTGATATCACCCTTGCTGGCCGCCGTGCACATGACGCAGCTCGAGGAGTCTGATCTCGCGTTGATCGCAGAGGCTCGCAGCAACGTTGTTCACTGCCCGGAGTCGAACCTGAAATTGGCGAGCGGCCTGTGCCCCGTGGCGCGGTTGATAGATGCGGGTATCAATGTCGCGATAGGAACTGATGGCGCTGCCAGCAACAATGATCTGGATATGATCGGAGAGATGCGTACCGCCGCATTGATCGGGAAACTGGCGGCCGACTCGGCCGAGGCACTGACTGCCCGCGACGTCATACGAATGGCGACATTGAACGGGGCGCGAACCCTCGGCCTTGGTGACGAGACCGGGTCGCTCGTGCCCGGAAAGTGGGCGGACGTTATCTGTATCGACATGGCACGGCTCAATACCGAACCGGTCTACGACCCAGTCTCCCAGATCGTCTACGCCGCCAGCAGGGACCAGGTCGTCGACGTATGGGTTGGCGGCCATCGACTGTTGGTCGACGGCGTATTGGAACGCCTCGATGAAGACGCTGTCCTCGAAAGAGCGAGATCCTGGCAGCGCCTGATTTCAGAATCAACGGAGCACTGAGACACCATGGCAAGTCAGGCAACGCTCAACGTCGATCGAAAGGAAATCGAGAAATTCGAAGGACTGGCGGAACGGTGGTGGGACCCGGAGGGAGATTTCAAACCCCTGCACGACATCAATCCGGCCCGGCTGGCCTACATCAGCGAATGCGTCGATCTCGATGGCGCCAGGGTACTGGACATCGGTTGCGGGGGCGGCATCCTGGCAGAGTCGATGGCAGCCAGCGGTGCCCAGGTCAGCGCGATCGACATGGCGGAAGCGCCTCTCGCAGTCGCCCGTATCCACCAGCTCAAGTCCGGAGTCGATATCGACTATCGACACTCTACGGCTGAGCAGGAGGCAACGGACGCCCCGGGAGCATATGACCTCGTGACATGTCTCGAGATGCTTGAGCATGTACCCGATCCCGCATCGGTTATTGCGGCATGCGCGCGGCTGGTGCGGCCTGGAGGGCAGGTCTTTTTCTCCACGATTAATCGCAATCCGAAGTCATTTCTGATGGCCATCGTCGGTGCCGAGTATGTCCTCAGGCTGTTGCCCAAAGGCACTCATGAATATGAGAAGTTCATCCGCCCGGCAGAACTCTGTGCCTGGGCGCGGCGAGCCGATCTGAGCGTGGAGGACATTGTCGGAATGCACTACAACCCGTTTACCAGGACCTGTACCCTCGGGGGCAGCGTGCACGTCAATTACCTGGTACACGCCCGACGGGAAGGCGAGGAAACCTAGTGCCGAGTGGCCTGTTGTTCGACCTGGACGGGACTCTCGCGGATACGGCCCCCGATCTGGCCGCCGCGCTCAACGCTGTTCTGCGCGCGGAAGGCCGATCTGCCCTGCCGCTGGAGGTGATACGCCCCCATGTATCCCACGGCGCACCAAGACTGGTACGACTGGGATTCGGATCAGAGCTGCCGGACGATGAATTCGAACGCCTGCGCACGCAACTGCTTGACGCCTACGCCGGTGCTGTCTGCGAGGAAACAAGACTCTTCGAGGGGATAGAGGATGTCTTGCGACATCTGGAGTCGGCCGGCATCCCGTGGGGGATCGTCACCAACAAGCCCGGTTGGCTCACGGAACCGCTGCTGGATGCAATGGGTATGTTGACGCGAGTCCGTAGCCTGGTTAGCGGTGATACCCTTCCAAGGCGCAAGCCGCATCCGGATCCGCTGTTGCTCGCGGCCAGCCAGTTGGGTGTTGAGGCGCAAGACTGCGTCTATGCCGGTGATGCACAGAGAGATATCGATGCCGGACATGCAGCGGGCATGTTTACGGTAGCCGTGACCTGGGGCTACATTCCTGAAGAGGAAGAACCCGACCGTTGGGGAGCGCATCGTCTCATCAATGAACCAGGGGAATTACTGGAAGTCATGATCGACTTGTAATCACTGACCCGATGGACTGGAAAGCAATTCTCGACCCCGACTCGCCGCTGTGGATACCGGCTGTCTCTGGCTTCGCCGTCGGCGCGCTGATCACCGCAGTCATCGCGGGCATTGTGATCGCCAGGTTGCGGACACGCATCGCCATCGCCGAGACCGAGAGGAAAGGGCAACAGGCGGTCGAGGAAGAGCGCCGCGCCGCCCTCGAGAGGGCCGAAGCGCAGCTGGGATCGACCTTCTCAGATCTTGCCCGACAGTCATTGCAGTCGAACTCGGAGACTTTCCTGACGCTGGCCAAAGAGCACCTGGGGCGTCACGAGCAGAAAGCACAAGGCGACCTGGAAGCCAGGAAAACGGCGATTGAGAATCTGCTACAGCCGGTCGCGGACGCCCTGCAAAAGACCGAGAAGCAGATCCAGCAGATAGAGAAGGACCGCCATCAGGCGTACGGCAGCATCCGCGAGCAGTTATCCGCCATGGGCGAGGCCCAGGTGGCCCTGCAGACGGAGACTCGTAACCTGGTCAACGCCTTGCGCCGTCCCGAAGTGCGCGGCCAGTGGGGGGAACTGACCTTACGGCGTCTCGCTGAACTTGCGGGCATGGTTGAGTACTGCGACTTCTACGAGCAGGAACAGACTGAAACCGCCGAGGGACGAAGGCGCCCTGACATGATCATCCGGATGCCCAATGGCCGTGAATTGATCGTCGACGTGAAAACACCGCTCGATGCATATCTCACGGCGGTTGAGGCACCCGACGAAAAACAGCGCCAGGCGGCATTGAAACGACACGCCGACAATGTCCGTAATCGGGTGAGAGAACTGGCTCTGAAGTCCTACTGGTCGCAGTTCGACAAGAGTCCGGAATTCGTCATCCTGTTCATCCCGGGAGATCAATTTCTGTCCGCCGCCATGAAGGAACATCCAAGCCTGCTTGAGGAGGCACTACACCAGAAGGTCATATTGTCCACGCCGACCAGTCTGGTGGCGCTTCTGAAGGCAGTCGCTTACGGGTGGAGACAAGTAGCACTGGAAGAGAACGCCAAGAAGATACAAGCACTGGGCGAAGAACTGCATCAGCGGCTCGTCGCATTTACCGGCCACCTGTCCAAGCTCGGTCGCCAGCTAGGCTCAAGCGTGGACGCCTATAACAGCGCCGTCGGCTCGCTGGAGCGCAGCGTCCTGCCAGGGGCAAGAAAATTCCTGGAAATGGGCGTGAGCTCGCGCAAGGAGATCGACGAACTCAATCCCATCGAGACCTCGCCCAGGCATCTGGAGACCCAGCCCGCCGCCGCCCCGACGGCAGACAGGGCCCGCACATCTCACCAGGAGCCTGATCGCGACTAGGCATGAGCGGATCGAATGTGGCCGTCATTGAGCCGCCACGCCGGGGCAGCGCGGCCGAGCTGGCGCTTCTTTTCTGCGACCCGGATATCAGACCAGCCATGTTGGCGCTGCATGCCTACAGGCGCGACATCGACAACGCCATACTCAGGCCCGCAGATCCGACGGTGGTCCGCGCGAAACTTGCCTGGTGGGGCGAAGAGTTGGAGCGACTCAGTCGCTCGGTACCCCGGCACCCGATCACGACATCGCTCGTCTCGAGACTGAGCGGCGATGATGTATCCAGACTGGCAGAGTACCTGCTCGCGTCGAGGCGCTGGCAACAGGGCGAACCCGCAACCGCGGAGGATTTCGCGAATTTCTGCGATGCGACCGGCGGTAACCTCGCCATGCTTGCGAGCGCTGTGGCAGGCACGGAGTGCGCAACAAGCAAGGCTGACCTTCGTGCTGCAGCCCGCTTGCTCGGCTCGGGCATCAGAGCCACTGCGCTCATCCGACTCGCAGTGAACTCGCCATTGCTGCAGGGGCGACTGACCGCGGATGACGAAGACCTGACACCGCTGATCGAGCAGTCGGGCCGGATACTAAGAAGCGGGTTCGAACTGATGCCTGAATCTGAGAGAATCCGCCAGCGCGGGTTGCTCGTGATGGCCGGTTTGCATGCTCGCCTGCTTGGCAGGCTGAGTGTTGCATCGACGGATTGTTTCGCGGAAGTCGGCCCGATACGCAAGCTGTGGACTGCCTGGCGAGTTGCCAGGTCACTTGAGTACCCTCGCTGACGATCACCCTGGAACCACGCACATGGAAATACAGAGCCTGGTTGACTACCGGCCACCGGAAGACGCACTGAGAGACCGCGTCATATTGGTCACGGGCGCCGGTGCGGGCATCGGTCGGGCCGTGTCGTCGGCTTGTGCTATTCACGGGGCCACGGTCGTCCTCATGGGCAAGACCCAGAGTCATCTCGAAGCGGTTTACGACGAGATCGTCAGCGCAGGTGCTCCGCAGCCCGGAATATTCGTCATCGACTTCGAGCGCGCCGGACCAGATCAGTACACGCAGGTTCTTGAAGCACTGGAGAGCGCCTACGGCCGATTGGACGGCATCGTCCACAATGCGGGGATCCTGGGCGATAGATCCCCTGTCGAGCACTACGATGTCAAAACCTGGCATCGCGTATTGCATGTCAATCTGACGACGCCGTTCGTTCTGACCCGGACCCTGATGCCGTTGTTACGACGCTCCGAGGATGCATCGATCGTCTTCACATCGAGCGGGGTTGGCAGGGTGGGCAAGCCGTTCTGGGGTGCCTATGCGGTTTCAAAATTCGGTACCGAAGGCCTCATGCAGGTGCTCGCCAGCGAACTGGAGGGAACGTCCAACATCCGCTCAAACACCTTGAACCCCGGTGCGACTCGCACGGCAATGCGGCGCCTTGCCTATCCTGGCGAAGACCCGGACACACTACACTCGCCTGACCAGATCGCTCCTGCCTATCTGTACTTGCTGGGGCCGGACAGCAAGGGTGTTAACGGTCAAACTTTCGACGCCCAGTAGAGCACCGCGCCAGCCCGAGATCGCAGCCATTCCTCGCCGGACAGCTCTCGCATACCGGCTGAGATCGGCAAACAGCCTTTCCGTGGCACACGATCAACGCATGGAACTCGTTGTAGAACGGCGCGTCTTCATCCAGGACGGACATGACCGAGTCGCGGACCCTGCCGTATTCACTCGGTAGCGATCCATTGATCCAGCCCATCCGCATGAACAGCCGCCGCGCATAGGCGTCGGCGATGAACACGGGTCTCGCGAACGCATACAGCAATATGCTGTCCGCCGTCTCCTGGCCTATCCCCGGAACCGAGAGTAGGGACGGCCGTAGCTCCGCGGTTGGCAGCCTGGACAATGTCTCGAATCCGCCAGACTGCAATATCCAGCTTGCCATCGATCGCAGTCTCGCAGCTTTCTGGCGGTAGAAACCGACCGCAGAAATGAGCGACTCCATGTCGTCTGGATCCGATTCCACGACCGCTTCCGCAGTCATCAATCCGGAGGAAGAGAGATTCTCTATAGCAAGCGCAGCGTTGCGCCATTGCGTCCGCTGCACGAGCAGAGCGCCTGCAGCGATCTCGAAGGGCGAATCTCCCGGCCACCAGGCCTGCGGTCCGTATTCGGCCAACAGCTCCTCGAACAGCCGATGCAGCTCGGGCCTGGTTACCCGCAGCGCCGCTCTCATCGAGGTCGCCGGCCCTTCCCATGACGGCGACGCGGAGGTGCTGCCTTCGGCGGTGTCAGATTCACGGCGCCATACAGCGCCTTCACCTCGTCGTTGTCCAGATCACGACAACGACCCTGGCGCAGCCTGCGGCCGAGGTCGATGGGCCCGTAGCCGATGCGGATCAGGCGGCTGACAACGAGGCCGACAGCCTCCCACAATCGCCGCACCTCACGATTTCTACCCTCGCGGATCGAAACCTTGAACCAGCAGTTTTGCCCTTCCCCACCCGCAAACTCGACTCTTTCGAAACGGGCAGGGCCGTCCTCCAGAACCACGCCCTCAACCAGCTGCTGAAGAACTTCTTTCGGTGGCTCGCCGAAAACCCGGACCGCGTAGCGGCGCTCGACCTCGGCGGAAGGATGCATCAACGCGTTCGCCAGTTCGCCATCTGTCGTGAACAGCAGCAGTCCGGTCGTATTCAGGTCGAGGCGGCCGACCGCGATCCAGCGCGACCCGCTCAGCTTTGGCAGCATCTCGAATACGGTCGGACGACCTTCTGGATCATCGCGAGTGCAGATCTGACCGACGGGTTTGTTGTAAACGATGTGTCGACCCGGCTTTCTTTGTGACAAGCGAACTGGCTTGCCATTCAGCGTGATGCGTTCACTACCCTCGATCTTGAGCCCCAGAACAGCAACCTGTCCCGCGACCTTGATTCTGCCTTCCTTTATCCAGGTCTCGATCTGTCGTCTGGACCCGAGGCCGGAAGCGGCCAGCACCTTCTGAATACGCTCCGTCACCTGGTTCAGGCGCGAGCCGGAGATTCGTCATCGACGGAGGCTGGCTCCGGCGATGGATCAGCATCACTATCGAGTGATCCCGTCGTATCGTCCGAAGGAGATTCCATCTGCTGCGGCTGTTCTTCGGAAGTGTCCGGGGCCGCGACACCGGCATCCGGCACCAGCGTTACCGCCGCGACCTGCGGAGCCGCGCCCGGGTCACCCAGATCCAACTCAACATTGAAGCTATCCAGATCCCGAAGTTCCGCCAGACTCGGCAACTCGTCCAGACGCCGCAGGCCAAAATAGTCCAGGAACTCCCGGGTAGTCCCGAACATCTCGGGTCGACCGGGAACGTCCCGATGGCCGACCACCCGGATCCAGGTCCTCTCCAGTAAGGTCCTTATGATGTTGGAGCTGACGCTGACGCCACGCACATCTTCGATTTCGCCCCGCGTTATAGGTTGCCGATAGGCGATCAGCGCGAGGGTCTCCATCAGCGCCCTGGAGTAGCGCTGTGGTCGATCCTGCGAAAGACGCGAAAGCCAGTCGCTCATGCTGCTTGCGACCTGTATCCGGAATCCGCTCGCCACCTCGACCAGTTCTATGCCACGGCTTTCGTACTCTTCCTGCAGAGCGTTGACAACCTCACGGATTTCACCCCGTTCCGGCCGCGCACCGTCGCCGAATATCGACAGTAGTCCATCGACGTTAAGCGGCCTGCCTGCCGCCATGAGCGCCGCCTCAACGATATTCTTGATCTCAATCTTGTCCATCTGAACCGGATCCTGAGTGTGTCGCGTCTTCGATAGCCATCTCTGTTTCCAGAGCTGCGATGTCCTGTGCTTCCTGCTCCCCTCGCGCCTTCACATGGATAGGAGCAAAAGGCCCATTCTGTACCAGGTCGATCAACTTCTCCCTGATCAGCTCGAGCACAGCAAGGAAAGTCACTACAGCGCCGGTCCTGCCCTCCGCAGGATCGAACAATCTGGAGAACTCGTGGAACTCACTGCTCTCCAGCCGGCTGAGGACGTCCGACATTCGCTGGCGGACCGACAAGGGTTCGAGCTGGATGTGATGATGGGCATACATCTCCGCCCGCGCCATGACGTCCCGAAAGCTCAGCAATAGCTCTTTCATGGTGAGTTCAGGAAGCATCTCGACGACTTTGCGCTCACACATCTCGATTTGTGCCTGCCGGACGTCCCGATCCAGACGTTGCAGACTCTCGATGTCCTCAGCAGCCTTCTTGTACCGCTCATACTCCTGCAGGCGCCTGATGAGCTCTGCCCGCGGGTCGTCCTCGTCCTCTTCTTCGCTGACGGGTCTTGGCAGCAGCATGCGTGACTTGATCTCGGCAAGCATCGCGGCCATAACGAGGTACTCGCCCGCCAGTTCAAGCTGCAGTTCCTGCATGACCTCGATGTATTGCGTGTACTGGTAGGTGATCTGGGCGATCGGTATGTTCAGGATGTCCAGATTCTGCCGTTTGATCAGGTACAGGAGCAGATCGAGTGGACCTTCGAAAGCCTCGAGGAATACCTCGAGCGCATCCGGCGGAATATAGAGGTCCTCCGGGAGCTGCATGATGGGCTGTCCATCCACGACGGCGAATGGCAACTGAGCCTGCCGCGGAACCTCGCCCGAAGGATCGATGCCGGGCAGCGTCAGGTTCGGCCGATCCTTAGTTCCCATGTCGTCATCCGTGTTGCTGATGTTGGCGGACAAGCTTTCGTTCATTCCAGGCCCATCGCCTCGCGAACGTCATCCATGGTCTCCCGCGCCAGATCGCGGGCTCGTTCGCGGCCCTCGTTGAGAATGGCACGAACCGCATTGTCGTCCTGCTCTATCTCCAATGCCTGTTCACGGATCGGTGCCAGTTCTGCCAGCATTGCGTCTATGACAGGCTTCTTGCACTCGACGCAGCCGATCCCCGCCGACCTGCAACCCTCCTGGACCCACTCCCGGGTCTTTTCGTCCGAGTAGATCTTGTGGAAGTCCCAGACCGGGCACTTGGCCGGATCCCCGGGATCCGTCCGCCGGACGCGGGCAGGATCGGTTGGCATGGTCCGTAGCTTCTTCTCGACGCTGTCGGGGTCCTCTCGGAGGCCGATCGTATTGCCATAAGACTTGGACATCTTCTGCCCGTCGAGACCGGGCACCTTCGCAGTAGCGGTCAGCAGGGGTTCCGGCTCGACGAGAATCGTCCGTCCAACCCCCTCAAGATAGCCGAGCAGTCGGTCGCTGTCTGCGACGGTAAGCCGACGGCATCCACTCACGATTGCCTGGCCGACCTCCAGGGCCGCGGCGTCGCCCTTCTCCTGGTATCGGCGCCGCGCTTCCATGTACTCGCGTTGCTTGTGGCCACCCAGCAGGCGGGTAGCGCGTTCGGCCTTCTTGTCGAAGTCTTCTTCTCGCCCGTACAAGTGGTTGAATCGGCGTGCCACTTCGCGCGTCATCTCGAGGTGTGCTACCTGATCCTCGCCGACCGGCACATAGCTGGCACGATAGACCAAGACATCGGCGCTCTGCAGCAGCGGATAGCCCAGAAAGCCGTATGTGGCGAGGTCCTTTTCTTTCAGCTTCTCTTGCTGGTCTTTATAACTGGGCACACGTTCGAGCCAGCCAAGCGGGGTGATCATGGACAGCAGAAGATGAAGCTCCGCGTGCTCGACCACGTCGGACTGGACGAACAAGGTTGCGCTAGCAGGATTAATCCCGACGGCCAACCAGTCGATGAGCATCTCACGGGTGCTGTCCTGAACGTTCGACGGATCTTCGTAGTGCGTCGTTAGAGCGTGCCAGTCGGCAACGAAGAACATGCACTCGTACTCGTGCTGCAGCCTTACCCAATTGTTGAGGGCGCCATGAAGATGCCCCAGATGCATGCTACCCGTGGGTCGCATGCCCGATACCACCCGGTTTTTGATCCCGGCAACACTACTCAAACGACTACTCCCTAAAAACCAGCGACAGTCAGAACCAGATCATTGACGAACGACATTATCGGCCCCAGCAGCCTCCAAAGAACTCCTGTAAACAGCAAGGCCAGAATGATAATCAGGCCGTACTGCTCAAGCCGTTCGAATCGAGCGGCTTGAGCCGGCGGCAACAAGCCCGCCACGACGCGCCCCCCATCGAGCGGCGGCAGCGGAAACATATTGAAGACCGCCAGAATAACGTTGATCAGTACACCGACCTGTGCCATCCCCAGAAGGAAGACCGCCGCTCCTCCGTCTATCCCGAGTACCAGTACGGCTCGAGCCACAACAGCCCAGAATACCGCCATCAGGAGATTTGACACAGGGCCGGCGGCCGCGACCAGAATCATGTCGCGCCGGGGATTACGGAGATTTCGGACGGACACCGGAACCGGCTTGGCCCACCCGAACAGAAAACCACCGAGCATCAGCGACAAGGCAGGTACGACCACCGTACCGACCGGATCGACATGTTTCAGAGGATTCACCGTCAACCGTCCCAGCATCTCGGCCGTACGATCACCTAACCGCCTGGCGACCCACCCGTGGGCCACCTCATGGAGCGTGATCGCGTATAGAACCGGGATGACTGCGACGGCCAGTTTCTGGACCAGAGTCAGTTGCTGCATCGCCCTATTATACGCAGGTGCAAGGGGATCAGGCTTCTATCAAATGAGCCACGTTACCCATACCCTCGCGGAGGACGACCGGATACGACCCGACCAGATCGATAACGCTGGTCGGATCCAATCCACAAGGCCCGCCGTCAATCACCAGGTCGACCTCGTGCCCCACCCGCTCAAAGATGTCGAATGCCTCAGTCAGCGGCAGCGCATCACCCGGCAATTGCATCGTGGTACTCAGCAGTGGCTCCCCGAGTTCCTCCAGCAATGCCCTTGTTATAGGGTGCGTCGGTACTCTGATGCCAATCGTACGACGGCGAGGGTGCTGCAGACGTTTGGGCACCTGTTTCGTAGCCGGAAGAATGAAAGTGTAGGGTCCCGGGGTCATGGATCGGACCAGCCGATAGCTCTGGTTGTCGACCCGCGCATAGGTGGCGATTTCGGAGAGGTCACGACACACGAGCGTGAACAGATGTTTTCGGTCAAGCCGCCGTAAGCGGCGAATCCGTCCGATCGCTTCCTTGTCCCCGGCTCGGCAGCCGATCGCATAGATAGAGTCAGTCGGGTAAACGACGACGCCGCCCGAGGAGAGCACGTCGACTGCCTCAGAGACTCGCCTTGGCTGCGGGTTCTCGGGGTGGATTTCGAGAAGTTGACCCATCCCTGCTATTTTACCGGCGCAGGCCTGTGCTGGACACGCCCAGACGCAGAATCCATGACCGCCTTCTCATCTGCTGGAGTAAGCAAACTCCACAAGGGGCCAGATCGTGCTGTACGCCATAATCGCTGATGACATCGCCGAATCCGCGGAAGCCAGATCGAAAGCCCGACCGGCTCATCTGTATCGCCTGGAAGAGCTCAAGAGACAGGGCCGCCTTGTCTTGGCCGGCCCCTTTCCCGCAACCGATCCGCCGACGATAGGACCGGCCGGCGTGACAGGCAGCCTTATCGTCGCAGAATTTGGGTCATTGGGAGAAGCGGAGTCCTGGGCGAGCGCGGATCCATTTGTCGAATCGGGCGTCTATGCGTCAGTTTTAGTGAAGCCATTCCTAAAGACCCTGCCATGAACGAAGCGAGAGTCCAGAGCATCCGAGATCGCCTGCAGGTGGCATTTGCGCCCGAGTACCTTGAAGTGGAAGACGAGAGCCATCTCCACGAAGGGCATGCCGGCGCCGCATCCGGGCTGGGGCACTTCCGGGTCACCATCGTGTCATCTTCATTTCAGGAGATGGGGCGCATGCAACGCCATCGGGCCGTTTACGCGGCCCTGGGATCAATGATGGAAACCGACATCCATGCCCTGTCGGTACGCGCCCTGACGGCGGACGAAATCTAGATGCGTGCGAACATCACACCCCACTGGATGGCCACTCCAGTATCCGGGCGAATCTTCTGCGCCCGAATCTCGGAAATTTGCGCAAACTTCCGAATTTAGGCGGAAATTCAGCAAATCGCAGCTCGACATCTGAAACCCGTTGCTGCCGACGTACATCTGAGCCCGGTCAGATCGGTCGCAAGAACCACAGCGTGATCAGGTTCACAGAAAAAGGGGGCAAAACCCGATAAAAGTACGCTGACGTGATTTCCTCTATCGCTCGGGGAACCACGCCCTGGCCCCTCGCTCCCCCAACGGCGAGGGGCCTTTCTTATTCCCAGGGCCGTGCTCGCGGCATCAATCAGTTGAGACATAACTTTACATTTAGGTTGTAAGGGTATTGTTTCTAAATATATTGAGGTTGATTCGGAGCTCGATGACATCCGGGATCGGCAAATCGGCCAATTCACCGCCTGGAAAGGCTCCTTCTGGCTACCAAGCGTGTTGATTAAACATAAATGTGCATAACATAATATTCTGAATTTGACATAATCTTATACCTTCTAGCATACTGCCCTCCTCCCTAGATACCTAAGCAATCCGTCTTTACTGTATGAATATTAGTCAGATTTAGTAATAACCAGCTAACAAAAGGAGGATAAATCCCTAGTAAGTGCTTGGGTCCCGATTCCTGAGATTATGTTGAATCCTTGACCCTCTCGGCCGCCCGTATATATTCGACTTCGGGGCCGCCATAGGCGGGATGGACAGGAAAGGCACAGAAAAGGTGTTAAACGGACGGAATGGATGCGCATGTCAGAGCCGCGCTACTCGCGGCATTCAGGCACGTTTTCCAACCACTGGTCCGGTTGGCACTTCGTAACGGAATTTCCTACGAGGAGTTCTGTGCCGG
>CALDWW010000100.1 GCA_937924335.1 uncultured Gammaproteobacteria bacterium
GCGCCTGTGAGCGCATCGACATCGGTTACGACCTGGGTCAGCGCCTGATAGATCGCGGCCAGCGCCTGACCGGTCGGCAAGGCCATGGTGCCTGCAGCCGCGAGAGCGGACTGGACAAATCTTCTTCTGTTCATGACATCCCCCCGTGTGCTGCCAACACGATACAAGATTCCAGAGGTTCCCGTTTCCCATCTGGGTCCACGCATCCTGGCCTTACCCGCTAGTTGGATGCTCACCAACCCGATCGCCATTGTGTGTTTGAGTCGCCGTGGGGCAAGCTACGACGATGACCGTCCTCCGGCGTCCCCGCCACCTGCCTGTCGCCATCGTCCTCGTGTTGGCCATCCTCGTAGCGTGCGCTCTCGTGTTCCGACTCGCGCTTGCAGACATGGTCCTGGCTCGTTACCTGTCCGGTATCGGCATAACGGGTCATGCGCGCTTCACGGCACTCGGCCCGGATAGGGCCCGACTGGAGCAAGTCCGCCTCGAGGAACTGTCTGCCGAGCGCATCGAAATCGAATGGAAAGTCTCCTTGGCGCATGGGATAAGGCCCGTCCACATCGCCGTCCAGGCGCCGGTTCTGGCGCTGGATCTGACCCGTGAGACGGGCCCGTTCGCCGGCATCAGGAACACTCTGAAGGCGTCCACTGATCGCGCTGAAAGCGAGGCGCTCGCTGTACTTCCTCTCCTGAGCGTGGAGGGCGGTCGCGCGTCGGTCACAACACGGGCGGGCGAGTTCGTGCTCGATTTGACGCTTTCTTCGCATCGCTCGGACGACGAGTCGCTTGCTTACGGCGGTGTCTTGTCTGCTCTGGGACCGGGGCTGGCCGCGGACGTCGATTTCCAGGGTGCGCTGCAAGGGTTGGAGCCGACCCGACTGGATGCAGACCTGCAGTTTCGGGACCCGGACAGCACGGACAGGGCGACGGGCACCCTGCGAATCCGGGCGGTCGATGAGGAACTGGAGGTCCTCGCTGACCTGACGGGCCGCGTGTCCGCCGAGCTGGCCAGTCGTCTCGGACTGCTGGACCAAGAGGTTGCGGGTCGGCTCCGGATCGAGCTCTCGTCAGAGTCGGTGTGGCCAGGAGCGTTCTCCAACGACAGCGGGACGCTATCGCCGTTGCGTCTGCAGGCGCAATTTGATCTGGCTGCCGACGATCTGCGGTGGGCGAGTTTCATCGAAGACGGAGACCTGGACTGGGCCGGTTCAATCGACTGGGCCGGGGGTCGGGAAGCGGTTCAGATCAGGCCGTCCCGCCCGCTGGCCGTCAACCTGGGAAAGCTTGGCGACGCGCTGCTGCCGGCGGACCCGGCGGGCCGGGTCGTGCCGGGAGCGCTGGACGGTTTGTCACTGACGCTTGATACGCCAGAGATCACTGTCGACCCGGTCTCATCGATCACGTCGATGAGCAACGCGAGCGTGCGCCTGCGAACAACCGCGGCTGACGAGGTACTGGCGACGGGGAGCGCCATCCTGGATTTGGGGGATGGCCTCGCGGCCGAGACCCTGCTCGATATCCAGTTCAAGCTGGCTGAGTCGATTCGCGGATTGAGGGCGCTCGACGGAGCCTTGACTGCCGAACTGGTAACGTCCGGCGCGGCGACCACGGTTTCCCTGCATGATCAGTTTTCGCTGTCACTGATCCCTGACCGGTCTGTCTTGCCCGACTCGCTCGCTTTTCTCGCCGGCGAACGGCTACGACTGCACGCGAACCGCAATCCCGATCACATGACCGCTGCCGACAGCGACGCGAGCATCCTCGACCTGTCTCTCGTCGACGATCAGGTCTATTTTGACTACGACGCTGACCTGGCCGTGGACTCCCGATTCGCGTCGCAGCTCGGCATCAAGGGGACGGCGGTCGGCAAGATGGTGGCCGAGACGCTGGTCATCGACGTGGCCGAGGCTCAGCTGAACGCCGTCAACCTCGAGATGCCACGGATAAGGCTGGACCAGCTGGCTGCGCAGGGCCAAGGCCGGCTGACTGTCGGGGAGGGCGCCGAGCGCGGCGCCGCGCAGATCGTCTTCGCCCCTGTGGCCGTGGTTCTGGACGGACGCATGATCTCCCTGGGTGCCGGCGAGGCCGAACTGTCCGGGGTCGTCGGAGGTCAGGCCATGCTGGAACTTCGCCTGACCAGCCTGGAGGCCGCGGAGCAGGCGGTTTCCGCGCGGGATATCGTCCTTTCCGGGCACCGATCCGGCGACGGCGTCGACACGCTGCTGCTCAAGCAGGCGACGATGGATGACCTGTGGCTACCGGCGAGATTTCCGCCGATCAGTGTGACCGGCAACGCCAGCCAGGGCGACGCTTCGGCGAGCGCAACTCTGCGTGTCAGTCCTGTGGCCGCGCCCGTCGCGGCGCTGGATGTCGACGTCACCTACAATCGCCGGCGCGAGATCGGCCGGGCGGAATTCAGCACCAGCGGTCTGGTGTTCTCCGAGGGTTTGCAGCCCAAAGCCCTGTGGCCGGGACTGACGCTGCTGGAAAAGGTTTTCGGGGAGTTGGCCTTGCGCGGTGAGGTCCGATTCGACAGTGAGGGCCTGATCGACAGCGGCGGTCGGATGGATCTGTCCCTGTCGAGCTTCGAGAGCGATGGCCTGCAGGTCAGCGGGTTCTCCATGCCGCTGCGGCTCTCGTCACTGTGGCCGGTGGAGAGCTTTCCCGACCAGCGCCTGAGCATTGCGCGGGTGGCGGACGGCGCCGAGCTGACCGATGTCGAGCTGGACTATCGCCTGATCCCCAAGCCAGCCGGCCCGCCCCTGCTCGAGATCGCGCAGGCCGGCATGAATCTGCTCGGCGGCCGTGTCCGCATGGGACGAACGACCTACGATCCGGACGGACAAATGGAGACGGCACTGGTCGAAGCCGAGGGGCTCGATCTGGTCTCCGTGCTGTCCCTGATCACCAGCGAGGGTCTTGGCGGGCAGGGCAGGCTCAAGGGGCGTTTCCCGGTGCGATTGCAGGACGGATCGCTGGTCGTCGAGGATGCGCTGCTGGAAGCCGAAGCTCCCGGCATCCTGCGCTTCGACTCTCCGCAAGCCGCGCAGACCCTCAGTGCTGCCGGTGACCATGTCAATCTGCTGCTCAGCGCCCTGCGAAATTTCCACTACGACACGCTGACCCTGTCAGCGGACAAGTCCGCGGCTGGTGAGACGACGTTGCTGTTGTCGCTGGCCGGGCACAACCCGGATGTCCTCGAGGGCTATCCGTTCAAGCTGAATATCGGACTGGAGACAGACGCCGCGCCTCTGTTGGCCATGTTCCGGCAGGGAACCGACCTGTTTGACGAGGTCATAAAAAGAGTGTGGCGGCCCGGAGCGACGATTCGCTAGAATGCATCAAAGCGGTTCATACCTGTGGATGATTCGATGAAAGTGTCGATCACTAGATTGCTACCGGCCCTCCTGCTCGCCGCCCTGCTGGGCGCTTGCCAGCCGACCGTCAAGGTCGAGGCGCCGAAGGAACCGATCACAATCAACCTGAACATCAAGCTCGATGCCGACGTCCGGGTGCGCCTGGAAGAGCAGGCCAAGGAAGATATCGAGCAGAATCCGGACATATTCTGACTACAGAGACAGCGACATGACGTTCGAGAACATGACGCGACGCGGGTTTCTGGCAACGCTTGCCGGAGCCGCGCTGGCTTTGCTTACCTGCAATGCATTGGCACAGTCCGCAGAAGACCTGCGCGCTTCCGGCGCCGCAGGTGAACGCTGGGACGGCTATCTGGAGGCGCGTGACGCCTCCGCCAGCGCTGCGGTCGAGAAGATCAACGCGGAGCGGCGCAAGGTCTACCAGCAGCGCGCCGGCCAGCAGGGCGTATCCGCGGAGGACGTGGGTAAAGTCTACGCCAAGCAGATCTTCACCAAGCTGCCGCCTGGCAGCTGGTTCAAGCAGGCCAACGGCAGCTGGGTTCAGAAGTAGGGGGACGACCAGTCACTGGTCTTGACGCCTTAAACCGGGGACTGCTCAAACTCAGCCGTACAGTATGCGAGGCCGCCGGCAACTCATCCTGGCGTAGCCGTCTGTGAGGGAAACCGGGCTGGCGGAGCCCGGGACCTGCCGTTGCGGGGGGCGCAAAAGCAAGAGCCGGCCACCCGAGTTGCCCCAGGCGGCCGGCGCTAACGGTTAACCGCAGTTACTTGTTGGCCTCTGCGGCGATGTAGTCGATGATCGCCTGGAGATCCTCGGCCGACAGGTCGGCGGTGGCCTTGGCCATCTGCTTGCTGTTGGCGTTGGCTTCCGTGGTCGCCGCGGCGATTTCTTCGGCACTCATGCCCTCAAACTCGTCGATCTCGTGGCACTCGATGCAGGTTTCCGACATCTCTGCCGGGTCGCCCGCTACAGCAATCCCCTGGAGACCGAGTAGCCCCAAGGCGGCTATTGAAATCAGTATTCTTTTCATCATTTTTCCCCTGTTTTATTGCACCGCAATTATCTGTCTAAGAGTACCAAAGCGGGGGCTCACAATCCACGTAAATTATGGGCCGCCACGCCTACAGATCAGTGACTTAGGCGTGATTTGCGACAGGCGCAGCGCCCCCGCGGCAACGAATCCGGGATTGTCGATCCAGCACCCGTTTCCAATCGCCCTGCGGCCCGGCGCGGCAAGGTGCAGCCGCTCGCGGGGGCCGCCGGTTCTGCCGCCCTGCAAAACAGCCGCCCGGGAGGCCGAGTTGTTCACGATCGAGGGCGACGCAATGGTCTCCCTGGGATTCGCGCGCGAGGGACAGCCGCTGATGGTCGAGGGACACGAAGTCTCGCTGGGCCCGGTCAAGCGCTATACCGCGATGCAGGTTTACAACCGGCCCCAGGAACCGGTGCTGGTGCTGGGCAGTGTCCTGATGTTCGCGGGCCTGGTGTGGCACTTCTATTTCCGCCACCGGGACCGCAAGCGGGCCGCAGGCGTGGAGACTGCCGATGCTTGAGGGCATTGAACTGGGGCTGTTCGCGCTGACCACCGCGATCTACGGGATCGCCTGGGGCTGGCATTTGCGTGGCTGGCGGCACGGCTCCGCCGCCCAGACCCGGGTGGCGGTGCGGATCCTGTGGGTCGGCTGGCTGCTGCACGTGACATTCCTGGGCCTGCGCTGGGTCCGGGCCGACCATGTGCCGATGCTCAGCGCCTACGAGTTCGTGACGTTCTTCGCGATGCTGGTGATCGGCGTGTTCCTGCTGTTCGCGATGAAAGAGCGCAACCAGGCGTTGGGGGTCTTCCTGCTGCCGGTCGGTCTCGGCCTGATGATCTACGCGGCATTCATGCCGAAGGCAGTGGAGCCGGAGTTACAGATCTTCAACAGCCTGCTGCTGAAATCCCACATCCTGATCACCCTGCTCGGCTATGCCGCATGGGCCGTGACCTTCGCGGCGTCGGTGAGCTACCTGTACCTGGAGCGGACGAAGCGAGGCGAGCCGGGCATGTTCGACCGCATGGCCTACCGGGCCGCGTTTTTTGCGTTTGCCTTCCTCACCCTGGGCATCATCACCGGCGCGCTGTGGGGCGAACGGGTCTTCGGCCAGCTGTGGTTCTGGGACCCCAAGGAGACCTGGTCCTTCATCACCTGGCTGATCTTCCTGGCCTATCTGCACGCCCGCTACACACTGGACTGGCGGGGACGGCGGGCCGCGATCCTGGCGATCGTCGGTTTCGCCGCCCTGGTATTTACTTACGTGGGCGTGGACTTCCTGCTGCCGCAGATTCACGGCACACGCTGACGGCTCGAGGCCAACAAAAAGGGCCCCGATCCGGGGCCCTTTCTTGTTGCGGTGCTGCGCCCGCCGCTTATTCGGTTGTCAGACTGGCGTCTTCCATCATCACCGGGAAGCTGTAGCCGGCGCCGAAGTCCTTGTCCAGGATGACCGTGCCGGTCACCACCACCGTGTCGCCCACGGCCGTCGCATCCTGGCTGGTCACGGTCAGGTCGTTGCTGCCTTCGGCCGCGTCGCCGGAGCCGTCCTGGATGTGGATCCAGTTCATGCCCATGATGCCGTCGTTGTACTTGACCACTTTGCCGCGCAGGCTGAGCTGCTGGCCGGCCAGCGCATCCTTGTTGGCGTGCACGTAGGCGATGTCCTGGCCCGGCGTAAGTTCGGTCACCGTGATCTCGGCGGCCTCTGCCACTTCAGCGCCGTTTACATCAGGGCCCCCGACACTCGGGTGCCCGGGAGGCATTCCAGTATCCGGGTGACCCTCGGGCATTGCGCCGCCCGGTTGGCCGGCCGGCATCGAGGACGCCGACAGGTTCTGCAGTCCGTCCACGAAATAGACCACGTCGAACTCGCGGTTCAGGGTCTGGCTCTTGAAGTCGGACATGGGCATGCCCTGCTGGGTCTGGACGACGTCTCCGACCTTGACGGCACTCTGGCGAGCCGCAATCCAGCGCTTGTCCTGATCAGTTTCGACGAACACGTAGGTGTAACCACCCGAGTCCATCGTCTCCAGCACCGTGCCGCGGACCATGCCCTCGGGGACCGGTGCCGCCAGCGCCGGATTGGCGGCGACTGCCTCTTGTCCGGAGTCGGCACACCCGACCTGGGTCAGTAGCAGGCCACCGGTCAATCCCGCGACCGTCAGCATTGAAATGATTGATTTCAAGGTAGAGTCTCCAGTTGTCATTGTGTTGTGCCGGTACTTTGCCACCCACCAGGACCCATGGGCCGGTGAGTGTCGCAGGCGCAGCCTGTAGCCGTTCCGCCGTCGGTAGGCCGAGATCTTGATTGCCAGGGCGGATTGTTCTGGCGTGATTGCCGCTATTTTAATACGAGCGACTGCTCGTGTGCGCTTCTTCGGGCGAATTGCTCTGCGATCCGCCGAATTTGCCTGCTGACAGCCGACAACGATCCGGATCAATTCTGGGTCTTCAGGGGATTGACCGGCCTCGTAACTCGAATTGCTGTTCCCTGATATCGTCGCCGCGCCGCCTAGTCCTGGAACACGTTCGAGTCACCGTACTGCTGTCGATCCGTGGCGATCTTATCCAGGATCGCGTCGCGGCGCTCCAGCAGAACCGCTATTTCGGCATCGGTGAGCGATCCACCGAGTCTCTCCTTCAACGACTCAGCCGTGAGTTGCTCGAGTCGGTTCAGCAGATTTCGGGGAAGGCTGACGGGGTTCGCGGTGAAGCTCTCGGGAAGCTCTCCGGAGTCTCCAAAGGCACGGCCGTGATCGATGAGGTGCAGCTTCGAACTTCCGGGGACGATAAGCTGATCACTGTCCTGTCGGTCCCGGTTCAGTATCAGCGCATCGAACAAATTCATCACGGCGATTTGTTGGCTCAACCAAGGCAGGTCGCTCGCGGATTTTCCCGCATCGCGCAGCTGCTCCACACTTTGCCCATCAGCGATCCATTCGATTAGCGCGCCCCGTGTATTGACTTCGCGACTGACCGTCACCGGGACCATGTCGAGGCCCAGTGTGCGGTCGAGGCGGTAGGCCGCGACTTCATAGCGATAGCCGTGGGCGGCGCCTTGACCGGCACTCGCCGATTCGCCTTCGCCCTCGGCGGCACGCGTTTTGTCGCTGTATTTGAAGACGGCCATGCCCGTTTTCCCGTCCAGCTGCAGGTCGACCCACATGGGAACCGTGGTCGCTGCGATCACCTCGTGAATCTTCACCACCCGGGCCTCGAGGAGGAAGCACTCCATCTGCCGGTCGCGGGTACTGGGGCCGGCCATTACAGACGTTTCTGCCCCGCCGCTGGCGGCGGCAACTGCCGCTGCGCTGCAGTCGCGCGTTGGAGATCCGGGGCTGCCGCAACCGGGCGCGCTTAAGGCAATCGCGAACAGGATTGACAACGAACTGGCAGTCCGACGATGGACACGCATGCCGCTCCCCCCATTGCTGAGACAATCGCACGTGCTGCCGGTCGATACCCTTTGTGCGCCGGTATGTGTCGGCAGGGCGGCCGGGTAACACACACGTCTGTATCTTCTAGCCGATCGCCTTGCCGGGCGCACTGATGCAGGTCAACAAGGCGAGCGAGTGCTTTAAGACAACAGGCTCGAACTGGCGGAGCGCCGCTGTCGCCGACACCGGAATCGTCATCGAGTGAACCCGGCAAAGGTGCTCACAAAGCCTGCTCTCCGGAATCGAGCAGGCCTCGACGGCCGGATCCGCGCCTTTGCGCCATAGCCGGTGATTTTCCGGTCGCGGAGGCCAAATACCTCTGTCCGGATCCAAATTATTAGCCCGCCGGATCCCTGGCGTAGTGGCCTTTGCCATCCTGTCGAATATACTCCGACCTTGTTCTCTGCAGGCCCTTAGAGCGGGTCATGCCCGTCGAAGCCGCCCAGTTCGGGAAGATGCTTCTCTCATCGATCGCGAAAATATGGCAACTGACAGGAATCGACTTGTATCCACGTTGAGCACCGCGGGCGCCA
>CALDWW010000101.1 GCA_937924335.1 uncultured Gammaproteobacteria bacterium
GCGGTCCTTCTTGGTCGCTACATAGACGATGCCACTTTGTTTATCTGACATGTGCGCGTCGATCCGGGCGTCACGCCTGCGCAGTTTCGCACGGTGCACGACCCGTAAGGGTGGGCCCCGCTAACTTCTATCAGGCAGTTGCAATGTTGGGCAACCGTATCAGGGTTCGGGGCGGAGAAGCTAACGTCAGTTCCATCGGCAGCGGAGCGTCCTGCCGCGTCAGCGGCTTCGGCTTGATCTCGGGAGGCTCACAAACGACACTTCACATCCTCACGCCCCGGTAGCTCAGCTGGATAGAGCGTCCGCCTCCTAAGCGGAAGGTCCCACGTTCGAGTCGTGGTCGGGGCGCCATCTCCCGCATGCGCCTGTCTTCCTCCGAGAACCCGAATCCGGATAGCGCGTATCACCGCCTGACGTGTGCAGCACGACGTCAACCTCCGCTCCGAGACTCGAGCCAGACAGTCCCGATACGATCATCCCATGCCCTTGTCGTGACCAATACGGCCGCCGTGAGTTTGCAGCCCGGGCCTGAGACTGCTAATTAAGAGGTTAAGAAAAATAGAAAAGTCGGATGGCGGGCAAGGGAGACGACATGCGAATACTTGGACTGCTTGTGATGGGGATCGTGATCATGGCTCCGGCCGCAGCCGGGACGGATCTGGTGGAGTCGTGCGCGGTCTGCCATGGGCCGGACGGGGTCAGCCGGTGGTCGGATGTCCCGAATATTGCCGGGCTGCCTGAGATTGTGATCGCAAATGCGCTGTATGACTTCCGCGGTCATTCCCGTCCCTGCCGAAAGGCGGCCTGCGCGGCAGACGGGGCTTGCCCGGACCTCGATATGTGCCAGATTGCCAGGCCACTGAGCGATGGGGACATGGACGTGATTGCTCGATACTACTCGGCCAGGCCGTTCAGCCCCTCAGTGGCCGACTACGATGTCGCCAAGGCGTCCGCCGGTGCCAGCATCCACGAGCAGCGCTGCGAGATTTGCCATTCTGGCGGCGGCTCTGATCCAGAGGATGAGGCAAGCATTCTGCGCGGCCAGAACATGGATTACATCCGCAATGCGTTGGGGGACTATCGATCCGGCGATCGTCTGGGCGAGGAGGCGATGCTGAAGCATCTCAAGGCTCTCGATGATGATCAGGTCGATGCCTTACTCAATTTCTATGCTTCGCCGATGAACTGAAGTCCCCGTCTGCGGCGGTCCGCTGGTCCGGGAGGTTGGCAACATGCAGCTGGAGTTCTTCGGGGCGGCCGGTGAAGTAACCGGATCCTGCCACATCGTTACGACAGGAGGGCGTCGAGTCCTTCTTGATTGCGGTCTGATTCAGGGATCCCGGAAAGCAGAGGCCAGGAATCGTCAGCCCTGGCCGTTCGATCCGCACGCCCTGGACGCCGTGGTTCTCAGCCACGCGCATATCGATCACTCAGGTCGACTTCCGCTGCTGGTCAAATCCGGTTTCACGGGCCCAATCTACGCGCAACGGGCGTCGAGAGATCTGTGTCGAATCATGCTGAAGGATTCGGGCTTCCTGGCGGAGAAAGAGGCCGAGTCAGTCAACCGGAAACGGCTGCGCAAGGGTCTGCAGCCGTTGAAGCCCTTGTATACGGCCGACGAGGCTGTGGCGTCAATGAAGCAATTTCACGGGCTTCCATACGACAAGAAGACGCGGGTCCTGCCAGGGGTCTGGGTCCGCTACCGGGATGCCGGTCATATCCTTGGCTCGTCAATCGTGGAAATGTGGCTCGAGGAGAAGGGCGTCCGGCGCAAGCTGGTCTTCAGCGGAGATCTGGGTCACGCAGGCGCACCGATCCTGCGCGATCCGATGCAGATAAGGGATGCGGATCTGGTGCTGATGGAGAGTACCTACGGGGATCGTCTGCATCGATCCAGGGAAGAAACGATCCAAGAGCTTGGTGACATCATCCGCGGAGCGCGCCACGAACACGGCAATATACTGATTCCCGCCTTCGCGGTTGGCCGCAGCCAGGACCTGCTTTACTTCATGAGCCGTCACCGGGCCGACTGGGGCATGGACGACTGGTCCGTGTTCCTGGATAGTCCCATGGCGATCGAGGCAACCCGTGTGTATGCGCGTTACGCTCACCTGTATGACGAGGAGGCGGCCGGACTCTGGAACAGCAGGGGGGGCGGCGCCGGCCTGTTGCCGCGGTTCCAGCTCTCGCGCACGGCGAACCAGTCGCGGGCAATCAACAAGATGGATTCGGGCGCCATCATTCTGGCGGGCAGCGGTATGTGCGAGGGCGGCCGCATCAAGCATCATCTAAAGAACAATGTCTGGCGCAAGGGATGCCACGTGATCATTGTCGGATACCAGGCTCACGGTACGCTGGGCAGACGTCTTGTCGATGGAGCGGAGCAGATCAAGCTTTGGGGGGAGACTATCCGGGTGGCGGCCAAAATTCACACCGTCGGCGGTCTGTCGGCCCATGCGGATCAGGATGGATTGGTTCGCTGGTACGGCGCTTTCGCCAATCGCCCGCCGGTCTACCTGGTGCACGGCGAGACGACAGCTCAAGAGACCCTGCGCGACCGGTTGAAGCGGGACCTGGCAGCCGACGTCGGGATCGCCGATGCGGGCCAGATCGTTGACCTGAGGCGGCCTGTTCGCATTGCCGCCTGAGGGGAGGGCAATCTGGCGAGATGCCGCCATGTGTAGCGGTTGCGACGACTCATTCGGGCGTCTCAGGCCGCCCGACTTAAGCCTTTCGGGCCGTAGCCAAGGCTGCGTCACGGGGCGGTTGGGCACGCCGGCATGAGTCTTCGCTCCACCAGATTGTTGACCTGCGTCGGGCTGCCGACGCTTGCCGCGATCGCGGCCCTCGTCTTGTTCGAGCTGTTCGCGTCGATGCTGACCCGGGACAGCGGGTCTGGTTCAGGCGAATTCCTCGGCGTCCTGTTGCCGCCCCGGCAGGTCATCCCGGCAGAGAGGCGATCCAGTGTGGCAATGGATGAGCCTTTCGGTGAACTGGTCGTCCAGGGAGTACAGATCACCAGGGGAGATCTCTGGGGGATCATGAGAGAGGACCCGAACCTGGGCTACGTGCCCACGGAGAACAGCAGATCCCTGAACGGATGGTGGCGCAGTAATGACCTGGGAGCCCGCCATGACCGCGATATCGGTAGCGGGCAAGCCGCCGAGCCCGGTGCAAGCCGTGTGCTCGTATTCGGCGAGTCGTTCACGCAGGGCAGTCGCCTACCCCAGGAAGAGACGTGGATCCATCAGATGCGTGTGGCATACCCATTACTGGACGCGATCAATTTCGGCGTCGATGGATACGGGATGGCGCAGTCACTTCTCCGCTACCAATCAGTGAGTGACCGGACGCATCATGACGCTGTTGTCTTCGTGTTCCTTCCCACAGCCAACCTGTGGCGGGACATCAATACGATTCGCAGTCTTGCAGAACCGTGGGACTCGTTTGCCGTGCTGCCCCGCTATTTGCCTGTCACCATGGGCGTCGAGCTGATCAGATCCCCTTATTCCAACGTCGCGGAAGTCTTTCGGGCGAATCAGAAGGGTCTGTCATCCGATCTGCGTTCACATCTGCAGAGATATGATCGATTCTACGTTCGGGAGCTATTCGAACCCACGGCGCTGTCGGCACATTTCGTCACCGGGAAGCTGGTCGCTGCGTATCTCGGCAAGCGAAGCGTGCAGCGGATCAGGAGCGAATCTTTCTACGAGGCAGACTCCGAAGCCTGGCGGACGGTCCGTGGAATATTCGCCGAAACGGCCGCCCAGGCGCAGTCCGGAGGCATCAGGTTCGCCGTGGTGGTCATGCCTACCCATGACGATGTCGAGACCGCCATTCGCTATCCGGAGTTCGATGAGCATTGGGGCAGGATGGTCGAAAGGCTGCGGGATGAGGGACTGGTCACTATTGATCTGTTGCCGGATCTGGCACAAGTGTCATCGTCCCTGGACTACGGGTATGACGGCAGTCACTACGGTCCTGTAGGCAGCAGTCATATTGCCTCGGCCGTTGGCAAGAAGCTTTCGAGTTGGATGCAGGAGTGAGAACTGGTTTGTATCAATGGTGGAAAAGTGCGGCGATCATCGTACTCCCAACGCCGGTCAAACGAGCTGTTCGGCCCGAGACTTGCTAGATTGCGAGACAATCATGTCGACGACTGTCCGCACCGGCGGTGTGTCGTGACCTTGTCATCCAGCTTGTCGAAGCTTCACGTTTTGCAGTTTGAGGACACAGTTGGACGAGCTTTGCAGGCGGGATTCGCCGGCATGGGGGGCTAATCGTGAAACAGGATGCAGGCACGGTAACCGCTTCAGTCGACCGCGAAGTCGGCGACCTGGAGTTGTCGCGACTGTCCGTCGTGATTCCAGTATTCAACGAAGAGTCCTCGGTCCGCGGTACGCTCGAGGAGCTCTGTTCCGCCGCGCCGGGTATCGAGGTCGTGGTAGTCGATGATGGATCTCGGGATGCCACGTCGGAGATTCTCTCCGGGTTGAGCGGGATCACGGTCGTCACCCACGATCGCAATCGCGGTTACGGCGCTGCATTGAAGTCCGGCATGCGTGCTGCATCGAGAGAGTTTGTGGCGTGGTATGACGGCGATGGTCAGCACAGGCCCGAGGATCTCATCGCGGTCGCGAGACCGGTCGTTACCGGGCAGAAAGATGCGGTGATCGGCGTACGCGATTCTGGATCACCGCAGCAGATCGAGAGGACGCTGGGCAAGTTCTTCCTGAAGTTATTTGCTGAATCCCTAAGCGGCGTAGAGATGCCGGATCTTAACTCCGGCCTGCAATGCTTCCCGCGAAACCTCATTCGTCGCTATGTGCACCTGATCCCGAACGGCTTTCCGGCATCTACGAATTCGACTCTGTTGCTTCTGGAGCGAGGCTACAGGGTGGGTTGCGTGCCAATCACCACGAGGGAGCGGGAGGGCGTATCGAAAGTACGACTTCTTGCCGACGGGATGTCGACACTAAAGCACATCGTTCGGATGGTCGTCCTGTTTGACGCCCTCAGAGTCTTCTCACTGCTGGGAGCTGCCCTCATCGTTCCCGGTCTCGTCTACGGTGTCGTGGTGGCTCTTGTCAAAGGTCAGGGATTCCCGACGCTGGCAGGTACTGTAGTCATCTCCGGACTGCTCATCGTCCTGATCGGGTTGGTCGTCGATCAGGTCACCGAACTCAGGAAAGAGCGCTTCGAGGATCCATGGGACTGACAATGCCGCCTATCACCTGCCCGTGCCGCATGTCTGCAAACAGCGCGGATCGGTTAGCGCAGGGAACTGGCCAGGCGTGATCGCAGAATCAGGTCATACGCAACCTACGCTGGCCTGCGATGACTCGCCGCGGCTGACGGGAGTCTGCTGGCTGTTGCGCCTTATTGCTGTTTTCATCGCAGCAGTTCACACGACGGCCGCCGTTCTTAGTCAGTCCATGAATGAGGATGGCATTAACTACCTCGACATGGGCGATGCCTGGATGCGCGGCGACTGGGTCGATGCTGTCAACGGGGTGTGGAGCCCGCTCTACTCGGTTGTGCTCGGTGGCGTCATCAGCCTGGTTGAACCGTCGGTGTCCTCAGAGTTTCCCGTCGTCCAGATCAGCAATTTTGTTGTCTTTCTCGTGGCCCTGGCCTGCTTCGATTTCTTCTGGTCGGAATTGACGAGGAGGTATCGGTCCTCGCTGGCACCGACGATGGTCGGTTTCCGTCCGGTAGCCTGGGTGATTCTTGGTTACTCCCTGTTCATCTGGACGTCTCTGAATCTTATTGAGATCTGGGCGGTGACTCCGGACATGAGCGTGGCTGCCCTGGTCTATCTGGCGGCAGGATTGCTGCTCCGGCACGGGGAAGGTCCGGGCAACACTGGGACGTCGATCCTGTTCGGTGTCACTCTCGGGCTTGCGTATCTTGCCAAGGCGGCGTTGTTTGTCCTTGGCCTGGCCTTATTCATCCTCTGGGCAGTCGCAGGAGAGGGGAGCACCCGGCAGCGCCTGCGTCATGTCGTCATCGGTCTGGCGGCATTCATCATCGTCGCCGCGCCGTTTCTCACGGTACTGTCTCTCAAAACCGGGGCGGTGACGTTTAGCCAGGTCGGCACGTTCACCTACCTGAAGCATGTCAACGGGATGAATTATCCCTATCCACGGATCACACCCGGGATGATGAGTGGGGCTCCGGAACATCCGCCGAGGCAGGTCCTGACGGATCCGCCGGTGTATGAGTTCGCCGGCCCTGTTGGTGGAACCTATCCGCTCGCGTTTGATCCCGGTTACTGGACCGCGGGCATAGAGCCGGTCGTCGGCATAGCGCAGCAGGGCAGGGCGTTGGCCGCCAACGGCGTCTTCTACTTTGATCTGTTCGTGCGCCAGCAGGGCCTTCTGATAGGCGCGCTTCTCCTGCTTCTTGGGTCAAGTTATCGCCGGCGGTCGGAAGTGCGACTCCGGAGCACAGAGTCCGTGCTCGTTCTGTGGGGCCTGGCCGCGTTGTCCATGTACGCGCTTGTGTACGTGATATCCAGGTATGTCGGTCCATTCGTTCTCTTGCTTCTGGCCTGCATCACCTCATTCGTCCGGTTGCCGGCGTCCGATGGCGCCCGCAACCTTGTCTCGTTCGGCGGGGCGGTCATGATCATCGGGGTCTGGCTGAACATCGCCGCGCTCAATCTCGACGGCCTTGCGGCACTGACGGGAGTGACGCTGGATACACCGATGGCATCCGGACAGTTCACGGATGGACATCATGCCGATCATCCGGCCATCGCCGAAGAGCTGGAAGAGGCCGGCATAGAGAAGGGATCCTCAGTTGCGTTTCTTGGTTATTCGTTTCCGGCCTACTGGGCCAGGTTGGCGCGGGTGCGCATAGTCGCCGAGATCGATCCGCAAGAGGTGGAGCAGTTCTGGTCGCTCGAGGGCTCGCGGCGAGCCAGGGTCATAGAGGCACTGGCCGCGACGCCGGCTGAAGCAGTTATCGCGGAGCCCTTCGGTCTTGTGACACCGCCGCCCGGATGGCAGCGACTCGGTGACACGGGTTACTTCTTCCAGCGACTGAGATGAGTGACTTTCATGTCGGGACCGGCCCATGTTGGACTTTTCGCCCGTAACAGGGTTCATCATCGTCGGATGACGAAGGCATAGAGTAATATCAACAATATAAATGAATTATGGGATTTTATTAATTCATAACATTAAATATTACTCTGTCAACGCAAGATGCCGACGCCGCGCGAATCGTTGAGATCGGGTTGGTGTTGATGTGGGACGAATCACTTCCGCGCACCATGACGCGTGATTCGTTTGACTTATGTGCCTGAAACCATACCTGCGTCACAGCCTGACAAGCCCCAAGATGTCTAGAATTGCGATCTGTTAGAGGTATTGCGTTCGCATGCTTCGATATTGATACAGTGAGGGTTGACGATGGATGCGAGAGCGGCGCTGGCCTGCGAGGAAACGACAAATATGTCGCAAGATGTTCAGGACGACAGTCCAAATGATCGGGTCGCGGGCATCCGCCGTTACTGGGACGCTCACACGCTGGGTCTTCAGTACGTCTCGGATCATGAGGTCCCTGTCGGCAGCCCCGAATTCTTCGAGCACATCCGGCCGTGGATGAACCCATACAAATTCCCATGGATCATGGAGCGCATCGACTCGGAAGCTCGGGGGCTCTCCGGAAAGAAACTACTCGAGATCGGTTGCGGCATGGGCTACGACAGCCTGGAGTTCATCCGCCGTGGTGTGCGGGTCACATCAGTCGATCTGTCGCCGAAGGCCGTGGAGTTCTGCAAACGACACTTCGAGGTCGTCG
Source organism: uncultured Gammaproteobacteria bacterium (assembly GCA_937924335.1). Taxonomy (GTDB): domain Bacteria; phylum Pseudomonadota; class Gammaproteobacteria; order Steroidobacterales; family XN24; genus JAHEFR01. The sequence continues at coordinate 7,810 of CALDWW010000101.1, forward strand.
AGGCGGAAGCCGATGAGGTCAAGGTGGATAATGCGCTTCAGCTCTCGTTCGAAGACGACAGTTTCGACGCCGTCTGGTCGAACGGTGTTCTGCACGCCTCGGGGGATACCCAGGCAGCGATATCCGAAGTCTTCAGGGTACTGAAACCAGGTGGCCGGGCCATCATTTCGCACTTCTATCGCAGACCCTCGTGGATGTACCTGATTCACACGGTCGGAAAGGCTAACATTGAGTATGAGGACGAAGATCCACCGGTAAACGAGTTCTACACGGAGTCCCAGATCGAGGCGATGTTCCACCAGTTCGACATCGTAGAAACCTATCGGGAGCACCACCGGGCCCTGCCGGTTGCACGGACCGGATTCAAGGCGGTGCTCTACAAGATGATATTTCGCCCGCTTTACAATCTTCTGCCCGAGTCGCTGGCAAAACGATTTGCCTACAAGTACTCGGTCATTGCAGTGAAGCCGGGACGCAGCGGCGACGCCACCGCCAGCTGATCTGCATAAGTCACGCTGACCAATGGCAGCCACCCGGACAATCGCGAGATACGCAGTGCCGGGACTCTTTGTCAGTGCCTATCACTACCTGAAGAGCGGGGCTATGATCAGTCCGTCGGCCCAGGTCCAGTTGTCATCCGATATCACGTTCGGAAAGGGCACCGTCGTCAAAGCATTTGCCGTGGTTCAGAGCAGTGGGGGTGCCGTCCGCATGGGCAGGAATTGCGCACTGAGCAGTTTCGATCACATCTCTACGGGGGCCGGTGACGTATCGATCGGTGACTTTGTCCGGATAGCGCCCAACTGCACCATCGTCGGCGGCACCAAGGAGATCTGGCGACGCAATACCCTGATCATGGACCAGCCGGAGGCCGACACCAGGGGTTTGGTCATCGAGGACGATGTCCTCATCGGGGCCGGGTCCGTCATACTCCCTGGCAGTCACATCAGGAAAGGCGCGGTCATCGGTGCCGGCAGCATCGTGCTTGGAAGCGTAGCGCAATACTGCATTGTCGCCGGGACGCCGGCGAAGGTCATCGGTCACCGCGAATAGATGCTCCTTCTATGTCCAGTAGCGTAGGTTAGCGATGCGAATCGGCTTGATGTTGCGTGCGTTCGAGGAGAAGGGCGGGGTTGGCGTCTACACGCGCAACATCGCGCGGCACCTGGTTGAGGCTGCTCCTGAGCACGAGTATTTCCTGTATTTCGGCCGACCGGAAGACGTGGGAACCTTCTCTAATTCACCCAACGTTACCGAACGCCATGTACCGCTAGGCAACAAGGCGGTCTGGGATCAGTTGAAGATGCCACTCTGGTTTCGGCGAGATCAACTGGACGTACTGTTTCATCCCAAATTCACTGTCCCGCTTCTCTGCGCTCGGCGTAGTGCCATGGTTCTGCATGGGGCAGGGTGGTTCATCCCTGAGACGAAGCAATACTGGTCCCTTGCAACACGACTCTATGCGCGTGTGATGATGCCGCTGTACTGCCGGCTGGCGGGCGCCGTACTTTCGGTCTCGGAGATCACCCGACAGGAATTCCACCGTCGACTAGGCGTAGCGGAGTCGAAGATCACGACGGTCTACTTCGCACCTGGCGCAGAATTCAGCAAGCCAGCCGAACCCGAAGAGGCTGCCCGGATCAGGCAACAATATCGCTTGGCAGGCAGGTACATTCTCACGTTGACCGGCGGCGATCGGGCAGAGCGCAAGAATTTCGATGCCATCCTGCAGGCGTTTCGAAAAGTCCATGAGAACACGCCCTGCCAGTTGGTCGTGGCCGGCAGAGGTTGCGAAAATTTTCGCGAACGTTTTGGCATCCCTGATACCGGCTACGGCGCCGACATCGTTTTTACGGGCTGGGTTGAGCAGTCTGAGCTTCCAGCATTGTTCCGTTCTGCCACCATGTTCCTGTATCCGTCGAACATGGAGGCGTTCCCGATACCCATCACGGAGTCGCTGGCCTGCGGAACCCCCATAGTGACCTCCAACGCTTTCGGGTTGCGGGAACTCGCTGGCGATGCGGCTCTGCTTGTAGATCCGTCAGATCCGGACGGTATCGCTGCCGCAGTTCAGCGTATTCTCGACGACGACGGTCTCAGGGCGGACCTGGGAACCCGGGCACGCTTGCGATCCGAGCGCTTTAGCTGGGAGCGATGTACGACTGAGACCCTGCGATTGCTCGAGCGGATCGGAAGCGAATAGTCCAGGCGTACGCTTTCTCCTCACCAATAAGGTCGAAGCGACTATCTGTCGCGCGGCCCGAACGCGCCCCGTATCAGCCCGCGGATGGCCCCGAAGTTTCCTTTCCCTAGTTCACGCGCAAGTACCCGGCCGAAGATGATCGGGGCGCCCACCAGAACGAATCCCAACCAGTCAATGATCCCGGCATGTCTCCGCATCAGCCTCAACCAGTGCCTGGATCGATGGGTCGCATATTCCTCGCTGTAGTCGCCTCCGCCGAATGTGTGGTTGACGTCATGGACGGCGACCGCGGCCGGTACGTACCAGGATTCCCACCCGATTTCCTGCAGTCGAAGAGAGAAGTCGAGGTCTTCGGGTCCGAACGGATTGAATCGCTCGTCGAATCCACCCAGTTTTTGAAACAGATGCGTCCGGACCATCATCGCGCCCCCACAGGACACGCAGGGTTTCGGCGTATCGTACTGACCCTGGTCGACCTCACCGAATCCCACCGGCCGGGTCCGGCCAAGCCAGAATTGGATGCGACAACCACCTCCGTCATTCAGTCGTTCGGGCTCATCAGCCAGCATAAGCTTCGCCTGTGTCTGACCGACCCGCCCGCCGCTCTCCGGCCGCAAAGGCTTCGCCAGCGCGGCGACGAATCCCGGCTGCACGACCATGTCGTTGTCCAGGAACAGTAGACAGTCCGGGTTCCATGCGCTGATCGCCTCAGCGGCGGCGGCGTTGCGGCCGCCGGCCACGCCAAGATTGGTCTGGCTCACGTGCAGCATCACCTCGGGGAATTGAGCCGCGACTGCCGTCGCTGTCTCGTCAGCGGACCCGTTGTCCCAGAGCAGGACAGTGAATTCCGTTTGCCCATCTTGTTGCTGCAACAGATGCTCGAGGCATCGTAACGTCTGTTCCTTCTGGCGGAAGGTCAGGATCACGACGGCAATGTCGGGTCCCGCACTCAACTGGCTGTACCTCTGGTCGTGGTGGCGGCGAAACTCATGTCGTCGGGCATCTCATGGCAATGATGGCGGCCTGGCGCGGCTCTTGAATCCCGCGATGAGTCCGGGGAACAACTGGGTTACATAGGCTCTGCCATTCGCGGCGAGCTCCTTGTCGCGCCGGACCATCCCCCTGATCCAGCGCAGGGATGAGCGCGCCAGGTGAACGATCATTCGAAGCGCGATGAAGGGGTCGCCACGCCGCAGATACTTACCGAAAAATGCCGCGTGGCTGCGGGCGTAGTGATGATATTGACCCAGCCGTTCTCCCAGATTTCGCCACCCGAGGTGGGAGACTACGGCTTCCGGCACGAACGCGATCGCTACGCCGCGCCGCAGTGCTCTGTAGGCCCACTCACCGTCTTCCGCCACGCTCATGCAGGGATCCTCGTCGAACAGCCCTACGCTACGCAGCACCTCGATAGCGAAGCCACAGTTGCCCCCCGATAATCGGTCATACGTCAGTCCGGGTTTTCGGGCGATGGTCGCTTTGTCGCCCATGACCGTGTTCAGGACGCGTTCGTCGCCACCGGCAAGCACCGTTCCCGTAACTACCGTCTGCGGGTCCGAGCGCAGGTGTTCAGCCATCGCCTTCAACCAGTCGGTAGCGACCTCACAATCGTCATCAGTGACCAGGATGAATCGGGTCGTCACCATCGCGAGACCGTGATTGAGCCCTGCCGCTCTTCCTGTGCCCTGCATAACGACATGGCGGCAAGACAGACCTCTGCACTGCAGGGTTTGCAACGACTCCAGCACATCTTTCGAGTTGCCCTGATCGATCACGATGATTTCCCTGGGCCACAGGTTGCCGGCGGCGATAGATTCCAGGCACCGGCCGATGATGGGTCGTCCCAGCGTCGGGATAACGACAGTGATGTCCTGATCGATAGCGGCGCGGTGACCGACGTTGTCTTCCGGGCTGTCTGCAGGACCCGTGGAGGCTTCGGCGCTCACCTTGCTCAATCCGCGCCTCCGGCCTGAGTCGGCGATAGTGAAACGGCCATCTCAAGGTAACTCGCGACCACACTTGTCTCCGAAAAGTACTCCACGGCTCTACGACGTCCGGCGTCGCCCAAAGCCACCGCGCTTGCTTCGTCGTCGAACAGGGAGCATATGGCATCGAGGAGGGCGGGACCATCGCCGGGGGCAACGACGCTCGCCGTTTGTCCCGGAACTACCACGTCACTGATCCCCTCGATGTCGGTCGTGACGACCGGCAGCGCGCAAGCCATTGCCTCCGCGACAGATATTCCGAATGCTTCTCTCTCTGACGGGAAGACGAAGACATCGGCGGCCTGCAGGTAATCACGCACGTTGGTCACGCTGCCGGTGAATCGGACACTATCCTGCAGGGATTGCTGGACGACGTAGTCGCGCAGCTGATCCTCGCAGTTCTGCAGCCCGAGTCCTCCGCTG
>CALDWW010000102.1 GCA_937924335.1 uncultured Gammaproteobacteria bacterium
ATTCGGCTAAGTCCCTGATCGATCCTCCCTCGCGACCAATCTGAGTGTCTGCTTCCGACCCAGAGCGGACCTTGAGGGAATGCTGATATTCAAGTCGTTGTGACCGCACCCCTAGGTCTCGGGGCCACGAGTGGGATATGCCCGAACTCCGAATAGTGCGGGATGGGTTCCCTTTGGGTTTTTCGGCAATGTGAGGGACGGCCTCATTACGGCTATTAGAAAATGGAAATTTGCCCCCGGCCCCCTCCTGGATGGGACCCATCTGGCTTCCAGGGTGATTGTTTGTTGGACGCGGAGTGATTCCCTAGGGGTGGTGTAGCTGCCGCTTGAGGTGTGAGGTTGCTGCTACAGGGCCTGAATGCTACCCGGCCTGCTACCCAGGACAGAAAACTGAAACCCTGTATCTACGTAACCTGCTGTTATTGTTGGTGCCGGAGAGTGGACTCGAACCACCGACCTACTGATTACGAATCAGTTGCTCTGCCAACTGAGCTACTCCGGCAACGGGAGACAGTTGCACCGGCGCGCCAGAGGCCCCGGAGAGGGCGCGAAGTATACGGGAAAGCCCGCCGGCCGGGCAACGCGGGTCAGCCGCGGGAGTTGCGAATCCGGACCACAACCTCGAGACCAGCGGCCTCGGTCCCGTCCGGCAATTCGGGCATCTCGGCCAATCGGACGGAATCCTCCGGCAGGTCCGTCAACTCACCGGTGTCGACGTTGAACAGATGATGATGGGGATGGGTCGTGGAGTCGTAGTAGACACGCGTGCCGTCTACGTTGACCTCGCGCACCAGTCCACACTCCGCGAACAGGTTCAGGGTGTTGTAGACGGTCGCCTTGGATACCCGGACTCCCGCCCTGCGCGCGGCGTCGAGCAGCGCGTCCGCTGACAGGTGCTGTGGGCGCGCGAACAATATCTCGGCCAGAGCCACTCTCTGGGAGGTGACTTTGGCACCGTGCTGCTCAAGGGTCTTGACGATGTCGGCATTCATAATCTGGAGAGATTATAAATCACGTCCACAGGTCCTGACCAACACGCCCTGACGATCGGTCAGGTTGCCCGTTGCCGCCGGCAGTCAGCGAAGCCAATGGGATAGTCATCGGATTCGTGTGCCCCAACGACAAAGTTATCCTGTCGACCCGGCGGCAAACACCGACGGCGGCTGGACGGCCCGCCCATTGAGCAGCGCCTGCGCCCTGTGATCATTCTCCGGCCCTGATTCGCTGTGCCGCACCAAGCGAGAATGAACCATGCGCTAAGGAACTCGCCCAGCCACCCCTCATTTGCCTGCAATTCTCCCTGATAGTCCACCTGCCAATGTCCCGGATCTGGGCCTAGGCTGAACCCTCCCAGGATCCCGACAGCGCAGGGGGCGCTCATGACACGAGGCGGCGGATTCACTCTGTTGGAGTTGATCGTTGTGGTCACGATCATGGGCATTCTATTGGCGTCGGCGACCCCTGCGATGCAGGATCTCCTGTTGGATGCGCGACGCACGCGGGTCCTGAACGAGATACTCCGCGCATTGCACGTCGCCCGCGCCCAGTCGGTGCGCAGCGGTCAGGAAGTCGTCCTGTGCCCGCGAGGCAGCGGTGAGGGCTGCGACGGCGACGGCTGGAATCGCGGCTGGCTCGTATTCATCAACGACGACGGTGATCAGCCCGCTCATCTGGACGACGGCGAACGCGTCATTCTGCGTTACTTGTTCGACGAACAGGCGACCATCGACGCGAACAGGAGCCGGTTCGTTTACAGGCCGAACCTACGCCGGACCTCGGCGGGTACTTTTGTCTACTGTGATCGTCGTGGTCCAGCGTCTGCTCGCGCCGTGATTGTCAGTCACACGGGTCGTCCGCGGGTGGCTTCCCGGGCGTCGTCGGGCAACCAACTGGCTTGCCCTGGATGAGCCTTTCGTGAACTCGCCCCGCCCTGCAGCAGATTCTGGATTTGGCCTGCTTGAAGTGCTGGTCGCACTCCTCGTACTGTCGTTAGGGTCTCTCGGACTGCTGAGACTGAGCATCATGTCGGCAGCCAGGCAGCACCAGGCCGTGCTGCAACACCAGGCACTCGCAGCGCTGAACGATCTGGAAGCCAGGGTCCGGGTCAATCCGGCCGGCCTACCCGCCTACGCGGGTCCCCCGGCATCACATACCTGCAGTTCAACCATGACCCCATCGCTGCCCTGCGAGCCCGAGGTGATGGCCGCGCACGACCTGGCGGAATGGCGCGCCCGATACCTGGCATCCCTGCCGCGGGCACAATCAGACCTGCGACTGGTGGGCGACGGCGAGACGCAAACACTGGCGATCGAACTCACCTGGTCCACGGGCCGCTGGAACGGTCGCATCACCCGGGTCGTCGGCCCGTGAAGCGCACCACGGGCTACGGCCTGCTCCAGCTGCTGATCGCTATGAGCCTGGCGGTCGTCCTGCTTGGTGCGTTCGTCACCGTTCACGGTCGTTCCCGGCAGGCGGTCAACCGCCTGACATCCATCGCCGAGGTACAGGACGCCACGATCCAGGCGATGGCATACGTCGGCGAGGACCTGGTGCAGGCGGGCTTTGTCGGTCTGCCGGGGCGGCCCGGGCGAATCACCGGGGTCGCGGGCCCCCAGGATCCTGTTGCGATTCCTGTCAGTGGTGACTGCGGACCGAATTTTTCCGTCTCGCTCAACCGGCCGGTGGAGGGACGCAATAATCGCTATGACCTCGCTTGTCCAGCCGTGGGCGAGCCTGTTGAAGGGGCCGATGTACTTATCCTGCGCCGACTAGCCGGACGCCCCAGTCAACCCGAGTCCGGTCGCCTTCAGGCGGTCATCAACCTGGAGAACGGCGCGCTCTTCTCGGATGGCGGGCCAGCGGAGTTCACCGCGCCTGTTGAAGTCCGCGATGTCGTTGCCAGCATCTACTACGTGGCCCGCTCGGGGGGGCAAGACGGCCGTCCGGCTCTGCGACGCAAGACGCTCTCCAGGGGACCACGCTTGCTTGACGAAGAGATCGCCCCCGGCATCGCCGACTTTCAGGTCCTGCTTGGGATCGATCTCGATGATGTGCGGGGTGTCGATCTGTATGTGCATCCCGACGATCCCCGGGCCGCTGGGGCAGCCACCAGGGTGGTCGCCGTTCGCTTGTGGCTACTGGCCGAAGCGACCGCACCCCACGGAACCATTGCCCGCTCGATCAGCCGTTATGCGGATCGGGCAGGACTATCGCCGACGGAACACCGCTCCCGGTACCTGCTGGTGCAGACCCTTCCCATCCCGAACGGCTCCATCAGATGATCGCTAACTTGCCCGGACCTGGCGGCCAACGGGGTTTCATCCTGGTGCTGGCCCTTGTTTTTCTCTCGCTGATCACACTTTCGGCCACGATGGCACCTCGTTTCGCCGCGCTTGAAATCGGTCGCGCGGAGGCAATGACGATGCGAAGCGTCGCAGGGACTGCCGCCTCTATGGCCCTGACCAGCGTCCTCCAGGGAACAGACATCATCTCCACCGTACCGACCGTCCTGCTCCACAAGACGACGGCGGACTCCAGTTCCTTGGTCAGATCGCGGTTCCTGGGGATCCGATTATCGGCTCGCGGCGATCCGTCAGCAGGCCTCGTTGAGTGGCACTTTCTGTTGACCGCCGACGCAGACGCCGGCCGCGGGGCCCATGTGACGCACAGACAGCAGATATTCATTCTGGCGCCGGCCCCGGTCGATCCGGCCGAGTGCTCGGCATCCGGGTGTCCGGTGCCTCCCGTCTGCGGCGAGTCGGACGGCTGTGTGCCCGACCTGCGAGCGCCGGCCCAGCCGGTATCGTGGCACCTGCCTGAGGAAGACACGTGACAACCCAAGTGCCGACGGTGACACAATGTCAGCAGCGCCACTGCCTGTCACGCCTCCGCGGGGGTTTCACGCTGCTCGAGGTCCTGGTCGTCATAGTCATCCTCGGCATCCTGGTGACCACCGCTCAAGCCGCATGGTGGCGGCATGTCGTCGAGGTCCGCAGAACGGACGCGACCATCGCTCTTCTGGGTCTGGCCGCCGCCCAGGAGGCGCACCATCTTGACACCTTGTCCTATGCAGACAAGCTCAGTGCCCCGCCCCCCGATGGGCTGGGATTCGAAGGCACCGAGAACGGCTGGTATGGCGTGAGTCTGGAACTGGACGGACCCGACAGTTTCCGACTGACCGCTATCCCGCGAGCGGGATCACCGCAGAGTATGGACGACGATTGTCTTGAGTTCTGGATCGATCAGACCGGAGAACGGGGATCCTCGCCATCGCCGCCGTCTGTCTGTTGGGACTAAGACTGAACTCAGAGTGGTGGCTTCAGACGGCTCGCAAGACCTTCGGCAAACTGAATACGACGTTCTCGGGCTCACCTGCGGCTTCCTGAGCGACGTGACCTCCCCACTCCTGAAGTCTGCCGACAACCCTCTGAACCAGGATTTCAGGTGCCGAAGCGCCAGCGGTGACGCCAACGGTACTGACGCCTGCGAACCATTCGGGTCGCAGGTCTTCCGGTCCGTCGATCAGGTAGCCAGGGATGCCTGCTTTCTCGGCTATCTCACGCAATCGGTTCGAATTGGAGCTGGTGGGCGAACCGACGACGAGTACGATTTCACATCGGCGTACCAGGTCCTTGACCGCGTCCTGCCTGTTCTGGGTGGCGTAGCAGATGTCTTCCTTGCGCGGACCGGTCAGATTCGGGAACCGGGCACGCAGGGCATCGATGACCCTCGCGGTGTCATCCACCGACAGGGTTGTCTGCGTCACGAAAGCAACATTGCCAGGATCACGCACGGGTAGAGAGGCTACGTCCCCGGGCGTCTCCACGAGATAGATGTCGCCGCCGCCGGCGTGATCGTACTGCCCCATGGTGCCCTCGACTTCCGGATGTCCCGCATGGCCGATCAACACGACTTCACGTCCGTCTCTGGCATAGCGGGTGACCTCCATGTGTACCTTGGTCACCAGTGGGCAGGTCGCATCGAACACGTTGAGTCCACGCCTCGCGGCTTCTTGCTGGACGGCCATCGACACGCCATGAGCACTAAAGATGACGGTCGCATCGTCCGGCACCTCCTCCAGTTCATCGACGAAAATCGCCCCCAGTTTTCGCAGGCGGTCGACCACGAATCGATTGTGTACGACCTCATGACGCACATGGATTGGTGGCCCAAAGAGCTTCACGGCCCGCTCGACGATATCGATGGCCCGGTCGACACCGGCACAGAAGCCGCGGGGATTGGCAAGCAGGATTTCCATCAGTACCTCCTCACGGGTCCACTTTTTCGTGGCGCCGCGAAGGAATGTGATCCTCCCCCGCCACAAGACTCTCGATCAGCAAGACGACGGCGCCAACGGTGATGGCCGAGTCGGCCACGTTGAAGGCCGGGAAGAACCATCGATCGTAATGCACGCTGATGAAATCGACGACGTAACCCAGGTGCATCCTGTCGATGATGTTGCCGATTGCGCCGCCCACGACCAGCGCCAGCGCCGCCGCGAGCCAGCTCCTGCCACGCCGCGGCAGCCGTCGCAACCAGACGACCACCAGTGCGCTGACGGCCAGACCGAGGACGATGAAGAACCAGCGCTGCCAACCCCCGGCGTCACTCAAAAAACTGAACGCCGCACCGGTGTTGTGCAGACGGGTGATGCTCAGCATCGGCAACAGGTCGAGCCGCTGGTACAGGTCAAACTGTTGGACGATAAGCCACTTCGTGTATTGGTCAAGCGCGATGATCGCAGCCGACAACCATAACCAGACCGTGGCGCTACGTTGCTCAGTCAGGCCCTTCTCGCTCATGCGAAGCGCCGTTGCTCGCCGGCCCCGGTCACGTTATCGACGCAGCGTCCGCAGATCTCCGGGTGTTCCGCGTCTTCTCCCAC
>CALDWW010000103.1 GCA_937924335.1 uncultured Gammaproteobacteria bacterium
CGATTCAGGCGGCCCTTGTTCACGCGCATGCGCTCGAGCATGTCGAGCGCCAGGAAGGACGCCGTGGTGCGCTGCACGGCCTCGTAGTTGGCCCGCTTGGACACGGTCTGTAGCGCGGCCACAGTCAGCAAGCCGACGCCGAAGATCAGCAGCGCGATCATCACCTCGAGAAGCGTGAAGCCACGCTGCCGGTTGTTGTTGCCAGAGATTCGCTTCATGTCGGACAACTCCCCGTCAGCTTCTCGGCGCGCGGCCGACCGGCCAGATCCATGATGATCTGCTTACCCTTGGCCGCCCCGCGGGCGTCACACAGGCGAAACGTGCCGATGGTCCCCGCCTGGGCGCGGCCGTTGCGCCGGTAGGTGACCGCGTTGTTGTCGAAGCCCAGATCCAGGTTGTCCAGGCCCTCGACCACCCGCAGCACGGTGTCCGTGCCGCCATCAACGGTGCCGTCTGCGTCGCTATCGCTGAATATGATCCAGCCGACGTCCCAGGTACTGGCGCCGGTACAGCTCGTACCGTTGGTGCTCGGACACAGCGATACGGTGTTGTTCCTGGCGATGGCTTCGGTGCGGCCGTACTGCAGGCTGGCGACCATCTCGTTGAGCGCCGACACCTGCCGATTGTTAAAAATGAAATCCCTGAGCCCCGGCACGCCGATGCCGAGGATGATGGCCAGGACGGTGAACGTCACCAGCAACTCGATGAGGGTGAATCCTCGCTGTTCAGGCATTCGGTCTCTCCCAATTCCGGTCCGGTGTTGGCGGTTTATCCCGGACGGACAGAATAGTAGTCGGGAAGCCGGCGTCGAAACCTTGAACCAGTTCACGCCCGGTCGGCGACCGACGGGTCTATCAAGCGGCTCCGACAGCAGGACCGGTTGCTAGTTTGCACCAGAGAATAGGCACTAACTTATTGTTTTTAAGTGATTATTGAGCCCTGTCCCGAACAACCGCCAGACGCTCATTTCCGCCAGGGGCAGCGCCGGGGCCGATTCCCGGTTTGCCGACGAACGGTCATCATCAAGCGACAAACGGAAGGGCTTTTTCTTGGTTTTTCAGGACTTTCCGCGACTTTCCCGTCACGGCACTCGCACAACCAGCTTGCCCCGGGTGTGGAATGTGCGGCTGCGATCCAGGGCCCGGGCGACGGATTCCAGCGGGAAGACCTCCTCGACATGGACCCTGACCCGGCCCGCCTCGATCAGCTTCGAGATCGCCTCGAGCTCGCGCCCGTCGCTGCGCACCAGCACCAGCCGGCAGTAGCGGCGACCCGGCAGCAAGGCGGCCGGCAGGGCCGTCAGTAGGCTGGCCGCGACGTCGGTCCTCTTGGGAACGGTCGTAATGTAGCGGCCCCCGGGCCGCAGCAGCGACCGGCAGCTGGCCCAGGATGCCCTGCCGATGGCGTCGTATATGACATCCCATTGCCGCCCGCCTTCGGTGAAACTCCGGCGAGCGTAGTCGATGACCTCATCCGCGCCCAGGTCGCGGACGAATCCCAGGTTGCGTGCACTGCACACGCCGCTGACCTTGGCGCCTGCAGCGGCGGCGAACTGGACCGCGAATGAGCCCACGCCGCCGGCGGCGCCGTTGACGAGCACTCTTTCGCCCTGCACCAGCCGGGCGTCGGCATGTAACCCCTGCCAGGCGGTCAGGGCGGCCAGCGGCACCGCGGCCGCCTGTTCCACAGCCAGATCTGCGGGAATCCTGGCCAGGACGTTCTCGCGCACCGCGATGAACTGGGCGAAGGCGCCGAAGCCGCCGAATGCACGCTGCATGCCGTATACGTCTTCGCCGATTCCAAAGCGGCGGACCCCGGGCCCGATCGCCGCGATCTCGCCGGCGAAGTCACCGCCGAGCACAATGGGGAAGCGTGGCAGAGTGAAGCGGAACGGGTAGGTTCCGCTGCGGACCATCCAGTCCCGCGGATTGACCGCCGCCGCCCTGATGCGCACGAGCACCTCGCGCGGCCGCAGCCGCGGCCGGGGGCGCTCGCCGATTTCGAGCACCTCGTTACCGCCGAATCTTCTAATAAAAACAGCCTTCATAGCGGATGTGGCCGAAACCCGGGGTTGAAATGTCGGCCGGTGACCAGAAACATGGTGTATTCGGTGGCAGTCTGCTGCTTCAATCCAGGAATCTCCAAATGCAGAATCTCTTCGACAAGCTCTCGGCCTGGTTCTCCGGCCTCGGGCAGCGGCTGTCTCTCTCGTTGCCCGAGCGCGGAGGTTTCCGCTCGCGGCTCGCGGCCATCCTGGTGGCGGTGTTTCTTGTCGTGCAAATCGCACTCGCCTGGTACTGGTCCAGGGAGCCGGCGCCTTTCTGGGTCCGCTGGGATAACCAGCGAGCGCCGGCCGTCGCAGGATTCGCCACGACCGACACGCTGATCGAGGCGGCCCGCACCCTGCTCGAGAAGCCCGGAGGCTACCTGTCCAACGATATCGGACCGCCCGGCGTGTTGCTGGACAACATCCCCAACTGGGAATTCGGCGTACTGGTCCAGGTGCGCGATCTGGCCCGGTCCCTGCGCAACGACTACAGCCGCTCGCAGACCCAGTCCCTGGAGGACCCGGACCTGTCCCGGGCCGAGCCGGCATTTAACTTCGACAGCGAGTCGTGGATCCTGCCCACCACGGAAAGCAAGTACCGGGAGGGAATCCGTTACCTGGAACGCTACCGGGAGCGGCTCAGTGATCCGAGCGAGGGAGAAGCCCAGTTCTACGCACGGGCCGACAATCTCCGCGACTGGCTGGCCATCGTAGAGAAACGTCTCGGCGGCCTGTCCCAGCGTCTCAGCGCCAGCGTCGGCCAGCGCCGGGTCAATACCGACCACGCAGGGGATGCGTCCGCGGCCGGCGCGGCACCGAGACCCGACGATATAGAGGTCAAGACACCCTGGTTGATGATCGATGACTACTTCTACGAGGCCCGCGGCGCGACCTGGGCCCTGATCCACTTCCTGCGGGCGGCGGAATACGACTTCCGCGACGTGCTGGAAGACAAGAATGCAGTGGTCAGTATCCGCCAGATCATCCGCGAGCTGGAGGGCTCCCAGGCGCCCATGCGCAGCCCGATAGTGCTCAACGGCAGTGGCTTCGCGATCTTCGCCAATCACTCGCTGGTGATGGCCTCCTACCTGTCGAGGGCGAATTCCGCCGTCATCGACCTGCGGCGACTGCTCGACGAAGGCTGACAATCACCGCGTTCCCGGCGCGCGGCTCATAGCTCGTCCAGGTATGCCTGGATGAATTCGTATTCGGCGTCCAGCAGTTCCTCGGTGTTGTCGGCGACAAATGCCTCGACCTTGCGACCGATCAACGGGATATTGCAGGTGATTTCGATCACGACCTCGTTGATACAGCCGTCGTCGGTCGGGATCAGGGTCATCGAGCCGGTCACGACTGCCGGCACCCCTTCTGAGTTGATCTGCAGCTCATTCAGGTATTCGTCGTCCTCGCCCTCCACCCACTCCTCGTTCTGGATGACCGTGGTCCAGGAGCCGAGCAGTTTCTTGAGCGCGGCCGGCACCTCCAGCGGCACGTCGCGGCGGGTCTCTACGGAGAAGACGTCGCCATCGTCATCGCTGGCCAGCACCTCCACGTCACGGGCGCCGATGCCCTCGAATTTGTGCAGGTAGAAGTCGGGGTCCGTGAAGGCGCCGATCACCGTCTCGATCGGGTGGGCGTATTCGTGGCTGACTTCGACGCTGGTCGTCATCGGTAACCCTCCAATGCAGTAGCGGATGACGCAAGCTTAGTCGCGCCCGCCAGCACTGCCAACAGGCTCAGACTTCCGATAGCGATAACGCCGAGCCATCGCCATCGACCGCGATGATGGCCAGTTCTGCGGTGTCCAGCCAGTCCAGGAACGCCGTGATCTGGGCCGCGCTGATCTCATCCAGGAAGGTCATGTGGGTCTGGAAGATCAGTGCGCCGGACTGCACGCTGAAGCTGCCCACGTTCAGCTGGTCGTTGAGCGCGGATGACAGACGCAGCAGGTCCTCCTCGCTGCGGCCCGCGGCGGGCGCGTAACTCCGCGTCGCCATCAGCCTGTCCAGCCCCCCGGACCGCGTGATCGGCGTCAGGAGTGTCGCCATCCCCCGCCGGTAGACGAACACGGACTGGTCATCCGACCCGGCTTCCACCGGCATGCCGAGATCGCGCAGGAAACCCTCCAGTGCACTCGCGGCGGCGGCGTCATCACTGCCCGGGATCTCCAGTGTATCGTCTCGCTGTGGCAGCGACGCGCAGGACAGCAGCATCACTGTCGATAACAGCAGGAAATGTCGATGCAGTACCATGGGCATCCCGAGCCTGAAACGGGGCCCTAGGTTACACGCCGGCGCCCCGCGACGTTAACCTGCTGGAGGATTATCGTGAGCACCTGTCTTGTTACCGGCGCCAATCGCGGCATCGGCCTGGAACTCTGTCGTCAGTTAGCCGCACGCGGCGATAGCGTGATCGCCGTATGCCGGTCCCCGTCCGCAGAGCTCGAAAAACTCGATGTAGAAGTCACCGGCGGTGTGGAAGTGACAGACCCGGTGTCTCTGCTGCGGCTGGCCCGCCATCTGGAAGGACGCCGGATCGACGTCCTGGTGAACAACGCCGGCGTGCTCCGCCGTGACAAGCTGGGGGGCCTGGCGGCGGCGGTGGATGACATGATCCTGCAGTTCCGTACCAACAGCCTCGGGCCGCTGCTGGTGACCGAGGCCCTGACGCCGAACCTGAAGAGAGGCGCGAAGGTGGCGATCATCACCAGTCGCATGGGTTCGGTCGCCGACAACACGTCCGGCGGCGCTTACGGCTACCGGATGTCCAAGTCAGCCGTCAACAACGCCGGCGCCTCACTGGCCCATGACCTGGCCGGGAAACGTATCGCCGTCGCCCTGCTGCATCCCGGCTATGTGCGCACGGATATGACGGGAGGCGAAGGCTTCATCGACACGGCCGAGGCGGCAGCGGGACTACTTCAGCGTATCGACGAACTCACGCTGGAGACCAGCGGCGGTTTCTGGCACTCAAACGGAGAAGCGCTGCCCTGGTAGGTGCCGGCGTTCGCTGGCGGATGCCAGCACCGGGTCATCGTTCAAGCCAGTCGCGCGGGTCTTGAACGTATTTGGCCAGCGACCCGGTGTTGACGGCCACGACGCTATCAGAAGGACGGATCAGGCCGCGATCGTAAAGCTCCGGCACCACCGCCAGGGTCGCCGCGCCCTCGGGACAGAGCTGCCAGTTCTTGTCACCATAGTAGTGGCGCATTGTCGCGATCATGGCGTCTTCCGAGACAGCCAGCGCACAACCGCCGCTGCGCCTGAGAATTTCCAGCACGCGGAAGTGGCCGACCCCGCCGGGGACATTGAGTCCGGCCGCCATCGTCTGCCCTGCGTCGACGGCACGGGTGTCGTCCCGCGAGTGATCGAAGGCTTCCACCAAGGGCGCCGTCGCTTCGCACTGTACAGCGATCATGCGGGGGCGGTCTGCTCCTACGAGTCCCAGACATTCGAGCTCCTCGAAGGCCTTCCACATGCCCAGCATCCCGGTCCCGCCACCGGTCGGGTAGACGATGACGTCCGGCAGTCGCCAGGCTCCTCCGGGCGCCCCGGGTTCGGCGATCTCGAGCCCGAGGGTCTTCTTGCCCTCGATCCGCCAGCCCGGTTCGCGGAACGTAGCGACACTGAAATAGCCGCGCGGCAGCCATCGCTCTTCCACCCTCTGCCCAGCCTCGCGGATGGTGCCGGGCACCAGCTCCATCGCTACCGATGCATGACTTTCTGCCAGAGCGGCAACGCGCTCGAGGAGCGGGCCGGGCGTGTCGTCCGGCATGACCACCACGACGTCGAGCCCGGCAGCCAGCGCATACTCGGCCAGCGAGTCGCCGGCGTTGCCCTGGGTCGGTACCGCCAGCCGCGTGAGTCCCAGCCGGCGAGCCATGGAGACGACCATGGACATACCGCGATCCTTGAAGCTCTGTGTAGGGTTGGCGCCATAGCCGGGCTGGGGCCAGCCGTCCTGCTTCAGGCGCAGCCCGATCCCGAGGGAACGTGCCAGCCGGTCGGAGGACAGATCCAGCAAGGGCGTGTGGCCTTCGCCCAGAGAGACGATCCACTGACGGTCGCCGGGGTCGTCCCAGTCCAGCGCCAGCAGGCCGCCGAAACGCCACATGCTGGGCCTGTCCGGCTGATACCAGCCGAGCTGGCCGCGTTCCTTCCTGAGACGTTGCAGATCCATGACGACCTGCACCGGCCGGCCATCCCGCGGGCACAGGTTCATAACGGCGTCCTTGTCATAGGTCGCGCCGGAACCGATGCCCTGGAGGTGGCTTGCATAGCTCATCGCCACACGATTCTATCGCCACGCTGTCATCGCGATACTGTCGCCGGTGTCCGGGGTCTGCGAAACTCTGCAGGGTCATGACTCCGAATGCGACCCATGCGACGCCCGCTCCCCGACTGATCGCTCATCGCGGCTGGGCGTCACGCTATCCGGAAAATTCACTGGAGGCGCTGGCGGCGGCCCTCGACGCGGGTGCGCGCTTCGTCGAATTCGACGTGCAGCTGAGCGCCGACGGCGTACCGGTGCTGCTGCATGATTCGACGCTCGACCGGACGGCCGCCCTGCCTGGATGCGTGCACGACATGGATTGGGATCGGCTGGCCGAAGTCTGCATCGGCGAGTCCACGCGTCTCGGCGATGCCTATGCGCAGGTACGGCTGCCGTCGCTGGCGCAGGCCTGTCGACTGCTGGAGAGCTGGCCCGGCGCCCGCGCTTTCGTCGAGATCAAGACGGAGAGCCTGCAGCGATTCGGCCTGGAGAGAGTGCTGGATCGCTGTCTTGAAAAGACAGAGTCCCTGGGCGACCGCGGCATCATCACCTCCTACAGTGACGACCTGCTGTCGCTGGCCCGGGAGAAGCATGGCCAGGCCATCGCGTGGGTCCTCACCACGGCGGATCAAAGCGAACTCGAACACGCGCGGAAGCTCGCGCCCGACTACCTGTTCTGCAACGTTAACAAGCTCCCGGGGGAAGGACCGTTGCCGTGCGGCCCCTGGCAGTGGGCCATCTACGAGATCACCGACCCGGACCAGGCCGTCGGGCTGGCGCGCAGGGGCGCCGCGCTGGTGGAAACCATGGCGATCGGCGAGATGCTGCGCGACCCGCGGCTGTCATCGAGGCCCGCGGTTGACTGAGCAGGTCGACATCCTGGTCGTCGGCGGCGGTATCCACGGCGTCGGCGTCGCCCAGGCCGCGGCGGCGGCCGGACACTCGGTGCTGCTGGTCGAGAAGTCGCGGCTCGCGGCAGGTACTTCGAGCCGCTCGAGCAAACTGATCCACGGCGGGCTGCGTTACCTGGAGACCTACCAGTTCCGCCTGGTCCGGGAGTGTCTCCGCGAGCGTCGCATCCTGCTGGATGTGGCGCCTGATCTGGTGAGGCTGGAGTCCTTCCACCTGCCGGTCTACGAGGGCGCCCGGCGCGCGCCCTGGCTGTTGACCGTCGGCCTCGGTCTGTACACGGCACTGGCCGGATTCGGCCGCGGAACGGGGTTCTCGCGTGTCGATCCAGGCGAGTTTGCGGCAGTCGACGGGCTACGGCCGGACGGCCTCAGGGCGGTGTTGAGATACTACGACGCGCGGACCGACGATCGGCTGCTGACCCGGGCGGTGATGGAATCGGCGATCAGCGTGGGCGCCCGGCTCTGGGACCAGGCGGAATGCGTCGGGGCGACGCTTACAGGCACAGGCGCGGTAACCCGGATCCGGCTGGCGGATCGGCAGCGTGAGGTCGAGTGCCGCGTCCTCATAAACGCGGCGGGACCGTGGGCAGCGCAGCTTCACGGCGATCTCGTGCCGGATGGAACCGTGCCGCAAGTCGAGCTCGTTCAGGGAACACACATTGTGCTCCGGGACTTCCAGACCCGCCACTGCTACTACCTGGAGAACCCCAGGGATGGCCGGGGTATCTTCGTGATGCCCTGGTACGGTCACTCGCTCGTCGGCACGACCGAGACCCGCTTCCAGGGCAAACCGGACGCGGTAAGACCTCTGGACACCGAGATCCGTTACCTGCGCAAGGCGCTGCGGCACTTCTTCCCGCAATCCGTCCAGGCCATCGACGGCGCCGCGGAGGCATTCACCGGGTTGCGCGTCCTGCCCGCCGGAGGGGGGCATGCGTTCAACCGCAGCCGGGAGACCCGCTTGGTGGTCGACCGCGCGCAGGACCCGCGGGTCCTGACGATACTCGGCGGCAAACTGACGGCCTATCGCGCGACGGCCTGCAAAGTGCTGGATCGTATCGGCCACGGCCTCCCGCAGCGTAAAGTCCGGGCGGACACGGCGACACTGCCGCTCGTCCCTCCCGAGGATGCCGATCCGGATGCCTTCTAGGATATTCCTCGCCATCGACCAGGGCGGCCAGTCCAGCCGCGCTATCGCCTATGACGAGCGCGGCCGGAGACTGGCGGGCGCCGCTGTGCCGGTCAGGACCCGCAGACCCGCGGGCGGGCAATACGAGCAGGACCCGGACGAGTTGGAGATCTCGATCCGATCGGCGCTCGGCCAGGTCGTGCCCGCGCTCCCTGCCGATGCGAGCATCCGGGCGGGGCTGGCGACCCAGCGCTCCAGCATCGCCTGCTGGGATCGGCAGACGGGGGCGGCGCTGTCGCCGATCATCTCCTGGCGGGACACACGCAATGCCGACTGGCTGGATTCGCTCGACCTGGACGCCCGCCGGATCAACAGAGTCACCGGCCTGCGCCCCTCGCCCCACTACGGCGCCAGCAAGCTGCACTGGTGTCTCGACAATCTGCCCGCGGTGGCGGACGCACAGGAGTCAGGCACCCTGGCCTGGGGACCATTAGCGAGCTTCCTGGTCTTCAGGCTGACCCGGGAGCACACCCTGGCGGCAGACCCGGTCAACGCCTCACGCACCCTCCTCTGGGACCTATCCACAGCGGACTGGTCAGAAGAGTTGCTGAAGCGATTCGGCCTGCCGGACGGCCCCTTGCCACCGGTGGTCGCTGGCGACGCCGGATTCGGCGTCATCGATGTCGGTGGCGTGTCGATACCTCTGGCCCGCTGTACCGGAGACCAGGCCGCGGCCCTCTATGCGCGGGGAGATCCGGCCGCCGACGTCGCCTACGTGAACGCCGGTACCGGCGCGTTCATCCTGCAACCCGCCGAGCGCCCGGAGGATGAGGGACGACTGCTCACAAGCGTGACCCGGGGCGACAAGGATGGCATCCGACTGGCGCTGGAAGGGACCGTCAATGGCGCGGCTGCCGCCCTCGAGTCCGTCGCCCGTGACCTGGGAATCAGTGACTGGATCGCGACCCTGGAGGCCGTCGGCGACAGCCCTGTCGAACCACCTATCTTCCTGAACGGAGAATCGGGATTGGGATCGCCGTGGTGGCGGGAGGACTTCGGCTCCCGCTTCGTCGGGCCAGGTGACAGCCAGCTGCGCCTGCTCGCGGTACTCGAGAGCGTTGCGTTTATGATCAGCACCAACCTGGAGATCTGCCGGTGCCGGGCCGGGCCCCAGGCGGAGATCGTTATCACCGGCGGGCTGGGCCGGTCGGCCCCGTTATGCCGGCGGCTGGCATCAATCAACCGGCTGACGGTCCGGCGACCGGCCGCGGCGGAGGCCACCGCCAGAGGACTGGCGTGGCTCCTGGCCGAGCAAGTCGATGGCTGGCCCGAGAGCCCCGCCCCTGAACTGTTCGAGCCGCGGCCCGACGCTGACCTCGCGGGGAGATTCGCGCGCTGGCGTGAGCTTATGGAGCGGGCCTTGCGCGGAGATGCCGTATAATCCCGCGCCGCCGGAGATCCTTATGACACCCCACGCCTCGACATACGACACTGCCGCGCAGCGGAGTCGCGACATGCGCCCGCTCAGGGGGCTGCTGCCGTTCATGCTGCCCTACCGCAGAATGGTCGGCGTGGCGATGCTGGCATTGCTGGCGGCGGCCGGCGCCACACTGAGTCTGCCAGTCGCGGTGAGACACATGATCGACCAGGGCTTCTCCCAGGAGAGCGCCGCATCGATCGACAGTTATTTCATCGCCCTGTTCGTCATCGCCGGGATCCTGGCGCTGGCGACGGCGGCCCGCTACTACGCCGTCACCTGGCTCGGGGAGCGTGTCGTCGCCGATATCCGTACGCGGGTATTCGCGCACATGCTGAATCTCAGCGCCTCCTTCTACGAGAGCACACGCACCGGCGAAGTGCTGTCGCGACTGACGACCGACACTACGGTTCTGCAGTCGGTCGTGGGCTCCGGCGCGTCTATCGCGCTACGCAACCTGCTGCTGTTGCTGGGCGGATTCGTGATGCTGGTAATCACCAGTCCGAAACTTACCGGCCTGATCGTCATCATGATCCCGGTCGTTCTGCTACCGCTCATCTTCTTCGGCCGGCGCGTACGCAAGCTGTCCAGACTGAGCCAGGACCGCATCGCCGATACGTCTGCACTGGCCAACGAGGCGCTGACCGCGATCCAGATCGTCCAGGCCTATGTCCGGGAGGCCTGGGAGGCAGCGCGCTTCCGGGATGCCGTCGAGGAGTCGTTCCGGACTGCTCTGAGACGGATCCGCGCCCGGGCGCTACTGACGGCGATCGCCATCTTGTTCGTCTTCGGCTCGATCGTCTCGGTCCTGTGGTTCGGCGCCACTTCCGTCATCGAAGGGCGCATGACCGGCGGGGAACTCGGACAGTTCGTCCTGTATGCCATCGTCACCGCAGGTGCGTTTGCCGCGCTGAGTGAAGTCTGGGGCGAAGTACAGCGGGCGGCGGGCGCGATGGAGCGAATCCTCGAATTGCTCGAGACCCGGCCCGAGATCGCCGATCCTGAAGCGCCGCTACCCCTGGCGGACTGGCAGGGAAAAATCGAAGTTCATGGTGTCAATTTCTGCTATCCGTCGCGCCCGGACGAGAGGGCGCTGGACGACGTGAGCTTTCAGGTCAACCCGGGAGAAAGCGTCGCCCTGGTGGGTGCGTCAGGGGCGGGAAAGACGACCGTGTTCCGGATGCTCCTGCGGTTCTATGACCCGGCCTCCGGCGCCATACGAATCGACGGCACAGATATCGGCAGGGCACGCATCGCAGAGGTGCGCGACCGCATCGGCATCGTCCCCCAGGAGACCGTGATCTTCTCCGCCAGCGCCCGTGAGAACATCCGATACGGCCGACCCGAGGCCACTGACGAAGAAGTGATCAGCGCGGCGCAGGCGGCGCTCGCCGACGAGTTTATCCAGCCTCTGCCGGGGGGATACGACGCTTACCTCGGCGAAAGAGGGGTCCGCCTGTCGGGCGGGCAACGCCAGCGGATCGCGATCGCCCGCGCCATCCTGAAGAACCCGCCGGTGCTTCTTCTTGACGAGGCCACCAGCTCTCTCGATGCCGAGAGCGAACGCAAGGTCCAGGAAGCCCTCGACCGACTCCTGGAGGACCGCACCACGCTCATCATCGCCCATCGTCTGGCCACGGTCGTCAAGGCAGACCGGATTATCGTGATGGACGCTGGACGGATCGTCGCGACCGGCACCCACAGCGAGCTACTCTCCCAGGGAGGTGTCTACGCGAGGCTGGCGGAACTGCAGTTCGGTCACGACTCATCGGTCCGCGCGGCCGGATCCGGCAGCTAGCGCCGTCGATTCTCGAGGACCAGAACGAGGATCGCCAGGGCTGCCTGGCCGAGTGACTCGAGCGCCAGCATCGGCTCCCGATAGGCCCATTCCACGCCCATCTTCAGCGTGGCGATCGCAGCGATGACCGCGGCGGCGACAACCCGTGTATTGCGTGGCAACAGCAATGCGGCCGCCAGCAATTGCAGCACTCCGGCCAGGTAGATCGGCCAGGCCGGGAAGCCCAGGGCGGAAAGCCTCAGGATCGCGGTCTCGGGCCGGACCAGTGCGGTCACCGCCACCGCTCCGAAGAGTACTGCAGCACCCAGAGAAAGCCGGTCTATGAGCACACCCGGCTTGCTCGTCGATGCGCTCACCGATCCGCCGCGCGATCGAAGAGATCGCCGATCTGTCGCTCGGCCCAGCTCCGTAACCGATAGTCTTCCACGTACCCGCAGTGGCCACCGCGCTCGGTCATGGTGACAACAAGACTGGAAGGCCGCGCGATCTTCGCCATGTCGTGGGAAGGGATCACCGGATCATCCTGCGCGGCGATGATGTGACAGGGGACCTGCAGCGCTTCGAGGGCATCGCCGGTGAGTGCATAGCCGCGCAGATAGGCGCTCAGGTCGGGGAATCCAGAGTAATGTTCCACGAAGAAAGCAGTCAGGTCGGTGATCGTCTCGATGTCACCCACATGGGAAAAGTCGTACCTGTCCGGGAAGGCCTGAGCCTTCTTGAGCAATGACCGGCGCCACTTCAACAGGAAATACTGCCGGTAGCCGAACCAGCCTGTCTCCAGTGCCTCCAGGGTGGTCTCGGGGTTCAGCACGGGACAGATGGAGACCACTTGCCGCAGATCGATACCCCGGGCCGGCGCTCTCATGGCCACCCTGAGAGCGAAATTGCCGCCAAGCGAGAAGCCTGCCAGAAAAAGCGGACGTGCCTCGAATCGTTCCTGCACGCTCCTGACGGCGCCCACCACCTCCGCGATCCGGTTGGAGTGGAAGAGTTCCGTGTTCAGGTGGTGACTCGGGCCGTGATCCCGCATGTTCAAGCGGAAGACATCATAGCCGCGCCGACGCAGGTGGCTGGCCGTGGACAACAGGTAGAGCGAATCCGCGCTGCCCTCCCAGCCGTGGATCAGCACAACCAGGCCTTTGCACTCGTTTTCCGGAGCGCCGCTGCGTGGCGAGTAATAGCCATGCAGGCGAACGCCCCGCCCGCAGTCCAGGATCACGTCGCTGGAGGCTTCGATGAGGTCCCGGGCGCGCCTCTCCACCAGCGGCCGCCGGAGCGGAGCGCTCGCCAGCACCGACTGGGCATGCGCTCCACGCCACAGGCGGGGCGGGCTGAACTCCGGGACGGAGATCTCCGGCTCGCCACTCATCGTCTCGTCTCGGGCTGCCACACGGCTACCTGTCCCCGTCGCCCAGATCGACGACGTCGCCGAACAGCTTGCGGCCAGCCCGCTCCGTGCTCCAGTAGAACAGGCCGGGCAGCAGGCGCTTGAAGTGATAGGCGACGCTGGCCTCGCGATGGCCGAAGACGAAGAACTCATCCTTTTCGATCGCCCTGATGACGGCGGCGGCGATGTCGTCAGCAGTCAGGGATGAACGCGCCATCAGCTTGTCGGCCAACTGGACCCCGGGCTGCGGCCCGCGGTAGGACTCGAGCAGATTGGTGGTGAAGAACGACGGGCAGACGACCGAAACGCCAATCCCGTGGCCCGCCATCTCGCCGCGCAGAGTCTCGGAAAGCGCGATCATCCCTGCCTTCGTGACGTTATAGCTGGCCATGCCCGGTGACTGGACGACCCCGGCCACGGAGGCCACATTGACGATGTGCCCGCTCCCGGCGGCCTGCATCATCGGCAGGAAAGCGCGGCAGACGCGGACAGCGCCGAGGAGATTGATGTCGATGATCCAGCGCCAGTCGTCCATGGCAGTGTCCGCGACGGTACCGGCGGCGGCCACGCCAGCGTTATTGATAACCACGTCGATACCGCCCCAGGCTTGCTGGACGGCGTCCGCGGCTGCCGCGACCTGATCGTCGGCGGTAATATCGCAATGGACCGAAAGCGCTTCGCCGCCTGCGCTCACAATTTCGTGAGTCGTCTCCTCTGCGCGGTCGCTATTTACGTCGGCGACAGCGACCCTGGCACCGGCGCGACCGAAGGCGAGCGCAAGGGCGCGGCCGAGCCCGCTCGCCGCGCCTGTGATGAAGACTCTTTGCCTGCTGGCTGTTGCCATGATGGCTCCCGTCGCGAAAAGTGTGGAATGATGCACGAATCCCCGCATCTGGCAAGGCAGACCGTGATTGTTGACACCCCGGCGAGCGGTTCCTATGGTTCAACCGGGTTCATCATCACCAGCGAGACTTCGACCAGCGACAGATGGCCGTCATTTATTTCATCCGTCACGGCCAGGCCTCTTTCGGGCAGAAGGATTACGATCAGCTGTCCCGTGTCGGTGAGCGGCAATCGCGCATACTCGGCCACCATTTCCAGCGGGTCGCGCCGAAACTGGACCTGTTCTGCTCGGGTGGCATGGCACGCCAGGATCACACCGCGGAGCTGACGCGCGAAGCCATGGGCAACACTGCCCCCCCGCTAAAGACTGACGCCACGTTTTCGGAGTACGACCACGAGGCCCTGTTCCGGGCTTATCTGCCGGGGTTCCTGCAGCGCGAGGATGCCGGCGCGACGAGCCTGGAGGAACTGCTGGCCGATCACCGTAAGCTGGAGCGCGCGCTGCGTCATGTGCTGTCGGCCTGGATGGAAGGCAAACCCCACGACGGACCAGAGGTAAAGAGCTGGGGCCAGTTCTGCGACGGCGTCGTCGCCGGCGTTGCAGACATGATGGCCGGACTGCACCCCAGGTCCCGGGTTGTCGTATTCACCTCGGGAGGCGTCATCACGGCGGTGCTGAGGTCCGTCCTGGGCCTATCTCATCTGCGCACACTGGGACTGACACTGAGCATCTACAATGCCTCGGTGACCCAGGTCTACTGCCCCACGACCGACAACTTCAGTGGCGCACTCCTGCTCGGTTACAACAACATCTCACACCTTGAGATGACCGGCGACCGCGATCTCATCACATTTCGGTGACTTGAATGGATTTCTCTATCCCCGTCGATATACAGACCAGGCTCGACGACATCCGCCGCTTCGTCGAACAGGAGCTGGTGCCGCTGGAGAGTCGACTTCTCGCGGCGGACTGGGACGGGCTCACCGACGCGCTGGACGAAAAGCGGTCGCAGGTGCAGGCGGCCGGCTGGTGGGCGCCGAATCTGCCGGTCGGGGCCGGCGGGACCGGCGCCAGCCTGGTGGAACTCGGCCTGATCTCCGAGGAGCTCGGCAGAACCCCCACCGGTCACTATGTCTTTGGTTGCCAGGCACCTGATGCGGGCAACGCGGAACTGCTGCTGCTACACGGTAGTGAGAAGCAGCGCGACCGCTACCTCGTGCCCCTGGCTTCAGGGCAGATACGCAGCTGTTTCTGCATGACCGAGCCGGAATTCGCCGGCTCGAATCCGGTCCAGATGGGTACCGTCGCCCGCCGCGAGGGCGACGACTACATCATCGAGGGCCACAAATGGTTCGCTACCGCCGCCGACGGCGCGCGCTTCGCAATCGTAATGGCGGTCACCAATCCCGACGAGGCGAAACACCGTAGAGCCAGCATGATCCTGGTCGACTGCGATCAGGACGGGTTCAGCCTTGAAAGAAACATCCCGGTGATGGGCCATCCCGGCTCCGGGTACTTTAGTCATGGTGAGGTACGGCTCACGCAGTGCCGGGTGCCGATCTCACAACGTCTCGGTGAGGAAGGCGCCGGCTTCATCATGGCCCAGGAACGTCTCGGACCGGGTCGCATTCATCACTGTATGCGCTGGCTGGGAATCTGCCGGCGGGTCGTAGAACTGATGTGTGACTATGCCCTCACGCGGCAACTCAACGCGGATACCAAGCTGGCAGATACCCAGATCGTGCAGGCCTGGATCGCCGAGTCGGCGGCCGAACTGCAGTCGGCCAGGGCGCTGGTGCTGGAGACCGCCTGGATCATCCAGGAGAAGGGGTTCAAGGCGGCTCGAGACAACGTCTCCATGATCAAGTTCATCACCGCCAATACCCTGCAGCGCATCGTCGATCGGGCGATCCAGATACACGGCGCCCTGGGCGTGACAGACGACACGATCCTGTCATTCTGGTACCGGGAAGAACGGGCGGCGCGCATCTACGACGGTCCTGACGAGGTCCACAAGCTGGCGGTCGCCCGGCACCTGCTCAAGGCCCGGGCCCGGGCGGGATGAGCGACCTGCAAGACCGGCCGGCGCCCCCACGGGAGGGCGAGGAACTCGATCCGGCCGCGATCCGGGCCTATCTGGACTCCGTCTTGCCGCAGTTCGACGGAGGCATCGCGGTCCGGCAGTTTCCCGGCGGCGCCTCCAACCTGACCTACCTGCTGACGATAGGTGACCGGCAACTGGTGCTGCGTCGGCCGCCGTTCGGGACGAAAGCGAAGTCGGCTCATGACATGGGTCGTGAGTACCGGATCCTGAGCCGCCTCAACGACGTGTTCCCGTACTGCCCCAGGCCGCTGGCTTACTGCGACGACCCGGTCGTTCTCGGCGAACCGTTCTACCTGATGGAGCGTATCGAAGGCATCGTCCTGCGGCGCGAGCTGCCGGCAGGGCTGTCACTGGATCCTCCCGCCGCCCGCAGCCTGTGCCGCAATCTGATCGACGTCCATCTGCAACTGCACGGCATCGACATCGATTCGGCCGGCCTCGGCGACCTTGGGAAACCGCAGGGTTACGTCGCTCGCCAGGTGGACGGCTGGAGTGGCCGGTTTCGCAACGCGCGCACCGAAGACGTGCCGGACAACGAAGCCCTGATGGAGTGGCTGAGAGACAATCAGCCGCCTGACACGGGACGCGGAGCCATAATCCACAACGACTACAAGTTCGATAACGTGGTACTTGGCCAGGATGATCTTGGCATCATCGGCGTGCTGGACTGGGAGATGGCGACACTGGGTGATCCGCTGATGGATCTTGGCTGCTCGCTCGCCTACTGGATCCAGGCGGACGACCCGCAGGCGATGCAGCAGCTCAGGATGATGCCCACCCAGCTGCCCGGCATGATGACCCGACGCGAGCTCGTGGATTATTACTCGGAGAGAGCCGGAGCGACGGCGGGCGACTTCCGTTTCTATTATGCATTCGGCCTGTTCCGCCTGGCCGTGATCGTCCAGCAGATCTACTTCCGCTTCGCCCGGGGCCAGACCCGGGACAGGCGTTTCGCCGGATTCGGCCAGATGTGTTCACTGCTCTCCGGAACCGCCCTGGCGGTGAGCAGCGGTCAGCGATCACTTTGAGGATGAATGAACGATGAAAGATCATGAACTGCTCGATTTCTCGGGGAAAGTCGCCCTGGTGACGGGAGCCAGCCGCGGCATCGGCGAGGCCACCGCCCGGCTGCTGGCCGCCTGCGGAGCGAAAGTCATCGTCTCCAGCCGCAAGCCGGAGGGGATAACACCGGTCGCCGAGTCCATTCGCGAGGCCGGAGGAGAAGCCGTCTCCATCCCGTGCCATGTCGGCGACAGTGATGCGATCGATCAGGCCTTCGAGCAGATCCATGCAGATTTCGGCGGTCTCGACGTGCTGGTCAACAACGCGGCCACCAATCCTCACTTCGGTCATATCGCCGAGACGCCGCTGTCCATGGTGGACAAGACCGTCGAGGTCAATATCCGGGGATACTTCTACATGTCGCAGAAAGCGGCCGTCTCGATGCGCGAGCGGGGCGGCGGAGCGATCGTCAATACATCATCGATCAACGGTGAGCGGCCGGCACCGTATCAGGGGATCTACTCGATTACCAAAGCGGCGGTCATCAGTATGACGAAAGCCTTCGCCAAGGAGTGCGCCCCGTGGAAGGTCCGCGTCAATGCGGTCCTCCCCGGCCTGACCGACACCAGGTTTGCAGCGGCGCTGACCTCCAACGAAAGGATGCTCAACATGATCATGCCGTTGATCCCGATGAGCCGCATCGCGGAGCCGGAGGAGATCGCGCCTGCCATCGCATTCCTCGCGTCGGATGCCGCCTCCTACATCACGGGTGCCTGCCTGCCGGTGGACGGCGGTTTCCTGGCCTGAACGGCGCGTGAGTACCCTGGCGATAACGCGGCCGGTCAGCGCATCGATCGGCCGCTGCGAACTGAGTTTTTCCGACCGCGTGCCGATCGATCTTGAACGGGCGCGTGCCCAGCACGGCCTCTACGAATCGGCTCTGAGAGGACTCGGTTGCCGGGTCGAAAGCCTGCCGGGGGCCGATGACCTGCCCGATGCCGTGTTTGTCGAGGACACGGCGGTGATCCTGGACGAACTGGCCGTTATTACGCGGCCCGGAGTCGCATCCCGGCGTCCGGAGATCGCGGCGGTCGCCGAGACACTCTCCAGTCTCCGGCCGCTGGCGAGAATCGAAGCACCCGCGACGCTCGACGGCGGTGACGTCCTGCGCGCGAACCGGACCCTCTTCGTCGGGCTCGGCTCACGGACAAACCAGGCGGGGGCGGAGGCACTCGCCCGTCTGGCAGAGCCGCTCGGATACTCGGTCGTACACGTGAGGGTGACAGGCTGCCTGCACCTGAAGTCTGCGCTCAGCTGGCTGGGAGAGGACCGCCTGTTGCTGGATCGGGAACACGTTGACCTGCGGTCTCCGCATGGATTCCGCCTGATCAGCGTGCCGCCTGCCGAATCACCCGCCGCGAACGTACTCTGGATCGCCGACACCGCCCTATTGTCCGGCGGCTACCCGCGGACTCGCGAATGCCTTGAAGCGCTTGGCCTGTCGTGCGTGACCGTTGAAAACAGTGAACTCGCCAAGGCCGAAGGAGGCTTGACCTGCTGCAGCCTGATCGTCGAGTCTAGCGGGCCGTCGACCCGGGCAGACCGGGAGCCACCGAAAGGACAAGCCACAGATGAGTCTTGATGCCATCGAACCCTTCTGCAGTCTGGGCATGCGCGAGGTCGACTGCAGTCCCGACAGGGTCGCTATCTCGGTACCGCTGGCCGGCAACCGCAATGACAAGGGCACGCTGTTCGGCGGGAGTATGTATTCAGCCATGGTGCTGGCGGGCTGGCGGCTCAGCAACCTGAGCGCCGGCCAACTGGGCCGCGGCGGCGATGTCTACGTCAAGGACTCATCGATCAGATTCCTCCGACCGATCCGTTCGGATATGCAGGCCGTCGCGACACTCGGGTCGCCGCCGGCCGAGACCCGCGCCGGCAACCTGGCGTTCGAAGTGGTGATCGAAGCCGTGGACGAGGACGGCGTCACCTGCGGGCGCGCAACAGCGTCCTATCGACTTCTCAAGGAAAAGTAGACGCATATGCAGTACATGAAACGACGCTGGACTCTTGTCGCCCTCCTGTCCCTCCTGGCCACCGCCGCATGTTCACCTCCGGAGGACACGGGGGAAGCTGCATCCGGGGCGCTGCCCGCCGCGGCAGAGGCGCTACCGGACTCCCTCGCGCAGATCGAGGCCGGGGCCCGGTCCATGCCCGTCATCTCCGGCGAAGAGACGCTCGGCGACGCGATTTTCAGCTATCAGATCTACGTGGCTGATGGGGAGCCCGCATTCATCGACGAGTCGATGACCGTGGGGGACAACGCCGACATCCGGAACCGCATGTATTTCGATGACGGCAAGATCGTCCACTATCGACGCGAAGGCAGTCAGCTGGTCGCCGACCCACCGAATCCGCCGGGCATCGGCAGCGTCTTCGTCGCCGTTGACTACGACGACAAAGAGGGCATCGCCCACGTCACCAAGCGACTCGGCGGCAAGGACGCAGAGATCGAGACCTATGAACTGACGGCGATCCGGTCCAGGCTGAGTCGCTACCGGAAGATCGTATCCGTCGACCAGCACCCGCCTCTGCCGCAGGATGAATACCAGGGGTACCTGGTTCTCGGCCACGAACTGAGGACCTTTCAGCCCTGTGGGTCGCCGACCGTGTACTGGGCCGAAGCAGACGAGAGCATCCGGGACGTCCTCCGGTCTATCTACGACGAGAAGGCGCAGGTCCCGCACCAGCCGCTCTACGCGCGGGTCAGGGGAGCCATCGGCGATCGCCCCGAAGGGGAGTTCGCCTCGAACTATCCGGCGGTATTCGAGATAAGTTCGGTGTCCATGCTGCGGCCGCGGGAGGAGATGGATTGCCCGTGAGCCAGTCGCACACAGACCCCCTGCAGCCAACCGCCAATCGGCTGACAGAGGTGCCTGACCATCGCATTGTGCCTGCGCCCTGGCGGCTGGCCGGCAGCGGTCTCATCATCGTGACCCGGCCGGACAGCAGCGATCCGTCGCTGCACCGCTTCACCCAGGACGAACTCCGGCCCCACGCACTGGCCGGTCTCAGCGTCACGATGTTTGTCGACTACTGGCGATCCGACGCGGGACCCTATCGGGAACTGCTGTTCATCCCGTGTCGTTTCCGCATCGGCGGTGCCAGGCGATGGAGCATCTCGCGAATCTTCGTCAGCACGCCGGAGAGCGTCGTGGGCGGGCGCGCCAACTGGGGCATCCCGAAACAGATCGCTGCATTCGAAGTGGAGGGCGCCGCCGGGGGGCGCCAGTCGGTCACGGTGAGCCGGGATGACGGATTGGTCGCCGCCGTGGAATTCGAGCCTGTCGGGCCCGAGATACCGGTCACGACCGCCCTGCTACCCTCCAGGCTGCTCCGCCTGGCTCAATACCGGGACGGTAAGACATTCGAGTTCGCGCCGGCCGCCCGCGGACGGATGCGCCTCGCGCGACTGCTCGCGGCAGACAGTGATCCGCAGGCCTTCCCCTTGCCGGGCTCCGGGCGCGTGCTCGGGGCCTTCAGCGTGACGTCCTTCGAGATGCAGTTCCCGGCATCACGCGTCATCAAGGGTCTGCCATGATCCGAAGAGCGTAATTCGACGCGGTGCCGCTACGACCGGCAGACAGGGGCCAGCCCGGCCGGCGCCGGGCGCGTCTGCCGCCACTCCCGGTCGATCAGGTTTCGCGCAAGGCGCGCCGCAGGATCTTGCCGACATTGGTCTTGGGCAGCTCATCACGGAACTCCACCTGTTTCGGCACCTTGTAACCGGTCAGGTTTTCCCGGCAATAGGCGACGATCTCGTCTGCACTGACCTCGGAGTCGGGCTGCCGGACCGCGAACAGCTTGACACGCTCACCGGATTTTTCGTCCGGCACACCGATGCACGCGGCCTCGAGCACGCCCTCGTGTTGGGTCACAACATCCTCGATCTCGCACGGATAGACGTTGAACCCGGACACCAGGATCATGTCCTTGGCCCGGTCCACGATTTTGATGCGGCCCTCTTCGTCCACGGTGGCGACATCGCCGGTGCGTAGAAACCCGTCGTCATAAAACGTCTCCGCCGTGGCCTCTTCGCGTTGCCAATAGCCTTGCATGAGCTGTGGCCCACGCACGCAGAGTTCTCCCGGGT
Source organism: uncultured Gammaproteobacteria bacterium (assembly GCA_937924335.1). Taxonomy (GTDB): domain Bacteria; phylum Pseudomonadota; class Gammaproteobacteria; order Steroidobacterales; family XN24; genus JAHEFR01. The sequence continues at coordinate 21,125 of CALDWW010000103.1, forward strand.
CACCCTGCGGGACCTCGTTGCCCTGCTCATCACGGATGGAGATCTCGGTCGACGGCAGCGGAACGCCGACGGTGCCGGTGAAGATCTCGGTCTGGTTCTTCAGGTTGAAACTGACTACCGGTGAGCACTCGGTCAGCCCGTAGCCTTCCTGCAACAGGTGGCCAGTCAGGTCATGCCACTTGTGTGCTACCGCGCTCTGCACCGCCATTCCGCCGCCGCCGGCCTGCTTCAACGAAGAGAAGTCCAGCTTCAGGAACTCCGGCTCGTGGATCAGTGCGTTGTAAAGAGTGTTGACTCCATAGAACGCGGTGAATGGCCACTTGGCCAGTTCCTTGATGAACCCGGGGAGATCCCGCGGATTTGGTATCAGCACGTTGAGGCCGCCGAAACGGACATAGCACATGCAGTTCACGACCAGTGCATAGATATGGTAGAGCGGCAGAGCCGTGATCACGATCTCCTTGCCCGGCTCACTGTAGGGCTCGGTCAGGGCTGACATCTGCAGCACGTTGGCATAGACGCTACCGTGGGTCAGCATGGCGCCCTTGGACGGCCCGGTGGTGCCACCGGTGTACTGCAGAAATGCCAGACTCTCGGTCCCGAGGTTGACGGGCCCGGGTTGCTTGCCGCTGTGCTTCGATAGCACCCGGTCCATCCTGAGATGCCCCGGGAGCTCGAAGGCCGGCACCATCTTCTTCACCCTACGGACGACGAAGTTGACGATGGCGGACTTCGGGAATCCGAGGAGATCGCCCATGCCGGTGACGATCACCCGCTGCAGCTTGCTCGCCCCGATCACCTGCTCCAGCGTGCCGGCGAAGTTCTCGAGGATGACGATCGCCTGGGCGCCGGAGTCCTTGAGCTGATGCTCCAGTTCCCGGGCGGTGTAAAGCGGGTTGACGTTTACCACCACCATGCCGGCCCGCAGAGCGCCGAACAGCGCCACCGGATACTGCAGGATGTTGGGCATCATGATGGCGACTCTCGAACCGGCTGCCAGGCCCGAATCTTTCTGCAACCAGCTGGCGAATGCCGCCGATAGCTGATCCAGTTCGGAGTAGGTGATGCTGCGGCCCATGCAGGCGAATGCCGGGCGATCCGGATAGGTGACGAAACTACTCTCCAGCATGGCGACCAGGTTGTCTGTCGGCGCCATGCTGATCTCCGGGTCCATATCGGCCGGGTACTGTTTAAGCCAGATCTTTTCCACGACTCCCCCTTCTTCCCAGGCGTCTTCCGACGCTCTTTTAGGGCGACAAATTTAGCACAGCGGCCCCGGCGGCAACGGACCAGCGCCAGACAGCCGGCTGGTCCCGCAGCCGCGACCGGGAGGAATCAGGCAATTGCATCCGGAACGTCCGCCGATCAACCCGTCTCGAGTGCCTTGTCGATGGTGTGTACCAATGCCGCGGTGTGCGCCCGCGTCGCCACGTCGCCACCGCGCTTCGCACTCAGCAGACGCCGCAGGTCCTGCAAGGTGTACAAGGCCATCGCCCGGCTCGGCTGGTCA
>CALDWW010000104.1 GCA_937924335.1 uncultured Gammaproteobacteria bacterium
AATCTGGAGCGGGAAACGAGACTCGAACTCGCGACCCCAACCTTGGCAAGGTTGTGCTCTACCAACTGAGCTATTCCCGCCGCATTTAGAAGACTGCGTATTGTATTCGGCGACCCGGGTCTGTCAACCGCCCTCCTCGCCATCCGTAAACTGGGGCCAGGCTTCTTTCAGGTACCAGATCATCGACCACAGGGTCAGTGCGGCGGCCAGCACCAGCAGCCACAACCCGAACTCGTATATCGGCACGCCAAAAAGAGGATTGCCCTTGCCGTGCAGCATGAACGCCACCCCGAACATCTGGGCCAGCGTCTTGTACTTGGCCACGTCGATGACCGCCACCTTGTGGCGCGCGCCGATACCGGCCATCCACTCGCGCAACGCCGAGATGGTGATCTCGCGGCCGATGATGATGGCAGAAACCAGCAGGACGACGACCCTTGTGTCCGTATGTGTCACCAGCAGTAGCGCTACGGCAACGATGACCTTGTCCGCGACCGGATCCAGAAAGGCACCGAATCTGGACATCTGGTTCAGCTTGCGAGCCAAGTAGCCGTCGAGACCATCAGTGATTGCGGCCGCGCCAAAAATCCATGCGGCGGCGGGCTGACCCCACGGAAACGGCAGATAGTAGACCAGCACAACCAGCGGAATACACGCGATGCGGAACCAGGTCAGCGTATTGGGAACGTTAAAGGTTGTGCTCACTGTATCTATGAATCCGGGTGCAGAGTCTCGTATATAAGTCGAGCCAGGGTCCGACTGATTCCCTTGACTCGGGCCAGATCCTCGACGCTCGCAGCATTCACGCCATGAAGACCACCGAACTCACGGAGCAACAGGGTGCGACGCTTGGGACCGAGCCCCTTGATATCCTCCAGGACTGAACGCTTCCTGCGTTTGCCCCGGCGCTGGCGGTGACCTGCGATCGCAAAACGATGTGCCTCGTCCCGGATCTGCTGTATCAGTCGCAGTGCCGGAGAGTTGGGCCGCAGTATAAAGGGGCGTTCTCTACCTGCCAAGAAAACCTGCTCCTGACCGGGTCGACGACTGCGACCCTTGGCGACGGCCACGATTTCCACGCCCTCGATTTGTAATTCGTCAAGGACCTTGACCGCCTCTGCAAGCTGCCCCTTGCCGCCATCGACCATCAGCAGGTCAGGCAACTGGGCCTCCCCGCGTTTTATCCGGGTGTATCGCCGCAGCAGCGCCTGACGCATAGCCCCGTAATCATCCCCGGCCTGGACATCGGCGATATTGAAGCGCCGGTAATCGGACTTCAGCGGCCCTTCCTTGCCGAAGACCACACAGCTTGCCACCGTCGACTCGCCAGCAGTGTGGCTGATGTCGAAGCACTCGATCCGTCCGGGTGTCTCACCGAACCCAAGGCTCTCGCCGACCTGCTCCAGCTGGGCCTGCATGCCGGCCTTACTGGCGATGTGCAGCTCGACCCCGTGACGGGCGTTCTCGACCGCCAGCTCGACCCAGCGAGCGCGCTCACCTCTAACCCGGTGCCGGATACTGACGCTGCGCCCTGCCCGCTCTGCCAGCGCGGCCTCCAGCAATTCCACATCATCCACCGGGCCGGCAAGCAGGATCTCATTCGGGATCGGCCGGCCGAAGTAATACTGTGCGGCGAACGCGCCGAGCACTTCGCTATCTTCGGTCCCGGGCGCCGTGCGCGGCACCCACGTGCGACTGCCCAGGTTGCGCCCTCCCCTGACAAACATCACTGCCACACAGTGAACCCCCGCCTGCTCAGCAACTGCCAGCACGTCGATATCTCCGCGGTCGCGATTGGCCCCGGCGAATTGTTGCTGGACACTCTTCAGCCGATTGATCTGGTCACGGAGTCTTGCGGCCTCCTCGAATTCCAGATGCTGGGAGGCCGCCTCCATCCGGCTGGCCAGATCGTTAACGACTTCGCCGCTCCTGCCCTCGAGGAAACGCACCGCGTGCTCCACGTCTTCGGAATACTTGTCGCCACCGACGACCCCAACACAGGGCCCGGAGCAACGCTGGATCTGATACTGCAGGCAGGGGCGGCTCCGGTGGGCAAAGAAACTATCCTCACACGAGCGAATGCGGAAAAGCTTCTGCAACAGATTGAGTGTCTCTCTGACGGCTCCTGCTGACGGATAGGGTCCGAACAGTCGGCCGTCTATCTTGCGCGTACCGCGGTAGAACGAAAGCCTTGGATAGGGATGCTCTGACGACAAGTGGATGAACGGATAGCTCTTGTCGTCACGGAGCAACACGTTGAACCGGGGCCTGTGCTCCTTGATCAGATTGCTCTCGAGGATAAGCGCCTCACCCTCGCTGCCGGCTACCGTTACCTCGATTTTCCGAACTCTCTGCACCAGCTGCCCCGTCTTGCCGCCCGGAATCCCGGCGCGGAAGTAACTGGAGACGCGTTTTCGGAGGTCGCGGGCCTTGCCGACGTAGAGAACCCTCTCTTTGTCGTCCAGGAAAAGATATACGCCGGGCCGGTGAGGCAGCCGCCGAAGAATTGGCCGCGGATTGAAATCTCCGGGATCGGGCGCCGACGGCGTCTTCTCGGTCACGCCCCGGACACGCCGGATGGCCTTGTGCCGACGCCTGCCATCGTCGCCGCCCGCGCCACGACAGCCTCGAACATCGCGGCGGTCAATCTACGCGTCTGGGTGTTGTACCGGCTGCAGTGATAGGAGTCGACCAGCCTCGGTCGTTCCGGCAATTCGTGGACCATGCCATGGGCGAAACGCCAGGCGTTGAGTTTGAACCCGGACGCACGCACCACAGCATCATGTGCGATCTTGCCCAACGCGAGCACCACGGCCTGTTCCGGCAAGCGACTGAGTTCGGCCGCAAGAAAGCGATTGCAGTTGCGGACCTCCTGGCCGACCGGCTTGTTGGCCGGCGGCAGGCACTTCACCGCATTGGTGATCCGGCAACCCATCAGCCTCAAGCCGTCGTCCACAGATTCGGACAGTGGTGCGCTGGCAAGGCCCAGGCGGTGGAGCGTCTGGTAGAGAAGGATGCCCGCATGATCCCCGGTGAACGGTCTTCCCGTACGGTTGGCGCCGTGATAACCAGGCGCAAGGCCCACGATGAGCAGGCGCGCACCCGGGTCCCCGAAAGCCGGTACGGGGCGTGCAAAATAATCCGGATTTCTGGCCCCTACCTCGTCAAGATAGGCGGCGAGCCGGGGGCACAGGCGGCAGCCGGGGTCGAAGTCGTCCAGGTCGGTCAACGCCTGCTTCCTCGGACACTCCATGTGCGCCTTGATTTCATGCCGAGATTCGGGGCCGGAGCGTTCAATCCTCCATGTGCCGGACGACGGCCTCCCCAAAGCCGGAGGTGCCGACCAACCTTGCACCCGGCACCAGTCTCTCCATCTGTTCCTCCACTTTCGCAGCAATCCCGTCTCCGGCCTTTGGCTGACGGATAGCTGCGCGGAGGCGGGCCAGATCGAAAGTCAGTTCCTTGGCTTCGATGGCCTTGCGGACGCCGTGGAAAATGTAGTCGGCGGCTTCCCGCCAGCCGATGTAACGGAGCATCATCTCCGCCGACAGGATCAGCGATCCCGGATTGACCTGGTCCTTGCCGGCAAATCCCGGAGCCGTGCCGTGCGTGGCTTCGAAGACACCCACGGCATCACCGATGTTGGCCCCCGGCGCGATGCCGATGCCACCCACCTGAGCTGCAAGGGCGTCAGAGATGTAGTCGCCATTGAGGTTCAGGGTCGCAATGACATCGTAGTCTTCAGGCCGCAGCAGGATCTGCTGCAGGAAGTTGTCGGCAATCACATCCTTGACGACGATGGGCCTGCCGGTCCTCGGGTTCCTGAATGCGAGCCACGGCCCTCCATCGGTCTCCTCTGCGCCGAACTCGTCACGGGCTACCTGATATCCCCAGGTCCGGAACGCCCCTTCCGTGTATTTCATGATATTGCCCTTGTGGACCAGGGTCACGGAAGATCGATCCTCATCCACAGCGTAGTTGAGCGCCTTGCGCACCAGGCGCTGCGAGCCCTCCCGGGACACGGGCTTGATTCCGAGACCGGCGCTGGAAGGGAAGCGAATCCCCGTCACGCCGAGCTCGTCCTGCAGAAACTTGATCAGTTTCAGGCCCTCCTCCGATCCGGCAGGCCATTCGATACCCGAGTAGATGTCCTCGGTGTTCTCGCGGAAGACGACCATCGAAACGAGATCGGAGTCTCTGACCGGCGTCTGCACGCCGGGAAAATAACGAATCGGCCGGACGCAGGCGTAGAGATCAAGCGCCTGCCGGATCGAGACGTTTAGCGAGCGAAAACCCCCGCCTACCGGCGTCGCCAACGGGCCCTTGATAGAGACCACGAATCGTCGCAGAGCGTCCAGGGTCTCGTCCGGAAGGAACTGGCCGCTACCGTAGCCCTCGGCGGCCTTCTGCCCAGCGAAGACTTCCATCCAGGCGACGCGGCGATTGTCGCCGTAAGCTTTCTCCACGGCCGAGTCGACTACATGACGCATCACCGGGGTCACGTCCACGCCGATGCCATCGCCCTCGATAAACGGGATGATCGGCGAGTCAGGCACTTTGATGGTGGAATCGGGATTGACCGTGATCGGCCCCCCCCCCTCCGGCAACTTGATCCTGTCGTATTGCATGAAGTCGTCCTTCCGTCGGCGGGAGCCGGCTGCGATAAGCGGCCGATTATCTCCCATCGAGTGATTCGCTCTCAACACGCGAGCGCCGCTGCATGAGAAAGGCCCCGACGGCCGGAGACCATCGGGGCCCGGTAGATGAACGATCCCTCGTCAGCCAGTCTTGTCGAACTGGGCCTCTTCCGTCGATCCGCTCAGCGCCGTGATCGACGACGTCCCTGCGGTCACGGTCTGGGTGACTTGATCGAAGTAGCCGGCGCCGACTTCGCGCTGATGCTTGGTGGCCGTATAACCTTCCTTCTCACTGGCGAACTCCGCTTCCTGAAGTTTGACATAGGCGGTCATCTGGCTTTCCTTGTAACCCTTGGCCAGCTTGAACATGTTGTAGTTCAGGCTGTGGAAGCCGGCCAGAGTGATGAACTGGAACTTGTAGCCCATCGCACCCAGCTCACGCTGGAACTTGGCGATCGTCGCGTCGTCCAGATTCTTCTTCCAGTTGAAAGACGGCGAGCAGTTGTAGGCCAGCAGCTGGTCCGGAAAATCCTTCTGCATCGCTTCAGCGAAACGCTTCGCATCGTCAAGATTGGGTACCTGGGTCTCGCACCAGATCAAGTCCGCAAGAGGCGCATAGGCCAGGCCCCGCGAGATCGCCTGATCCAGACTTGCGCGCACCCGGAAGAAGCCTTCGGAAGTCCTTTCGCCGGGCTCGATAAACTCCCGATCCCGTTCGTCGACGTCCGCAGTCAGAAGATTGGCTGATTCCGCGTCGGTCCTCGCGATCAATACTGTGGGAACGCCGCATACATCAGCCGCCATCCGCGCCGCCGCAAGTTTGTTGACCGCCTCCTGTGTCGGCACCAGCACTTTGCCGCCCATGTGGCCGCACTTCTTGGCCGAGGACAGCTGGTCTTCGAAATGGACGCCGGCGGCGCCCGCTTCGATCATCTGCTTCATCAACTCGAAGGCGTTGAGCACGCCCCCAAACCCGGCCTCTGCATCCGCCACGATGGGTTTGAACCAGTCGATACTGTGGTCACCCTCGGAGTGCGTGATCTCGTCCGCCCTCTGCAGGCAACGGTTTATGCGCTGGACGACTGACGGGACCGAATTCGCCGGATAAAGCGACTGGTCCGGGTACATCTCACCAGACAGATTTGCGTCGCCTGCGACCTGCCATCCGGAAAGGTAGATAGCGTCCAGCCCGGCACGGACCTGCTGCATCGCCTGGTTACCGGTCAGGGCCCCGAGGGCATTTACGAACGGCTTCTCATGAATATAAGACCAGAGTTTCTCGGCACCGAGGCGGGCCAGGCTGTACTCGATCTCAACAGATCCGCTGAGACGTACTACGTCTTCCGCGGAATACGGGCGCTGGGTGCCCTTCCAGCGGGGCGACTCTTTCCATTCCTTGCTAAGCAACTCGGCGCTCTTCGTCATCTCAATCTACCTCTGCGGATGCTTGTCGTTAGTCAATCGATCGCCTCGTAGGCGTCCAGTGTCAGAAATTCAGCGAACTCTTCGGCCAGGGAGATCCGGTCGAGAAGCTCAGCAGCCTCCCCATACTTGCCGGCATCGAAAACCTGTTCACCGACGTCGACGCGGATTTTCTCAAGTTCTTCGGCCCGGACCTCGTGGTACAGTTCCGCTGTCACGCGGCGCCCGTCATCGAGAACGCCCTTGGGGTGGCGTATCCACTGCCAGATCTGCGCCCTGGAGATCTCCGCGGTCGCCGCATCCTCCATCAGATTGAAGATGGGCACGCAGCCGTTACCCGACAACCAGGAAGCCAGGTAGCGGATGCCAACGTTGACATTGCTTCGGAGTCCACCTTCAGTGATTGAGCCGGACGGCAGCGCCAGCAGATCCGCCGCCGCCACCTCCACGTCGCGTCGTAAACGTTCAAGCTGGTTGGCGCCGGGCATATGGTGGTCGAAAATGTCGCGGGCGACTGCCACCAGTCCCGGGTGAGCCACCCACGTGCCATCGTGACCGTCTCCGGCCTCGCGCTCCTTGTCCTGACGCACCTTGTTGATCGCGACCTCGTTGGCCGCCGGGTCGTTCTTGATGGGAATCTGGGCCGCCATGCCACCGATGGCCAGTGCCCCGCGTCGATGACAGGTCTTGATGACCAGCTGTGAGTACGAGCGCAGGAAGTGGGAGGTCATCGTCACTTCCGCCCGATCGGGAAGAACGAACTCGGGATAGTTCTGGAATTTCTTGATGAAACTGAAGATGTAGTCCCAGCGTCCACAGTTCAGACCTACGATGTAGTCCCTCAGGACGTAGAGAATCTCGTCGATCTCAAAGGCAGCGAGGATGGTCTCGATCAGTATCGTGCACTTGATGGTGCCATGGCGCAGACCCAGGCGGTTCTCCGCGTACTCGAAGACCTCAGTCCAGAGGCGGGCCTCAATGTGGCTCTCCAGCTTCGGCAGATAGAAATATGGACCGCTACCGTTCTCCAGCAGCTTGTCTGCGTTGTGAAACAGATACAGGCCAAAATCGACGAATGCGCCCGGCACCCGACGGCCTTCGACAAGGATGTGTTTCTCGGACAGATGCCAGCCCCTCGGTCGGACGATCAGCACGGCGGTCTCATCGTTGAGCCGGTATTGCTTACCATCCGGATTGGAGAAACTGATACTCCGATCGACCGCGTCCCGCAGATTGATCTGGCCCTGCACCACGTTGTGCCAGGTGGGCGTGAGCGAATCTTCGCAGTCCGCCATGAAGACGCTCGCGCCTGAGTTGAGGGCATTGATGACCATCTTGCGGTCCGTCGGACCGGTGATCTCCACGCGACGATCCGTCAGATCGGCTGGAATCCCCGCGATGGTCCAATCGGATTCCCTGATCTGCCGTGTCTGTGGCAGGAAATCCGGCATCTCGCCACTGTTGATCGCTCGCTGCCTGTCCTGCCGGGCGGCAAGCAGTTCCTCGACCCTGGCTCCGAATCGTGCCGCCAGATCGGCGACAAATTGCAGTGCTTCGGCAGTCAGAATCTCATCGAATCCGCCCTCTACCGGGCCAAGGACCTCGATTTTGGACGTATGGGGAGCCTCGGAGGGCTGGCTCATCGGCTACTCTCCTAATCTATTGCAATCAATCAATTGCACCTTTCTTTACAAGTGATTTCTTGCTTTAGTTTGCGTTTATTCTGCACTGCACAATATAGTGCTTTCGGCAGATCAATGCAAAAGGTAGAGTCTATCGGACCCGGGCGCCACTCGAGCCAAGGGGCAAAAAGAAACGGGGCCCCGAAGGGCCCCGTTCCTGTACGGGATTGTTTCTCTGTCCCGACGTCAGATGCGGCGGCGAATGGCGGCAGCCAAACCACCGAGCATGACGAACAATCCGCCGGCCAGACCGATCAGGGGCAGCGGGCTGGCAGTCGTCGGCATGACCACCTCCTCAACCTCAACGACCTCGACGCGATCAGGAACAACGACAGCCTCGACGACTACATCTTCCTCGAAGCTGACCAGCGTGAACTGACCCTCCGGCACGTAGATCCGGATGTCCTTGCCGGTCGGGATGTCGGCAAAGCTCACATACTCCTCACCGCTCGGGCCGGGCACCGCTGCCTTGAAGTCGGCGGGCGGCCTGAAAGTATCAACTTCCCACGATCCGTCCGGCGCGTAGATTCGCAGCGTCACATCGCCATTGTTGAACATGCGCTGCATGCGGGCATTGAATCGGGCGTACAGAGTTCCGCCACGCTCGACCACACCGTCGCATGAGCTAGGAATGTAGGGCCGCTCTGCAATCCAGTCACCCCATTGCAGGTCGGTGCACTGAGGCTCCTGCGCGGTGGCAACACTACCCGTCGCAATCCATGCTACGGCGCAGATCAGCGAGAAAACAACTTTCTTCATGAGGACCTCCCCGGTCTTTAAATCTTGTTTTTCCTACGCCAAAGCGGCGTATCCTCTCGGAGGATAGCAGGCTTGTCTCACGAATTCAGCCAATTTTGTGTCCTTGACGGGACTGGCTGGCGGTGGGTGCAGGCCATGCTGTGCAAGGTCTGGACTGGAATCCGATGATCATTCTGCTCAACAAGCCCTATGGGGTGCTCTGTCAGTTCACCGACCGGTCGGGCCGCCAGACTCTGGCAGACTTCGTCCCTGTCGCCGGCGTCTACCCGGCTGGCCGGCTCGACCGCGACAGCGAGGGCCTCGTCTTCCTCACGGATGACGGTCGATTGCAGGCCAGCATCGCCAATCCCAGGTTCGCCATATCCAAGACCTACTGGGCCCAGGTGGAGGGCACGTTGGACGAAGCAGCACTCCGGTTGCTGCGCAGTGGCGTGGAGATCAAGGGACGCCGCACTCGCCGGGCGGAAGTCGAGCGCATGGCGGAACCGGATCAGCTCTGGCCGAGACACCCGCCGATCAGGTACCGCAAGAATGTGCCGACCTCCTGGCTGGAGATCTCACTCAAGGAAGGCAGGAATCGCCAGGTCAGAAGGATGACGGCGGCGGTGGGGCACCCGACCCTGCGACTGATACGCAGTCGGATAGGCCATTGGAGCGTTGCTGAGCTGCAGCCCGGACAATGGCGAGAGGTCACCGATGCCGCAGCCGGGCAGTCGGGGGTCAGCCGCAACGATTCCTGATGGCGGCGATACGCATACCGAGTTCCAGTGCCTGTTCGTAATTGAGCCTCGGATCTACCTGCGACTGATAGGCGCGGGCCAGATCGGCGTCGGTGAGTCCCCTGGCTCCTCCCGTACACTCGGTGACGTTGTCTCCCGTCAGTTCGAAGTGCACACCGCCCAGATGGCTTCCCAAGTCATGGTGGATTTCGAACGCGAGTTCGAGTTCGCGGAGGATCCGATCGAAGCGGCGAGTCTTCAGTCCCGAGGAGGTGGTCTCGGTATTACCGTGCATCGGGTCACAGCTCCACAACACGGTGGACCCCGTGGCACGCACCGCCTCGATCAATGCCGGCAAGCGCTCCTCTATCTCATTGACACCGAAACGATGGATCAGCGTCAGCCGCCCCGGCTCGTTGTGGGGATTGAGACGCGCGATCAGTTCCTGCAGCCATTCGGCGGTCATCGCCGAGCCGACCTTGATGCCCAGCGGATTTGAGACGCCGCGGAAGAACTCGACGTGAGCGCCGTCCACGTCGGCGGTACGCATACCGATCCAGGGGAAATGGGTCGACAGGTTATACCAGCGCTTGCGCCGCGCGATAAGTCGAGTCTGGGCCTGCTCGTACAGCAGGTGCAAGCCTTCATGGCTCGAGTAGAAATCGATTCTGCGAGTGTGGTGTACCGGTCCGCCGGAGATCGATTCGAAAAAATCCAGCGAGTCGGAGATCGAAGCAACGATCCGCCGGTACTCCTTCTCCAGCGGAGAGTGACCGACAAAGGCCAGGTCCCAGTACTCGGGATGATGCAAATCCGCGAAACCACCGTCGACCAGCGCCCTGACGAAATTCAGGGTCAACGCGGCGCGTTCATAGCCGCGTAACATGAGGTTCGGGTCCGGTAGCCTATCAGTCGGATTGAATCCATTGCGGTTGACGAGGTCGCCGCGATAACTCGGTAGCGTCGTCCCGTCACGGGTCTCCGTGTCCGCAGATCGCGGTTTCGCATACTGACCCGCCATGCGGCCGACGCGGATCACGGGCTTCTTCAATCCGTGCAGCAGGATCACGCTCATCTGCAGCAAGATCTTCAGCTTGGCGGCGATGCGGTCAGATGTGCACTCGTCGAAACTTTCGGCACAGTCGCCGCCCTGGAGGAGGAAGCGCTGGCCCTGCTGCGCCTCCGCCAGCTGCTTCTTGAGCTCCTCGACCTCGCCGGACACGACCAGAGGTGGCAGGCGGCTGAGCGTAGCCAACGCACGCTCGACCTCAGCCGAGTCCGGGTAGCTTGGTTGCTGGACCGCGGTGCGCGCCGTCCAGCTGGCAGGCTGCCACTCGATTTGTTCCATGCTCCGCGTCATGACGCCCAATGCTACATGGCAATGCGGCATTGCAAAAGCATCGTCTGGTGGCACCTGCCGCCACGAATTGGCACAATGCCGGGTTTTCCGGTCCCGGGGGATCCCCCGGGGATTGAAAACGCATTGTGCAACCCTTCCGCGAGGCATAGATCATGCATCGAGTTGTCGTTCTGGGCGCCGGCAAGATCGGGGCACTGGTGACTGGTCTACTCGGCGAGTCCGGCGACTATCAGGTAAGGGTCGCGGATGTAGACGGCAGGCAGGCTGAATCTGTCGTTGACGCACACGGTCTCGAGGCGGTCAGGGCCTTCGAACTGGACGCATCTGACACCGACGCTCTGCGCAGACACCTGCAAGCGCATCCAGCGGACGCAATGCTCTCCGGCCTGCCCTACTTCTGCAATGAAGGTGTGGCCGCAGTGGCCGCCGATCTGGGGACTCACTACTTCGACCTTACCGAAGACGTCGCAGTCACGAGCGCGGTCAAACGACTGGCTGGGGGATCCGACAAGGCGTTCGCGCCGCAATGCGGTCTGGCGCCGGGCTTCGTCAGTATTGCCGCCAATGAACTCATGACGCACTTCGACGATGTCCGATCGGTCAAGCTGCGCGTTGGCGCCCTGCCCCAGCATCCCAACAATGTCCTCAAATATTCGCTGACCTGGTCCACGGACGGACTCATCAATGAGTACGGCAATGTGTGCCAGGCCATCGTGGACGGGGCCACGGTGGACGTCATGCCGCTGGAGGGTCTGGAAGAGATCGAGATCGATGGCACGCTTTACGAGGCGTTCAACACTTCTGGCGGACTGGGATCCCTCGGTGACACCCATGGCGGATCGGTCAGCAACATGAACTACAAGACCATGCGCTATCCGGGGCACTGCACCCAGATGCGGCTGTTGATGAATGGACTCAAACTCAATCACGACAGGGCGACTCTCAAGACGATTCTCGAGAACGCCGTCCCCCGGACTCTTCAGGACGTCGTCGTCATCTACGTGTCGGTCACCGGCACACAGGATGGCGAACTGCGCGAGGAGAACTACGTCAACAAAATCTATCCGCAGGTCATCGTCGGCCGCCTGTGGTCCGCAATCCAGGTCACGACGGCCGCCGGTGTTTGCGCGGTGCTGGACCAGGTCCTGATGAATCCGGACGATCACCGCGGATTCGTCGCCCAGGAGGATTTCCGGCTCAAAGAAATACTCGATAACCGGTTCGGGCGTTACTACGCTCATGGCGGTACCAATGAAATTTCGGCACGACTGGTAGCGACCGGCGAAACCGGCCACCAGCGCGTTTGAGGAGCAACAAGATGAAAGAGATTTTGAGCAGGCTCGGCCTGGAAGCGGAAAATTCCGGAGCATGGATCGGCGGGCGACCACTCGCTTGCAAAGACGGCCAGTTGATCGAGTCTGTCAATCCGGCTACCGGCGAACTGATCGCGCGCGTCCGGACCGCCGGAGTCGAGGAGTACGAAGCGGTGATGCGGGCGGCCCGCGAAGCTTTTCATGCCTGGCGCATACTCCCCGCTCCGCAGCGCGGCGAGGCGGTAAGGCTTGCCGGCGAAGCACTGCGGCGCCATAAAGACGACCTCGGCAGCCTGGTGACGCTCGAGATGGGCAAGATCAAGGCGGAGGGCGACGGCGAGGTCCAGGAGATGATCGACATCGCGGACTTCGCTGTTGGGCAGTCGCGCATGCTCTATGGCAACACCATGCACTCAGAGCGTCCCGGGCATCGCATGTATGAGCAATGGCACCCGTTGGGCGTCGTCGGCATCATCAGTGCCTTCAACTTCCCGGTCGCCGTCTGGTCGTGGAACGCGTTTATCGCCGCAGTCTGCGGCGACATCAGTGTCTGGAAGCCCTCGCCGAAGACCCCGCTGACCGCCATCGCCGTACAGAAGATCTGCAACGAGGCCCTGGCGCCGCTGGACCTGCCGCCGATTTTCAGCCTATTCATCGAAAGCGACGTCGCCCTGGCTGAGCGCTTCGTGGACGATCCCCGGGTCGACCTCGTGTCATTCACGGGATCATGCGCCATCGGCAGGCAGGTTGGACACAGGGTCGCCGGCCGCATGGGACGCAGTCTGCTCGAACTCGGCGGCAACAACGCGATCATCGTCGACGAAAACGCCAACCTCGATCTGGCCATACCCGCGATTGTCTTCGGTGCTGTCGGTACCGCCGGACAGCGCTGCACGACGACGCGCCGGGTTCTCGTCCA
>CALDWW010000105.1 GCA_937924335.1 uncultured Gammaproteobacteria bacterium
GGGGGCCACGCAAGCGACGCGGCACGATCTGGACGAGATAGCGGCCACTTATCTCGATCAACTCATGGCTGACGTCCCCGACGGCATTGCACGGGTCACCGACACCATGCCTTTCAATTTCGTCCACCTGGGCCTCATCGAAATGCTGTTCCCGCGCGCCCGCGTCATCCACTGCATACGGCATCCGCTGGACCTGGTATTGCGCTGCTATTTCAAGAATTTCGCCGGACGCAGTCTGAACTTCGCATTCTCCCTGGAAGACCTGGCGCGCTACTACGGGCAGTACCGGCAGTTGATGTGCCACTGGAGTCGCGTATCGGGTCTGTCCACGTATGTCTTGCGTTACGAGTCACTGATCGCAGATGCGCCCGGCGAGTCGCGCCGGTTGATCGATTTTCTCGGCCTGGACTGGGATCCACGCTGCCTGGAGTTCTACCTTCCCGGGGTCGCCACCAGCGCTGCCCAGACGCCGGTCGGGCGCCCGCTGACCGATCGGGAAGTGGGCGCGTGGAAACACTATTCCGCCGAACTCAGGGCGGTGGCCGGGTCGCTGCCCGTCACGGAGTACGAAAGTGGCGGATTCTGAAGCAGCCCGACTGGATGACGCCCACAGGCTGCTCTCGGCCGGCCGGCCGGGGGACGCCGTCGGCCTGCTGAACGAGATTCTCGAGCGTCGGCCCAACGACGTCCGGGCGCTGTGGATGCGTGCCGAGATCAACATCAGGCGGGGTCGGTTCGAGGTGGCTCGCAGTGACCTCGAGGCGGCGCTGTCCATCGATCCGGGTCAGCCCGGAATCCTGCACGCGCTCGGTGGCGTGTGTCATGCTCTTGGCGACCACGAAGCAGCCGAATCACACCTGCTCCAGGCTACCGCCGTCAATCCGCAGGACGCGCGGCTCTGGTACAGCCTCGGTCTCGTCTGCCATGGCGCCGGGCGCTACCAGGCGGCGCTTAGAGCCTACGATCATGCATTGACCGTGGATCCGGGGATGAGTGTCGCCCGCCTGGGGCAGGGCAAAGTCTGGCAGGTGCTCGGCAGGCTGGAAGCCGCCAGGGCGGCGTTCGAGGCTGTACTCGCCGATGAGCCGGGTAACCCTGAAGCAGTGGCGGGGCTGGCCGAGCAGGAGGCGATGACCGGACGATCGAAGGCGGCGCTGGCGCGCATCGATGCGCTCGCCGAAGGCGCGCCGCTGCCTGATGAACTCAACATCCTCCGGGCGCGGCTTCTGCGTCTCGGGGGTGACGCCGAGGGGGCGGCAGTCGCCCTGCGCGAGTTACTCCCGCGGGTAGCCGAAGCGCCCAGGCGAGCGTCATTGCTGTTCGATCTCGGCCACGCACTGGACGAACTCGGACACTACGATGCTGCTTTCGAGGCCTTCGAGGAGGCCAACAGTCTCAAGCCCGGCAGCTTTGACGCCCTGACGCACGCTCAACGGATGAAGGATATTGCCCGGTCATGGGATCGCGACGCCTGCCGCAGGCTTGCCGAGGCGGGCGATTCGTCCCTCCGGCCGGTCTTCATCGTCGGCATGCCCAGATCCGGCACCTCTCTGCTGGAGCAGATCCTGGCGGCTCACCCGGAGATACACGGATGTGGCGAGCTGAACGCCATCGGGTCCCTGGCCCGATCGCGTGAGGATGACGAGGGTGTCGTGCGCCCCGCCGGTCTGAGTCGGACGTGGTTGCGCGAGGCGGCAGAGTTCTACCTGGAAGAGGCATCTTTGCCGGACGGGGTCTTACTGTTTACTGACAAGATGCCCGCCAACCTGCACCACCTCGGTCTTGTGCAGGCCATCTTCCCGCGGGCGCGCGTGATCCACTGCGTGCGCGATCCACTGGATACCGGGCTGTCCTGCTTCTTCCAGGACTTCAGCGCATTGGGCCTGGCCTGGGCACAGCGTCTTGAAGACATCGTCGCCTATCAACGCAGTTGCGACGAGCTGATGGCGCACTGGCACCGTGTCCTCGATTTACCGATATGCACGGTGGAGTACGAGAAGCTGGTCGATAGGACCGAAGAAGAGACACGACGGATCGTGGAATTTCTGGGTCTCGGCTGGGATGCGGCTTGCCTGGCCTATCATCGCGGTGATAGGCCGGTGCTTACGGCGAGCCACGATCAGGCCATTCGTCCGATCCACGTCAGGTCGGTCGGTCGGCATCACGCCTATGAGAAGTACCTCGCGCCCCTCAGGGCCGCGCGCCGGATGGTGGAGAAGTGAAGAAAGGACCCGCGGACTGGCTGGAGCAGGCCCGGCGCCTTCACAAGGCCGGTGATCTCGAAGGCGCTCTTGGCCTGTACAGGAGGTGCCTGGAGATCCGCGCCGATCATCCCGATCTGCTGGTCATGGCGGCGAGCGCGGCGGGGGCGCTCGGCGAACTCGATGAGGCCGAGCGCCTGGCCAGGCGCTCCCGGGATATCCGCGACGATCAGGTCAGCAACCTGACGCTCGGGCGGGTATTGCTGGAACAGGGAGCGCTGGAGGAGGCTGTCCGGTGTTTCGAGCACGCGGCCGCTGGCCCCGCGGAGACTGATGCTCATTATCATCGCGGCCGGGCCCTGCGAAGGCTGGGCCGCCTGGATGAGGCAGAGCAGGCGCTCCGCCTGACGATCGGCGAGCGTCCCGGGGATGGCGCGGTGTGGAACGAACTGGGTGTCGTCCTGTTCGTGCTGCGCAAGCCGGTAGACGCAACGGAGGCGTTCCGCCGCAGTCTGACCGCGCGCCCGGGGCACCCGAACACGCTGTCTAATCTCGGCGCCGCTTACTTGAAATCCGGCGATCAGGAAGGTGCGGAGGAGGCGGTCCGCGAGGCCCTGAAATCCACGCCTGAGCATCCGGGTGCCCTGGCGACGCTTGGCGCACTCGAAAGACTTCGTGGCCGGCTGGCGCCGGCCCTGGACGCCTGGGAACGCTGTATTCAGAGTGATCCGGGTGCCGCCCGGGGCTGGGTGGGCCTGGCTGGTACGCACCAGGCTCTTGGCCGGCTCGAAGAGGCGGGGGAGGCCTATCGCCGGGCTCTCGATCTCGATCCCGGCAACGAGGACGCAGTTGCGGGCATGGCGGAGTGGCTGGAGTGGCAGGGGCGATACGAGGAGGGCATGGCTCTCCTGGAGGATGATGTTTCGGGTTCGCCCCCGATCTCTCTCGTCCGGGCGCGGCTGCTGCGCCGACTGGATCGTCATGACGAGGCCCGGAGACTCCTGGAGGCGGCGCTGCCACGGGTGGAAGAAGACCTGCCATTGCACCGGCAGTTCGCCTTCTCCCTCGGCGATGTCTGCGACGGACTCGGGGACTTCGACGGCGCCTGGGCGTGGTACTCGGAAGGCAACAGGCTGGCTCCCGCGGAGTTCGATGCACAGGCGCACCGGCGGCAGCTCGGCCGATGGGACGGACTGTCCGCAGCCCGGCCGACAGGCCACGCAGGTCAGGGCGTCATATTCATCCTGGGCATGCCGCGCTCGGGCACGACGCTGGTGGAACAGGTCCTTGCAGCACACCCGCTGGTCACGGCGTGCGGAGAGTCTCCTGCACTGGGTCGGCTGGCCCACGCACTGGCCGCTGGAGAGTCATCCCCGCAGACCGGCGAACAGGCCCTGGCAGAGTTCGCCCGCGAGTACATGGCGTCGTTGCCGGCCAGCCCATCCGGCAAAACGCGGGTGACCGACAAGATGCCGTTGAATTACCAGTACCTGGGACTGATACGAGCGGCCTTGCCGGGTGCCAGGATCGTGCATTGCCGACGCGATCTTCGCGACGTTGGCCTGTCCTGTTTCTGCACTGATTTCATCGATCCGGAGCTCGGCTTCAGCCGCCGGTCGGACTGGATCGGAGACTACCTGGCTGCATACGACCGTCACCTGCAGCACTGGCGTGAGCCGCTCGGTCAGCAGATGGTATCGCTGGATTACGAGTCGCTGGTGGAGGAACCCGAGACCGCTATTCGCCGGCTACTGGCATCCGTCGATCTGCCCTGGGACGAGGGCTGCCTGCGGCCAGAGGAACAGCGACGCATAGCCGCGACCGCCAGCCACGCACAGGTGCGCCGATCGATCTACCGATCGTCGGTCGGTAGATGGCGCGCCTACGCCCACCATCTGCGACCCATGCTCGACCGGCTGCAACGCGCTGACCCGGGAGCCTAGCGCGCCAGCGGGCCCAATGCCCGAACGAGGGGTTGCAGCTGTGATTCGTAATTGCGCCAGCGACCCGCGGAGCTGCGATACAGGGGCTGACGAACCTGCCAGCGGCTGAGCGTTGCGACCGGGCGCGGATTGCGCTCGAATTCCAGGCAGATGGGGTCCCAGCACAGACCGCAGTAGTCGAGCAGCCGCCGGGCGGTGTCTTCCAGGTCGTCGACCACGGACTCGTAATGCACCGGCAACACGCCTGAGTCGGGTCCCGCCCAGGCGTCCATCAGCTTCCTATAGCCGGCGTAATAGACGGCGATGTCCTCCAGATCATTGGCGTACAGGTTGCCGGTGGAGAAGTCCTGGAAGTAAATCGACAGGCAGGTGTCCAGTGGGTCCCTCACGACGTGGATGATGCGCGCATCCGGGAACAGCCGCCACAGGGTCGGCAGGTGACGGAAGTTAGCCGGGTACTTATTGGTGACGACGTCTCTCCCGACCTCCCGCAACGATTGGAGGTAACCGGAACGGGTCGACTCGTCGTCTGCCAGCGCACGGTCCAGGAACGGTTCTTCACCGACGCCACCGGCATCGGGATGGGCGGTGAGAATCTGGTCCACCAGCGTCGTGCCGGATCGGGGCATGCCGACGATGAAGACCGGGAGGACCTGCGTTTCGGGGCCCGGTCGGGGCGCCACCGTTGCGGTGGTCTGCAGCAGGTTGTCGACATCGGCAGTCCAGGCGCCCCTGTCGAACACGGGCAGGCGGTGACGCCTGAGCTGATTCGCCTGCCGGTAGTGATCGAATGCCTCCTCATACAACCCCAGGTCGTCACAGGCCTTGCCGAGCGCGAATCCCAATCGCTCGCGGGATTCCTGCGGCATGCTCGCTTCATCGACGAGAGCCCGGACCTTCCGCAGGGCATCGTCCTGCGGATCCTCGATCTGGCCTGCCTCGATGAGTTGCTGCCAGGCCTCTGCACAATTCGGGTCAAGCCGCACGCAGCTTCTGAAACTCTTCCGGGCCGCTTCAAGATCGCCGTCAGACAGCGCCATCATGCCGGCGCCCAGATGGGCGGCCACGCTCTCGGGATCAAGCGCCAGGGCCTGCCGGTACTCGACCCGGGCTGCGGAGTCCTGTCCGCTCATCGCCAGCACGCCGGCCAGTCTCGCCCGGGTAGCGGCCGCGTCTCCGATGCCGGCATCGAGAGCGCGGCGGTATGCTTCCGCCGCGTTGACCAGTTGTCCCAGGTTCTCCTGGGCGAGAGCGAGATTGAACCAGACATCGGCATGCTCATGGCCCAGGTTCAGCATCTTGTGGAAACATCGGGCCGCCAGGTCGTAGTCACCCTGGGTGGCCGCCAGCGTGCCCATCTCCGCCAGGGCCGGTGACGCCTCCGGGTCGTTCCTGAGTGCCGCCTCCAGGTGTCTGCGGGCGCCTTCGAGATCTCCGGTCCGTCGCGCCAGGCGTCCGGCCAGGCACAGTACCGGCACCAGGGCCGGCGCCCTTTCCAGCAGTGTTTCCGCCTGCTGCAGTGCCTGTTCGGGACGGGTCCGGGCGAGTCGCGACAGTCCCGCCAGAACCTGGCGCAGATCAGGCTGATCGCTCACCGTCAGGTGATCGAGCAGTTGAAGGCAATGACGATCCGCGGCCGCTCACCCAGATACGGGAAGATCTCGTGGGTCAGGAACGAGGGGAAGATCACCAGCCGACCCGGACGATGTGTCACATCGAAACCGCCGTGTCGGTAGGGATCGTTCAACCCGAGATTACCCTTCTCCGAGTGATACCAGGAACACCAGCGCGGATCGTGGAAGCGGACCAGCCCGCTGTCCGGGCGGTCGGGCAGCTCGTCGCCCGGATCGACGCAGAAGATGCCGGACCAGGAGGCATTCTGGTGATTGTGCAGCCCCTGGAAACCGCCGGTGCGGGTGACGTGGAACCAGGCGTGGTAGTCGAATCGGAGCTTGCTGAGTTCTTCTGACGAGTAGTTGCTCAATTTGCGGATCAGCTCGCCGAGGGCGCCGTGACAGAAGCGGGCGATCTTGACGACGCAGGGGTCCTTCCAGGTGAACAGGTCAAATTTACTCTCGAAGAGGTCGCCGAACTGGGTTTCGCGGCGTTTGTGATAGCGGTGGGCGTCACCCTCTTTCTCGCGTTCGAGAAACAGTTGGCGTAATTCCTCGCACACCGGCTCGTGGTCGGGCAGGGTCACGTCTGCCAGCGGGGTCGTGAACAGGTCGGTGATTCTTATCATCTCAGTCCTCTTCCACGCCATATTGCCGGACGTCACCCAGCTTCTCCAGCAGTGGACCCAGGTATTCCTGGTAGCGGCGCCAACGCCCGATGGAGCTGCGATAGACCGGTTGCCTGACCTGGGTCATGCTGGCGGTGGTCACCATGCGTGGGTTGTCGAAGAAACGCATGCAATCGTCCGACCAGTCCACACCCAGGTAATCGATCAGTGAGCGCGTCTGGGCTTCCGTGTCCTCCACCAGTTGCTCATAGCGGACCTCGTGGAAGCCCCCGGGCAGAACAGTGCGCCAATGATCCATGAGACGCCAGTAGATACTGTAGGTCGAGCCGAGATCGGCCAGATCACAAGTGAATCCACGATCGTTCTGGAAGGAAGTCAGATAGCAGGACAGGCAGGTATCCCGGGGATCACGGACGCAATGGATGATGCGGGCGTTCGGCAGCATCAGCCGGATGATCCCTGCCAGTGTGTAGTTGAACGGCAGCTTGTCGACGATCCTGCTCGCCTCCCGGTCATAGCGTCGCAGGCGCCTGACGAATCGCCCGCCCAGATCCGCCCAGGCCGCGGGGTCCAGCTTGCCCACGTCCGTGGGGAGGCTGCTGCCGGCCGGCAACCAGCGGCCGATGCCGTTGACGATACGCCACAGGTCGTTCAGTTCTCCCGCCCCGAAGATCGCGGGATGTGAGTCCAGGATCTGCTCGACCAGCGTCGTTCCCGAGCGCGGCATGCCGACGATGAACACCGGCAGGTCGGAAGGATCTCCGAGTCCCTCGAACTTCTCGAACAGGTCGGCATTGAAAGCCTCGATGATGCGCTCGCTGTTGGATTCCTCTGCATGGATATCGAAGTCGGTCAGCTCGCGCTTGAGCCGATTGCCGCGCGCGTAGCTCTGCATGGCGCTGTCCAGATCATCGATCTGATCCAGGGCGCGGCCGAGGGCGAAGCAGACCACCGCTTCGTCGCCGGTCGGCAGGTCGGGGCTCTCCAGCAGCGCACGCATCCTGCCGATCTGTGGATCGCCAGGTGTAAAGCGCTTGAGCGTGGCGAGGCCGTAGTAAGCGCCGCTCGCCGCCGGCTGACGATCGATCGCTCTCTCGTAGGCGTCTCTGGCCTCGTCGAAGCGGCCACGGTCACTGTACAAGGTCGCCAGCCGCATGAATGCCTCGATACTTGCGGGATCGAGGTCTGCGGCGGCCTCGAAGTTCTCCGCAGCTTTCTGTTCGTCCCCCAGCTGTTGATAACAGGTGCCCAGGTCGAGCCGGTAGCGGGCGTGGCCGGGTTCCAGTTCGCAGGCTTTTGCCAGGAGTCCCCGGGCCTCCTCGACCTGGCCGAGCCGGTGGACCGACAGGCCCAGCAGGTAACAGGCTGTGGGATCTTCCGGTACCGCTTCGAACAGCTGTCGGGCGGCTGCTTCGGCTTCCACTGCCTGTCCCGCCTGCAGTAGCTGCTGGACGCGGCCTGCCTTCGATTCGATCTCCTGCCGTGACAGACCGCCAGTCTGCAGAACACCGACGCCGGACGCATCGGAGGGCATGATGTCGAACGCGATGCTGACCCGCTTGCCGGCCCCCTGGAATGGAACGGTCCGATGATAAAAGTAGGACGGGAACAGCAGCATCAGACCCGGCTCCGGTTGGAAGAGGCGGGTCTGCGGAGGCGTGTCCAGGCGGAAGTCGTCCGGCGGGCGACCGAACTCGATCCAGCCCGCGTGCTCCGATCCGTCCCGGGTCGGGGGAACTGCGGCGTAGTAAACGCCACTGAGCCAGCCGGTCGGGTGCAGATGGGCGGCCTGATGTCCCTCCTGATCCAGGACCGTCGCCCACAGCGTGAGTTTCCACTCGTCCGGCCTGGTAGCAACAAAGGGATGGTCTTCGTCCTCCGGTAACGCCTCCAGGTACGCCTGGACGGCCTCACGGATCATGCCCTCCAGGGCAGCGATCGGGCCCGGGTCCTCATCAAGCAGTTCGCCGGTCTGGCTGCCGCTGCGAGTCGTCTTTGTCACCGGCTCCCACTGCAGACTGGCGTGGTCGACAGCGTGCTTGGTCAAAGCAGC
>CALDWW010000106.1 GCA_937924335.1 uncultured Gammaproteobacteria bacterium
GTCCCGGACAGCTTTCGGCACTGGGCGCAGTGGCATTGCACCATCCTCACCGGCGCCGCGTGGGCCGTGTAGCGTATGGCACCGCACAGGCAACCTCCGGTAGCGAATGCGGGGTCAGACATGCGTGGCTCCTCCAATGCAGACTCGATGCTGTCGAAATATCAGTATATGCACTCCGGCACTGTCAGGAGGATAGCCGATTCGATCACTCCAGCCTGCGTCCCACTTCAGCCTTGACGGCCGTCCCGTGGGTGTTGCCGATCGGCCACAGCCGAGCCCTATTTCGGATAGAGACTTGCTGCTTCCAGAATGTTTTCTCGCACCAGCCGCCGCAGCGCCACCGGCCGCAGTACCTCGACATCCGCGCCGTACTTGAGGATATCCATTACCAGCTCGCGCGGATCGCTGTAGGGCACCTCCAGGATCCACGAGCCGTCAGCCTCGAAGCGACCCTTCTGCTGCGGATGCCAGGTCTCCCGTGACACCCAGCGCGAACGGACGGGATCGAACTTCAGCACCGCGGTCTTCGTGTCACTGCCGCCGAAGATGCCGTAGCCGGCGGCCAGGTCCTTGTCCAGCAGCTCGTCGCTGACCACCCGGGCCGGGTCGTCCAGCACGCTGACGCCCGCTACCGCATCCACCGAGAAACAGCGCAACGCATCGCGCAGGTGACACCAGGCGTCCAGGTACCAGTTGTCCCGGTAATGCACCAGCCGCTGGGGCGAGACGACGCGCTCGACGGTCTCACCAACCTGTCTCCGGAAGTGCGCCAGCTTCAGCCGGCGTCGCGACAACAAGCCCGCGGCGATCGTCTCGAAGCGCCCCGGGTCCATCCTGCGGCTGGCCATGGGCAGGACACGGATGCGGCGGATGACCTCGTCCGCCGAATGGTCACCGCGGCCGAGGATCTGGCGGATCTTGTCGCGTAGCGGGGTGATCTGCGCACCGAGCAGGCCCGGCTGGATGTTCTCCAGCAGGTGTTCGACGGTGAGCAGCGCCCGCAACTCCTCTTCCGAGAACCAAAGACCGGGGAGTTCCCAGTCGGCCGCCTGCGGATCGCCGGTGTCGAATCGATACCCGCGGGCCTCACGATCCCACACGATGGGCGCGCCCATGCGATCACGCATATATTCCAGGTCGCGCTTGAAGGTGGCGGGAGAGACCTCAAGCAGGTCGAGAAACTTCTGTCGCGGGACCGCCCGGCCCTTCTGCAGAATTTGCTGGATCTTGTAGAAGCGTTCGGTGCGGTCCATCGCGGTCTCCTGAGAGTTACCGACAGTGTAGTCGGTATGACGGCTGCAGTGGCTCATGGCGTGAGCCACCGAGCGCGGCAGCCCGGCCATGAGCGACGGCAGGGCCAGAGCACCGTGTAGATCTGGTACCGGACGCAGGCGTCCTCGCCACACTGCGTCGACGCCAGGATGCCGACCGCGACGACCACGTTGACTCCGCTCTTCGGGCGAACCGATCCGGAGATGTGTCAACGCCAGCGCCGATGCCGTTCGGCAGACCCGCCGGTCACCGGACTCGAGTCCGGGCTCACGTTATGAGCCACCGCCTGCGGCAGACTATCTACAGGCCCGGGGCTTCGTCCGTAGCGCTCACCTCTCGGCGGAGACCCTGAATCATCTCCAGTTACGCGACGGAGCCTCGGGACCACCAATCCGCGCCTGACAGTCGTTTCTGGCGGTCGGGAAGCGCCTCCACGCGAGGCCTATAGTCTGGAGAGGAGAACTTGAATGCAGCGTGATCCAAACAGCTCTCCGTGCCCTGTTATCAGGAAGACAGCCCTCTCCTGGCCGGCGCGACGCCGATGGGCGGGTGGCCTCATGAGACGAAGCCACCTCTGCATCGGCCTGTTCGCACTGTTGCTGGTCGGATCGCTGGCGATCGCCGATGAATGGTTCGATCTCGACGACGAGTCCTACGAAGTCGAACTGCACGACTACGCCGACCCGTGGGACACCGACTACGAGGCGGATCCCTGGTCCTTCGGCGCGGAGGACAGCGACGAGGATCGACCAGACCGTTTTCGCCTCTACGACGACGTGGGTCGACGCACCGGGCGGGTCGAGCGCAACCCGATCCTCGAGGACACATATAGCGTTTATGACGAGCGTGGCCGCCGCACGGGCCGGGTCGAACGCAACCCGATCCTGGATGACGACTACTCCGTCTACGATGATCGCGGGCGCAGGGTGCGCGAGATCCGCAGGAACCCTGCCATGGACGACCAGTACGACATCTATGATCAACGCGGGATCAGGATCGGCCGGATCCATGAGAATCCGCTCATCGACGGTCATTACGATGTCTACGATCAGCGCGGGCGGCGCATCGGTCGGGTCGAGTCAGACTGACCGACGACTCGCTTGGGTTCCACGTTACCGGCCTGCCCTGCCCCAGCCTGTGACGCGTATGCCGTCAGACAACCGGTCAGGAGCGGTTACCATCGGGTGTCCACATGCCTTCTCAGGTCTGGTCCGCGATGAAAAAATCCCGATACATCCCCGGTGAGGTATTCCACAACGGTGAGCACGGTGTCTACGACGGCCAATACGGCTGGGCGGTCAACAAGCAGTCGAAACATATGGCCAGGGTGGTCTATGAGCGCGTGCACGAGAACAAGGACTTCAAGGGCGTGCGCCGCGGCGAAGGCCTGGACTACGCCAAGTGGGTGTTCAGCGAAGAGCCCGGCCTGGCGGAAGATATCTTCCAGAGCGGATTCGAGCTGATGATCGATGCCGAGATGGAGCCGAACTCGGCCATCGGCCTGCACTGGCACCATCGCACCGAGGAGATCTGCTACATCCTCGGGGGCAGCATCCGCATGACGACCGTCAATGCCGACGGCGATGAACACTCAGAGACCCTGAAGGCCGGTGACGCCCATGCGGTGCTCAGAGGACAGGGACACTATGGCCGGGTCGGTGCAGACGGCGTGCGTTTCATGGCGGTATCGTTCCGTCGGGAATAGACTGAGCCCTTGGTGATCGCCGGAGGGACGGACCTGATCAACACACTCATCTTCGACCTCGACGGCACGCTGGCCGATACCGAGAAGCTCCACTGCCGTGCCTATCAGGAGGCTCTGGCAGAACTGGGCGTGACGATCTCCGAGGCCGAGTACGAACATCACTGGATCCGGCGCGGCAGGAATATCTATGAGTACGTCGAGGCGCAGCGCCTGGACATCGATCCGGACGTCGTGCGGGTAAACAAGGCAGCACACTTTCAGCGTCTGGCTGAAACATCTGCCGAAGCGATGCCCGGCGCGCACTCTGCCCTGAAGTGTTTCGCAGGTCGTAAGCGCCTGGCGCTGGCCACCTCTTCCTATCGGGACGCGGCGCAGGCGGTCCTCGGACGACTTGAGCTGGCAACATTCTTCGAGTACATCGCCACCAAGGAACAGGCCGAGCGGGTCAAGCCTGCGCCCGACATCCTGCTCCATGTCGCGCGAACTCTCGACGTCGACGCGGCCGCGTGCCTGGTGATCGAGGACTCGGAGAAAGGCGTCCGCGCAGCGGCGGCGGCCGGTATGGCGAGCATCGCGATCCCCAATCGTCACACCGCGGAGCATGATTTCTCAGCGGCCAGTGTGATCCTTGGCTCCCTGGGAGAACTGACACCGGAGTTCCTAGAATATTTCGAGAAAAATAATATAACTAATTAATATTCAAATAATAAGTATTGACCAGGTTCCGAATTGAAGTCGACGACCGACAAGCCGCGGCAAGGTGGGTCGACGCGTCCGCCATCGGCTCATCGACCGAGCTGGGCGGTCATCCGGATCTGAAACTGGCGGCTCCCGGCACGACCGCGGTCGTGCCAGAATGGCAACCACAGCTCGGCCTGGCCTGATCAAGCGCGTACCGACCATGGCAATAGTTAATCAATCGACGCTCACCTGCCCTGAATGCGGTTTCGCGAAAAGCGTCACCATGCCGACGGACTCATGTCAGTACTACTACGACTGTGAATCCTGTGGCGTGCTGTTGAAGCCGCTTGCGGGAGACTGCTGCGTTTTCTGCTCTTATGGCACGGTACCGTGCCCACCCATTCAGGCGTCCCGGCCGTGCCGGGAGAAAGGGACAGACGACCCATCGTGATCTTCCCGCACATCAAGACGTTCTCGCGGGCCTGGTGGATCTCGCTGCTCAGCGCGAGCTGCGTGTTCGGACTACTCACCTACCTCGTCTTGCGCTGGTTCGGCGCCGTCGATGACGACCGGCTGGTGCTCTACCTGGTTCTCGGCATCGCGATCGGTGATGTCCTGCTGGCACTGTCGTTCGAGCTGACAACCCCCACCCAGGTCATGGTCGGGCCGGGAGAGCGCCGAACGGCTCATTGCGAACTGGCGGAGACCGCGGTAGTGGTCTCCGGATTCGAGGACTCGCCGGAGGGGCAGGTGAGGATCCGCGGCGAGCTGTGGTCAGGCCGTCATGCCGGCGGACTGCGCCTTAGCCTGGCCCCCGGCACCGAGGTCGGGGTTGTGGGCCGTGACGGGCTGATATTGCTGCTGGCGGAATCGTCTGGAACACACTGAACCAGCCTGGTTTCCCATGACCGGCACCGCGGACCGATCGAACGTCGCGTAACCGGTCGACACCCCGGAGAGTGAGTCTGTCGTCAGGCAGCGCGCTTGCCGCGACAGCCAGGGAAGGTCCGGCAAATCCAGAATCGGGACAGTAATTTCTGGGCACGCTTTTCTGATCGGAGGACCATCGTCGCGCCGCAATCGGGACAGCCAGGCGCTTCCTCGATCTGGAAATCCAGCAGTCGCCGGGTGACTGACTCGGGCATCGCGGCGGCAGCCTCGGCCAGCTCTTCCCCACAGACCAGCTGGATGCCCACGTCTCTCGCGAACGCTCGTGCCTCCTGGGAGAAATCGCCGGAACTCACAAGCATGCCCTTGCGGGCGTTGCGGGCGACCACGACTCCGAATAGCTCGCGGACAGAAAACACCGTCACCTCGCGGTCCGGCCAATGCTTGCAATGCACAAGCGTGAGCGCGTCGTCCTTGAGCAGTTGCAGGTCCATCCCGCCGTCGAGCCCCTGCACGGTCTCTGTCACTTCGTAACCCTGCTGCCTGAACCAGGTAGCGCACAGCTCCTCGAACTCCCGCCAGGACAGTTGCTGAATTTTCTGCAGATTCAGCGAGCCCGATCTCTTACCGCCGAATCGGGTGCGGCGGTAGAGGCCCACGACGGCCGCAAGCAGGAAGAGGCCACCGAAGACGAGACCAACCATGGACCAGGCGTTGTGTACGAGCTCGGTCGTGGAGTCCACCAGCGGCGTTCGGACAGCTGTGGTAAAGAGAGTCGGCACGACGTAATGGAACAGCATGAACATGGCGCCAGCGGCCAGCAGGTTCAAATACCATGGCAGGCGCACAAGGTCGCCAAGCCCGAGTGACATACGTCGCGACATCGGAGTCCTTACCTGTGCATTGGACGAGGAGCGTGACACAGCTGGAATTGGGCAGTCCGCGACAGACGTCACAGACTGGCGACCGTGCTGGCTATCACTTGTGCACTGCAGTCGACCTGTGCCGGCTTGCAGCGCAACGCTACCCGGCTTTCGTATCCATAGCTGCGGCGGGCAGAAGCCTGCGTTCGATTACCCCGAAACCGCCCTGGACGATCAGTGCCAGAGCCGCGGCCGGCACGGCACCCTGCAGTATCAATCCGGTGTCTGCCAGGCGGATGCCGGTGAGGATGGGCTGGCCGTATCCGCCCGCCCCGATGAGGGCCGCCAGGGTTGCGGTACCGACATTGATGACGGCTGAGGTCTTGATCCCCGCCAGGATCGACCGCGTCGCCAGCGGCAACTCGACCAGGCGCAATCGTGCCCGGCCGGGCAGACCCAGGGCGGCTGCCGATTCGACGATGGGGGACGGGATGTCCTCGAGGCCTGCATGGGTGTTCTGCACGATGGGCAGCAGACTGTAGAGGAACAGCGCTGCGATTGCCGGCGGTCCGCCGATACCGAGCAACGGGATCATGAACACGAACAACGCCAGTGATGGGATCGTCTGGAGGATGCCGGCGACCGATAGGATGAGGCGGCCGGCGGCTTGACTGCGCGACGCCGCGACACCCAGCGGCACGGCAAACAGGATGGCTGCCGATAGCGAGATGCCGACCAGCGCCAGGTGTTCCCGGGTGTTGCGCCAGAAACCTGCCCAAGCCGACCGGCCGACGAGTTGCGCCTGCACATCGAGTTCAGCAGCGAGAAAGTCGGCGGCAACCCGTGACTCCGCCACTCCCTCGAGTTTGACCCGGGCATTCATGGCACTCATGGCCGCCGCGTCGATCCTCCCCGCCAGACGCGAGAAAGCAGTGACGACCTCGGGGGATCGGTCCTGCAGATCTGCACGGTAGAGGATCACCGCCTGGTACGTGGGGAAATAGTCGCGGTCGTCCGCCAGCGCCACCAGTCCGTAGAACGCGATCTCCGCATCGGTCGTGTAGAGATCAGTCGCGTCCAGCGCACCCGAAGCGAGCCCGCGGTAAGCGAGATCGTGGTCCATGCCGCGGACATCGGCCTGGGGCAGAGAATAGTGTTGCTGCAGCCCTCGCCAGCCATCGGCACGATCGAGGAATTCGTTACCGAAACCGAGGGCCAGATCAGGCAGCTCACGGAGATCGGAGATGTCCCGCAGACCCAGCTGCGCCGCGCGCTCCCGCCGCATGCCGATGGCGTAGCTGTTGTTGAACCCGAGTTCCGGGCCCATGCGTAGACCGTGGACAGCGAGAGCCTCACGCAACTCGTCTTTACCGTCGACAACCTGGCCCTTGAGGATCTCCTGGATCAGCGTGCCGGTGTACTCCGGATAAGCATCTATCTCGCCAGAGAGCAGCGCCTCCCATAGGATGCGGGTGCCGCCCATCTGGCGCAGGTGATCAGCCTGTGCGCCGGCGTCCGCGGCCAGCAGGTGCAACATCTCCCCGAGCACCACCGACTCGGTGAAGCTCTTCGATCCAATGGAGACCTGCTCGGCGCCGGACGCCACGCCCTGGCAGAAAGACACCAGGACCAGCACAACGGCAACCACCGCATGACCTGGCCGGCATGGCCATGCCAGGTGCGCCGAATTCACGCCAGCACCTCGCCGAGCGCCTCGAAGGGGCCGCGCTGGGCATTGATGAATTCGGTCACGAAAGAATCGGCAGGCGAACGTGCGAGCTCGGCGATGCTGCCTTGCTGGACGATGCGGCCGGACCGGAGCAGCACGAGCTTGTCGGCAAAGAACGCCGCTTCCGCGATGTCATGAGTGACCATGACCACGGTCTTGCCGAGCCCGGCGAATATGGCTCTCAACTCTTGTTGCAGCTGGTAGCGAATCATCGGGTCCAACGCGCCCAGCGGTTCGTCCAGCAACAACAACTCCGGGTCCAGCATCAGGGCGCGCATCAGGCTCACCCGCTGACGCTGCCCACCGGAGAGTTCCGATGGATACCTGTCCATCAGATGCATGCTCAGGTGGACGAGGTCGGTAAGTTCCTCGAGCCGGGCCTCGATCCAGCCGGTGTCGCGGCGCAGGTAACGCGCCATGAGGATGACGTTGTCACGAACACGCATGTGCGGAAACAGGCCACCCTCCTGGATCACGTAGCCCATGCGTTGGCGGGCCAGGAGGATGTTCTGCGCCGACATCGGCTCGCCCCTGAACGTCACGGTGCCGCTGTCGGGCCTGACCAGGCCCACGATCAGTCGCAGCAGAGTAGATTTTCCACAGCCACTGGGCCCGATGAGAACGGTGGTACTGCCAGACGCGATGTGGAGGTCCGTGGGCGAGAGGGCCGGCTGCCCGTCATAGCTCTTCGAGATGTCCCGCAAATGCAGCATCGCTGCATTCTGTTGGAATGCTGCGGTTGCCTCAACCGGCGGAGTGGTCAGACACCGTGAGAGGCCGTCCCCGATGCTCGCCAGTGCCACCATACCGCGACGGTTCACAGTTACCGTTGTCTGCGTCCTTCTTCGATGCTACATTGTACCGAACGTTCTAACCGGAATTTTCAATGCCAGCAGCCATCATCCCGAAAGAAGCAGTCCTCGATCGCCTAGCGGCGGCCTTTCGCCAGCACGGCTATGACGGCGCCAGCATCTCACGCCTGTCCGAGGCGACCGGTCTCGGCAAGGCCAGCCTCTATCACTACTTCAGGAACGGCAAACAGGAGATGGCGGAGGCTGTCTTTGCTCACGTCGGCGGCAATTTTCAGGAACTGGTGATTGTCCCGCTAACGAGGACCGGCGACCCGACCCGCAGGCTCCGGGCAGCCGCACGCGGACTCGACGAGTTCTATGGACGCGGCGACTGGTCCTGCATCCTCGATCTGTTCGGTATCGGCAGCGCCAGGCAGATCTTCCAGCCCCAGCTACGCAGTGTCGTCACGGGCTTCGAGTCCGTTCTTTCCGACCTGGCCCAGGAGGCAGGCGTCGACAGGATCACAGCCCGGCGTCGCGCGGAAGACGTCGTGGTAGCCATCCAGGGCGCCCTGGTCGTCGCCCGGGCCACCGGCGAGCGCAAGGCCTTCACCCGTGTGCTCAAGGAACTCCCCAACCGGTTGCTCGGCATCGACTGAGCGTCACTCCGCCAACAGATCACGCCCGATGATCGCCGCCCGCATCCTGCCCGGACCGATCTGGTCAGAACAGCGTTGCTCTTGACACGTTCATATCAAAACAGTATTGTACCGATCGTTCGGTCTAATACTGTTTACCCTTTCAGGAGCACGATCATGACGACTGCAGCGATTACCCGAGGCGCCCACCACATCGGACTGACGATCCCTGACCTGGACGCTACCCGCCGTTTCTTTGTCGAGTCACTGGGGTTCGAGCAGGTCGGCGAAGTACCGGTCTACCCTGCCGTATTTCTCAGCGACGGCAGCACGATGCTCACGCTATGGCAGGCAGAGGATCCCGCCAGCGCGACTCCGTTCGACCGGCGCCGTAATGTCGGCCTGCACCATTTCGCTATGCGTGTGGATGCAGAGGCCCTGGACGGACTGCATGAGCGATTGAGCCGACTGGATGACGTCGAAATAGAGTTCGCCCCGGAAGATCTCGGCGGCGGACCGGCGCGGCATATGATGGTGTACATCCCGGGTGGTGTCCGCATGGAGTTCATCGCGCTACCAGCGTAAGCGAGTACCTTGGGGAGGATCATCATGGCGCAACAGGCAATCTCACCATTCCATCCCGGCGAGCAGCAGATCCAGGCACGCCTGGGGGTGCGCGACAAGGTCGAGGCCATCGGGCAGCGCTTTATCCGCGATCACATGCCGGATGAGCACCGCAACTTCTATGAGCAACTGCCATTCATCATGATTGGTACGGTGGACGGCGATGGCCGGCCCTGGGCCTCCCTGCTGGCTGGCCAGCCCGGCTTCATCCAGAGCCCGGATGCCCACACTCTGGCGTTCTCGGCCCGGCCGCTGCCGGGCGATCCGGCCAGTGACAACCTGGCGGCGGGCGCGCCGGTCGGATTCCTCGGGATCCAGTTCCGCGACCGTCGCCGGAATCGAGTCAACGGACGAGTGGCGACGCTGGACGCCACCGGTTTCCGGATCGATGTGGATCAGAGCTTCGGCAACTGCCCGATGTACATCCAGGCCCGCGATCATGAGCTGCTGCCCGCTGACTCCGCCGTGGGCGTTCAGGCCACCCATGACCTTGCCGCCCTGGATGCCGATGCCCGGCGCCTGATCGCGACCAGCGACAGTTTCTTTATCGCCAGCCAGTACAGCGCGAGTGAAGGCCGGGCATTCGAGGGCGTCGATGTGTCCCACCGCGGCGGACGACCGGGATTTGTGCGGGTGGACGACGACAACACGCTCAGTTTTCCCGACTTCACCGGCAACATGCACTTCAACACGCTGGGCAACCTGCTGTTGGACCCCCGCGCCGGTCTGCTGTTCATCGATTACGAGACGCGCGACCTGCTCTTCCTGACCGGTCGCTCAGAGATCGTCTGGGAAGCCGAGGAACTGGAGGCCTTCACCGGCGCCGAACGCCTGGTGCGGTTCCACATCGACGCGGGCCGGCGATTGCCCGGTGCCCTGCCCATCCGTTGGTCATTCCGGGACTACTCGCCGGTGCTCGAACAGACGGGCACCTGGGAAGAAGTGGCCGCCACGCTTTCCGCCCGACGCGAGGGCAATGTGCTGCGCGAGTATTCGGTGACAAAAATCGTCGAAGAGAGCAGAACCATCAGATCCTACTACCTGGCCCCTGCCGACGGTGGCGATGTGCCCTGCCACACCGCCGGACAATTCCTGCCGCTGGAG
This sequence comes from uncultured Gammaproteobacteria bacterium, assembly GCA_937924335.1. GTDB lineage: Bacteria > Pseudomonadota > Gammaproteobacteria > Steroidobacterales > XN24 > JAHEFR01. The sequence continues at coordinate 10,296 of CALDWW010000106.1, forward strand.
CTGCACCCGCCGGGCTCCGACGAGGTCATCCGAAGGACCTACACGATCTCCAACGCGCCCGACGGAGAGTCCCTGAGACTGTCGATCAAACGCGAGACAGCGCCGACCCCGGATGTTCCAGCCGGTGTCTCGTCCACCTATTTCCACGATCAGATCGATGTCGGCTCAAGCCTGCATGCTCTTGCGCCCCGGGGAACCTTCACGCTGGACCGGGACGCCTGCCGACCGGTGGTTCTGATCAGCGCGGGGGTCGGCGTGACGCCCATGGTGGCCATGCTCGAACAGATCGTCATGGGCCGAGATACCTGCGGCCCCGTGCAGCCTGTGTGGTTCATCCATGGCGCACGCAACGGCGCGGAGCACGCGTTTCGCGATCATGTTCGCAACCTCGGTGAGAGATGCGAGAGGATCACGACCCATGTGACCTACAGCGCGCCGCGCGAGCAGGACCTGCTAGGCCGCGATTACGAGAGCGCGGGCCGGATCGATGTAGGCCTGCTGAAGGCACTGCTGCCGTTCGGCGACTATGACTTCTATCTTTGTGGTCCCGCCACCTTCATGGAGTCGATCCACGGGCAACTGCGCGAGCTGGATGTCAGCGAGAACCGTATCCACTACGAATTCTTCGGTCCGGCGACCGCCCTGGGAGCGGATGCCAGAGAGGCATTGAGCCGGCCGCCTGAAGGCGCGGCGACGGAGGCCGTGCCAGTGCGATTCACCCGATCCGGGATCGACACCGAGTGGGCCCCGGACAAGGGGACGTTGCTGGACCTCGCCGAATCCGAAGGCCTCACACCTCTGTATAGCTGCCGCTCCGGGATCTGCCAGACCTGCACGACGCGACTCGACGGCGGTCAGGTTGTCTACGCGAACCCACCGATGACGCCGCCGCCCGACGGCGAGGCCCTTATCTGTTGTGCTTATCCGCGAGCTGCCGATCCCGGCGGGCCGCTGGCACTGGATCTCTGAACACCGTGCTTGCGGCCCACGCGAGCCCATCACCACAGGACACAAAACGATGAACCACGCGATCACCGCCGAAATCTACTGGACCACATTGACGATTCTCATGACGGCACTCTTCTGGATGCCTTACATCATCGACCGCATCCTCGAACACGGCCTGTGGACGGCGGTGAGCAATCCGCAGCCCGACACACCGCCGAAGTCGGCCTGGGCCGGACGCATGATGAAGGGACACCGTAACGCCGTTGAGAACCTGGCCATATTCGCGCCCCTGGCGCTGGCCGTGAGCTTCACCGGCGTCGGCACCTCGGCGACCGCGACCGCCTGCGTCGTGTACTTCTTCGCCAGGCTGGCGCACTTCCTGATCTACACCTTGGGCATACCGCTGATGCGGACCCTGACCTTCTTCATCGGATTCGTCTGCCAGGTCGTGCTGGCACTGGCGCTGATCAACGCGGCCTGAGCGGGTCCGGACTCTGGCGGATCGCGATACTCGCAGAGCGAGTCCCGGCCCCTGCCCTGACGGAACCGGGGATATCGGCGGATGTCCCCGGTTTCGCGTATGATCCGCCGGCTTTCGACCCGTTATTAAAAGGGAATGACATGGGATCGTCCCGACTGGCGATAGCCTTCGCCATCACCATCATGACTGCCTGCACAGATTCACAGACACCCTCCCCCGCCGAACCGGCCGCCCGATCCGGGCGACTGACGGCGACGACGACGGCACCCGTGGCGGAGCGCCGGGATTACAGTATCTCTTATCACGGTCTTACGCTGGACGACCCCTATCACTGGCTGCGGGATCCGGACTACCCGAAACTGGACGATGAGGATGTGCTGGCCTATCTGAATTCAGAGAACGCCTACTTCGACCACGTCATGAAGCCACACGAGACGCTGGTGGAGTCCCTGTTCGAGGAGCTGAAGTCCCGTCAGGCACCGGACCTGGAGTCCGTGCCCTGGCGCGAGAGCGATTACCTGTACCAGTGGCGATACCCGGGCTTCAGTGAGTATCAGATCTGGACCCGCAGACCGGCCGAAGGCGGCGATGAAGAGATCATCCTCAACGAGCCGGAGCTGGCCGAGGGTCACGAGTACTTCAATCTGGGTGGCTTGGACGTAAGTCGCGACGGGCGCTACATGGCCTGGTCGGTCGACACGGACGGATCGGAGCGCTACGAACTGCGGATCACGGACCTGGAAACCGGGGCACAGGTCGACGAACCTATTCAGGACGCCGCCGGTGACACGCTCTGGTCGGCGGATGGCCGCACGTTACTCTACACGGTCCTCGGTGACACCTGGCGACCCTACCAGGTCCGCGCGCACACGCTCGGCTCACCCGTGTCGGAGGACCGGGTGCTGTTCCAGGAAGATGACATCGCCATGTGGGTAACGCTCGGCGAAACCCGCTCGGGAGACTTTTTCCTCATCGATGTCGGCGGTCATCGGACCACCGAGACCTGGTTCCTGCCGACCGGCGACGTCTCGGCGGAGCCCGTGCTGATCGCAGAACGGGTCCCGGATGTCTTCTATGAGGTGACCCACGCCCGGGACCGGTTCTACATCCGCATCAATGATCTGCACCGGAACTTCCGCGTCGTCACGACGCCGGCCGGCACGCCAGGACGCGACCACTGGCAGGAACTCATCGCCGGAAGCGACGAAGACTACATCCGCGGGATCGATGCCTTCGCCGACTTTCTTGTCATCCAGCAGCGCACCCGGGGCATCGACCAGGTCCGCATCCGGGACTATGACGGCGGCGCACACGACGTTGAGTTTCCGGAGACAGCGTACACCGTCGGACTTGGCTACAACGAGATCTTTGACACCGACTTCGTGCGCCTGAACTACGAGTCCATGGTTACGCCGGAGACGGTGTTCGACTACTTCGTCGACACCCGCGAGCTGGTCACCCGGAAAATCCAGCCGGTTCCGGGCGGCTACGATGCGGCCGGCTACGAAACGGTCCGTCTCATGGCACCGGCCCGTGACGGCGAGCAGGTCCCGGTGACGGTCGTCTACCGGAAAGACTACCCGAGAGATAACAGTCGACCGCTGTACGTCACCGGCTACGGTACCTATGGCCTGGCCTACGATCCGGAATTTTCGACTTCACGCTTGTCGCTGCTCGACCGGGGTTTCGCATTCGCCATCGCCCACATCCGCGGCGGCGACGAACTCGGTCAGCGCTGGTACCTGGACAGTCGTGGCGACAAGCGGCCGAATACCTTCAACGATTTTGTCGACGCCACCCGGTTCCTGGTGGAACAGGGATACGGGGCGCCCGGACGGATCGCGGCATCGGGCGGCAGCGCCGGTGGCACGGTCATGGGGGCGGCGCTCAACCAGGCGCCGGAGCTGTGGGGCGCCATGGTGGCACACGTGCCGTTCGTGGACGTCGTCCACACGATGCTGGACGCCGAACAGCCCCTCACCCCGCTGGAGTGGCCGGAGTGGGGCGACCCGGCGAACAGCAAGGCCGTTTTCGAGACGCAGCTTTCCTACTCTCCCTACGACCAGATCAAGGCCGTGGACTATCCGCCGATCTTGATGACCGGCGGTGTCAATGATCCGCGAGTCGCCTACTGGGAGCCAGCCAAATTTGCTGCGCGTCTGCGCCACACCCGGACCGACAACAACGTCCTGCTGCTGAAGACCAACATGGGATCCGGGCACTTTGGCAAGACCGGTCGCCTGGCCGCCTACCAGGACGTTGCGGAGGAATACGCCTTCATCCTGCTCGCCATGGATACCCCCGACGGCTAGCCAGACACGGACGGTCTGTGAACGCGATCACCGCGCAGTCAGCTTATCGCTGTCATCATTCTCGATGATGAAGACAGACAAGCAGAAACTGGCGGTCGCGCTGTTCGCGATGACCGTGGGCGGCGGCATCCTGCTGGTGGGCCTCGGCGCCATCGAAGTCGATCCCGCGAGTGTCCATGCCCCCATGTGGGTGATCGGCGTGGCGGGGATGACATTCATCGGCGGCGGCGCTGCGCTGCTGTTCGAGCGGCACCGGCTGCTGGCTAATCTGGGTGGCCTGACCGTGGTTACCAGCCTGATGACGGTGGCTTTCTGGGTGGCATTCAATGCGCCGGCGGAGGAGATCCAGGGCGGCATCCCGTTACTGTCGGCCGAGACCAATGGGCGCATCGGCAAAGTATTGTTCGGCTTCGGCGGGTTCCTCTGCCTGGCATTGCTGCTCCACGGGTTGCGGCGCCTCGACCAGGATCCGGACTAGGTACCGATCCTCCGCCTGACTACTGGCCGGCCCGCTGGGTATCGTGGACCAACGCGCCCTCCCGGACGACAACCGTGGCGGACTCCGTCTCGATGACGAGGCGGTTGATCTCGCTGCCCGGGCCGATAGTGATCCGCTGCGGTGAATCGCACTCCGGGGACCTCAGCGCTTTGTCGTTGACACGCAGGACACCGGCAATGCGACTGGCCAACAGCAGGCCCTCGGTGCAGTAGAGATCGAGGTCTCCTTCGATGCGCGTCTGCCGCAATTCGAAAGCCCCATGGTGGATCTCTACGTCGCCGCCAATGTGGGTGCCCGGCTGCGTCTCCAGCCGTCCATCGGTGAGTTTGAGGTTGCGCCTCACGCTGCTGTCCGCCTGCAGTCGCACATCGCCATCGATCACCCGGCCAGCGCCGATGGATCGGCCAGCCTGCACGGTCAGGTCTCCATCGATGACCCGGAAAGTCTTGTCCGGTCTGTCTGTGTCGACCGAAACCGAGCTATCTATGGCGCAGGCCGACAGGCCGACGCCCATCGACAGCAGCAGCAAGGTCCGGCAGATCTTCATGAAGGTCACTGTCCGCACAAGATCGCCTGCCGCCGCGGACTTGACGAGGACACTCGGGCCTCGAGCCTGGCTGAAGGATTCAACACAGTCAGGCCGCCTGTCCGAGAAGCCAGCGGTAGGACTCAAGCAGTGCAGCCTTGCCACCGCTCTCCAGTACTTCGCCGTGGGCCAGGATGATTCTGTCGAAGTCCCAATCGAGGACCCGGCGAATGTCTTCCGCGCTGCGCGCCTTGTCTCGATAGCAAAGCCTCAACAACAAAGGCACCGCGAACCGGTCGGTGACTCCGCCAAGCTTCGTGTAGATACGGGTCAACAGGTCGTCCCCGGTCAGACAGTTCTCCGCGATGTCGCTGGTGATCAACGTCCGGCTGGCTGCGTGGAAGAAGAGCGTTTCATGAAGCACGGTGCCGTCGACGAATTGCGACTCGATATCCGGCGCCCAGGGCGAACTTCCGGTCTCCTCGAGCAGGGCGTCGAAGTGCAGGTCTTTGCGCTTTTTCACCAGACCCGGTTCGCCAATTAGCTTCGCGTCCGGCCAGGCAGTCGCTGCCTCACCGGCGTAGAGGTGATGGAAACGATTGGGCGCGACGATCCAGCCTACCGGACCAAGCGCATCGACTTCGGTCTTCAGTTTGTCGGAGATGGCGATCGGCGAGTGTAGCCACAGGGAGCTGTCGGACAGACGCACGATGGTCATCCGCGTGCCCACTTGTACACCGAGCATGGCCAGCGGTGCGGCGGACACCCACAGGTCCTCCGCCAGGCATTCGAGTGTCGTGTCTGTCATATCCCGCCTCCCCAACTGTCGTTGGCCAGAGTATAGCCATGCCGCGCGTCACTGAAGGTTTGGGGGAGATCGAAATCAGCTACGATGTCCGTCCAACCGCACGGGGTGCAAACATCATGGTCACGGTCCATCATCTGGAAGACTCCCGCTCGCAACGCGTACTCTGGCTGCTGGAAGAGCTGGGCGTCGAGTACGAGATCGAGCTCTACAAGCGCGACCCCAGGACCATGCTGGGTCCGGATTCTCTCAGGCAGATCCACCCGCTGGGCAAGTCACCGGTGGTCGAGGACGGGGAACGCTCCATCGCCGAGTCCGGCGCAATCATCGAGTACCTGGTCGGTCAATACGGCAATGGCCGGTTGATCCCGGCCGAGGGCAGTGACGAACGGCTCGCCTATACCTACTGGCTACACTACGCGGAAGGCTCCCTGATGCCGATGATGCTGCTGAAACTGATCTTCGATCGGCTGGCCCATCCACCGATGCCGCTGGTCATGCGCCCGGCGGCAGCGCTCATCGCCCTGGGCGTCAAGGGCAAGTTCATCACGCCGCGACTTAAGGATCAGCTGGATTTCATCGAAGGCGAACTGGCCAAAAGTACCTGGTTCGCCGGCGACAAGTTCACCGCCGCCGACATCCAGATGAGCTTTCCCCTGGAAGCGGCAGAGGCACGTGGCGCCATCGGTGAGGATCGGCCACGCATCAGGCAATTCGTCACCCGGATCCACTCCAGGCCGGCGTACAAGAGAGCGCTCGAACGCGGCGGTCCGTACGCCTATGCGTGAACACCGTTTCGTCCGCCGCGGCGGTGAATTTGACTCCTGGGACTAATCGGAGCGAGTGCGGGCTGATGGCCGGCGATGCAGCGGATGAGTTAAGGTTTCGCCAAGGACGTACAGATCTTTTGCACGTACTGCTTGACCGGATACGGTGCGCCAAATGCCGTCTTCTCTGAACGACGCTGAAAAGACTGCCCGCATTCGCGAGGTCGCTGGCCGCGCAAGCGAGGAGATGCGTCGGCGCCATCCGTGGCTCGAGCATCAGGACGCGATCGGGCTGGGCATCCTGGTGTTCTCTCTGTCCGGCATGGCCGGCTGCGCCTGGCTCTACTGGCAGGGTGCGATGCCCGCCTGGCTGTGCGTGCCTCTGGTGGCGATCTGCGCCTCGCTGGTCCACGAACTGGAACACGACCTGATCCATTACATGTACTTCCGCGATCGACCTGTGGTGCACAACCTGATGCTGGCCATCGGATGGCTGGTGCGGCCGAGCACGATCAATCCCTGGATCCGCCGCCACATTCACCTGCATCACCACAAACATTCGGGTACCCGGACAGACGTCGAGGAGCGCGGCATCACCAACGGCGAGCCCTGGAGCGCGCGGCGCCTGCTGATGATCGGGGACGGCCTGTTGGCGATCATTTTGAGGGCCGTGGCGAAGAAGGGTCTGCGGCCGGCGGGGCGGACCGTCTTCCGTGGGCTGGCAGCCTACTTCCCGGTGGGCTGGATCCACTTTTTCGTCTGGTACTGCTTCCTGGGTTTCCATGCCGTTGACGGCCTCGGCACGGTGGCGGGCCACCCTGTTGCATGGTCAGAGACGACGCTCGCCAACATGCGGGTGGTGGACTTCCTGACGGTCGTGCTCATCGGACCGAACGTGTTGCGCAGCTTCTGCCTGCACTTCGTCAGCTCCAACATGCACTACTACGGCGATGTCCAGGATCGCAACATCATGCAGCAGACCCAGGTCTGGAATCGCTGGTGGCTGTTACCCCTCCACCTGTTCTGTTTCAACTTCGGCAGCACCCACGCAATCCATCATTTCTACGTCAAGGACCCCTTCTATATCAGGCAGTGGACTGCGCGAGGAGTGCATGGGGCGATGCGGGAGGTGGGCGTACGTTTCAACGACTTCGATACCTTCCGGCGCGCCAATCGTTTCTATCGGCACGCGTAGCTGTCCGCCCACCCCGCGGAAGCGGTCGGGTCGGCGGGCGAACCGCCTGTCACCGCCCCGGTCTCGCCGGGAACGCCGGCGGCGGTCGCCGCCGGGCGATTAGGGTGGAGAGTCCATCGCCGATCGGCGACAATTCGCGACCAGTCGGTACGATGACTTGCCCGTGCAACCCGCGATCGAGGTCACACTACTTTGAAGGCGCTACGCAGTTACCGAGAGCGACTCCGTTACCTGCTGGACCGGGTCTTCGCTCGCGAGTTCTCAGGACAGCTCCTGTTCTTCCTCATCCTGGTCGTCGCCGTCACACTGCTCGGCATGAGCGCCGTGTTCTTCGGACTGTTCGATCCGGAGAATGCGGACGTCCACGGCATACCGACGAAGATCGACGGGGGCTTCTGGGACTCCATGTGGTGGTCGCTGAACAATGTGCTGAACCTGCGCGGGTTCCAGCGCATGTACGGGGCGTCGTGGCCGATCCTGCTGTACGCGCTGTTGCTGTCGATCATGGGGCTGGCCGTTTTCGGGGTGCTCGTGTCCCTGATCAACAACACGATGCGGCAGAGGATCGAATCGCTGCGGGCTGGCGAGACCCCGGTCTGGGAACGCCGCCACATACTGATACTGGGCTGGAACAACAAGATCGTCACCGTACTGCAGCAGATCGCCCGTCTGGCCCCGGGCTCGCGGATCGTGATCCTGGCGCCCCGAGAGATCAAGAAAATGGAGAGCCGGCTGCGGATCGCCGGCATTCCCCATGAGCCTTTGACCGTCATCCTGCGCACCGGCGTGCCAAGCAACCTGCGCGAACTCGACCGGGTGGCGGTGGATCGCGCGGCCAGCGTCATCATCCTGTCGACCGATGGTGACGATCAGGATTCGATCAAGACCCTGGTGCTGCTCGCCGGCAAGGAAGACTGGCCAGCAGAACCGCCCACCCTCACCTGCGAGATTGCCCTGGAGGAAAACTACGAACTGGCCCAGATCGCGGCCCGCGACCGGGTACAGATCATCTCGTCGAGCCGGGTGATCAGCAAGGTCATCGTCCAGACCATTCGCAACCCCGGTCTGGCAGCGGTCTACCGGGAGCTGTTCTCGATCCGGGGCAACGGCTTGCTGGTCAAGCACGCCCCGGAACACGCTGACCGCACGCTGGGTGAGCTTGCCTATGGCTACCAGGACGCCATCCCGCTGGGGGTCGCCTGGGAGCAGACGGTCGGGCACAGTGTGCGGCTGGCCGCGGGGCTCAATCCAGGGTCCGACTATGACCTTCTCGAGGAGGAACAACTGGTCCTGCTGGCGCCTCGGGAGCAGATCTCCTATCGGGCGCCGGCGTGCGAGTACGAGTCGAGCATCTACAGGGAAGGCGGCCGGCAGCCACACGTTCCGGGCCGGCTGCTGTTGATCGGCTGGAACGACATGCTCTACGACATCCTCAAAGAGCTGAATGCCCACGCCCTGAGCGGCACTTCGATCCTGGTCCTGTCGGGCGTCGAACCTGACGAAGCCCGATCCCGTATCGATAACAAGATCGGGCTGATGCTCAACAATCTCAATCTCGAGTTCCGCAAAGGTGACGGAGCCGACGCCGCGACTTATGAGCGGGTCGAACTCACGGGCTTCGAAAGCATCGTGATATTGGCCGATGATTCATGGGGCCAGGATGACGCCGACACGCACACACTGCGAGTGTTGTTGCGCCTCTCCAGCCTGCGCCAGGCACATGAACACCGCGCACATACGACGGTGGAACTGCTGGACGGAGCCAACCGGGACCTGTTGGCGGGACTCGAAGTGGATGACGTCGTGGTCAGCCCCGATATCGTCAGCTCCCAGGCGGCCCAGGTGTCGCGCGAGAGTATCCTTGGGCCGATCTATGCCGAGCTGCTTAGCGCCGGCGGCGTCGAGATCAGTCTGCGTCCCGCCTCCGATTACGTCGAACTCGATGTCGACTGCCGATTCGACGACCTGACCTACGCCGCCCAGCAGAAGATGGAGATCGCCCTCGGCCTGACGCTGGCCGATGGCGGCCGCGTCCTGCTCAACCCGACGCGGGAAGAGAGTTGGCGGCTGGGCGAGGACGACCATGTCGTGGTGCTCGCCCAGCAGGTGTACCGCTAGATCGATGCCGGAGTTTCACCTGCACGAAAGACTTTTGGCCGACTGCCACGCGATCGGCCGCATGGACCACTGCCATCTCCTGCTGCACAAGAACGCGGTGCTCCCCTGGTTCATCCTGGTCCCCGAGACCGAAGTTGCAGATCTCCTGGACCTGTCCGACGATCAACTTCATGCCGTCACGGCCGAGGCGGCCGCAATGTCGCGGTTCATCAAACATCAACTCGGTTGGCCAAAGGTCAACTTCGCCGCCATCGGCAACCTGGTCCCGCAACTGCATCTGCACGTCATCGGCCGCCGACCAGGCGACCCCTGCTGGCCGGCCCCCGTCTGGGGGCACCTCGAACCATCGGACGCCTACTCGTCCGATGACATCGATAGGGTGAAAGAGCAACTGCGCACAGCCGCGATCCTTATGTAGCCCGGACACCTAGAGCAGCTTCGCATCCGGTCCAGATGCCCGTGCTTACGGCACGCGACCATAAGTGTGTCCGTCGGCGTGGACTACACTAGCCGGACTGACACCGGGCCAGTGAATGCCCGGTCATCAAGGAAAGGAACAATGAAAACAACGATCCGAATCGGGGCTCTGGCCTGTATCGCCTGCCTGCCATTGTCGGTCATTGCACAGGATAAAGAACAATAAGAAACATATATTTATGCGACATACTTAATGTGTGACACAAGTATGCAGGAGCAGGCTGACAACACGGTGGACACGGATTACACACCGATCTACGACCAGGCAGTCGAAGACGGCGCCATCACAGGCTGGGGCTGGATGGCCCATCACACCGGCGGTAAATGGCGCAGGATCCTCTACCACACCGCGTCGAGCATGGAAGAACTGCTGTCGGGCATGGAGACCGTCGGCCAGATGCGTGACGAAAAAATGGGTGACTCCGACGGAGTGAGCAAGGCCTGCCGCAGCCACGACGATTACATCTGGCGCTCGGTCGCCGGCTCCGGCCGCGGCGTGCTGACTGCGCCTCGGGGCAAGGTCGGCCTGTCCGCCTACCATGTCTGCAAGATTTCCAAGGAGAGCCGCGCCGACGAGTTGCTCAAGGCGGTATTCGCTCCTGTCTACGACGCCCATGTCGGACCGGGCAAACTGAGTTCCTGGGGCTGGTCGGAGCACATCGTGGGTGGCAAGTATCGCCGCCTGGCAACGATGACCGCGGAGGACTGGCCGACGCTGCTGAAGATGCGTGAGAGCATCTTCAGTGAACTGGAAGACAACGAACTCGGCGACGAGTTCGTCGAGATCTGCGGGTCGCACTCCGACTATCTCTGGGAGATCCGTCACGCATCGCCGTGA
>CALDWW010000107.1 GCA_937924335.1 uncultured Gammaproteobacteria bacterium
TTACCTATTCTTTTCTGTTGATGAAGCGGCTCGTATCCATGAAGCACTTGGAAATCGACTAAATACAAAGTGGATTTTCATCTACGCTCCCTTTGCGGCAGCCTTCTACGCATACTGCGCTTATTACCTGGTCTTCGTAGAAACGGACAAGCGACTATGTTGGTGGGTCCTTGCCGGAATGTCAGTTTTTGGGCTAGGTGCGTTGGGCATGGAGGCATGGACCTACTTTTTTTACTCCGCCGCAACAGAGTTGACAGAGGTCATCATTGAGGAATCCCTGGAAATGGCGGGCACCACTCTTGTACTGATTGGATGTCTAAAGAGCCTGATTCGATCGGTTGAAACCGCAACCCAAAGCGGACGCTGAGGCTTCGCTCTAGATCGATTCACTCCTTGGTCGCAGCTACACGGGCGAGATAGACTCCACAGATGCTCCATGTCCAACTAATCGGCATCCTGGGCCTTATCGCCATCGCGGCGTGCTGGGTACTGGCGGTCGTTTTCTACCGAGTGAGTACAACGGGCAGCATCGCACGCAAACTTGCCGTTTTATTGGTGATCGAGGGTCTCGTACTTGCCACTGCGGGATTTCCCCAATTTGCCACGGGGCTTGACCTTAATTATTGGGATAGCTTCTTTGAATCGCATCCAGCGGTGGGCTTTTTCGCTAGCCTTGTCCACCACCTGGGTGACGCTGCAATGATCGCTCTCTACCCACCGTTTCTCGCCCTGGCTCTTAAGACCAACCTGACCCGACCATTTGCCGGCACCCGCGTGCGCATTGGTCTCGCGATCGGCTCGGTAGTGTTAGGGCTTGCCGTAGTACTTAGTCCGTCTCGGATCGGGACTACGCTGCTGTATTCGATGGTGACGCTGTTATTCGTATACGCGATGGTGGCCTCGATTCATGCCTGGCGCACCTCCAATAGAGGAATAGTCCGCGAGCGCGCCGCTATATTTGCGCTTGCCTTTGGTTTGCGAGACCTTGGTTGGGGTTTGAGTTATGCAATTTTTGCCTGGTTGATGTGGACACAACCGGCAATGACCAGCATGCCAGACGTAGGTTGGCTAGGGAAACTTGTCTATGCACTCGGCACACTCATTGCGATTCCCCTTATCGCCTATGGCGTCTTACGCACTCAACTCTTCGATATTGACTTGCGTATCCGCTGGACCATCAAACAATCGACGCTTGCAACGGTCGTCGTGACATTGATATTTCTGGTTTCCGAAGGCGCCGACCGCTTCCTGTCGGCCGAACTGGGTAACGTTGCCGGTCTGCTGGCGGCCGCGGTCGTCGTGTTCTTCCTGACGCCGCTGCAACGTTTTGCCGAAGGCGTCGCTAGCGCGGCGATGCCGAACACTAAGAACACTCCCGAATACACTATGTTCCGCAAGATGCGGGTCTACGAGGAAGCGGTGTCCGAGGCACACTACAAAGGCGGAATCTCGGAAAAAGAGCGCGCGCTGCTCGTTCGCCTGCGCGAATCGCTTGGGATATCAGTATCCGACGCCGATGCAATCGAAAGTGAACTTAAAGTGCGTCAACCCAGCGTCTCTTAGACGCATTTCTTAGATGAAAATGGACGGTCCGCTCCTGGCCGAAAGCAGACCCTCACGGCTGTCCCGGCCCGACACTCGTCTGCGGCCTGTCTGAGCGTTCGTTGCCGACTCAGAGCGGGTGTGCAGTCATATCATGGTAGCGAATAGTGCTCACAGGCCCGGCACAGCAATCGGGATGCCACCCGAATTCGGCGCGCGTAAGCCGACGGGCACATGACGGGTTCGGGGTTCGCGTTTTGCGCGGGCCATGCGGTTGATTATCATGTAACCAGAATTTGTCCGGGGATGCCGGACTGTGGAGAAACGCAACGGCGTTTGCTCGATCGGCCTGCAGCCACTGAGGGAGTCCGCAAATTGAGCTACTCTGGTATCGTCGTTCGCGTGAGGCCCGCGGCCCTGGCCGAACTCGCGCCCGGCCTGTCCGAACTCCCCGGGGTTCGGATTCATCAGCAGGATACGGATAGTGGTCGGCTCGTGCTGACCCTGGAAGCAGAGTCGGTGGACGAGGAAATCGAAGGTCTTCGCCAGATTCAGCGTTTTCCGGGCGTGATTTCGGCCGATCTCGTCTATCACCGCCTGCCGACAGACACAGGGTCAAACCGACCAAACCAACCATTACGAACTCCCGATTCCCAGCGAGGAGAGAACTGATGTCGATAACCCGTCGTGATTTCATGCGCGATGCAGTGGCGGCCGCTACCGCGGCTGCTGTAGGCGTACCACTTACATCTGCGGAGCAGGCCCTGGCCAAGGAGGCTGAATCGGGCTGGCGATGGGACAAAGGCGTATGCCGTTTCTGCGGCGTGGGCTGCGGCATCCAGATTGCGACCAAAGAAGGGCGCATCGTGGCAACGAAAGGAGACCCTGATGCGCCGGTCAATCGCGGTCTCAATTGTGTCAAGGGATATTTCAACGGTCGGATCATGTATGGCGAGGATCGCCTGACTGAACCGCTGATGCGAATGAAGGACGGTCGCTTCGACAAAAAGGCCGATTTTGTCCCGGTCAGTTGGGACCGGGCCTTCGACGAGATGGAGAGGCAGGCCAAGAAGGTGCTTGACGAGAAGGGACCGACCGGCCTGGCGATCATGGGCTCGGGCCAATACACGGTGCCCGAAGGGTATGCAGCCGTGAAGCTCATGAAGGCAGGCTTCCGCAGCAACACAATCGACCCGAACGCCCGGCATTGCATGGCGTCGGCCGTGGTCGGGTTCATGCAGGTTTTTGGCATAGACGAGCCCGCCGGCAATTATGACGATATAGAGGAGGCCGACACCTTTGTGCTGTGGGGAGCGAACATGGCCGAGTGCCATCCGATCCTCTGGTCTCGGATCGCCAACCGGCGCATCTCCTCGGATGCAGCGGACGTCAAGATTGTCAACATCACGACGTTTACCAATATGAGTTCAGACCTGGCGGATCTCGAGCTCGTCATCAAGCCGAGTGCTGACCTCGCTATCCAGAACTACATTGCACGGGAGATCATCGCCAGAGACGCGGTCGACAAGGAATTCGTCGAAAGTCATTGTGTATTTGCCACCGGCCCCTACGACATCGGCTACGGGATGAGGGCAGATTCGAGCTTCGCTTATGATGCGGAAAAGGATATCCAGGCGAAGGAACTCGAAGTGAAGCTGGACCGCTTCGAGGCGGCGGGACAGCGACGTGAGCCCGGCGAGGTCGTCAAACAGACGAACCGTGGCTCAGCCGGAAAGCACTGGACGATCAGTTTCGAGGACTTCAAGAAGGCGGTCGAACCTTACACACTGGAGTTCGTGACGGAACTGGCGAAGGGCGATCCCGAGGAGACGGTCGAATCGTTCAGGGAGAAGCTGGAGGCGCTGGCCGATTTCTACATTAACCGTGACCGAAACCTGGTCTCGTTCTGGACGATGGGCTTCAACCAGCACCAACGGGGAAGCTGGGTCAACGAACAGGCTTACATGAACCATCTGCTGGTGGGTAAGCAGGCTCGGCCAGGCAACGGCGCCTTCTCGCTTACCGGTCAGCCGTCAGCTTGCGGTACGGCAAGGGAAGTCGGGACATTCGGGCACCGCCTGCCTTCCGACATGGTGGTCGCAAATCCGGCACACCGCGCCAAGAGCGAGAAAATCTGGAAACTTCCGAGCAAGGCCATCAACCCGAAACCCGGAAGCCACATTAACAAGATCATGCGGGATCTGGAGGACGGGACCGTCAAATTCGCCTGGGTCCAGGTCAACAACCCTTTTCAGGCGACGGCCAACGCCAATCATTGGATAACCGCGGCGCGGGAGATGGACAACTTCATCGTCTGCTCGGATGTCTACCCCAGCGTCAGCGCCAAGGTAGCGGACCTGATCCTGCCAGCGGCGATGATCTTCGAGAAATGGGGGCTATACGGTAACGCCGAGAGGCGGACCCAGGCTTGGCGGGAGCAGGTCCCGCCGCCGGGGGATGCTCGCAGCGACGTCTGGCAGATGCTGGAGTTCGCTAAACGATTCACGATTGATGAAGTGTGGGGAGAGCAAAAGGTACCGGGCCTCAAAGCAGAAGGGTACGAAGACGGCAAGCTGCCGGACATACGGCAGGCTGCCCGAGAGATGGGCTATAAGCCCGACAGCACGCTGTACGAGGTACTTTTCGCCAACGATGCGAATCGCAAGGTGAAATGGCCCGACCCGGTTGCAAAGGATCACGAAAATCATACTGCGGCGCTGCTCGGAGATGGCTGGTTCCCTGAGAAAGCCCTGTTCGATGAATACACGCAGTTCGGTCGCGGGCACGGTCACGATCTGGCCGATTTTGACGTCTATTATCGCGATGACGTCAGGGGTTTGCGCTGGCCGGTTGTTGACGGCAAGGAAACGCAGTGGCGGTTCAACGCCAAGTACGACCCCTATGTGAAGGCACCGGACTTCGAGTTCTACGGCAAGGCACTCAAGGCGCTTCCGCAGGGAGACCTGGACAAGGTCACCAATCCGGAGAAATCCGGTCTCGCCGGCAAGGCGAAAATCTTCTTCCGCCCCTATGCGGCCCCGGTCGAACAACCTGACGAGAACTTCGACCTCTGGTTATCGACGGGCCGTGTGCTCGAGCACTGGCATACCGGGACGATGACGCGCCGGGTCCCCCAACTCCACCGGGCAGTGCCCACGGCACAGGCGTTCGTGCACCCGGACGACGCCGCGGCACGCAATCTGAAACGCAATGATGTCGTCTGGCTTGAATCCCGTCGGGGGAAGATCAAGGCTGTGCTGGAGACCCACGGTCGCAACCGGATGGTTCGCGGAATGGTGTTCGTGCCGTTCTTCGACGAAGGCGTGTTCGTAAACAAGTTGACTCTTGACGCGACCTGTCCGTTGTCGAAAGAAACAGACTTCAAGAAATGCGCGGTGAAGGTGTACAAGGCCTGACGGCGGTAGTGGGGCGCCATCGACCGTGAGCACCTACACCGGCCGGCGGGAGTTCCTCAAGCGCATGGCACAAGGCGCGGGCGTCGCCACGACCGGGGGCCTCCTCTGGTCCTTTCTGTTGGGTCAGCAGCGGCATGCCAGAGCGAACATGCTGCGGCCGCCTGGGGCGCTGAACGAGCCGGATTTCGCCGCGACCTGTATCAAGTGTGGGCAGTGCGTTCAGGCCTGCCCCTATGGGACCCTTTCGTTGTCGCCCAGCGGAGCTGAAGTGCCGATCGGCACGCCTTCTTTCTCACCAAGGGATGTACCCTGCTACATGTGCGTGGATATCCCGTGCATGCAGGCGTGCCCTACCGGTGCGCTGGAACACGATCTGGAACGGATAGAGGACGCACGCATGGGGGTCGCCACGATCGACCATGAGAGCTGTCTGTCTTGGCAGGGACTGCGATGTGAGATCTGCTACCGGGAATGTCCGGTACGCAACGACGCGATTACAGTGGAAAACCGCCCACGGCGGACCAGCGGTCACGCCCTGTTCGTTCCCGTCGTCCACGCAAGTCATTGCACCGGCTGCGGCATTTGCGAATATGTCTGCCCGACCGAGGTAGCCGCTATCCATGTGCTGCCTCCAGAGTTAGTCCAGGGCAAGATCGGCGATCACTACCTGCTGAGCAATGATGCAGAGGTCGATGCCGATGGTGGCCCGTCAGCTTCCCCCGCAGGTGACCATGATGCTGTGCCGGGCCTCGAATACCTCAATGAGGGGGAACGCTGATGGCAAGCAGCGTAGGATCCTGGGCCAGGCGGAATCGCTATCTTCTTGCCCGGCGCTGCGTGCAACTCGGCGTGCTACTGGCGTTTTACGGCACACTGCACTGGGGCTGGAGCGTATTCGGCGAGCCTTTACTGGCTGGTAATCTGAGCGGCTCAACGCTCCTCGGGACAATCCCGCTCGCGGATCCGTTCGCCTTGTTGCAGATCCTGATGACCGGCCATGTCCCGCTGCTGGAGATATTCGTCGGCGCGGCGATCGTGCTCGGCGTCTACGGACTGGTTGGAGGGCGCAGCTTTTGCGCGTGGGTCTGCCCGGTAAATATCGTGACTGACGCCGGCGAAGGTCTGCGTCAGCGACTGCAGGTCAAGAGCGGCTTTCGCCTGCCGCGCCATATTCGCTACGTCGTTTTCGGTCTGTCTCTCCTGTTGTCGGCGCTGCTGGGCGTCGCGGCGTTCGAGTGGGTGAGCCCGATCGGCATTCTTCATCGTGAAGTGATCTACGGCATCGGTTTCGGCCTGGCCATGCTCGTCGGTATACTGATTTTTGACGCGACGGTGTTGCGTCACGGATGGTGCGGACACTTGTGCCCGCTCGGCGCATTCTGGGCACAGGTCGGAAGAGTGGCCCAGGTGCGTGTGGCCTTCGTTGAAGCCAGTTGTACCGAATGCGGCGATTGCCTGAAGGTCTGCCCTGAACCCCAGGTCCTCAATCTGAAAGCCGCCGCCCGGGCCGGCATGGTGCGATCCGGGGAGTGCACCAATTGCGCCCGCTGCATCGCCGCCTGTCCGGAAGGTTCGCTGGCCTTCGCACTGCGTGCCAGGATCAGGTCTGTACCACCGATTCGACCAGGCGCAGCGGCGCCACCTTGAAAGGGAGATCCGCGTCATGAAGCTTTTGTTACACATCGTCGTTATCGTCTTCGCCGTTACCGGCCTTGCGATAGCGGAAGAGCAAATTCCGGATAAGGATCTCGGTCTCAGCAAGACCAGCGTATTCGATACGCCCGAACCACAAGCATTCGTCTTCGATGGCGCTGCACCATCGATTCCTGCCATGAATGCGCTGGAAGTGCCTATCATCCCGCACCCGATCAGATATTTCGAAAAGATCACGATAGAGAGAAACCGCTGTTTGAAATGCCATCTGTTGCCTGATGACATCGGAGCAGCCGTTGCATCCGATGAACCGACACCGATTCCTGCCAGTCACTATGTCAGTGATCCCGGCGCTGGTGAGGTGCCTCAACTAGCCGGGAGTCGCTGGGTCTGTACCCAGTGTCACGTGGCGCAGGCCGACACGGAGCCTCTGGTCGAAAACACGACAGTCCACTAGATGGCGGGACCCGCGGATCCGTCACGCCGTGCCTTTCTGACGGGCCGTTCCGCAGAGCCGGATCCAGTGCCTAGATTAGGCATCGCTCCGCCGTGGCTGGATGGAAGGATCACGGCAAAGGTCTGTCGGGATTGTGAGAGCCCCTGCGTCGATGTGTGCCCTGAGCGTATCGTCGCTATCCACCCCGCCAATCATCCTGACGAGGGGCTGGCGTATGTCGACTTCAGGATAGGCGCTTGCACATTGTGTCGCGCGTGCGTCGAGGTCTGTCCGGAGCGTCCCGCAGACCTGAACGGGATTCGACCGCTGCCGCCTGTCAGCCTCGATCATGGCCGATGCCTCGCGGCCCAAGGCGTGGTGTGCGTGATCTGCGTGGCCCGATGCCCGCAACGCGCGCTGTCCGGCGAGCCTGGCGGCAGGATTCATATGTCGGTGGAGGCCTGCACGGGTTGCGGGGCTTGCATCTCGGCATGCCCGACGGAGGCCCTGTCTGTTTGAGCGTCCCCTTGGACCCAAAGCGGGAATTTCGATAGTAATATCGCGCCAGGTAAAAGTGGAAGGCGAGGACACTTAACAACCCACGAGCACTATGAATACCCTTGTTCCCGTAATTTCAACTCAGGGGCTGCTGCTCGCATTCATACCAGCTGCAGTCGTCATCGGAATCATGCTGCGCTGGCGATCGATCGCGAGCACGGCGATTTACGCAACACTCCGAATGCTCCTCCAGTTACTGCTGATTGGTTACGTACTGATTTATGTCTTTGAAACCGATCATTGGTTGGTGATCGTAACCGTCCTCGTCATCATGCTCACGATCTCCAGCTGGATCTCGATCAGAACGCTCGACCGCCGCAGCATGCGCGCCTTTTGGCATGCGCTATGTGCGATTAGCGTTGGCGGAGTTTTAACGCTAGGACTAGTAACCCAGCTTGTTATCAATGTCGACCCATGGTTCAGCCCCCGATACGTTGTGCCATTGGCAGGGATGACATTCGCCGGCTCTATGAACGCCGTCAGTCTTGCGGCCGAACGCTTCCAAGCAGAAAGCCATCGAGGCGTCGACTATCTGGAAGCCAGGCGGACCGCCTTTCGGGCGGCGCTAATCCCAATCATCAACTCGCTGTTTGCGGTGGGCCTCGTCGCGCTGCCCGGGATGATGACGGGGCAGATTTTGTCTGGTGTTTCGCCCCTGATTGCAGCTCAATACCAGATTGTTGTCATGACAATGTTGCTTGGTGCAACGGGTATTTCGGCCGCAACCTATCTGTCTTTGCAGAGCAGTCAGGAAATTCCTTGATGTGACGGCGCTGTTGGCTGAAAGCAGCCGTTCGCGGGCGCAGCAATCCAATCGATATTTTATTGCGTGCACATCGAACAGCGCATTGATCTGCGCCACTAATACAGCGAGACCCGTCTTCCCAGGCCGCCTGTGGGACGGGACTGGATTTCGCTGTGCTAGCTGACCCGGATCAGTCAGTGGTGATGCTGGTGTCGCGATTTGGTGCAGACAGGGCCTGATACCAGCGTCCGCTTGCGACCCAGAGCAGTCCATTCGACGTTGGCTTATTCCACTCGAACGCGGCCGCGAGTGAGACTTAGGATAATTGACGATCACCCATCCAGATAATGCACTGCGCAGGCACAGATCGGAGAAGCCCAATCCAAATTCTCCTGATGACCATTGGATTTAAATACATCATTGCATTCTGTAGCGCGACCTAGCCATTCCGGACATTGAGGCTCTGGATTAACAAGAGCGCCCAGCCAATTGCGATTGGCACCGCCAGTAGGCGGATCATAAACCAACCATGACCAAAGGTATGAATGGGGAACACTCCCATCCAGACAGCAATAATCATCACTCCAAGGGCGCTGGCAACTAAGGCACCGATACGATCTGCCGAAGGTCGCATTAGAATCCATGCCGTTGCGACTGCACACGCGAGACCGCTGGAAAGAAAGAGAAGCTTTGCCGCAAGTTTGTGCCCGAAGGTCAGTACATGTCCCCACCGACTGGCTAAGTCAGGTGCAACCATCATTGCATTTGCCAACCGGCCCGCATCACCTGATTTGTGCTCTTGCGTGTAGTACACGAGATTACCAACAAACGCTTGAATCGACTCAGGGCCGATGACCATGATTGCTAGAAGTTGTTTTAGAATGATAGTAATTGCCGCGCCCATGACAAATACGAAGACCCCTTTCACGGCCAATCCAAGCCTTTGCCGGACGGCAGCCGGGGACGTTCCGAGTGTCTCAGTCATGAAGTAAGTCAATGGTAAGAGCATTGCCCCAGCCATGGGCAATAGTCCAGAAAAGTACTCAAGAAAAGCGAGGACGGCGCCGAAAACGGCATAGGGCATCGCCAGTTGTTCAGATGATAGGCTGGTACTCCGGCGCCCCAGAATGATTGCGAAACCAATGACGAGAGCGCAACTTGCCGGTCCGTGAACGAATGATGTAGCCAAGTAATTCATCGCCCACACAAACCCGAGGGTTAGCGCCATGACGATTCCGAAGACTGACGCACTACCCTTGGCTCGCCAGGCCACACTAAAGAGCAAGAACACACTCACTACAAATGCAATTTTCAATGTTGCCTTGACAGTGCGAATGTCCAAACCTGCCGCAAGGCCAGAAATCAGGGCTTTGTTTCCGTGCCAGTACCGTGTGTAATAAAAATAAGGTAATCCTTTTGGTCTCTCGCCTGTGGATGCAACTTCCAAGAGAATGCCGCATTGGTTCTTCCAGTCCTCCTGGTGATAAACCAAGGGGCCGGCCAATTCTTCGAAAAGGTTTTGATCTTGATTGATAATCATTTGTAAGACTAGACAGTCGTCGCCCATGGGCCAAGGGCGAAAGTCGGCGTCCGGGTCTACTACGAGAACCCCTTCCTCCAACGCGTCAAGGATACGGCCCCGGAACTGATCGGATGGGATACATGAAGGTACGATTGACACGGCCAGAAAAATGGCGTTCAGGGCGACGATTGCCAAAAACACTCTTGTCCAAGGAATTGCTGGTCGAGGTAGAAGAGTCATTGGCATAGCCTTAACTATGAGGGAAGTGCTACGGAATGTCTCAGCCGACCGCCAAATTGCGACTCATGAATGGTGATTGGGCGTCGTTGGGCGGCTGGGCTGTTATTTCCGGCGCAGCCCGCCTAGATTCGCGCGCCTCCGCATCATGCCTCGGCTAGGTTGCGATTTATCAGCAATCCCCGGGCAACGCCCAATGGGCCGACGCCCTCTTGAAGCCTGATTGCGTTTAGGATGCTTAAAAGTTCGGCTCTCGAAAGTTCTTTTGACTCTTGACCATCCCGGCCCAGTGTCAGGGTCTCTTTGTCCGGCGACTGTTTACTTCTGGCCGAAAGCAGCCCTTCGCCTGGTTCTGATTGATTCTTGTTTGCAGTGACACGGAAGGTGCCCTAACGACACTTGCAGGCACCCCGGAATCATTCAGCAAACAAATGCTGCGGCTGAAATTCCAATAGTCCTCCAGGTGCAGCGGAACCGACCGGTGGGGACAAGCGGTTACTGGTCCCGGCGTTGCATCTCGCGAAGGCTACTCGGAGATGACCTCCAGCGTGACCGGACCGTGCCCATCCTCGATCATTCCGAGTTCCCGCGCTGCCGCCCCCGACACATCGATGATTCGGCCTTCGATATGCGGTCCGCGATCATTGATGGTGACGATGACCGATTTGCCGGTCCGCGTATACGTCACCCTGACCTTGGTGCCGAGGGGCAACTCGCGGTGTGCCGCCGTCATAGCGTTCTTGTCGTAGGGTTGACCGCTGACAGTCTTGTTGCCATCGAGCGAGTCGGCGTAGTAGCTCGCGTCGCCCTCCTGGACCCCGGCCGGGGTTTCGCCGAAAGCTGCCACGCTCAACGTACAGGCCAAGACAGCCAGAGGCAGATGATTGAAGACCGATTGACACTGAGTCACGTCGTTTCCCCCCTTTTTGCTGCCGAGTTGCCAGACCGTCTGTCCAAAAGTCCGGCCCGAACGATGCAGAAAGAATTCACCGACATTTTGTGTGGTTCGCCATCAGGTACGCAAGCCCATCGGCAGTTGGCCAACGGCTGCTTCTGGCCGAGAGCAGACCTTATGTCTGGTAGCGGCGTTCTGAGGGAGACAAGACACTGTGCCAAGTAGCGTCGAACACCCCGGAGGCCGCAAAGTTCACTCTGGTTGTTGTCAACAATGCGGCGTCTACATGAGTCGGAATCGTCGCGGTGGGCGTCCCTGTTATGAAAGTGCTCCGGAGATGGGCGTCTGGCACTTATGTCCTGAGTGCGCCGAAGAGATCGATGATGATTGCGACATTCTCTTGTGCGTTCACTACGAGAGAAAAACGCCCGCGTGGGGAGAGATCGCCAATCAGCCCAAGAACATGAGCCCACATCAGTTAGATCACTCGCACGAGATCGGACCGGAGGACGACGGGGCCATTCAGTGGTCTTCCAGACTGACCAGACCGAACAGCAGCAACGCGTAGACAGTCAGTTGAAACGCGCCATTGTAGGAACTCGCACCGATCGCGGTCTGCCACATCTGGAAAGCGGCTGCACCAAAAGTCCCGAACAGCAGGAACCAGACGATCACGGCAAGGCCGAGCCCGTTCATCGCATGTTTCTTTGCGGCCCCGAAGTCTGCAGCCGATGCATCTCGTTGTTTCCACATACTCCATGACCCGATGCCGATGAAGACGGCACAGGCGAACTCGAGCCCCAACACCAGCAACAAAACGCCCCAGATGAGGGCCGGTGGGGTGATCGCGGGAATGACCGATTCCGGATAGGCGGCATGGTCCGCCTGACTCAGTACATACTCGAACGATGCATACATGCCGCCATTGATGTTCGCGACATTCTGGAGCGCGTAGATAAGGATGAGTAGTCCGAAAATCGCCGTGAAGATGGTTTTCCAGGATCGAATGTTCATGGCCCCTCCTGTTGTAATTCAGGGAAGGTTACACGAGCCAATTGGCAGTCGCTTACCGGCGGCAGAACGGCTGGTGATGCGGCGACTCTCTCCCTGGCCGGCCGGCGCGGCCGCAGGGGCGAGAATCTGTATCCAAGTGTCCGCTCTAGGCCGGAAGCAGCCGTCTGGCGGAGTGCAATCCAAAACGAAAAAGGCCGCCATCAGGCGACCTCTCGTAAGCCCATACAGGGCTTCTGGAATTTGGCTCCCCGGGGCGGACTCGAACCACCGACCAAGTGATTAACAGTCACCCGCTCTACCAACTGAGCTACCGGGGAATCGTCGGGTGCCGCTGTGCGGCAGGCGCGGAATTGTCGTCGGCCGGCTCGCTCAAGTCAAGCGGTTACCCCGGCTCCGTGGAGGGCGGCTCTGATGCGGCCCAGGGCTGTCTCCAGGGTCTCCAGCCCGCAGGCGAATGACAGCCGGATATGGCCTGGCGCTCCGAATGCCGAGCCTGGTACGACCGCAACCTCCGCTTTTTCGAGCAGGAATTCGGAGAAGGGGATGTCTCCGGAGATGTCCGGCAGCGCCTCCAGAGCACCGGTGATATCCGGAAATGCGTAGAAGGTACCGGCGCCCGGTAGGCAACGGAAGCCGGGGATCTCATTGAGTTCCTTGACGATATAGTCGTGTCGTTGCTTGAAAGCCTTGTTCATCTCGGTCACGCAGGACTGATCGCCGGAGATCGCCGCGAGTGCCGCGCGCTGGGCGATGGCACAAGGGTTCGACGTGCTCTGGCTCTGGATCTTGCGCATGGCGGCAATGATCGCGGTGGGCCCGCCCGCATAACCGATGCGCCAGCCGGTCATCGCGTAGGCCTTGGAGACGCCGTTTATCGTGATAGTGCGCTCGTACAGGTCCGGCGCCGCGGTCAGGAAACTGCAGAACGGCTCGCTGCCCCAGTAGATGTGCTCATACATGTCGTCGGTCACGATCAGAACCCGCGGATGCTCCCTGAGCACATCGGCCAGCGCTTCCAGCTCGGCTCGGGTATAGGCGGCGCCTGTCGGATTGCTGGGGCTATTGAGCACGAACAGCCGGGTCTGGTCCGACATGGCGCTGGCCAGTTGCTCCGGCCTCAGCTTGAAGTCCTGGTCGGCCGTCGCGGAGATGATCACCGGTTCGGCATCAGCCAGCAGCGCCATGGCCGGATAGGAGACCCAATAGGGAGCCGGCACGATTACCTCGTCGCCCGGATTCAGGACCGCCTCGAACAGGTTGTAGAGGCTGTGCTTGCCGCCCACCGAAACCAGGATCTGCTCCGGGGCGTAGTCGATATTGTTGTCGAGCCGGAATTTGTCCGAGATCGCCTGGCGGAGTTCGATGATGCCGTCCACCGCCGTGTACTTCGTGAAGCCCTGGTGGATTGCATCGATCGCGGCGGCCTTGATGTGGTCCGGGGTATCGAAATCCGGTTCACCGGCGCCCAGCCCGATAACGTCACGGCCTTCACGGCGGAGTTCCTGGGCGCGTGCGGTGACCGCGAGCGTAGGTGAAGGTTTGATCCGTCCGACGCGGGCTGAGAGTGCAAGCTTCACGATCTCCCCCTGATGGCATAATGAAGCGTTGAGTATGTTAAGCGATGGCGGCAGTAGGGCCAATGCAGAATTTGCAAAAATGACTGAACACTTCGAATTGAAATCAGATTACGAGCCCGCGGGCGACCAGCCCGAAGCCATCGCCGGCCTCGTGGAGGGCCTGGATAGCGGCCTGATGTATCAGACGCTTCTCGGTGTCACCGGCTCCGGGAAGACCTTCACGATCGCAAACGTGATTCAGCAGTTGCAACGGCCAACACTGGTATTGGCCCACAACAAGACGCTGGCAGCTCAGCTCTATGGCGAGTTCCGGGAGTTTTTCCCATCCAACTCGGTGGAGTATTTCGTTTCCTACTATGACTATTACCAGCCGGAGGCGTATGTCCCTTCCTCCGATACCTACATCGAGAAGGACTCGTCTATCAACGCGCACATCGAGCAGATGCGTCTGTCGGCGACCAAGGCCCTGCTGGAGCGTCCGGATTCAATCATCGTGGCTACGGTCTCCGCCATCTACGGTCTGGGCGACCCGCGCGCCTATCTGAGCATGGTCCTGCATCTCGACCGAGGTGACCGCACCGATCAGCGCAAGATCCTGCGACGACTGGCCGACATGCAGTACCGCCGCAACGAGATGGATCTCACCCAGGGCACTTACCGTGTCCGCGGGGAGGTTATCGACGTTTTTCCGGCGGAGTCGGAGCGCGAGGCGCTCAGGATCGAGCTGTTCGACGACGAGATCGAGGGCCTGAGCTATTTTGACCCCCTGACCGGGGAGGTCCTGCGGCGGGTGCCCCGCGCCACCGTCTATCCAAAGACCCACTACGTGACGCCCCGGGACAGGCTGCTGGGGGCGATGGACGAGATCAAGGACGAACTCCGCGATCGGCTGATTATCCAGCGCGACGCCGGCCAGTTGCTGGAAGCGCAGCGGCTGGAGCAGCGCACCCGGTTCGACCTGGAGATGATCCAGGAACTGGGCTACTGCTCCGGCATCGAGAACTACTCCCGGTATCTGTCCGGGCGGGCGACGGGTGAGCCGCCGCCGACCCTGTTCGACTATCTGCCGGACAATGCCTTGTTGGTGGTGGATGAGAGTCATGTGACCGTGCCGCAGCTCGGCGGAATGTATAAGGGTGACCGGTCACGCAAAGAGACCCTGGTGCAATACGGTTTCAGGCTGCCGTCGGCTCTCGACAACAGACCGTTGCGATTCGACGAATTCGAGGAGCTTGCCCCACAGATGATCTTCGTGTCGGCTACGCCGGCGAAACACGAGCTGGAGAAGTCCGGCCAGGTGGTGGAGCAGGTGGTCCGGCCCACCGGTCTGCTGGACCCGGTGGTGGAAGTACGTCCGGTGGCGACCCAGGTGGACGACGTACTCTCGGAGATCCACGGCCGCGTCGAACGACAGGAGCGGGTGCTCATCACCACGTTGACGAAGCGCATGGCGGAGGACCTGACCGACTACCTGGCTGAACACGGGGTGCGCGTCCGCTACCTGCACTCGGATATCGACACGGTCGAGCGTACGGAGATCATCAGAGACCTGCGTCGCGGCGAATTCGACGTGTTGGTCGGCATCAACCTGCTGCGCGAGGGGCTGGACATGCCGGAGGTCTCGCTGGTGGCAATCCTGGACGCCGACAAGGAAGGATTCCTGCGTTCCGGGGGCTCGCTGATCCAGACCATCGGCCGGGCCGCGCGCAACGTCAATGGTTCCGCGATCCTCTACGGCGACAAGATCACCAAATCCATGCAGCTGGCGATCGATGAGACGGAACGTCGCAGGAAGAAACAGATGGCTCATAACGAGGCCCACGGGATCAAACCAGAGACCATCCGCAAGGCGATCGCCGATATCATGGAAGGTGCGCGCTCCAGTGGCCTTAAGAAGGTGGGTCGGAAGAAGGTCGGCGAGCCCCGGCCTGCCTACGAGACCATGTCTCCAGAGGAGTTGCTGAAGAAGATCGCCAAACTTGAGCAGGCCATGCTCAAGCACGCCCGCGAGCTGGAATTCGAGGAGGCGGCCGGGATCCGCGATCAGATTTCCGAAATCCGCCGGGTCGGGCTCGGTCTTCCGGACGCCCTGGCGGGTTAGTGGGGTTGCCCCGGACCGTTAGTTTCTGTAGATTTTGCGCCCCTCTAGGCGCGTAGCTCAGTGGTAGAGCACTACGTTGACATCGTAGGGGTCGGCGGTTCAATCCCGCCCGCGCCTACCACATTTTGGAAGTAGGGCGGTCTCAGGTCCCCGCGATACGCGGTGAGAACACGGGGAGCGCCCTTTTACTATTTGAACCCGAGCGCGGAATCATGCCCGTCATAACTCTCCCCGATGGAAGCCAGCGGAACTTCGAAGCGGCCGTCACGGTCGCCGAGGTCGCCGCGGATATCGGCCCGGGCCTGGCCAAGGCTGCACTGGCGGGGCGCGTTGGCGATCGGCTGGTCGACACGCATTTCGTGATCGACCGCGACGAGACCCTGGCGATAGTGACCGCCAGGGACGAAGCCGGGCTCGAGATATTGCGGCATTCCACCGCCCATCTGCTCGCGCAGGCCGTCAAGGAACTCTTCCCCACCGCTCAGGTGACCATCGGGCCGGTGATAGAAGACGGATTCTTCTATGACTTCGCTTTCGAGCGGACATTCACTCCGGAAGACCTGGAGGCCATCGAGGCCCGCATGCAGAAGATCGCCGCGGCGAATCTGACGGTCAGCCGGGAAGTCATGAGCCGTGACGCAGCCGTCGAGTATTTCCGCAGCATCGGCGAGGAGTACAAGGCTGAGATCATCGAGAGCATCCCGGCGGATCAAGAGATCGGTGTCTACGGCCAGGGCGAGTGGAGAGATCTCTGCCGTGGCCCTCACGTGCCGAGCACCGGGCATCTGAAGTCATTCAAGCTGACCAAGGTGGCCGGCGCCTACTGGCGTGGCGACTCGAGTAACGAGATGCTGCAGCGGATCTACGGCACCGCGTGGCCGGACAAGAAGTCGCTCAAAGCTTATCTGCACAGGCTCGAAGAGGCGGAAAAGCGCGATCATCGCCGAATCGGTCAGGAACTGGACCTGTTCAGCGTGCAGGAAGGCGCCGGCGGAGGTTTGGTGTTCTGGCATCCCAGGGGCGCGCGCATCCGCAGGGTGATCGAGGATTACTGGCGCGACCGCCATGTAGATGGTGGCTACGAACTGCTCTACACCCCGCACATCGCCCTGGAGACGCTCTGGCATACCTCTGGCCACACGGACTTCTATCGTGAGTCCATGTATGCGCCGATGGTCGAGGACGAACAGCTCTATCAGCTCAAGCCGATGAACTGCCCGTTCCATGTCCTCGTCTACCAGGATCGACTGCGCTCCTATCGCGAGTTGCCGATCCGCTGGGCCGAACTTGGCACCGTCTACCGGCACGAGATGTCCGGGGCCCTGCACGGACTGATGCGGGTGCGCGGATTCACCCAGGACGACGCCCACGTCTTCTGCCGCGAGGAACAGATAGCGGATGAGGTGAGGGGCGTACTGGATCTCACCCTGAGCATGCTGAGGGATTTCGGCTTCGAGAATTTCGAGATTAACCTGTCAACAAAGCCAGAGAAATCGGTGGGATCGGACGAAATCTGGGACAAGGCCACTGCCGCGCTGAGGATTGCGCTCGATGCGAAAGGGCTGGACTACGTCATGGACGAGGGCGGCGGCGCCTTCTATGGCCCCAAGATCGACGTGAAGATAGAGGACGCTATCGGCCGAAAGTGGCAATGCTCCACGATCCAACTCGATTTCAACCTTCCCGAGCGCTTCGGCATGGAATATGTGGCCGAGGACGGTGAGCGGCGCCGGCCGATAATGATCCACAGGGCGTTGCTGGGGTCGCTGGAGCGTTTCTTCGGTGTCCTGATCGAACATTTCGCGGGTCGATTCCCGCCGTGGCTGGCGCCCGTGCAGGCCGTGGTGCTCAATATCACGGATCGCCAGGCCGATTATTGCGCCGAGCTTTCTGAGTCTCTGAAAAATCAGGGGTTTCGGGTCGAGACAGACTTGAGAAACGAGAAGATCGGCTTTAAAATTCGCGAGCACACCCTCCAGAGGGTCCCATATCTCCTCGTTGTAGGAGATCGGGAGATGGAGGCGGGCACTGTGGCCGTGCGTTCGCGTAACGGAGAAGACCTGGGCGCGATGACTCCGGAAGGGGTCGCCCAAAGGCTATCCGAAGAAATCGCGAGGCGCGGCCGTACTGCTATGGTAACGGAGGATTAAGGTATCTCAGCGAACAAACGGGTCAGGCGGAATTTAGACATCAATGCCGAGGAAGTAAGGGTCATCGGGGCGGACGGGCAGCAGGTCGGTGTGCTACCGATCGAGGAGGCCCGGCAGCTTGCCACTGACCAAACCCTGGACTTGGTCGAGGTCTCGCCAAACGCCGAACCCCCCGTCTGCCGGGTGATGGATTACGGAAAGTACATCTTCGAACAGAACAAGAAGGCGCACGCGGCGAAGAAGAAGACCAAGCAGATTCAAGTCAAGGAAGTGAAATTTCGCCCCGGCACGGATCAAGGTGATTACGCGGTCAAGTTGCGCAACCTGACCCGCTTTCTCACCGGTGGCGACAAGGCCAAGGTAACCCTGAGGTTCCGCGGCCGCGAGATGGCGCACAGAGAGTTGGGCGCCAAGCTCTTGGAACGGGTACGAGACGATCTGGCAGAGCTTGCCCAGGTCGAGCAGTTCCCGAAAATGGAAGGGCGACAGATGACAATGGTGCTGTCGCCGAAGAAGAAGTAAGCAGGGGCGAAATCGTCGTTGCTTCGCCTGGTACGGCAAATGATCGCGCCGGGCTAAAAGGAGTAAATAAAATGCCCAAGTTGAAAACCAACCGTGGGGCCGCCAAGCGGTTCCGTAAGAACGGGGGTGGCGGCTTCAAGCGTCGCCAGGGGTTCAGGAACCATATCCTGACCAAGAAGAGTTCCAAGCGTAAGCGTCATCTGGCGTCACCCGCACAAGTGGCTGATGCAGACGTGCCCGCCGTGCGGCGCATGCTGCCGTACAGCTAGGGAGGACCTGAACCATGGCAAGAGTAAAACGTGGTGTCGTCGGACGTACACGACACAAGAAGGTCCTGAAGAAAGCCAAAGGCTACTACGGCGCGCGTCGCACGGTGTTTCGCGTCGCCAACCAGGCCGTTACAAAGGCCGGGCAGTATGCCTACCGGGATCGCCGTCAGCGCAAGCGTCAGTTCAGAGCCTTGTGGATCGCCCGTATCAACGCAGCAGCGCGGATACACGGCATGTCCTATAGCCGCCTGATCGACGGACTGAACAAGGCGGGTGTCGAAGTCGATCGCAAGGTCCTGGCGGACGTTGCGGTCCATGATATTGACGGCTTTGGTGCCATCGTCTCCCAGGCGAAGGCCGCGCTGTCCCAGTAACGAAACCTAACGGGTCCGTCCCGCAAGACGGCCACATTCGTGAAAAGGGGAAAGGCCTTCCAGCCTTCCCCTTTCTTTTTTTGAGGTAACGACGTGGGTGAATCGACAGAATCCCCGGCCGCAATCAGCGAACTGCTCGAGACCGGTCTCCGCGAAGTCGAGGCCAGCCAGACCGCCGGCCCCCTGGACGAAGTCAGGGTTCGCTATCTCGGCAAGAAAGGTCTGCTCACGCAACAGTTGAAGAGCCTGGGGGCATTACCGGCCGAACAGCGCCCGCAAGCGGGGCAGGCGATCAATCGCGCCAAGAAAGCCTTGCAGGAAAGCATAGACGCCCGCAAGCAGTCGCTGCAGGAAGCGGCCCTCGACGCCGGGATCGCGGCCGCGGCCGTGGATGTGACGCTGCCGGGCAGGGGCCAGATGCGGGCCGGACCACACCCCGTCAATCGGACAATGGGACGGATGGAAGAGATCTTCCGCCGTGCCGGGTTCGCTGTTTACTCCGGACCGGAGATTGAGGACGAGTTCCACAATTTCGAGGCACTGAACATCCCCGAGCAACATCCGGCGCGGGCCATGCACGATACGTTCTACTTCCCGTCAGGCCACCTGTTGCGCACCCATACGTCTCCGGTCCAGATCCGTGCCATGCGCGATGACGGCGTGCCCATAAGGATGATCGCTCCCGGACGGGTCTATCGCTGCGACTCTGACCAGACCCACACGCCCATGTTCCACCAGGTCGAAGGGCTGGTGGTGGACGAGGGGATCAGTTTCGCCAACCTGAAAGCCGTCCTGCACGGTTTCCTCGAGACCTTCTTCGAGCGCCGCGTCGAACTGCGTTTCAGACCCTCCTATTTCCCGTTCACGGAACCCTCCGCCGAGGTCGACGTGAGCTGGGGTGAAGGATGGCTCGAGGTGCTGGGCTGCGGCATGGTGCATCCCCGCGTCCTGGAACACGTGGGCGTGGATTCCGAACGCTATACCGGATACGCCTTTGGCATGGGCGTAGAGCGCCTGGCCATGCTCCGCTACGGGGTCGATGATCTGCGATTGTTTTTTGACAACGATCTGCGGTTTCTCAAGCAGTTTTGCTAGCGGAGAGCAAAGATGAAGTTCAGTGAGTCCTGGCTCCGGGAGTGGGTCGATCCGCAGATGGACACCGAGTCCCTGGTCCACGAGCTGACCATGGCCGGCCTGGAAGTCGATTCCGTGGAGCCGGTCGCGGACCGCTTTAGCAAGGTCGTCGTCGGTGAGGTCACCGCCTGCGCCCCGCATCCGGACGCAGAGAAGCTGACTCTCTGCCGGGTGTCGGCCGGTACGGGCGATGAGCTGCAGATCGTGTGCGGCGCGCCTAACGTGCATGCCGGCATGAAATCCCCGGTCGCGCTGATCGGCGCCCGCCTGCCCGGAGATTTCAAGATCCGCAAGGCCAAGCTCCGCGGCGTTGAGTCTCAGGGCATGCTGTGTTCGGAGAAGGAACTTGGCCTGGGCGAGGGTGCGGACGGCATCATGGAGCTGTCTGGCGATGCGCCAACCGGGACGGATGTACGTGAATACCTCCGTCTGGACGACAGTGTGATCGACATCGACCTGACACCCAATCGCGGTGACTGCTTCAGCGTGCTGGGCATCGCCAGGGAAACGGCAGTCATGAGTCGACTCGATCTCAGCTGGCCGTCATTAGCCGCTGTCGTACCGGCCACGGACGACGACTTTCCGATCGAGGTCCGCGCGCCGTCTGCCTGTCCGCGTTTCTGCGGGCGTGTCGTCCGTGGCATCGACCCGAGCGCCACGACCCCACAGTGGATGCGTGAGAAGCTCCGCCGCAGCGGCTTGCGCCCGATCCATCCGGTGGTCGATGTGACCAACCTGGTCATGATGGAACTGGGCCAGCCTCTGCACGGCTTCGATCTCGAGCAACTGCATGAAGGCATCATCGTGCGCTTCGCCAAACCCGGAGAGTCGCTCACGCTCCTCGACGGCCGCGTGGTGGAACTCGAGGAAGACATGTTGGTCATCGCCGACCACAGTGGAGCGAGGGCACTGGCCGGCATCATGGGTGGCGAGAATACCGGGGTCACCGAGGCGACTGTCGACGTCTTCTTCGAGGGCGCGTTCTTCAGTCCCGAGGTGATCTCCGGTCGTGCCCGGCGCCTGGGTCTTCACACGGATGCGTCATTACGCTTTGAGCGCGGAGTGGACCCGGAGGGCCAGAGGCGAGCGATAGAACGGGCGACACAGCTGCTCACGGAGATCGCCGGCGGTCAGCCAGGCCCGTTGCGGGAGGTCGCATCGGAGTCCGACCTGCCGCGACGCGTTCCGGTCACCCTGCGCAGGCAGCGCCTGGCGGCGGTCATGGGTGCCACTGTTGAGGACCAGGAGGTCGAACGCGTCCTCGCGGCGCTGGGTATGGAAACGGACAGCACGGATTCCGGCTGGACGATCGATCCACCATCGTGGCGATTCGACATCGCGATCGAAGAAGACCTGATCGAGGAGATCGCCCGGGTACACGGATACGACTCGATCCCGGAGACCCCGGAACGCGGCGATGTCGTCTTCCGACCGGTTACCGAGACCCGCGTCCCGGAGAACCGTATTCCACAGTGCCTGATGGAGCGGGGCTACCAGGAGGTGGTCACCTACAGTTTCGTGGACACCCGAGTCCAGTCGGCCCTATTCCCGTCCGTATCGGCAATCAGTCTGGACAACCCGATCTCTTCGGAGATGGCGGACATGCGGGTCTCCCTCTGGCCGGGACTGCTGGGCGTCCTGCGCCAGAACCTCAGCCGTCAGCAGGACCGGGTGCGGGTTTTCGAGTCGGGC
This sequence comes from uncultured Gammaproteobacteria bacterium, assembly GCA_937924335.1. Taxonomy (GTDB): domain Bacteria; phylum Pseudomonadota; class Gammaproteobacteria; order Steroidobacterales; family XN24; genus JAHEFR01. The sequence continues at coordinate 21,838 of CALDWW010000107.1, forward strand.
CTGCGATTCGAGCTGGAAGAGGGCGCCATCCGCCAGGTCCCCACCCTCGCCGGTCTGATCGCGGGACCGAGATATGCGGAGGGATGGAGCGCAAATCCGGACTCTTGTGATTATTTCGACCTCAAGGGTGACCTGGAGGCGTTGTTTTCCCACACCGGACAGGCGCATGAATTCCGCTTTGAGGCCGCCGAACATGCGGCGCTCCACCCGGGGCAGTCGGCCCGTGTTTTGCGGGGCGAAATCGAGGCTGGCTGGGCGGGCGCCGTTCATCCACGCAAGTTATCTAGTATCGGTATTAATATACCTGTATATCTATTTGAATTAACTAGTGATATTGCCTTCTCATCCATTATTCCCGAGCATCGGGAGATTTCGCGTTACCCGGCGGTTAGACGGGACATCGCGGTGCTCGTAGATGAGCGTATCCCCTCGGAATTATTGGTAAAAGAAAGCTATGCGGGGGGTGGTCCGCTGCTCCGGGAAGTGAGGATTTTCGACGTCTATCGGGGCGATCGAATAGATTCCGGACTAAAAAGCATCGCTTTAGGCTTGATTTTACAGGAAACTTCACGCACCCTTACCGACGGTGAAGTAGACGATATCGTGTCAGCGGTGATCAGCCGCCTGGAGCGGAATCTAAAAGCAAGAATAAGAGACTGATCATGGCATTAACCAAGGCAGAAATGGCCGAGGCCCTGTTCAACGAACTGGGGCTGAACAAGCGGGAAGCACGTGAACTCGTCGATCTGTTTTTCGAGGAGCTGAGATCGTCACTGGCTCGTGGGGAACAGGTCAAGTTATCAGGGTTCGGGAATTTCGATCTCCGCGACAAGCGTGAGCGGCCCGGACGGAATCCGAAGACCGGCGAGGAGATACCGATCAGCGCACGACGCGTTGTGACATTCCGGCCGGGACAGAAATTGAAGGCGCGAGTAGAAGCTTATGCTGGAACCGGGGAACAGTAGCGAATTACCGGCGATCCCGGGAAAGCGATACTTCACCATCGGTGAGGTCAGCGAACTCTGCGGTGTAAAGCCGCACGTGTTGCGATACTGGGAACAGGAGTTTCCGCAACTCAAGCCGGTCAAGCGTCGCGGTAACAGACGCTACTATCAGCGTCGCGACGTACTGATCATCCGGCAGATCCGCAGCCTTCTCTATGAAGAGGGATTCACGATCGGAGGCGCGCGGCAGCGCCTCACCGGCGAGGAAGCCCGGGAAGATCTGAACCAGAGCCAGCAGATCGTCAAACAGATCCGCATGGAACTTGAGGAAATATTGAAGATTTTGCGGCGCTGATGGCGCCGCTTTCGCGTTCCGGCTTCATCGGGTATCCTACGCGGCCTTCCGTGTTTGGGGACATATAGCGGAAGAGCCCGTTTTCGGTCGGGGCGTGGCGCAGCCTGGTAGCGCACCTGCATGGGGTGCAGGGGGTCGAAGGTTCGAATCCTTTCGCCCCGACCAACTAACGTAATGATAATAATAAGAAAATATTGAGCCGCCTTCGGGCGGCTTTTCTTTTGAGCGTCGTCTGCTTGTGTCAGCGCTGTACACGTACGAGGGCATGACCGCGATCCCGATGCTGGATTTCGTCAATCCCGGGATGGTGAAATAGCCGGCGGTTTCATCATCTTGGCGACGACAATCCTGGAGACCCTCGAAATGCCCTTCATGACTAACCGTTATGCGGCGATCGTCCTGCTACTGAGTGTGAGCGTCGGTAGTGAGATGTCGCTTGCGGACGATCACTCGGATGTCAGGAAGCTGTCCGGCGAGTCAGTAAAGAAGACCTGCAAGGCAGCGGCGAAAAAGGATGGATTCTCGGTGGGAGATTTTGGCGACGTGAAATTCGATTCCCGTAACAATATCTGGATCACCAAGATGAACCTGCAGGGTAAGGCCGAAAAGATAAAGGCACGATGCGAGTGGGACGGGCGAGGCACGCCGGCTCTGTTCGCGTGGGGTACCCGCCACGATGTCGCGGCATTGAAGTACACCAAGGTCGACGTGACTCGGGCCTGCAAGGCACAAGGGCAGGCCCAGGGCATGGAGATCGGAGACTTTGGCGACACGGACTACGATGAGAAGACCGGTCTCTGGGTCTCCAGGATGATGGTCAAGCGGGCAGGCGGGAAGAAGTACAAGGGCACCTGCCGATGGGATGGCCGGGCAGACCCTGTCATCGAGTGACGCGCGTATCATTTGTGGACGGCGGAAACGACGTTAGAAACGGGCCAGGGAGTAGTCGTCGATCTTTAACTCCGGTGGCGCTCCGACGATGCTGTCCGCAACCGCCTTGCCGGATCCCGCTGCCATCGTCCAGCCGAGATGCCCTTGTCCGGTATTCACAAACAGCCCTGGTATCCGGGTCGCACCGAGTATGGGAACGCCATCCGCCGACATGGGCCGGAAGCCGCACCAGGGCTTCGCCGATGGCCGATCGAGCCTGCGGGCGAACTCCGGATAGATGGCTTCCAGTAGCGAGAACAGGTTGTCGATCCTTGCTGGCGTCAGCGCAGCGTCATGGCCGGTAAACTCGGCGGTACCGGCGACGCGGATACGATCTCCCAGAGGCGTCACTGCCGTGTGCAGGTGATCGTCGGCCACCGGGATTCGTGGCCCGTCCCTCCAATCGCCCCGGGGCACCGTGATCGAGTACCCCTTCACCGGCCTCACCGGAACTCTCAGACCGACCTTGCTCGCCAGCGATGGCGTGTAGCTGCCGGTTGCCAGTACGACTGCATCGGCATGGATGTCCTTCGCACCCGGGGTGCCGAGAATGAATTGATCGCCCGACCGGGAGGCATCGGTGACCTCCTGTCCAAACAGGAACTGCACTCCGGCCGCGGCACATGCCTTGCCGAGCGCCTGGCAGAACAGATGGGCATCACCTGACTCGTCCCCTGAGTAGTGGATGCCACCGACGAGTCGCTGCGCCACCGGAGCGAGCGCCGGTTCGGCCCGGGTGACGCCATCCCGATCGAGCACCTTGTATTCAACTCCATGCGGTTTCAGGAACTCCGCCAGTCCGGCGGCATGATCAAGGGATACCTGGTCGCGGCAGGCGCGCAGGGTTCCGGCGCTCATCTGGTCATAATTCAGGCTGAGATCGGCCCGTAGCGATCTCAGCAGATCGAGGGAATAATTCGCGAGGGCCACGTTCTTCAGCGTATTGGTCCGGAACCGCTCCTCGCTCGAATTCAGCAGGAACGCCATCCCCCACCGACTCAGCGACGGGACCGCGTGGAGACGAAGGAGCATCGGCGCATCTTCCCGGCCCAGCCACTTGATCAGTTTGCGGAGGGTGCCTGGTGAGTTCCACGGGTCAGCCATGCTCGGCGTCAGCATGCCCGCGTTGGCGAAACTCGTCTCCATGCCCGGGGCGTCCGCGCGTTCGATTACGGTCACATCGACGCCGTGCTGTCGCAGATACCAGGCGGTGCAGGTACCGATGAGCCCTGCGCCGACGATTACCACATGCATCGACGCAGTCCGAATGGGAGTCCTGATCGCATCGCTCCATTATCCAGAACCAGGGGGTGCTCTGGAACAACTTCGGGAGCGGTTGTGCCTGGCCGCTGGGCGAGACAGTCCGAAGCCGGCAACGCGACCTCCGTATCCGCCCCTGTGCTCGAAATCTTCATCGCCCGGTCGGCCAACGAAATCGGGCCGGATTACCGGCCCGGTTAAGTGTGATCGCGACGATCGTGAATCAGCGCTTAATTTCGAATTTGCGGAACTCAAGATAGAGATCACGTATCCACAGGTACTCGTAGATCGAACCCATCTCGTAGTAGCGGAAGCTGATGTTGGCCCTCGTGTCGATGGCGTAGAGCAGTGTCGGCCAGACCAGGAACTGGTCCGATGCCCACTCCCGGTACCCGAACAGGTTGACGTAATACCAGACTGCGTAGTCCACGCCGATCCCCGTCGCGTCCCGCACAGTCGACGGGCCCAGAAGCGGCAGCACGAAGTAGGGACCGGGGCCGACGCCCCAGACGCCGAGCGTCTGGCCGAAGTCCTCTCGCTGGTAGTACATGCCCATCTCGGTGGCCGGATCGAAAAGGCCGGCCAGGCCGAGAATGGAATTCACCGCGAATCGGCCGGTACTGCGTCCCGCGGTGCGGAAGCGCGCCTGTAGCAGCGCATTGTAGACGTTCAGGACCTCACGGATATTGCGCATGAAATTGTGAACGCCTGTGCGCATGAACTGCGGCAGGAACCGTTTGTAACCTTCTGCCGCGGGCGCAAACAGGTAGCGGTCGAAGCGCGCGTTGAAGTTGTACATCCAGCGGTTGTAGCCCTCCCACGGATCGTAGGCCGTAAGGAGGGACTTGTCCTCCGGCGCCATGACGTCAGCGATCTGGCGGCGGGCCGGATCAGCGCCTTCCTGCGGCCGGCTAGCCGCGCAGCCCGAGAGGATGATCAGCGAAGCGGTAAGGGTCGTTAGGATCAGTCGAAGGGCAATGGGTTTCATCTATCTGCCCTCCGGTAGCGATGCGCCAAAGAAAGCCAGCATGTGTTCCACGTTGTCGCGGTAGGCCATATTCCCGCAATGGCCACCCCGGGGCCAGATCCTTGCCCGGTCGCCCATGACGTCCACCAGCCAGTCGATCTCACCCTCCTTCATTATGATGTCGTCGACGTTGTGGGAGACGCCCACCTTGTCGGTCGTGCGCAGGAACTCCTCGATGCTGTAGAGCGAGGCGCGCTGGATCAGATCGTCGTCGGTGATGTCGGGATCGGAGCGCTGGTAATAGGGCACCAGCAGGTCCTTGAAATACAGCCGAAACGGCGTGCGTGCCGATACGATGAAGTAGTCGCTTACATCTGCAGTGATTCGGGCCGTGGTCCCCACGGGCACGATGTAGCCGGATTCAGTCATGACGTCCGCCACGGTGACCATGTTCTGGGCGGTGATGGCGAATGCCAGGCCGATCAGGGTCGCCAAGTCCTGGTCGTTCGGGCGCCTGTTGCGATAGACCTTGTAAAGAAAGTCCGGACCCAGGTTGACGGCGCCCTGCGTATTGGCGAATTCCTCGCCCATGGCCGTCATCAACTGCCTCCAGAACAGTTGCGCCTCCGTACCCGTGGTGATGTTGTCGCGCAGGTAACTGTCGAGGAGCAGGGCCGAGTTGTACAGGCTGACCGGCGGATTGATCATCAGACCCTTCTTGAAATTGAACGCCTTCTCCTGTTCGTCGAGCATCATGAGGTAGCCCGTCTGGGCGCCGCCCAAGCTGTAACCGGTGACGTAGAAGTCGGTCACATCCAGTTTCTTGCTGAGCTGTTGTTCCCAGGCCATCTTCATGACCCGGTAAAGGTCCCGTGAATCATCGTCGAGTACGCCGGGGACCATCGTCGAAGATGCCGTCATCATAAACGGGAACGAGGTTGGCGATGGCAGCCCGACCACGTGGAAGCCGGCCAGGTAGAAGGCCGTGTAGAGCGTCGTCATATGTGGGCCGTGGTAACTGCTGCCGGTACCGGCGATCAGGAATATCAGCGGCGCGGGACCCTTCTGGGGGAAGACCAGGTAGCGCAGCTTGTCGTGATACCAGACGTATTTGCTCACTGGTCGTTCGGGGAACACCGTGAGACTGCGCAGCCGGAACGGCCGGCCCTTGATCGACAGGTCAGGTTGCAGCTCCTTGGGGGTCGCGATCACTGTTGCCGCGAAGCCGTCCAGGTCCGGAAAGCCGTAGTCGTCATCTGCAGCCACGGCCAATGAGGAGGCCATCGCCATGGCTGCGGCCACGACGGAGAAGCGGAATTTCATATCGACTCCCTGAGCTCTTCTAGGCGTTGTTTTCGACCGGGTTCCGGAGGTTTTTCTGGAAGAACATATCATTGGAACCATAGCGCATTCCCGTACAGAGAGCCACGTGTCTTTGGCTCGCGTACCCTGGGCAATCAGCCCGTGATCATGGACGCCCGGGAGAATGACACGGCTGTCAAAACCCAAGCGGTTCCCAGCCTCGATGCTGCTTGTCTACAGGCCGGTCTGGACCCCGGCACGGACCGACGCCCGGCATTTCGGGCAATTGGTACCGGCAAGACTCGTCATGCAGGTCCGGTCAGGTTGTCCGCGACGCGGATTCATCGCAGAATCGTTCGATACCTGGCAGACGAGTACCGACGATGAGCGGGACCGTGGAGACAAAACTGGAAGGATTTTCGGCCGTGCCGATCTTCCCGACCATGATCTGGGCGAGTCAGCTCAAACCCGACGTGACCTCGAGAATCAATTCGGCCTTTGCGGAGGTGCTCGACAACGCCCGTCGGCAGCAGGCCGGACTCGATCCGAAGGGCAAGTGGCAGACTGACCAGCGTCTGCATACGCTACCGGAACTGGCGGAATTCGTGGAGCTTACGCTGGGCCTGTGCCGGCACGTACTCGATGCCGACAAGATCCGCTATCGTGATCTTCTGGTTACGGGTTGCTGGGCCAATATCGGCTTTCCAGGGTCCGGCCACCGGCCACACGCCCATCCGAACAATTACTTCAGCGGCGTTTACTACGTCAAGGCGCCGCGGGGCGGCAACACCATCACCTTTATCGATCCAAGGCCACAGGCGGGGGTCATGGTGCCTCCAGCGGAACAGGCGTCACCTGTCCATGCCCAGAAGATGACGGTCGACGTTCGTCCGGGATCCCTGATCTTCTTCCCCTCCTGGCTGTACCACTCGGTGGACGACAACCGCTCTCGGGAGGAGCGCATCAGCATCGCCTTCAACGTGATGTTCAAGCCGTTCGTCGAGGACATGAGTCCCCCGCAGTGGGAGGGCAATCTCAAGGTCTCGAAGGCTTAGATCGTGAGGGCGCCGCCAGTGGGCATGATCCGACCGGATCGGTCGGCGATCAATTCGCTACGGTGAGATCACGAGAGCCGGGCCGGCCCTCGCCGATGCCAGCCTGACGTCAGGATTGCTCGAGTTCCTCGATCACCGAATCGAGTCCTTTCTGCCTGACGTCTTCCCCCATCAGATTTCGATAATGGGTGACATAGGAGAGCCCCTCGATGATGACATCGAAGACTTTCCATCCTCCATCCGTCCATCGGGTCCGGTAATTCACCGGTACCTGCGTGCCATCCGTCGTCTTGACCTCTGTTTTGACCGTCACAAAATCCTCATCGAGGCTGATCAACCCGCTGTGTGGCAGCACATTGACGGTGTCCTCGCGGAACTCCAGCAGTCCCCGTGCATAGCGGCGCACCAGGGAGCCATACAGAGCGGCGACGAAGCGCTCCCTCTGTTCCGGCGTGGATCTGGGCCAGTAGCGCCCCATCACCAGGCGACCCGCGTAGGCTACGTCGAAATTCGGCCGCAGGATTTCGTCAACGACCGAATAAAGCGCCTTGGGATTTGATTCCAGCTCAGGTCGGCGCGCCCTGACCACCTCGAGCAATTCATCGGCCGTGGCCTGGATGATCTGGTGGGGACTCGGTCCTGTCGCTGTTGCCGCAGCCGCAAATCCCGACCACATGGTCAATGCGACCACGGCGAGAACGGGTGTCAATCGGATCACGCAAAGCTCCTGGGCAGCCCGCCGGAGTGCGGGCCGACCGATTAAACCACAAACATCCTGTGGTGTCGTAAGCCACTTACCGAGCCTGCTGCATCTGCTCCAGGCTCTCCGCGCATTCCTGCCGATCCCTGCGGAACGTATCGCGGCTGACGAACAGGCCGGCGGGCCCGAGCGCCGCGATCCTCGCTGCGGCACCGGCGATCCTCGTTCCGGTTCGCGTGACGTCGAGGCTCGTCTTCGGCTGGGTCAGGGGGCCGCTGAGCTTCACCCGAGCGCCGTGTGCGACGACTCTCGCGTGTTTGGCGCGCGGATCGAACAGCAGCTTGATCTTCTCTTTGCCGAGATCGATGGTCCCGGTCCCGATCAACAGCATATTCGGCGTATCGACTGACATGACGTGCGCACTCGCGATACCTTCGTCGACAGGCATATCCACCATCGCGCACTCGATGGTCATCCCCTTCGGACGGCCGAGCCCGGGCATCAAGCCGATGAATACATCGAGGGCGTTCAGGGGCAGCGCTTGCTCCGGGATGTGCCCCTCGGTCATCAGCACGATCAGACGACCATTGCTGCTGGCCGCCATGTCTGCAGAGGATTGACCGGTCGCCGTCACGTCGACCAGTAAATCGAACTTGCCGCGGGCATCCTGTGAAATTCCGGCGCGGCGCGCCAGGTGCCCGACGTCAAATCCGAGCGTCCTGCCGCGAAACTCCAGCACGGGTGTCTGCCTGCCGTCGACGCGTAGACGGCCATCCAGGTCGGCGTCGCGATAACGGATCTTGAATGGGTCGATATTCAGGATGCCGCCATCGACCCGGAGGCGCCCCTCCTGGACCTGCATCGAGCTATCGCCGAGTTTCAGATCCAACCCGCTCAGGTCGGTATTGATCGAGTAGCCATCGAGCCAGGCCAGCGGCAGCGGGTCGCGGGAGAAGAGCCGCCGCGGCCGGCCCGGGTCATTCTGCGAACCGGGGGTGCCCGATCCCTCCGTGGCTAGCCAGGGTGTGAGGTCGAGCGTTCCCCCGCCGAACTGTCCACTGATTGCGGACAGGTCTCCTGAACCGTCCAGTCCGATGTCGAAGCGGCCACTCAGGCGGCTTTCGCCGATGCTCAACTGGCTGATATCCACGTCGAAGTGGCGAGGCCCCCCGGACATGCTGAAACGGGTGTCGAGTTCGCCGAGTTTGTCCCACAACTCCCCCCCCCATGGCAGCAGCGGCGTCAGGGTCGGGGCGCTTGCATTGATCACAAGGTCGATGCCACGCGTGGCCAGCACATCGCCCATGTCACCGGTCAGATCCAGTCTGACGTTGTCTGTGGTCAGCGACCCGGTCATGGACTGCAGACTCGGGTGTTCCCATGTGCCTCCGGCATGCCCCTGTAGCGAAAATGATCGCGATGCTGGCCAGGTCAGCCCCATAGTCGCGCCGAGGATGGAGAGATTGTCGCCTTCGAGTTGCGCGTCCGCCGAAAAGCGTTGGGAATCGAGCACGTTCGGGAACCGCCCCTGCAGTTTCATGGTGATATTACCGAGCCGGGCCTCGGCATCCACATTCTCCAGGTCCGGGGAGACCGCAGCGCCTTTCAGTCGGCCGCTGACAGCAAAACTGTCGGTGGCCGGGAATGGCTGCTCACCGATGTCGATGTCCTTGATAGAGGTTCCGGTGAGTCGGATGCCGAGATCCAGTTGAGGGACATCGGCCAGGTCGAGGATCCGGCCGGAGCCGGTCAACTGCAGCGACCCCTGGGTCATCTTTGCGTCATCCACGAAAAGCGTCAGATCATGCCTGTCACCCACCAATCGACCCGAACCGTGAACCGATTCGGTTTCGATCAGTTCCGGAACGGACAACAGGACAGCCAGATCGTCGAAGTTCCTGCCCTGTAAGTCGTAGGTCAGGTCGATCCCCTCGAGTTCGCCCAGGTCGTCGATGCTGCCCTTCAGATCGGCCCGCAGAGATTGATCGACGAGTTGCGCCTGTAGACCGGACGCACGAGTGTCCACCCAGGTGCCGCTGATCTGGCCCTTTAGATCCACCGAGTCGATATCCGGAATCGGCAGACCGGTGACGCGGGCCAGGCGCTCTGTATCACTGCCGGCGATCTCCACATCAAGGCTAAGATCGCCCTCATGAAGCAAATCTCCGATACGTCCGCTCATCCGGACACCTGAGCCCGCCAGCCGTGCAGATATATCGGCATCCTGCAGTCTCAATTCGGGGAAATCTCCAAGCAGTTGTGCGGCGCCCTCGAAACTGTCGGTCTCTCGCCAACTCGCGTCCATGGCCGGCAACAAGTCCTTCATCGATTGCCCGGCGGCCTTTACCGCGAGGTCGATCCCCTTGAGCGTCGCCAGGTCGCCAACGCTGCCGGTCAGGCTGATATCGTAACTATCCGTTGCAAACTTGCCATCGAAATCCTCTAGCGTCATCCGGGTCGGTCCGCCTACCAACCTGCCCTCGAATGTGAAGCGACTGACCAGCGGAATCGGAGTTTCGATCAGCTCCATCAGCAGCCTCGGACGCCGGCCACTGGCGGACACCATCAGGTCAACGCCGTCGAAATCGCGGAAATCCGTATCGTTCAGTCGCCCCTTGGCCGTGAACCGGCTATCGCCCAGTTTTACTTCGAGATCAACCGGGACGGACTGACCCTCCGCGATCGCGGCAGGACTCCCGAAATTACCATTCAATTCCAGGTCGACGTCCATCACCGTGCCCTTGGCGGTGACACTGAGGCTGTTTTGCGGGCTCGCGGCACCCATGCTGATGAAATCCAGAACCACGTCACGAGTGACTCCGCGCCTGTTGTTGTAGTAGGAAACCTCCAGGTCCGAGCCGGCGATGCTCTTGACCTCTATCGTCCGGTCGTCGTCGGCGGACTGTGTCTTGAGATCGAATTGCCAGTTGCCGGCCCCTTCCGGGCCATTTTCGAGGAACACGCGGGCGCCCCGGATCCTGACCTGATTGAGCACCAGATGCCCGGTCAGCAGGCTGAACAGCGCCGGTTGTACTTCGAGCTGCTCCACTGTCAGCATCTGCGGGCGAGTGCCCCAGGCCGCATTGGCCAGGGTCACGTCCCGGACCGTCACGGCAGGCAGCGGGGCGAGGGTGACTTCGACCGGACCGGACATCCGGACCTCGCGGCCCAGCGTGCTGCCGAGGCCGGTCTCGAGTACCTGGCGCACCTGCTCCGGGTCGCGGGTCTTGAGGTAGGCGTAGCCGCCAAGGATGACGATCCCCGCGATGCCCGCAATGGGCAGCAACAAGATTAGGAGACGTTTCAAGGCGGGAATCCGTGCGGCGCGGAGGACACCTGTCGAATCATAACAAATGGTGAGTTGCTACCGGCGGTCCCGGGGTGCGGCTGCCGCGAGGGGTCGTATTCGCCGCAATGATATCTAACTCATTGTTTTGCTATTCTCGGCGGCCAGTTCGGAAATCCACAGCGGCCGTCGACCCGGGAGAGCTCCGCAGAGGCTCGCAACAAGGTGGCGCCCGCATATGAAGGAGAAGTTATGGCAGTCGATCCGGCCCAATTCGGATTCGAGCCGTTCCAGTTGGCGGAGCTGCGCACAGACGAAGCAGGATTCAAACGCTCTATCGCCACCAAGCTGGCCTATTCCATCGGCAAGGATCCGCTGACTGCAACGCGCTATGACTGGTATTGCGCGCTTTGCCTGGTGCTGCGCGATCGACTCGTCTCGCGCTGGCACAACACCCAGCAGCGCATCCGTACCGGCAAGGCCAGGAAGGTCTACTACCTGTCGCTGGAGTTCCTCATGGGTCGCGGTATGACCAATGCGGCCGTCAATCTGGATCTGGATCACGAGCTGCGGGACCTGATCAAGGAAGTCGGCGACTCGCTGGAGGATGTCGCTTCACTCGAAGGCGACGCCGGGCTCGGCAATGGCGGCCTCGGTCGTCTCGCTGCCTGTTTTCTGGACTCCATGGCGACACTGGACATCGCCGGCTTCGGCTACGGCATCCGCTACGACTATGGGCTGTTCCGCCAGGAGATCGGCAGCGACGGTCAACAGATAGAGCGACCCAACACGTGGCTCAAGCGCCGCAATCTGTGGGAATTGAAACGGGAAGACGTCCGCTACCGGGTGCCTATCGGCGGTCACTGTATCGCCTACAGGGACGACACCGGCGAGCTGCGCTACGAGTGGCGCGATGCCCAGATCGTGGAGGCGGTCGCGTATGACACCCCGATCCCCGGAAACAACACGAAGACGGTCAATCACCTGCGTCTCTGGGGGGCGCGCGACCCGATGGAGATCGATCTGTCGCGCTTCAACCGGGGTGACTTCCAGGGGGCCC
>CALDWW010000108.1 GCA_937924335.1 uncultured Gammaproteobacteria bacterium
TATCGTGGGCGCTGGCGGGGCCCAGGAGAGGGCATTCGGCCGCTCGCGCAGCTACCTGTCCCAGACGGAGCTGCCCCTGACCTTCGGTCTCGGCGAATCGGACAGGATCGAGCGCCTGGAAGTCACCTGGCCCGATGGTAGGTCCCGGACGATGACCGATGTCGCCGTCGACCGGGAGATCGTCGTGCGGCCACCGGGCGGCGGATGACGGCAGCCCTCATGTTATCCTTGCGCGCCCCCGAGGCCCCCAACCCGATATCCGTGATCTCCGGCATGCCGAGGGCTGTCCGGACGGAGGGTGAGCCTGCTCCGTGGCGGCGGCTCTTGGCGGGGAGTGGCTACGCGTCCGGGAATCCGGCTCGCGATGCGAAGTCCAACATATGACACACTGGAGTCAGAAGGCCTGAAATGAATCGAATTGCAGAAACGCTGTTCGCAACCGTGCTCATGGCGGCAAGCGCTATCGCGCTCGCCCAGGCGGACGCGCCGATGGTGGATATCGAGCTCGTTCCCCATCCGGATCCGGAACAGCTGGATCCCGCTGTCAGCGAGGTCCTGCAGCCGGCGGTCGACTACTTTCGGCAACAGCGAGCGACGCTGCAGGGACGATCGCTCGGTCTGGCCTACGGCCGCATGGGGATCAACTATCTCGCCCACGAGCAGCAGGAACCTGCCGCGGCCTGTCTGCGCAATGCGGGGGCGCTGGATCCCGGCAATGCCCGTTGGCCCTATCTGCTGGGTTACAGTTACCAGCAGTCCGGATTCCTGGACAAGGCCAGGGACAGTTACCGGGATGCATTGAAGATCGATCCCGGCTACCTGCCCGGTTTCATCCGCCTTGGCCGGGTCCTGCTGGAACTGGACTCGCTGGATGAAGCTCAGGCGTCTTTCGAAGTCGTCCTGCAGGCGAACAGTGACAACGCGGCTGCCGTCGCCGGCATGGGCCGAATCGCTTTTCACCGCGAGGACTACCCCAGGGCAGCGAGCTTGTTTCAGCGGGCCCTCCGTCTCGACCCCGAGGCTTCCTCCCTGCACTACCGGCTGGGGCAGACCTACCGGGCCCTGGGTGAGGCCGACAAGGCCCAGGCCGAACTGGACCGGGCCGGAGAGCAGGCGCCGGCCATAGAAGATCCGTTACTGGCTTTCGTCGAGGCGCACACACGTGGCGCTGGTCATTACCTCGAGGCGGCGGCGAAAGCAGAGGAGATGGGTAGCCCGGCGGTAGCCCTCAAGTTCTACGATATCGCCACGTCAATCGATCCGTCCAACGTCGACGCCCTGCTCCGGCTCGGCGAGCTGCAGGGTGGCGCCGGGGATTCGGACGCTGCCCTGCGCGCCTTCGGGCGCGTACTGAGTATCGAGCCCGATAACGCGAAGGCGAACTATTATGTGGGCACGCTGCTGGAGCAACGAGGCGACGAGATCCAGGCGAGGGAATACTATTCAAAGGCCCTGGAGAAAGAGCCCCAACTCGTCGAGCCGCGCATGCTGCTGGCGAATTCGCTGATGCGGGCGCGCGAATTCTCCCAGGCGGGCGATAACTATTCACAGATCGCACATCAACTGCCGAGCAGCGTCGAAGTGCTCTACCTGCTTGGCATGGCCTGGCTTGCCGCGGGCGAGTGCCAGTGGGCGCATCCGGTATTGTTGCAGGCGTTCCGGCTCGCGCCCGGCGACGGGCCGACGCTGACCGCGCTGGGCCGTGCCTACTCGACCTGTGATGATGCGACCGACGAGCAGCGGGCACAGGCACTGGAGACGACCCGGGCCATGTACGACCGGGATCCCAGCCAGCAGACGGCGGAAACCCTGGCCATGGCCTCGGCCGCTAGCGGGCTGTTCGAGGAAGCTGTGGATTATCAGGCGCAGGCGATATTCGAGGCGCTGAAACAGAACGACACGTCAGCATTGCCGTGGATGCAGGCAAATATGGAGCGCTACAAGGCCGGACAGCCCGCGCAAGACCCCTGGAGTCTGGATGCACAGGTCTATCGGCCGCGGCCACTGATGGCTACATCGGGTGGTCTGCCCGCCGCCAGGTAATCCGGACCAAAGCACATGCGCCAGAGTGACTCATGGCGCACACATTGAGGTTGGCAGAGATGGTATTCAAGAATCAGCAGGAGCTCGAGGCCTACGCGGAGTGGGCCAAGACAGAACTGAAAGGCATGGCGGATCATGCGCGTAACAGCGACCTGTTCCAGGAGGAGGCCGTGGGTCACGCCATATGGACGTTGCCGCACCGCCTGTTCATCGGCAAGGTCTGGCCGCAGACGGATCGCAATCGGGCCTACTGGATTATCTCCGGCGTAGACATCCCCACCGATCACATCGAGTCATCCCTGGCCGAGACGGCGCGGGAGGCGGCACGTCACTTCTCGCTCAAATGGCAGCTGCAGGCCGGAAGACTGGGAGACCTGCGGGACCAGGAAGAGACGGGTAGCCCGGACAACGACATCGAATGGGAGAAAGTGTCGGGCAAACTCCAGGCCCAGGCGGAGGCGCTGTACGGGCTGGTCGAGCAGGAAGAGATCTGGCGTCAGACGGAAGGACCGCTGGTCGGCGAGCCGTCCTGACCGGCTGTTGACCGGTCTGCCGTCACTCTATCCGCTTGACGCGGACTTTCTTGTTGACGCCCTCCACGGCCAGTTGGTAGCTGCCCATGAAGCCGCGTTTGATGGTGATCATCGGGTTGCTGGCCTTCCAGGACATGCGCCCCGACTCGGCCTGTTGCCAGACCTGGCCATTCTCCAGCTTGAAGACGGTCTTCCCGGTCCAGCCGGTGAATTCGCCGACGTAGCGGCTCTCGATCAACTTGATGTCCTTGCGCTTCTCGTCGTCGATCCGCTCCAGGCCGAACTGGTCTTCAGTCCTGGCGACGGCCGCCGCACCATCCCCGACCGCGGTGCTTTCACCCGCGGGCTGAGGGACGGCCGGCGGCGGTGCGGCCGACCCGGTTGTCGCGATCGCCGAGGCGGTGGGCGGCTCTGCCGCTGGGGGCTGCGCTGTCTGATCTGCCGTGGCGGGGGCTGGCGCCGAGGACGCAGGCGCACCACCCATGCTGGACAGGCCCAGTTCGATCAATTCGGTTGCCAGGCGGTCATAACAGGACAGGCGCTGACCGTCGCTGGCTATGCGGGCGCACTTCATGAATGCAGAGGCGGTCGTTGTGGCATCTTCTGCGGCCGACACAGACGGACTGAAGACGATCAGTATGGCGACAATCGTAGCGACGGATCTGAACATTTTGATCACCAGAATTCTCCCGGAGCGGAACGTTATCAGAAGTGATGACATTGCCGCCACGATGGGGCAGCGGCCGCCTGGTTCGGCGCCATCCTTTGCCTGCCGCCGG
>CALDWW010000109.1 GCA_937924335.1 uncultured Gammaproteobacteria bacterium
ACGGACCCGGGCCAGCCGGAAGGGGCAGTGGTCTATCAGACCGACGCGCCCTTCTGCACCCCCTACGAGCTACCGGAGGGGGTGCCGGACGAAACATGACAAGTTGGGGCTGACAGGATAAAGAACCGTCTGAGTCGCACCCGTCTTACTGCCCCCGTCGCGCCCCCTGGTCAGTCTTCTAACGGCAAGCCGGCCGCCTTCCAGCCGTCGCCGCTCGGGTAGCCCTTCATGTGGTGGCCCTCGTAGCCGCCGGGGAACACATAAACGTTTGTAAATCCCGCCTTGCGCTGCAGGTCATGGGCAGCCTGCGAGGCACGCATGGCATGGGAACAGATCAGGACGATGGTCGTATCGGGCTCGAACGCGACCTCCATCTCCTCCACGAACGCTTCATTCCGCATGGGATCCCGGTTGTATATCGAATAGGGGTGCAGATCCACGTCGGGCACGTGGCCGTCGTTCTCATACTCGGAGGTGGAGCGGACGTCCACGATCGAGAAGGACCGGCCTTCTTCCATCCATTGCCGGATCGTCGGTGCATCCACGGTCTTCACCAGCGCGGTGTAGTCGATGTCGTCGGCAGCGCTGTGGCCTGCGCATCCCCCACACAGGAAGATTCCGAGCAGCACCGTGATCCGGAGGACGTCGCCCGCCGCCCCGCGGGAACGAGGCGTCGTGGCTGAATCAGATGCTGTGTTCATGGTCGGTGCATATCCCCGGGTAACGTGCGGTATTCATTGTGGACGACGTGCCGACAGAAATTCAATCACGCCGACCGTTTCGAGTGTGGCAGCGATCATGGCGCTTGGTTCAATTGATCGTGGGACAGCGCAAGCCGATTGGCCGCCGGGTTGCCTGTGTGCGCCGCAGCAATCAGGCCGGGCCCGGCACCCGGTTAGACGTCGGTATATGCAAATGCTCCGGTTTCGACTAAGTTAGCCGCCCTATGCGCGACTACTTCATCCGCCGATTGCTGCTGATCCCCCCGACCCTGTTCGGCATCACGATCCTCTTGTTCGCTATTACCCGTGTCGTGCCAGGTGGTCCGCTGGAACGCGCGATCATGGAGGCCCAGCAGGCCAGCATGAGTTCCGGCGTGTCATCAACCGCGGGTCAGAACATGGCTCTGTCGGAAGAGCAGCTGCAGCAGCTGAAGGAATACTACGGATTCGACAAGCCCGTGCTTGTCAGTTACGGACTGTGGGTCGGCAAGCTCCTTAGAGGCGATCTTGGCAGATCCTATCGGTACAACGAGCCGGTGTGGGACATCATCAGATCCAGGTTTCCGATATCCCTGTTTTATGGGCTCCTCAGCCTGATCATTACCTATGCGGTCTGTATTCCGTTGGGGATCGTAAAAGCGATAAAGCACAGGACATTTGTCGATAACGCGACGTCGGTCGTGATCTTTGCCGGCTATGCAGTGCCGGGCTATGTGCTCGGCGCGCTCCTGCTGCTGTATTTCTCAGTCGAGCTCGAGTGGTTCCCCATGGGCGGCTTCACCAGCATGTACTTCGACGAGCTTGATGGCTGGGACAAGGTCAAAGACATCACCAGCCACGCGATACTGCCACTGGCGTGTTATCTGGTGGGCAGCTTCGCGGTCACGACCCTGCTCATGAAGAACAATCTGATGGATAACCTGGCCGCCGACTATGTGCGCACAGCGGTGGCGAAAGGTGTCTCTTTCAAGGACGCGGTGGTCAAGCACGCGTTGCGTAATTCGCTGATACCGATAGCCACGACTTTCGGCCAGAACATCACCCTGCTGGTAGGCGGGTCATTCCTGATCGAGACGATTTTCGACATCAACGGCTTCGGCCTTCTCGGATTGACCGCTATCTTCGATCGTGACTACCCGGTGGTGATGGGCGTGGTGTTCCTGACCAGTCTACTGCTGCTGATCGGCAACATCATCTCCGACATCCTGGTAGCGTTCGTGGACCCGCGGATCAGATTCCAGTGAGTGGAGATCATTGCTCGTGCGACTGAATCCATTAACCGCCCGCAAGCTGCGTCGGTTCCGTGAGATCAAGCGCGGCTACTACTCGTTCATTCTCCTGGTCACCCTCACGGTGCTGTCCCTGTTCGCCGAGCTGTTGATCAACGACAAGCCGCTGATCATCAGCTATGACGGGCAGCTGACGTTTCCGACCTACAGTGCGGTAAGACTAGGTGTCGATTTCGGACTCGGCGGAGACGCAGCCAATGTCCCGGTGGATTATCGCGATCTGCAGCGCCGATTCCGGGAAGCGGACAATGGTGACTTCGTCGTCATGCCGCTGGTGCCGTACAACCCCTACGAGAACTCCGAGGTGGACGGCATCATCCGATCGACAGGGCCCAACATGGAGCGGCAGCATTACCTGGGTACGGACACGACGGGACGCGACATCCTCGCAAGACTCTTCTACGGGTTCCGGACGGCGATATTGTTTTCCATCGCTTTCACCGTGCTGACTTATCTGATCGGAATTGCGCTTGGCTGCATGATGGGATACTTCGGCGGTATCTTCGATCTTCTCTTTCAGCGCATTATCGAGATATGGTCAAATATCCCATTCCTGTACATGGTCATCATCGTCTTCTCGGTGATACCCGCCACCTTCAGCATCCCGACGCGGATCACCATCTTGCTGGTCATCATGGTGCTGTTCTCGTGGACCTTCATGACCTACTACATGCGCACCGAGACCTACCGGGAGAAGGCCAGGGACTATGCGCTGGCCGCCCGGGTGCTGGGAGCGAGTACGCCGAGGATCATATTCCGGCATATCCTGCCGAACACGATCTCTACCGTGGTGACCTTTATTCCCTTTACCGTGGTGGCCGCGATCACCGCCATCACCGCTCTGGACTTCCTCGGCTGGGGCCTGCCGCCGCCTACGCCCAGTATCGGCGAGTTGCTGAAGCAGGGCACCGCGAACCTGACAACAGCTCCCTGGATCGTGACTTCGGCCTTCGTCGCCCTGGTCCTTATCCTCACACTGGTTACCTTCATCGGCGAGGCGATCCGCGAGGCCTTCGATCCAAAGAAATTCACAATCTATCGGTGAAAACAGGACAAATATGAACAACGGATATCGATTACTGGCTGCCCTTGGAATCTGTGCTGCATTGGCCATTACCGGCTGCGGCCAGGACAACGGCGGCGACTCCCAGGGCACTTCGGCCGCCGCAGACGCGCCGGATATCACCGCAGAAGTGCAGGAGCACTACCGCACCAAGGTCACTTTGCCTCCGGAAGTCTGGGAGGCTCTCGAGAAGGGTGAGATGACCCAGGAGGAGGTCGACGCGAAGGCGGCGGCGGGAGAGTTCCCGAAGTTCTTCCAGTTTGCCACGCCGGAAGACATTCCGGCCGATCTGCAATGGCTTGATGGCGGCGATCTGTCTGAGTTCGCCTCACCGGACGCCAAGAGGGGCGGCACCTACTACACCTGGATCCAGGATTTCCCGCGCACTCTCCGCCGCTTCGGACCGGACGCCAACGGCTCGTTCCGGCCATTCATACTGGACGACGTCGCGATGCGCCTGGGCAGGCGCCATCCGAACGACACCGGCATCACCGATACCGGGTTCCAGTATTTTCCCGGGGTCGCGAAACAGTGGGCGCTGGACAAGGAGAACGCCACCGTCTACGTGCGCATCGACCCTGACGCCCGCTTCTCTGACGGCGAGCAGATCACCACCGATGACATGATGTTCATGTTCTTCCTCTACCACAGCCCCCATATTCAGGCGCCCTGGTACAACAACTGGTACAACCGAAAGTACAGCAACATCATCAAGTACGATGACCTGACTTTCTCGGTCAAGCAGCCGGAAGTCCGACCTGATCTGTTGTTCAAGGTGATGGAACTGGAGCCGCTGCCCGAGCACTTCTACAAAGAGCTCGGCCCCGACTATCCGGAACGCTACCAGTGGCGTTTTGTGCCCACCTCGGGAGCCTACGAAGTGCGACCGGAGAACCTGAAGAAAGGACAGTCGATCACGCTAACCCGCGTCAAGGACTGGTGGGCCGACGACAAGAAATTTTGGCGCAACCGGTACAACTTCGACCGGGTACATTTCACCGTCATCCGCGACATTCCCAAGGCTTTCGAGGCCTTCCGCAAGGGCGAGCTGGATCGCTTTGGCGCGTCGTTGCCGGAGTACTGGTACGAGAAAATGCCCGACAGCTCCGACGAGGTGCAGAAGGGATACATACAGAAAGAAGTTTTCTATAACGAGATCCCGCGCCCCACCTACGCCCTCTGGATGAATCAGTCGAAACCATTCCTGGACAATCGGGATATCCGCATCGGGATTCAGTATGCGACCAACTGGGATTACGTGATCGAGAAATACTTCCGCGGTGACTATCAGAGGATGCGGACAAACTCCGACGGCTACGGCGAGTTCACTCACCCGACACTGAAAGCCCGGTCGTACTCGGTGGATAGGGCCCTTGAGCACTTCGCCAAGGCCGGTTTCACTACCCGGGGGCCGGACGGCATCCTGCAGAACGAGGCCGGCGAGCGACTGTCCTTTACGGTCAACACCGGTTACCAAAACCTCCGTGACGTGTTGACCATCCTGGCGGAGGAGGCGGCCAAGGCGGGCGTCGAGTTCCGACTGGAGATC
>CALDWW010000110.1 GCA_937924335.1 uncultured Gammaproteobacteria bacterium
CGCGGCCGCCTGACTCTGCTCCAGTCGCAAGGGACCGTCTTTGAGGCCCAGATGCCTGCGGCCAAGCGCTATGGCACCGGAAGATACGATCAGCACGTCCTGGCCTTGGGCCCGCAACGTCGCCACGTCATCCACCAGCGACGCGAACCACAGGTCATCCAGGTGCCCGGTGGTCGGATCGACGAGTAGCGCCGAACCGATCTTCACAACAATGCGGCGGGCCTGCGTGAGACGTTCGCCCGCGGTAGAGAGGTTGCTCGCTCTTTCGGATATCGATTCAGCCATCAATCGTCTTCTGCTGTGGCTACGGTCTCTTGAAAAATCAGGTGGCGCCGTGTGCGCAACCGGATTGCAACGAGCGCACCCTTCAATGTTGGCTGTCTTTGGCCCATAAAGCGAGTCATGCCCACACGGCTCGACTCGTCGCCCGACACGGTGAACCCGGTGTCGGGCGAGTGCCCGGACCACACGCCTCAGCCGCGTGCCGCCAAGGCGACGGGCTTGCGACCCGCAGCGGCCGCAGCCCGCTCCAGTCCACGCGCAACGTCGGCTACCAGGTCGGCCGCGTCCTCGATGCCCACGGACAGCCGCAACAGGCTGTCGCGGATGCCAGCGATCTCCCTTGCCTCCGGCTCCATCGCGGCGTGAGTCATAGTCGCCGGGTGGGCGACCAGGCTCTCGACGCCACCGAGCGACTCGGCCAGGAAGAAGTGCTCGAGACCGTCGAGGAATGCCTCGATCGCGCCCTGCCCCCCCGCCAGCTCGAAGCTGAGCATGGCGCCGAATCCAGTCTGCTGCCGGGCCGCGATCTCGTGTCCGGGATGACTGGCGAGCCCCGGATAGTAGAGCGCCTCGACGGCCGGATGCCCGGCCAACAGATCGACCAGCGCGGCCGCGTTCTCCTCGTGCAGACGCAAGCGGGCGTTGAGTGTCCGCACGCCGCGCAGGGTGAGAAAGCTGTCGAAGGGGGCGCCGGTCAGTCCCAGGCAGTTGGCCCACCAGCCGAGTTGCTCGTGGAGCTCCTCGTCGGCGGCCACGGCGACTCCGCCGACGACGTCGCTGTGCCCGTTGAGGTACTTGGTCGTCGAGTGGACGACGATATCCGCACCGTGAGCGATCGGTGTCTGCCAACCCGGTGACAGGAAGGTGTTGTCCGCAACCATCAGCGCCCCGGTCTCGCGACACAGGCGCGAAACGCGCGCCAGGTCGGTGATCCTTAGCAGGGGATTGCTCGGCGTCTCTGTGAGGACAAGCTTCGGTTGCTGGCTGAAGGCCTCAACCAGGGCAGCGTCGTCAGACTGATCGACGAACGCCACCCTGAAGTGACCACGGCGCGCCAGCCAGGTCAGCAACCGATGAGTGCCTCCGTAACAGTCATGGGGGGCGAGCAGCAGGTCACCTGCTTCCACGAGATGGCAGATCAGCGTCAGGGCCGCCATGCCCGAGCTGGTCACCGTCGCGCCCACCCCGCCCTCAAGATCGGCGATGGCGCCGGCCAGTGCATCCCGGGTGGGATTTCCGGAGCGCGTGTAGTCATATCCGCGTTTGCGATCGAATCCCTCGAAAGTGTAGGTGGAAGTCAGGTAGAGGGGCGGCACGACGGCGCCGTGGCATGGGTCCCCACCGAGGCCCGACCGGACCGCGGTGGTGGCTCTTCGGGTACGGTCCTTCATGACGACTCTCCTGCGAGGGCTTCGACGAAAACCGGAGTCAACGCATCCTCTTCCTTGAGGAAAGCGTCATGTCCGAACAGCGAGTCCAGTTCCACCAGCCGACAGCGGTCGGTCAGTCGCCGGGCGAGGTCGCGCATCTGCACCAGCGGCACCAGCTGATCCTGTTGAACAGCGACAAGTGTCGTCGGCGTCCGGATCTTGCCAGCGTCCACATCCTGCAGATCGATGGATTCCGAGAGGCACAGGTAGGACTCAGGCACGATGCGGCTGACGAAGTCGGCACCGCGTGCCTCCAGATAGTCATCGACCGGGAATCGATAGAAATCCTCAGCGAAGGTCGCCGGGCCGGCGAAACGCGCGTCAAATTCCTCCGGCGATCGATAGGTCGTCATGGCCAGTCCGCGCGAGATCGACAGCGCCTCGTCGCCAGCGCCATTGGTCAGGCCGAGCCGGACGATGCGCCGTTGCACGCTGCGCCATGCGGTAGCCAGCGCATGGGGACGGTCGGCGGCACTCACGACCACCAGCCTCTCCAGGCATTGCGGATAGCGTGCGGCAAAAGCCAGCGCCACCATGCCGCCATAGGACGCCCCGACGAATCCTCGTATACGCTTGATGTCCAGTTGCCCGAGGATCCAGCGCAGAGCCGTTGCCTGATCGTCCGGCGATACGGGCGGGAAGCTCTGACGGGCAAAACTGCCGGGTGCCGGGCCGCTCGAACCGGCACTGCCACCGACCCAGTCGAAACTCAGTATCCGGTAGCGGTGCGTGTCGATGGCCCGATCACGGCCGACCAGCCCACTCCACCAGCCCCGCTTGCCTTGATCGCTGGTCACGTTGCGGTTGGCGGAGATGCCACCGAGCACGACGACGATGGGAGCCCGCTTTGGACCCACCAGCCGCCATGCAACACGCACGCAGTGCAGCCGCCCGCCCCGCATCAGGTCGAGGCGCGGAATGCGGCACATACCGTCGATTGTCTCGACGGTGCGGGCGGGCTGCGACTTGACGGGCGGGAGCGGCTCCAGGGCGTGGGCCGCACTGCTGTTAGTGGTCATCTTCAGGTCCTCCTGTTGTCTCTTCCATCATCGGAAAATCCAAAGGAGAACCCGTCTGGGCGGGTGTTGCCGAGTCCTTCCCCATCTTCAGGGTCACTCGACAACTCATCTCCCGGTGTTCGACGGCCTTCCGCCAACACCGCAGGATTTGGCACCGTCGCGAAGTGGTTAGCTCCGCGGGTTGCCCCGGCATCAAAGGGCCTGTCCCTCCGCCGGTCTCGATGAGTAACTCTCACTCTACGCATCTGCCGGGGCTCTGGTCAAGAGGCTTTCGCCCTCGGACCGATCACCGTGCAGATGCTTCAGGCGATGGCGCGTCCCTGCACCCCACCGGATATTTCAGCCACCACCGCCGCCGCGAAATCTGCGGTGGATGCGGTGTCGTCCCGCGACCCGGCCAAGTCGGCGGTCAGCACGCCATTGGACAGCGTTGCGGACACGGCACTCTCGACCGCTTGCGCCTCGCGCTCCAGCCCCAGCGAGTGCCGCAACAACATCGCCACACTCAGGATGGCGCCGCACGGATTGGCCAGGCCGCGACCGGCCAGATCGGGCGCCGACCCGTGGATCGGCTCATACAGACCCGGACCCGACTCGGCCAGCGAAGCCGAGGGCAGCAAACCGATGGACCCTGCCAGGACGGACGCCTCGTCAGTCAGGATGTCGCCGAACATGTTCTCGGTAACGACCACGTCATAGCCGCGCGGATTGGTCAGCAGCTGCATGGCTGCGGAATCCACCAGGGCGTGTTCCAGCCGAACGTCGGGGAACTCGTCGCGAGCGATGCGGGAAGCCACTTCGCGCCACAGCCGCGAAGTCTCCAGCACATTGGCCTTGTCGACCGAGGTCACCAGACCCCGGCGTCCGCGGGCCAGGGTACAGGCCAGTCGCACGACGCGGGCGACCTCAGGCTCCGTGTAGGTGCATAGGTCGGTCGCCACATCGGCGTCCCGGGTTTTGGCGCCGAAGTAGATACCACCAGTGAGTTCGCGGACGAAACAGATGTCCACACCGTCCAGCAACTCCGGACGCAACGGCGACGACGACACCGCGCGCCGGTGGATCGTTACCGGTCTGAGATTGGCGAACACACCCATTCCCCTGCGCAGACGCAGCAGCCCCTGCTCGGGTCGGACCGACGCGGCCGGGTCGGACCACTGCGGACCGCCGACGGCACCGAGAAATACGGCGTCGGCCGCGAGGCAGGCCTGCAGGGTCTCCGCCGGCAAAGGATCGCCGCAATCATCGATGGCGCATCCGCCCATCAGGTATTCGTCGCAGTGGAACCGGTGACCGAATATCTCGGCGACGGCGCTCATGACTCCCGATGCGCCATGAGTCACCTCCGGTCCGACCCCGTCGCCCGGTAGCAGAGCGATCACTGCGTCCATGGAGAGTTCTCCTCGTAGGCGTGAATCTCGGCCTCCTTGCCGAGCAGATAACCGAGCGGGTCGACCCCCTCCAGGAGGCAGTGGCGTGCGAATCTCTCGATCTCGAAGCGCGCCTCACCGCCATCCGGCAGCGAGACTGTCCCGGCGCGCAGATCGACACAGATCTCCGCGCCCGGCGTCGCCAACAGACGTCGATGGGCTTCAGGCTCCACCACGATCGCCAGCAGACCATTGCGTAGCGCATTGCTGCGGAAGATGTCCGCGATGGCCGTACTGATCACGACCCGGATGCCGAAATCCAGCAGCGCCCAGGGCGCGTGCTCACGGGACGAACCACAACCGAAATTGTCTCCGGCGATCAAGACCTGGCAGCCGGCCGCCTCCGGACGATTGAGTACGAAATCGCCACGCGGGCCACCGGCCGCTTCGAATCGATGGTCCGCGAAGAGATGCTGGCCCAGACCGTCACGCGAGGTCGTCGTCAGGAATCGGGCGGGGATGATCTGGTCCGTGTCCACGTTGGGATCGGCCATGACGACGGTGCGGGAGCGGATGACGTCGACCGGCTTCATCACGCGATCCTCCGCGCCTGGTGCAGCAATGGCCGGGGGTCGGCCAGGGTCCCCGTGATCGCGGAGGCGGCGGCGGTCAGAGGGCTTGCCAGGAGAGTCCGTGCACCCGCTCCCTGGCGACCCTCGAAATTGCGATTGCTGGTGCTCACCACCGTCTGGCCGGCCTTTGCGCGATCGCCATTCATGGCGATGCACAGCGAGCAACCCGACTCGTGCCATTCTGCACCGGCCTCTGCGAAGATCCTGTCGAGCCCCTCCGCCTCGGCCTGGCGCTTGGTCTCCTGGGAGCCAGGCACGACGAGCATGCGTACGCCTGCCGCAACCCGCCGACCGGAGACGACGGACGCCGCCTGGCGAAGATCGGATATTCGGGAGTTTGTGCAGGATCCGACGAACACGACGTCCACCGGTCGTCCCTGCAGCGGCTCGCCGGCCGAGAATCCCATGTATTCGAGTGCCCGCGGGCTGGCTCCTGAGGTCGGCACCCGACCTGTCACCGCGGCCACCATCCCGGGGTCGGTACCCCAGGTGACCTGGGGCTCGAGAGCGGATGCATCAATGCGGACACAGGCGTCGCAGCGCGCCCCAGGATCGCCCGACAGGGAACGCCAGTCCTCTACCGCCCGGTCCCAGGCTGCGCCGCGAGGCGCCATGCAACGACCGGCCAGGTATTCGAAAGTCACGTCATCCGGAGCCACCATGCCGGCCCGCGCGCCTGCCTCGATGGCCATGTTGCAGACCGTCATGCGGGCGTCCATGGACAGGTGTTCAATCGCGCTGCCGCGAAACTCGATGACGTGTCCGGTCCCGCCTCCGACTCCGATCTGCCCGATCACAGCCAATATCAAGTCCTTCGCAGTGACGCCTTCGTGCAGGCGCCCATCCACCTGAACAGCGAGCGTTTTTGGCTTGCGCTGCAGAAGACACTGGGTAGCGAGCACGTGGGCCACTTCGCTCGTCCCGATACCGAAAGCCAGTGCGCCAAACGCGCCGTGAGTCGTGGTATGGCTGTCCCCGCAGACGATGGTCATACCGGGTCGGGTCGCTCCGAGTTCGGGCCCGATGACGTGCACGATACCGCGGCGAGAGTTGTTTACGCCGTATAGCCGGATGCCGGTGCGTCCGCAGTTGGTGGCCAGCTTGCGGACCTGGTTGCGCGCAGCCACGTCCATGTCGACCAGTCCGTTCTTCCAACTCGAGACTGCTGTCGGAATCGAGTGATCGATGGTCGCCAGGGTGCGGTCGGGTTGCCGCACCTCCAACCCACGTCGGCGCAGCACGTCGAACGCCTGGGGCGATGTCACCTCATGGACGAGATGCAGGTCGACATACAGAACGGCCGGCGCGTCCTCGGTCTCCGGGACGACGACATGACGATCCCAGATCTTGTCGAACAGGGTCCTCCCGGTCGATGTTGTCAGTGGCGTTGTCATATCAGCCTAGACCGCCACCGACGGCCGCATGGACGGTGCGACAGGTTCCAGCCACCCACGGGTATCTGCCGTCTTCCCGGAGAACAGCCCGAAGAATCTTTCCTGCAGGTCCGCGGTGACGGGTCCGCGGGATCCGGACCCGATCTCGATGCGATCGACCGAGCGCACCGGAGTGACTTCCGCTGCCGTCCCGGTGAAGAACATCTCGTCGGCGAAATACAGCATCTCGCGGGGGATCGACTGCTCGACCACTTCCAGCCCCATGTCCTGCGCCAGGCACATCACCGTGTCACGGGTGATCCCGGCCAGAATCGAGGAAGCGGCGGGCGGTGTCAGGAGTCGTCCATCCTTGACCAGGAACAGATTCTCACCAGCGCCCTCTCCCACCATGCCGTCGGTCGTCAAACCGATGCCCTCGGCGTATCCGTTACGCTTGGCCTCCATGCTGATCAGCTGACTGGACAGGTATCCACCGGCCGCTTTGGCGCCGGCCGGAATCGTGTTCGGTGCCACACGCTGCCAGGATGAGACGCACACGTCGACGCCCTTCTCCAGTCCTTCCTCGCCGAGATAGGCGCCCCATTCGAAGGCGGCGACGGCCACCTCCACCGGGGATCCTTCCATTGCGGTCAGTCCCAGGCCCGACATGCCGCGAAAGATGACCGGTCGGATGTACGCGCCTCCGTCCAGGTCGTTTCCCGTTACCGCCAGCTTGCAGGCGGACTCGATCTCGGGCTGGTCGAACGGCACGGGGATACGGTAGAGCTTGGCGGAGTTCAACAAGCGGGTGATGTGGTCGCCGAGCCGGAAAACCCGAGGGCCTGCGGGGGTGGCGTATACGCGGATGCCCTCGAAAACCGACGAGCCGTAATGCAGTGCGTGGGACAGCACATGTACCGTCGCCTGTTCCCAGGGAACCATCCTGCCGTTGAACCAGATCTGCTTCTGTGAGTCATCCGCCACGGGGCAATCTCCGTCTGTCTAACAATTGGTTTACGCCGACCCTGCGGCGGCGACGCTCTGCTGATCCGGCTGCGGGCGTGCCCGGCCGGTTGCGCAGATGCGATTGATGGCTTGCAGGAAGGCCAGCGCGCTGGCCTCCACGATGTCGGTATCGAAACCCTTGCCCTGGTACACCCGCCCGTCATGCTCCACGGTGACCACCGCTTCGCCCTGGGCGTCGCCGCCCACCGTGACGTTACGGATATCGAAATTTCTCAGTCGGGCAGTCACGCCGGTAGCGAGCTCGATGGCGCGAAAAGCCGCGGCCACGGGCCCGTCACCCTCGGCTGTCTCGCGACGGGACTCGCCGTCAGCGTGCACCAGCTCGATCTCGGCGGAAGGCACGCTGCCTTTGCCGGAGCGGATGTTCATCGCCGCCAGGCGCCACGGGCCGGACTGATCCGCGTCCGAGCGCAACACCAGCGCCTCGATGTCGGCGTCGAAAACCTCTTTCTTGCGGTCCGCAAGCTGCTTGAACGCGATGAAGGCGCGATCGAGCTCCACCTCGTCGAGTTCGAGACCCAGCTCTGTGACCCGGTCTCTGAATGCGTGTCGGCCACTGTGCTTGCCCAGCACCAGCCGACTGCATTCCATGCCTACATCCTGGGGCCGCATGATTTCGTAGGTCGACTCGTGCCGGAGCATACCGTGCTGATGAATCCCGGCTTCGTGGGCAAATGCGTTGTCGCCCACCACGGCCTTGTTCCTTGGCACATGGACACCGGTGACAGCGGCGACCAGACGGCTGGTGGGGTAAAGGCGTGTGGTGTTGACGCCGGTGTCGACCCGCAACCGGTCCGCACGAGTGCGCGCCGCCATCACGATCTCTTCAAGGGAACAGTTGCCGGCCCGTTCGCCGATGCCGTTGACGGTGCACTCTACCTGCCTGGCACCGGCTTCAACCGCCGCGATGCTGTTGGCCACGGCCATACCGAGGTCGTCGTGACAGTGGACGCTGATGATGGCCTTCTCGATACCCAGGACGTGTTCCCTCAGGTAACGGATCAGATCGGCGAATTCGCCCGGCACCGCGTAACCCACGGTATCCGGCACGTTGATGGTCGTAGCGCCGGCCGCGATCACCGCGGACAAGACCTCGGCCAGATACTCCGGCTCCGTTCGCGCAGCATCTTCAGCGGAGAATTCAACGTTGCCGCAGAAATCCCTGGCCATCTCGACGCCCTGCACCGCGCGACGCAGCACCTCTTCCTGGGTGAGCTGCAGCTTGAATTTTCGGTGGATCGGGCTCGTTGCGATGAACACGTGGATGCGGGAAGACTCGGCCGGCTCCAGCGCCTCCCAGGCGCGCCGGATGTCGTGTTCGCCACAGCGAGCCAGCCCACAGATGGTCGGCCCCCTGACTTCCCGGGCAATGGCCTGAACGGACGCGAAATCTCCTTCTGAGGCCGCCGGGAAACCGGCCTCGATGACGTCCACGCCCAAGTCTGCCAGGGCACGTGCGACCCGCAATTTCTCCCGGTCCGTCATGCTGCACCCGGGCGCTTGCTCACCGTCACGGAGGGTCGTATCGAAGATCACCAGACGGTCGGGTGAGGCGCCCGCTGCTGCAGCAATGCGGGCGTCAGTAGCCATAACTTAACTCGCGGATGGGGAACATGGGCATCGCCTGTGGTACGTGCCGGGCAGGTGCACCGGAGAGCGCGTGGACGAGGGTCCCCGTATCGATATTGCCGCCGGTCAACACCAGGCCGACCCGCTTGCCGGCGAGTTCCTCCCGCATCGACATGGCCGCCGCCAATGGCGCGGCCGCGGCCCCTTCCGCCATGTGATGGATGGTGGATGCGTAGCAGCGGATGGCTTCCTGGATGGACTCTTCCGAAACCAGCAGCATGCTCTCGAGCAAGCTGCGCAGGACGTTCAGGGTTGTATCGACCGGCACCCTGACCGCGAGTCCATCGGCGATCGTATCGGTGACTGCGAATGGCCGATCCTCACCGCTGTGCCAGGCGTGGTGCATGGCAGGCGCGTTCTCCGACTGCACGCCGTAGATCTTGGTGTGCGGGCTCAGCGCGCTGAAGACGATCGCCATGCCGGCGGCGATGCTGCCGCCACCGACCGGCAGGAACAGCGCGTCCAGGTGGCCTGCTTCGGCCAGCATCTCCAGGGCGATGGTACCGACGCCTGCGATGAGGGCCGACTCCCGGGCCGGATGTACGAGCCGTGCGTGCTCGCTGCGGGCGAAGCGCTCGGCAGCCATCATGGCGGCGTCGAAATCGTGACCGGCCTCGACGACGTGGGCGCCGAGCGCAGACATGGCCGCGTTCTTGTGCGGATTGTTGCCACCGGGCACGAAGATCGTGCACTTTGCGTCGTGCATGGCCGCGGCCTTCGCCAGTGACTGACCATGATTGCCACGGGTGGCAGTGACCAGGCCGCGGGCTTTCTCTTCATCACTCATGCCGGCGAGCAGGTTCAGTCCGCCGCGGATCTTGAACGAACCGATGTTGTGCGTGTTCTCCAGCTTGACGAACGCTTCGCAGCCAAGCCGGTCGCCGAGCAGCGGATGGCTCACCGTCGGAGTGGGCAACAGGTGCTCCATCACCACGCGGTGGGCCCGGCGCACCTCATCGAGGCTTACGGGGAATACGTCGTCTACGTGCGGTCCCGGCAAATCATTGCCGAGATCTGCGGATACGGAATCGGGGGTTAGCATGCCATGCTCTCCTCCAGCTGTACGGCTGGCTCACTGGTTCTTACGTGGGCTACAGAGCGGACGTCGAACAGCTTCTCGATCTGCCGTGCGAGTACGTCCACGGACCGCCCCGGGGAACACACCTCGATGGTGAGCTCCATCTGCTGGGCGGCCTCGTCGGCCGAGGCATCAATTGACGTGACCGCAAAACCCCGGCGCTCAATGAGCCCCAAGGCGCGAATCAGGGCCCCCTCAACCCGCTGGATCGTCAGTGTCATCGTGTGGTTCATGCGCTCATGCCCTCCAGCATCACGTCATTGGTCTCGCCCGGCGGCACCAGCGGCCAGACGTTGGTCTTGGGATCGATACACACATGGGCGAGGATCGCCCCTTCGGCAGCCAGCAGCCGCTCGATGGCGGCATCCACCCGGTCCCGGCGGGTGACGCGGAAGGCCTTGATCCCGAAGGAGCGGGCCACCTCGACGAAATCCGGGTTGTCGGACAGGTCCACTTCGCTATAACGCTCTTCGTGAAACAGTTCCTGCCACTGGCGGACCATGCCCAGGGAGGCGTTGTCCACCAGCAGCATCTTCAGCGGCAGGTCGTAGCGGCGGATGGTCTGCAGTTCCTGCAGGTTCATCATGATCGAGCCGTCGCCGGTGACGGTCAGGACGCGCCCGTCCGGCTTGGCCATTAGCGCGCCGATACCGGCCGGGATGCCGAAGCCCATAGTCCCCAGGCCGGCGCTGGTCAGGTGCTGTTCGGGCCGCTGGAAGTGGCAGTGCTGGGCCACCCACATCTGGTGCTGGCCGACGTCGCAGGCGATGGTCACCTCGGGGTCCGCCTCGGTGATCCGCCGCAGCATGTCCGGCACGAAGACACCCTCTCCCGGGGCGTCGTAACGCCACGCATGCTCTGCCTTGCGCTCGGCACACCAGGCCCGCCAGGGCTCGATGGAAAGGTCGGTGGGCAGGCTCGACAACGAAACGCGCAGATCACCCAGCAAGCCAGCGTCAGCGAAGCGCAGCTTGCTGATCTCGCTCGGATCGGCATCCATGTGGATGACCTTGGCGCCGGGAGCGAAGCCATCCAGCCGGCCGGTAGCCCGGTCGTCGAAGCGCGCGCCGACGCAAATCAGCAGGTCGGAAGCCTGCACGGCCTTGTTGGCTGCCAGGTTGCCATGCATGCCGAGCATGCCCAGGTAATCCTTGTGCCGGGTTGGCACGGCGCCGATGCCCTTCAGCGTCGTCACAACAGGGATACAGCTGGCCTCGGCGAACTCCCGGAAGGCATCCACAGCCCGGGCCATGCCGACCCCGCCGCCGGCATAGAGAACCGGACGCTCGGCCTCCCCCAGCAGCCTGCACGCCAGCGCGAGCTGTTCGGGGTCTGGCCGACCGGGATCCGATGACTTCATCTCGAAGATCGGCGGGATGCTGGTCATCGTATTGGCGACATCCTTTGGCAGATCCACCAGCACTGGTCCCGGGCGGCCTTCGGTGGCGATGTGGAAAGCCTCGCCGATGATCCGCGGTATGTCTTCGGCGCGGCGGATCAGGAAACTGTGCTTCACGATCGGCATCGTGATGCCGAAGATGTCCACTTCCTGGAACGCGTCAGTGCCCATCACTGGCGTCGGCACCTGCCCGGTGATCGCAACCAGCGGCACCGAGTCCATGAAGGCATTCGCGATCCCGGTCACCAGATTGGTGGCACCGGGGCCGGACGTGGCCATGCAGACGCCGGGCCTGCCGGTCACCCTGGCGAAACCGTCCGCCGCCAGCACCGCACCCTGCTCGTGGCGGGCAAGCACATGCCGGATCGGGGAGTCGAGCAGGGCATCGTAGACAGGCATGATCGCCCCTCCCGGATACCCGAAGACCACCCCGACGCCCTCCTGTTCGAGGGCTTTCACCAGTAGTTGTGCTCCTTTCACGCCTACGCCGCCGCTTTCTTGCCTGACTTCAGCCAGGACATCCGGGCGCGGAGATCGCGTCCGACTGTCTCGATGGGATGCTCCAGATCCTTCTTCATCGCCGCGTTGTATTCCGGCAGACCCGCCTCATACTCGGCCGCCCACTCGCGGGCGAAGGTCCCGTCGCGTACTTCCTCGAGGACCTCCCGCATGCGCTCGCGGGTATGCTCATCGACTACCCGCGGGCCGCGGCTCAGATCGCCGTACTTGGCGGTCTCGCTGACGAACTCGTGCATCTTTGCCAGCCCGCCTTCGTGGAGCAGATCCACGATCAGCTTGAGCTCGTGCATACACTCGAAGTAGGCGATCTCCGGCTTGTAGCCCGCTTCCACCAGGGTCTCGAAACCCTGCACGACCAGCTCGGTGACGCCGCCACAGAGCACGGCCTGCTCACCGAACAGGTCGGTCTCGGTCTCCTCGGCGAACGTCGTCTCCAGCACGCCGCCACGGGTGCCGCCGATGCCGTGGGCGTACAACAGGGCCTTCGAGCGGGCGCGGCCGGTGGCATCCTGGGCAACCGCCATGAGTGCCGGCACTCCGCGGCCCTCCTCGAACTGACGGCGGACGAGATCGCCAGGCCCCTTCGGGGCGACCAGGATGACGTCGACGTCCGGGTTCGGCTTGATACGGTCGTAGTGGATATTGAATCCATGGGCGAAAAGCAGAGCGCAACCGGGCTTGAGGCTGGCGGATACGGCCTCGTAGGCCGCCGGCTGGGCCATGTCAGGCACCAGCATGGCGACGATGTCGGCCCCGGTCGCGGCCTTGTCGGGCGACGCGACGTTCATGCCATCGGCCTCTGCGCGCTTCCAGCTCGCCCCCTCGGGACGCAGGCCGACAGTCACGTCGAAACCGCTGTCTTTCAGGTTCAGCGCATGGGCCCGTCCCTGGCTGCCATAACCGATCACCGCTATACGCGTGCCGCGCATCCCGCGGGTATCAACATCCGACTCGACGTAGATCTTCATGCTTTGCTCCGTTCTCTCTATCGCTCGATTTCTTGAAGGCAAAAAAAACCCCGCTTCCGTTTCCGGTCGCGGGGTTTGTGGTTCTGTTCGTTCGCTTCGCTTGTCTAGACCGCAACCCCGCTGTTCCCAATTACGAGAATGAGAATAATGAGGCTAAGGAGTACGACGACCGAGTCGCGCATGGACACGTCAAGCCGCGCGGCGCGTGCCACGGGGCGGGTTCTCTGACGTTGTGCGATCCGGTTGGGCATGGACGAAGGTTCGCTTCAGTTGTCGCGTGGGCAGATTTTAAGCACGATGGTTTTCTTCAAGTCAACAAAAAATTTTGCATTGCCGCAGATATGCACACAGTATGCGCTGCAATGCGGCAAAACAGCCGTTTTCAACACCTTATATATGCAAACTGGATTTTCACATGAATAAGAAGGACCCGAGGGAGCACTCGCGGGTCGTCGTGGACGGCGTGACCAGGGCGCCAAGCCGCGCGATGTTGCGAGCCGTAGGCTTTGTGGACGAAGACTTCGGCAAGCCGCAGATCGGCATCGCCTCGACCTGGAGCCAGGTGACTCCCTGCAATATGCATATCGACGTTCTCGCCCGCGAGGCGGCAGCCGGGGCCGACGCGGCGGGCGGCAAATCCGTGATCTTCAACACCATCACGGTCTCCGACGGCATCTCCATGGGTACGCCGGGGATGCGCTATTCGCTGGTGTCCAGGGAAGTGATCGCTGACTCGATAGAGACGGTCGTCGAGGCGGAGGGCCTGGACGGCCTGGTCGCCATCGGCGGCTGCGACAAGAACATGCCGGGCTGCATGATGGCGGTCGCCCGAATGGACCGGCCGGCCGTGTTTGTCTACGGAGGCACCATCCGTCCGGGTCGTGGCCATACGGACGTGATCTCCGTGTTCGAGGCCGTGGGAGGCCACGCCAAAGGCACCGTCTCCGATGCGCAGCTGCTGGAAGTAGAACGCAGCGCCATACCCGGGCCGGGATCCTGCGGCGGCATGTACACCGCCAATACCATGGCTTCGGCCATCGAGGCTCTGGGGATGAGCCTTCCCAACAGCTCGGCCCAGGAGGCGGTGGCCGACGCCAAACGCAACGACGCGCACCGGGCGGGGGCCGCGGTCTGCGAACTATTGTCCCGGGGAATCCGGCCCAGCGACATCCTCTGTCAGGAGGCATTCGAGAACGCCATCGCGGTCACGATTGCGCTCGGCGGCTCAACCAATGCGGTCCTGCACCTGCTGGCGATCGCCGCGGCGGCCAATATCGAGCTGAGTCTCGACGACTTCTCCAGGGTGGGCGCACGGGTGCCGATGCTGGCCGACCTGCGGCCGAGCGGTCGCTATATGATGTCCGAACTGATCGCCATCGGTGGCATCCGGCCACTGATGAAGACCTTGCTGGACGCGGGACTGCTGCACGGCGGCTGTCTGACGGTCAGCGGCCAGACGCTGTCCGAAGACCTGGCGGGCGTTGCACCCTACCCCGACGGGCAGGACATCATCCGGCCGCTGGAAAATCCTATCAAGGCAGACAGTCACCTGGTGATATTGCGCGGCAATCTGGCGCCGGCGGGCGCGGTCGCCAAGATCACCGGCAAGGAGGGGGAGCGATTCGAAGGCCGGGCGCGGGTGTTCGGGTCGGAGCAACAGGCGCTGGACGAGATTCTTGCCGGCGGCATCCAGTCCGGCGACGTGATCGTCATCCGCTATGAGGGACCCAAGGGGGGGCCGGGCATGCCGGAGATGCTCAGTCCGACGTCCGCCATAATGGGCCAGGGACTCGGTGACTCGGTCGCGCTGATCACCGACGGACGCTTCTCCGGCGGCAGCCACGGGTTCGTAGTGGGGCATGTGGCCCCCGAAGCGGCGTCTGGCGGCCCCATCGCAGTGATCGAGGATGGAGACCGGATCGTCATCGACGCGCGCAACCGGGAGATCAGCGTGGATCTCGATGACAAGGTCCTCGACGATCGGATGCTGGGCTGGCAGCCCGAAGTACGCGACGCCGGCTGTCTGTTACGCAAGTACGCCCGGCAGGTCAGTTGCGCCTCTCAGGGGGCTGTCACCGACGATCCGGCCTGATACGGGAGACCGGTCGGGGCCGGTGCCACGGAGAGTTTCGGATGGAGTTCACGGACTTTGGCGGCGACGGGCCAGCGCTTCACTTCGCCCACGCAAATGCCTATCCGCCGGGTAGTTACCGGCGCATGCTCGAGCCACTGGCCGCCGGTCACCATGTCAGGTGCATTCACTGGCTGCCGCTGGTGCAGCCGGATCATCACCCGCATTTCCGTCGCTGGGTCGAGCTCATACCGGACCTGATCGACTTCATCGAAACAGAATGCGATGCGCCGATCCTGGCCGGCGGCCACTCGATGGGAGCCACGATCACCATCCTTGCAGCGCTGCGCCGGCCAGACCTGTTCCGGGCCCTGGCGCTGATCGACCCGGTCATGCTGCCACTCAAGTACGTTTTGTCGTTGCGGCTCACGCCCGAGCGCTGGCGCTCGCGCATACCGATCATCCGCAAGGCACTCAATCGTCCGAACCACTGGGAGACCCGCCAGGCGGCTTTCGACTTTCATCGCCGCGCCCGGGTGTTCCGCCGCATGGACGACGAGACCCTGTGGGATTACATCAAGGCCGGCACTCAGGAATCCGCAGGGGGCGGCTACAAGCTCAGTTTCCCGCGCGAATGGGAGGCACGGATCTATGGCACCTGCCCCTGGATCTGGCCGGCGCTCAAGCGCTGCCGGATACCAATGCTTGCCGTACGCGGCGAACACTCCGATACGGTCTCGAGGGAGTCCTGGCAGAGTTGGCAGCGGCTGCACCCGGACGCGCGATTCCTCGAGGTTCCCGATGCCGGGCACCTGGTGCCGATGGAACGCCCGGACATCGTCAGCGCCGCCGTCACGGACTTCTTCGCCACAGTCTGACCATCGACGTCTGCCGGACCCGACATTCACCGGGCGGCGGCGCCGCAGGCACACCGGTCCGGGATGAACACGGCAAGCGAGTTGCTCCGATGCTGCGCTGGCCCATCGAGAGGCGATTTGGACTACTCTGTTAGCTATCGCCTCCGGGTATCGGGCGGATCCCCGGCAAGGGCGCTTCGTGGGGAGGTTCCATGGACTTGATTGAAGACGCCGGCCTCGGGGTCGACCATGTCGCAATAACAAAGCGTCTCGAAACCGTCGAAAGGGCCGCACTGATCGACCTGCACCACGCCGCCAGCGCTGAGGTGCAAGAAGCCATGGGGCTGAATCTTGTGACCATAGATGGAGCATCCGTCTTCGTCGCAGAACGCGGCACCAACATCGTCATCAACCGGGTGATCCACGTCGGGGGCATTAGAGTCAGCGCACGATGACCCAGCCAATAACAAGTGGATATCTGCTGCTCGCCGACATCTCCGGCTTTACGTCATTCATCGCGGACTCGGAACTCGATCACGCCCAGGCCATCCTGCAGCAGGTCCTTGGCGGTCTGCTCGAAAACCTGACGCCGACCATGACGCTCTGCGAGGTAGAAGGTGATGCGGTCTTCGTGTATGGGCTCACCCAAAGCCTCAGCCGCGGCGAACTGATCGCGGAGCTGGTCGAATCTACCTACGCGTCGTTCAGAGACCAGCAGCGAACGATGATCCGCAATGCAACCTGCCCCTGCCAGGCCTGCCGGTCGATCGATGGCCTGGATCTCAAGTTCGTCGTCCATCACGGAGAGTTTGTCCTGCAGGAACTCGCCGGTAAGACCGGGCCCGTGGGCTCCTCGGTCAATATGGTGCACGCTCTGCTCAAGAACCAGGTCAGCGAACAGACCGGTTGGCATGGCTACGCACTGTTCACGACGCAGGCGCTGGCGCAGATGGGCATACCGTCGGACGGCATGCATCAGGGCGCGGAGCATCACGAACGCCTGGGCACGTTCGTCACCTACAGCACGGATCTCAGAGCCCGCTATCAGGCACTGTGCGAGGCACGGCGATTCTTCCTTGACGAAGGTGACGCCCACGTCGAGGTGGTACGCGACGTGGACGCGGCGCGCCCGGTGGTCTGGGACTGGCTCAATGACACTGACAAACGGACCCGATGGACGCCAGCGAACTGGGAAGCGACGACGCGCCCTGGCGGGCGCACCGGTCCCCGGGCCAGCAATCACTGTGCAACCTACAACGTCATCGAATACATCCTCGACTGGCGCCCTTTCGACTACTACACCGTTCGCCTGACCCGCGGCGGGCTGGACTTGGTGATCACAGTCTGCCTCGAGGAACTTGAAAGCGGTACACGGCTACGCTGGCGGATGAAAGTCGAGTTACCGCTGCCGCGCTGGCTACTCGAGAGGATTGCCGTGATGATCATCAACCGGAGGATGCATCTGGGGAACAGTCTTGACGAACTCGAGCGGCTCATCAGCGAGCACAGAGGCGGCGCTCCCGCTGCCATTCAGCCGTGAGACCCGCCGCCCGGTAGCACCCAATTTGTGCTATCAGGGAGAGGTCAGTCTGGACTGCATCTCCCCGATCACCTGCGCTGCGAGCGCCGGCAGGTCGGCTGTCGAACCGCTCACTTCGAATTCACCGGCATCACTGTCGCCCCTGGACATGAATACCCTGAGGCTGATCTGCTCGCCGCTGATCTGATATCGGCCGGACATGGCATAGGCGTCGGGGAACTCGGGCGTCTCGAAGAAAACGAACCCGGCGCCATCGGCCGCAGCCGCATCGCGGATGGCCGCGTCGATACCTTGCCTTAGCTTCAGGTGATCGCGCATCTTCTTCTCGTCCTGGAAGTTGGAACTGATGACGATCGGTTTCGGGGTGGCCACGACGATCCTGGCCCGGTCGGCCGAAGACACCCGTCCGATGTCGAAGCTCGAGCCGCCATGGGGCACGCTGATGCGCGGCTGCTGAACGCCCCCCAGGTTGCCGACCAGCCGCTCGACTTCGTCAGCGGCATGTGTGAACAGCTTATTGACGTCCACAAACTCGTCTTCTCTCAACGCCGCGCCGCGCATGCCCGTCAACAGGCTGTAGGTCAGCAGCCCCTGGCCGTAGCGACTGGCCTCGTAACTCTCGGCATCGGCAGCCGATCCCGCCAGCACATACATGCCGGTGCGGTCCTTCATGCGCTCCAGCGAGCGCATCTGGCCGGACGAGACGCCACGCGGTTTGACCAGGTCTGTGACGATCTGCCCCGAGGCGCAGGTATCGAGGATCAGGACCTGTTTCAGGGCGGGCACACCCTTGATCAACTCGGTGAGTTCCTGGCTCGAAATAGTGGCCTGTTCGCGGACCGCGCGGTCGCTGACGTCGAGGGAGGCCGCATCCGCCAGCAGGTAGTAGTAGTCTGCGTTCGATCCACCGCCCCAGGTGACGCCGTGACCGGCCATGTAGATCACGAGGATGTCAGACGAGGTGGCCTGGCCGGCGATGTACTCGAACACCTGCCGGATGCCCGCGCGGGTCGCCGGCTCGGAGCCGTCGCCGATCAACTTGATGTGAACCTGGCTCGCGTCGACCAGTCCCGCCGCTGCGACCTCCAGAGCGATGGCGAAGCTGGCGGCGTCCTTGTAGGCGAAACTCAGGTCGATGTCCTTGCCACGGTAGTCGGACACACCCACGACGACGCCCCAGATGCGGGGCGGCCTTGCGGCATGTCGGGCGGCGGGCGCGGCGCCCCGCGCCACTGTGATGGCGCCGCCGCGGCTGGTCAGGGACTGGTCCGCGTTCGATGCGACGATTTCGATGGCGTTGTCCGCATCGGGCAGGAAGAGGGGGCTACCCGCGAGATCCATTGCGATCTGCAGCGTCTGCGCGTTCGGATCACTTCCGGATGGCCTGGCATCTCCGGTGACCTCTTTGCCGTTAATAAGCACTCTCACGGGACCGATGCCACCGCCGCGGTTCTCGATGGTCACCCGCAACACCGGGTTGGCGACGTCCGGCGTGTGCAGGACGGTGACCCCGGGTGACAGATCGACGCCGGCTTGCGCGATTCCGCTCACGTCCCGGACCGGCTCGTCGTTGAATCCCATCAATTTGGACAACAGGCCCGGCTCGTAGAATCGCTGCTTCAGCTGGGACAGCGCGATGACCTCGTAGTCACCGGCCTCGTCGCTGACCACCCAGTGCATGCCGTCCACGTCGCCGCCACTGGACGCATCGAACCGGCCCGCCCCGTCGACCACCGCCCAGGTGCCGTCATTGAACGAGATCAGGCGCGCAAGTTCTTCTCCGGTTTCCAGGTTCCACAAGCGCGTGGTCCCATCCCGTCCGACGGTCGCCAGGATTCGGTTGTCGAGAATGCGAATCCCGTCGACGTTGCCAATATGGCCGTCGTACTGCCGGATGGTCTTGCCTGTTTTCCCGTCCAGCAGTCGGACGACCATGCCGGCGGTGACGACCCTGTGGCCATCGTCAGACCATATGGAGGTCCCGACGGGGCGGTCCTGCGGCACATTGGCCACGGGATCACCGGTTGCCACGTCGAAAACCCAAACGGTGTTGGCCGATGTCAACAACAGAAGCTGGCCGTCGGGAGAGAATTCGGCTGAGTCGATCGCCCCGGAGAGCGGACCGAATTGCCGGACTTCTTCACCGGTGTCCTGGCGCCATAAGATGGCGTAGTTCAATTCCTTGTACGCCTGCACGAGTTCCCCGGTCAGCACATATTGACCGTCCGGCGACCAGGCGACCGAGATCAGGTGGTTGGGCTGGTTCTCGATCCTCGATGGCGTCTCGAAACGCCACGGCGCCATGGAACCGTCGCTGGAATCGACGATGCGGGCGCTGCCGTCGAAACTGCCGACGATCAGTCTGCGGCCGTCGGGCGCAAAGTCGAGGCCGGTGATCTTGTGACCGAATCGGGGATTGGTCTTCGATCTGAGTTCCCTGGTTCGCGTGTCCCACACGTAGACGTCGGGACGCCCGTTCGCGGCCAGGCGTGAGCCATCTTCCGAATAGCGCACCGATTCGATCGTACCCGCGTCCAGACGCAGCCGGGACGTCATGCTGCCGTCGTCAAGAGACCACACGGACACGCTGCGACTCCGGAAACCACTGCCCGTCGCCAGCGTCCTCCCGTCCGGGTGGATGTCGACAGACAGTACTTCGTCGACCTCACCCTTGAATTCCCGGACCGTCTTGCGGCTTTCGATCGACCACAGCCGCGCCGTCGCGTCGTGAGAAGTGCTGACTATATGATTGCCGTCCGCGGTGAAGAGGACCTGGTTGAACATGCCGTCATGACCGCGAAACGTCTTCTCTTCCGAGCCGGTCTCCGCTGACCAGAGTCTCGCAGTCTGGTCGCTCTG
>CALDWW010000111.1 GCA_937924335.1 uncultured Gammaproteobacteria bacterium
AGCAGGATCAGGGCCAGGCTGGAGAACAGCACGTAGGTACTGCGCTCGGCGGCCTTCGGGATCACACGCACCCACCAACGCTTGAAGCCGGGGCGCGCCATGACGCTATGCTGCACCGCAAATATGCCCAGCAGGCAAAGATTGATTACCAGAGCCTGGCCGAAAGGCGCCACCGGCACCGAATCCATGGCCTTGGGCACCCAGATATTGCCGACGAAACCGATCGCGTAGAGGAACGTGGCAAAGAAGATGGCGTAACTGATGACGCCGTAGAAAAAAATGGACACACGTTTCATGACCTGACCTCCTGGTCTCTCGTAAGTTACTGATTCAGCCAGACTTCTGGCTTGGGAGGCAGTGTGCGCCTACAATCGGCCCGGAATCCTGATCATCAGGAAACCATTTCCTGACCATTTGATGACCCGGCCGGAATCCAGGTCATAGGCAGGTCACGGACGACTTGAGAGCGGCACAGGAGCCAGACAGGGAAAGAGATGCCTTCCCCCCTGATCAAGGAACTGCAGCGACGCCACGTAATTCGGGCGGCCGGCGTCTATCTGGTCGCAGCGTGGTTGGTCCTGCAGGCCGCCGACATCATCGTGCCGGCCCTGCACCTCCCGGATTGGGTTCTGACCCTGGTCCTGGTGCTGCTGGTGCTCTGTTTCCCCCTGGCCATCGTGCTGGCATGGATCTTCGATCTGACTCCGCAGGGGTTGAAGCGGATGGATCCGGAAGAGCCACCGCCGGTTACCGCGCCGGATCCGCTGCCGGCGAAGCCGGGCTACCGATTCGCCGACTTCGAGCTTGACGTACCCGGCCGCGAACTCCGGCGTGGCGGTGAGTCCGTCGTTCTGCAGCCGCGGGTCTTCGATCTGCTGGTCTACCTGTTACAAAACAGGGGCCGGGCAGTTTCCAAGGATGAACTGCAGGATGCGGTGTGGACCGGGATGATCGTGACTGACGCGTCGCTGACCCGGGCGGTCATGAAACTACGCCAGGCCCTGGCGGATGACGCCGGTACGCAGGGCATGGTCAAGACTGTCCATGGCCATGGCTATCGGTTCGTCGCCCAGGTGGACACACCAGGCTCACCGCCTGCCCGGACGACACCGAGCGCCGCCACGACGCAGGCGGAAGCCAGCCGATCCACGGCCAAATTATGGGTCCTGGCCAGCTTGATAGTCGTGCTGATCGTCGCGGTGGGATTCGGGGTGAGATCGCTCATCCCGAGAGACATGAGCGGCACCCGGGTCGCGGTGCTGCCGGTCGTCAATACGACGGGAGACCAGGATCTCGCATGGGTGAGGCTCGGATTGATGAGCTTCGCGAACGAGCTGATCGGCGCGGCCGGGGACTTTACTGTCGTAAAAGACAGTCAGATCGTCCGCCTGACCGAGAATACGGACCCGGATGACGTGCAGCTCATCGCCGAACGCCTGCGGCGGGCTTTCGGCGCCACACATATCCTGCAGATGGAACTGGAACGCGCCGGCGGCATGCTGAGGATGAGTTACCGACTGATCGATGCTCATTCAGACGAGATCCTGGGGACCATGGTCGATGAGGACGCAACCGTCCTCACCCGGGGCGTTGCGCGCAGCGTCGTGGCCAGCGTCGCAGGTCAGCGCCGCATGCGTAGCGGTGCCGATGCCGGATCATCGGATCCGTTTCTCAATGAGGCTTTCGCAAGAGGTCTGAGTCTGTCTCTCGAGGGCCGCTGCTCCGATGCCCGGCCGCTGTTCAAGGTCATCATCGATCAGGAGCCGGAACTCTTCGAGCCCAGATATCACTATGCAGCCTGCTCGCGGATCCTTGGCGATCAGGAAATCGCGGAGGAGATGCTAAAGAAATTGGTACAGGAGCAAAGAGGCAGCGGACCGACTCGCAGACTGGCCCGGGCACTGCAGACACTCGGCGTGCTGTATAACCGGACCGGACGTCTGGAGCAGGCCGAAGTCGCCGAGATGGAGGGCCTGGAGATCGCGGAGACCATCGGAGATCAGGGTCTCGCTGGCGGCCTGTTGACCAATCTCTCCATCATCGCCGAGGACTATGGTGACTTTGCCCGTGCCCGGGAATTGCTCGGTCGGGCGCTGGTCGCTTATGAGCAGTCGGGCCGGGAGGTCCTGCCGGGGCAAGTGTATTCGGCGCTATCGAATCTGGCATCGGATCAGGGCGAGTATGACGAGGCCGGGGACAAACTCGAGCAGGCACTCGAATCATTCCGCTTCATCGGTGACCGGCGCAGCGAAGCGATGATGCTGAACAACAAGGGACTGCTGCGCCGCAATCAGGGCCGGCTGGAGGAGGCGGAAACACTCCACCTGGAGTCCTATGCCCTGCGAGAGGAACTGGGAGACCGGGTCGGCATGGGTCGGGTCCGCAACCTGATGAGTGGGCTGTACCTTTCCCGGGGGCAGTTCTCGCAGGCGCTGGATGCGGCACAGGAAGCCGCGGAGATCGCCCATGAGACCCGCGATCGACTCTTCGAGGGAACCGCACTGGCCGCCATGGGCAGCGCCGAAGTGGGGCTCGGTGACCTGGACGCAGCCGAGCGCCACTACAAGGCGTCGAGAGCCGTATTCGAGGACATCCAGGATCGGATGCGCGTTCTGGAGGCTGACATCCTCATTGCCCGGATCGACATGGAGCGAGGAGCCATGGGAGTCCGGGACGTCGCGCTCCGGCTGCTGGACATGGCCAGAATCGAGCAGTACAACCTGGTCGAAGTCGAAGCGCTCGAGCTACTGGCCGACATCGCCGCAAGGGACAGGCGGACCGGCGACGCGATCAGTCGATACTCGGAAGCGCTGAGCCTGCTGCAGGACATCAGCTGGGGCAGTAAGGAGAACGAGATCGCGGTGAAACTGGGCGAGATCCACATCTCCGAAGGATCCCTGGACGCGGCGGAGCCCCTGGTGGGCCTCGTCAGCCAGCAGCCGGTCTCGCTGGCCGGGTTGCAGCTGCGGGCCCACTTCGCTTACGCGAGGCAAGATGCCGCCGGCGCCGCTGACTTCATGAGCGCCGCGAAGGCGCTGGGCGACGGTCGCTGGAATCAGGAAGACGAGCGCGACCTCGATCGATATCTGGCGGAGAGTCGCTGACCCGGGCGAGCGATCAGCCGCCTGGGATCGTCAGGAGGCCCTCGGATGCAGCCACTTTGGCAGGAACGAGTAGGGATCGACGCCCTCTGCCGCCACGATCTCGACGCCTGATTCCTTCAGCATCTGCTGCAGGCGGCCCTCCCCGAAAGCATCGAACAACTCCGTACAGCCGCCGATGTGCTCGCCATTGACGAAGATCTGCGGGATGGTCGGCGCACCCGTACGCTCCCTGAGCACCGCGCGGATCTTCCCCCCAAGGTCGTCTTCCTGATACTGCACCGAATCGAGATCGACTGAGCGGTACGGGATATCGAAGGCCGCAAACAGTTTCCTCACCGACCAGCAGAACTCGCACCACTCCAGTGCGAACATCACTACCGGCTCTTTGGAAGATTCGATCGCGTCGACCACGAATCGCTCGGCCGCAGGATCCAGCTCGGCCGGCGGGGCGGCCGCTGGCGGCGGCGCGGGTGGCGTCGATACATCAAACCGGTAGTTGGGCGTGGATTGCGAAATGCCGATCTCGGCCGCCGTCATGTCCTCCGGAATGTCCTCGAACAAGGGCGTCGTCAGGTAGCGTTCACCCGTATCAGGGAGCATGCAGAGGACGGTGGCTCCCGCCCCCACCTGTTCGCAGATCTTTAATGCGCCGGCGAAGGTAGCACCACCTGAGATGCCGGTCAGGATGCCCTCCCTCATCGCCAGTTGCCGCGAATAATCCAGCGCATCGATACCGGCGATGGGAACTATCTCGTCGACCAGGTCCATGTCCACCGCGTCCTCTGTGAGCCTCGGGACGAAATCCGGTGACCAGCCCTGAACCATATGGGGGCGGAAATTCGGGTGGCTGCCAGCGGGAGCGCCGCCGGCCGTACGCTGTTGCCGGATCCCACTCCCCAGTAACTGGGAGTTGTCCGGCTCACACACCGCGATGCGCGTTTCCGGCCGTTCCTTCTTCAGCACGCGTGCTACTCCCTTTAGTGTGCCGCCGGTCCCGAATCCGGTGACCCAGTAGTCCAGTGGTTCCCCATCGAAGTCCTGCAGGATCTCTCGCGCCGTGGTCCTGGAATGCATATCCGCGTTGGCTTCGTTCTCGAACTGGCGACACAGGAACCAACCGTGCGCCCTGGCCAGCTCTACCGCCTTGGCCAGCATCCCCGTCCCCTTCTCTGCAGCCGGCGTCAGGACCACCTGGGCGCCGAGGAAGCGCATCAGTTTGCGGCGCTCCACCGAGA
The DNA here is from genome assembly GCA_937924335.1 of uncultured Gammaproteobacteria bacterium. GTDB lineage: Bacteria > Pseudomonadota > Gammaproteobacteria > Steroidobacterales > XN24 > JAHEFR01. The sequence goes on from CALDWW010000111.1 coordinate 4,340, forward strand.
AGTTCTCCGCCATCACCACCACCAATGGATAGCCTTTCGCCGCGCACACCATGGCCAGACCGATTCCCGTGTTGCCGCTAGTGGCTTCCACCACAGTCTGGCCGGGCGAGAGCTCACCGCTCGCCTCGGCCGTCTCGATCACGCCGAGCGCGAGACGATCCTTCACTGACCCGAGGGGATTGAAGGCCTCAAGCTTGGCATAGAGATTGACGCCCTCCGGCGCCAGCGATTTGATGCGGACGACGGGCGTGTTGCCCACCGTCTCCAGGATGCTGTCGAATTTTTGTGCCATGGATACTGACCCCCGCCGATGCCCCCAAGGTCCGAAGATGCACCTGCCCGGGTGCATCTTCGGCGCTGTGATCACAAGGATAGACCGCCGGAGACGACTAGTCTTCCGGGAATCCCGCCAGACGCAGGCCCTCGATATAGCGATCGAAGTGTTCCTGCTGGCGAATCGGGATGATGCGTTCCTCAGTTGAAACGGTGAGTTCGGGCATGATCATCAACGTCTCTTCGACCTCCCAGGCGGCGTCCTCGGACCGGCCCATCTGCGCATAAGTTGCTGCCAGCCATTTGCGCGCCATGGGCATCTGGGGATTCCTCTTCAGCACTTCCCTGTAGTGCACCACTGCATCAGCATAGCGGCCTTCGATAAAGGCGATGTTTCCCAACACCAGAACCTCATTGAAGGAATACCTGGGGTTTAGCGTCATCGCCCGGTCGATCATAGAGCGCGCCTTGTCGGTATCCCCCATGTAGGCAGAGATGTGCGCGCCTACCGTGTATCCGTCGGCGTAATTCGGGTCGATCTCCAGCGCCTTGTTTATCGATCCGAGGGCGGCATCCAGGTCCCCGAGGTTTATGTAGGTCATCGCGAGGGACCCGTAGACCATGCTGAGATCCGGGTTGAGTTCCAGCGCCTTCGTCGCGTATTTCCTGGCGTTGGCAGAGTCTTGCTCTACCGAGACACTCCAACCGTATTCCAACGGCACCGCATAGGTGAGTGCGACATTGGCGTAGGCCCTCGCGTAACCCGGGTCAATGCTCAGAGCGCTAAGAAAGTAGTCTCTCGCCAGCGGCACTTCCTCAGGCGTCCAGCGACGCAGATGTGCCAGCCCCCTTAGCAACTCGTCGTACGCTTCCGGCGTCGTCTCCGCAACCCGCTTGATCTCGTCGACCTCATCCGGCGTCAACTGTGGCGCGAGCGACCCGATGATCTGCCGCGCCACCTCATCCTGAAGGGCAAATACATCCGTCATGACACCGTCATAACGTTCCGCCCACAGCTGCCTGCCCGAGGTGGCCTCCACAAGCTGGGCATTGATGCGGATCGACGACCCCGCGCGACGGACGCTTCCTAAAAGTACATATCTGACGCCCAGCTCTTCTGCCACCTGCTGGGGTGCGACAACGCGGTCCTTGTAGGTAAAAACCGTGCTGGAGGCGAGCACGAAGAGCCCGGGCACTTTCGACAGATCGGTGATCAGATCATGGGTCATGCCGTCGCTGAAGAATTCCTGTTCGGAGTCGCCGCTCAGGTTGTCGAAGGGCATCACCGCGATGGAGTCCGGCATGACTTCCGCTCGCGCTGCATCGGGGACGAGCCCCGGCGAACTTTGTCCTTCTGCGGCGCCTCTCACCGTGTCAGTCGGCGCATCGGTTACTACAGGCTCGTCGTCCTGTTGCTGAATCCCTCTCTCTACGAGTAGCAGACCCACAGCCACCGCGAGGAGTGCGATGAGAGCACGATCGAATATCCGCGAGCGGGACGGGGATGCGACGACTCCGGCCGCGTCGAGTTTGCTTTGACGCTGCAGTCCCTCCGGGGTGAGCTCGAATACCCAGGCCAGGACCAGCGCCAGCGGGAAAAACAGTGCCAGCAGGACGAGGAGGAGCGTGATGGTCCAGTCCGGCAAGCGCAGAGCTGGCACGACGATATCGGCCACCTGGAGTATCAGCCAGCCGACAACGATGTACATGGCGGCCGTGCGGAACACCCTGCGTTCCTTCAGCTGCCCAAACAAATCTGCTGCCATTTGGGTCGCTCGCCTTTGTCGAAGCGGCTGTTAGTCTACCTCCTTTGGGAACTTAGCACGGCCGACGCGGCCTAGATCCGATATGTACCCACTCCTTCTCAATGGTGTTGAAAGGATTACCCGATCGAATGCCGGGGCGCTCGTCCTCACGGCTCTGCTGTGTTCGACAGCACCGGCCAAGGTGCTTGCTCAGGACCAGCCCGGCTCAGGCGTTGGCGAATTCAGAGGCGGCCAGAGCACGGACTACCCCGCCTGGTTCAAGGACAGTTTCCTGGAATTCGAGGATGACGTGGCGGAAGCCGCCCAAGCCGGTCGTCGCGTGCTGCTGTTCTTCACCCAGGACAATTGCCCCTACTGCCACGCGCTGGTCACCCGCAATCTGTCGCAGAAGCAGATCGAGGACAAGGTACGCGGGAACTTCGATGTCATACAGATCAACATCTGGGGCGATCGCGAAGTCGTCAGTCTCGATGGCCGGACCTATTCGGAGAAAGAGTTCGCGCGGGTGCTCGGGATCCAGTTTACGCCGACCCTGATTTTCCTCGACGAGACCGGCGCTGCAGTGCTGCGACTGAACGGCTATCAGCCGCCGCACCAGTTCGAGACCGCGCTGGATTTCGTCTCCGGACACATGGAGAAAGAGACCAGCTACCGGGATTATCTCGCCGAGCGGCGGCCGCACCCGGCGAGCGACCGCCTGCACGCGGAAAGTTTCTTCATGGCGCCGCCCCACGATCTGTCGGCAACCGCTGCCGGCAACAGGCCGATCGCTGTATTTTTTGAGCAGGCGCAGTGTCCGAATTGCGACACCTTGCACGAGCGTGTCCTCGCCGATCAGGAGACCCGCTCTGTCATCCGGCAATTCGCCAGCGTTCAGCTGGACATGTGGTCGGACACAGCGATCCGGACCCCGGCAGGCGATGACACGACCGCCCGCCGGTGGGCGGACGAGCTCGGCGTTCAGTATGCACCGACAATTATTCTGTTCTCACCGAATGGTGACGAGATCATCCGGTCGGAGGCCTACTTCAAAATCTTCCATAACCAGACGATGTTCAACTATGTCCTTAGTGGAAGGTACCGCAGCGAACCGAGTTTCCAGCGTTACCTCACCGAGCGCGCCGATCATATCCGGGCACAAGGCCGGGACGTCGACATCTGGCAATAACACTCGCGCGATCCGAGCCTCGTCTTTTCGAGATTCAGGAACACGGCGCGAAAACCCGACGTCAGGCCGGGGAGGACCAAAACGAGCGCAGATGTCCGACACCGGAAGGCCCGGCCTGGGCTGCCCCCTGGACGGGTCCCGGAGGCAATGTCAGCGGGTTGCCTGACGTGAATATCCTCTTTACCATGCTGCAGTGCTTATCGTCGGGCCGTCCTGGCCGACGACACATGACCCGAAGCCTCGTGGACGCATGATGCGCTGTCTCTCCATTTTTGTTGCCATACTCCTGATTGCGCCGGCGGCGCTGGCCGGACCGTGGCTGGATCCTGGCGATTCGGGCCTCCGTCACGACATCCAGGTGCTTGCCGATGCCGGCGTCATCCAGGGCCCCGTATCGACGTGGCCACTGGCTACCGGGGATATCCGGGCCGCCCTCGACGCAGATCCAGTCGGGCTGGACCCCGCCGCCCGGGTCGCGCTGTCACGCCTGCGAGATCGACTCGAGGCCGAAACGGTCATCGGCCGGGTCCGCATGAGTGCGCATGCCTCGGCGGCGCAACATCCACGTGACGTTCGCAGTTTCGAGGACGGGCCCCGGGAGAGCGGCGAGATCGGCGCCGGTTTCGAGTGGACCGGCGAGCGCTTCGCGACGCGTGTTCAGGGCCAGTGGGTGAACGATCCGGACGATAATAAGGACTTCCGCCTGGACGGTAGCTACCTGGGCGTCGCTCTGGGCAACTGGATGCTCGCGGCCTCGACCTCTGACCGCTACTGGGGCCCGGGCTGGCAGAGCAGCATGATCCTGAGCAACAACGCCCGGCCCATACCGGCTTTTACGCTGGAGCGGAACAGCACCACGCCGTTCAAGACCAAGTGGCTGAGCTGGCTGGGTCACTGGGACCTGGCGGTAATGTGGGGGTTCCTGGACGATGATCGGGCCGTTCCCAGCTCCCGCGTCTTCGGCGGGCGCTTCAACTTCAGACCGCTGAAAAGTCTGGAGATCGGCATCACCGGGCTAGGGCTTTGGTGTGGGTCGGGCAACGACTGCGGACTGGACGAACTTGGCGACATGGTCACGGGAGCCGGCAGCAGTGACGAATACGACCGGCTGGGTGGCTACGACGTGCGCTGGTCCAGCGCCATGTTCGGCACGCCGTTTGCCCTGTATACCCATCTGATCGGTGAGGACTTCGGGGATGGATCATCCCGGCTTCTCTTTCCTTCCAAGGTGCTGGGTCAGTTTGGCGCAGAGACATGGGGGCATCTGGACGGGCTCGGTAGCTATCGCATTTACCTGGAGTGGGCCGACACGGAATGCGATTTTAGTTTCTACCGCAACGTCACCGGCGACGGCGGCGGCGGCCGGCCCGGCTGTGCCTATCGAAACAGCAAATACCGATCCGGTCAGACCTATCGTGGACGCAGCTTTGCTCACAGCACCGATCAGGATTCCAGTGTTTACACGATTGGCACGGTGCTGAACGATCTTGACGACAACTCTTGGCTCGCGACACTTGCGTTTGGCAACCTGAATCGGAGGGGCTCAAACCGCAGCACTGTCGTGGAAAACAAGAACGAGTATGCGGAGATCGAGATCAGCCACCGCAGGGCGCTCGCATTCGGCACGATTAAGCTCGGCCTCGGCTACGAGGTCCGCAAGGACCAGGTGACCAACGAGGATGAGGACGATTACCGCGCATTCCTTGAATTGCGCTTTCCACGGTGAGTAGACAGTCGGGGCTGCTCTTCGCCATCCTATCGGGCGCGCACGTTTGACAATTGACATTGCCCTCTCGGATGATTGATCGCAGGCCCGGGTCATGTGCCACACCATGCAATCTCCCGACGTCAATTCGTTACTGAAATCAGCCGTCTCGAGTCATCAGGCGGGCCGGCTGGACGCGGCCGAAAAAACCTATCAGTCGGTCCTTGCCATAGCAGCGGATCATCCCCACGCCCTGCATCTGTTTGGCGTCCTGCAGCATCAGCGGAGACGCAACAGCGAGGCACTGGAACTCATCGACAGGGCCATCGCCCTGTCGCCCGAGAGCTGGGAGTTCTTCTGCAACCGCTCCCTGGTACTGCATGCTCTTGGCCGTGGCGATGAGGCGATTGCGTCGCTGAAAGAGGTCACGGGAAAGACCAGCGAAGCGGGTCCGTCGCTGGAGCTGGCTTTTCTGCTGGAGGATGCAGACCGGACAGAAGAGGCCATCGACGTACTGACCCGTCTGCTGGAGAGCAAGCCCGGGGAAGACCGCGCGTGGGCCCGCCTCGGATCGCTACTACACAGGCTCGGTCGGCTGGACGAGGCTGAACGTGCATGTCGCAAGGCTTGCGAGCTCGCGCCGTCCAGACCGGAAGTGTTCAATAACCTGTCAACCGTGCAGCGATCGGCAGGCAGGCTGGAAGATGCAGAATCCAGTGCCCGGAAAGCTATCTCCCTACGCGGGGACTTCGCCTCCGGCTGGGACAACCTGGGGCAGGCCCTGATGGCCGGAAGTGACATCCCCGGCATGTTCGAGGCCTTCAAGATGGCTGCAGTGCTCCGGCATCCCGCGGAAGGCCCGATGCCACCGAGACCGAAACCCAGACTCGCGCGCCTCAGGCATGACCGGGAGCAGATCGAGTATCTGATTGAGACAGGCCTGCTGGACCGTAGCTTCAGGTCTTGCGCCCAGGCGCTTGATACGATCTGTCAGCGAGCGCCGCTCGACGGCGAGCAACTCAATCCTGCCGTAAATATCTTCCCTGCTGAGCAAGAACATCTGGCGCGGTATTACAACCGCATGCTGGTCAACCAGCCTGTCCCGGCGATCGACGGGGGCGCCCTGAATCCGGATCTGGATCTGGAGCAAATCCAGCGAACATTCATGGATCGGGCGGCGCCGTACGTCGTCGTCGACGACTTCCTGAAGCCCGATGCGATCGACCATCTCTATCGCTACGGGCTGTGCTCGACTGTTTTCTTCAAGGAGTACAACAACGGCTACCTCACGACGAAGATGACAGACGGTTTCTATAGCGATCTGTTGGTGCAGATGGTCCAGGAGATTCCCGAGCGGCTGCCCGGGATCTTCGCTGACAGCAGGCTGAAAGAAGCCTGGATCTTCAAGTGTGACAGCCGCATGAAGGCCCTCGATACTCATGCCGACTTCGCCGCGGTCAACGTCAATATCTGGCTGACGCCGGACGCGGCCAATGCCGACCCGGAATCGGGAGGGCTGACGATCTTCGACAAGGCGGCCCCGGAAGACTGGTCATTCGAGTCCTACAATTCCAGAACCGACATGATCTCGCGGTACCTCGAAGAGTCAGGCGCGGTAGCGAGACACGTTCACTATCGTCACAACCGGGCGCTGATATTCCGTTCCAGCCTTTTTCACCGCAGCGAAGCGATCCACTTCAATGACGGTTATGAGAACCGGCGGCAGAATCTGACGCTGCTGTACGGGCACAGGCAATAGACCCGGCGCTCACTGGTCTTCACGGCAATCCAAGGCGGCAGGAGTTTTTGAAGAGCGAAAAGCTCCCTACCCGTGCTGACGCCTGATTCAGGTTACGGGGAGCATCCGTTTGTCACACGCGTGTGCGTGATCGGGTCACCGCCACTTGTTACACGATCGTCCCTGGCGCGGCCAGCCCGGTACTCCGCGTAGCCCGGGCCCTCGACCTCGCGGAGTTCGTTTCCCGATCGATGGCCCGCGCCAGAAAATATCATGCTGCGAATCAGTTTGATCGCGCGGCGGCGCGGGTGCTCTCCGGCGTCTGGCCGGTCCATGCGTGGTAGGCGCGGATGAACTGAGTTCGGATCGTCGTGACCCAGCAGGAACGAAGTCTCCACGCTGCTGTACCGCGAGTTCGAGAGGTAGTGCCCGACCAGCTCTTCCCTCAGCTGGTTCTGCTCCGCCTGGAAGCTCGTGTCCTCCTCCCTGAGGCGCCTTTGCAGCGTGCGGGTACTGACCGTCAGCCGACTGGCAACCGCACCCATGGATGTCCCGCCGCTGGCGAGTACCTCCATGAGACAGCTCCGCAAACGGGTCCTGAACGCATCGCCATCGTGCAGGCTGTCCAACCGCTTGCTCAATTCCGGCCCGAATACCGAGGACAGGCCTTCGTTGGCGGTCAGGAACAGCCGCGCCGCGTCCAGGGCGCTGAAGCTCATGCCTGCTGCCTCGCCGACCTGCTCCCGCGCCGGCAACGGCGTTGCTGAACTAGCTGGCCAGATAACCGCTGTCGATCATCTGCTGGAAAAAGTCGTTGATCGTCTCCTTCACCGGGCGGTAGCTCATGCCGAGCTCGCGAACGCTCTTCCCATTGTCGGCCCGCCAGGGGAGGTCGACGTTGCGCGCGACCATCTTCCGGGTCATGGACTTGTCCATGATCGGGCCGACCAGCCAGACCAGCCACTTGGGCAGGGTCTTCCTCGGTATCGGATAGTCGTCGCCATACCTTTCGACCAGGTCGCAAGCCAGGTCGAAGAAATCGGAATCGTGTCCGGAGATGATGTAGCGGCCGCCGGCCTCGGGCGTGAATGCGCCGCGCAGGTGGGCCTCGCCCAGGTCACGCACATCGATGACGCCTAATCCGATCCTCGGCATGCCGGCCTTGAGCGTGCCGTCGCCGAGTTGCTTGATGAGCTTGAAGCTCTCGGACGTGCCGTGCGGGTTGATGCCCGGACCGATCACGAACGACGGGTTGATGACGACCAGTTCCCAACAATCCTGCTTGTCGTGAATGGCCCATGCCTCGCGCTCGGCGACTGTCTTGGAGTACGAATACGGCTGATGCTCGAGCGATGAACTCGTGTTCCAGATCTCCTCGGTGAATACGCCGTTGGGCGTGTCCTGCAGATCCGCGTTATCGCCGTAGATAGCGGCACAGCTGCTGGTCAGCACGACGCGCCTGACTGAAGGCGTGCGGTTGGCTTGCTCGAGCACATTGCGAGTGCCCAGGCGGGCCGGGTCCACGAGTTCCTTCTGCGGATCTCTCGAGCCGAGGAAGAAGGGCGATGCCGTATGGAACACGACGGAGCAGCCGGCCATGGCCTCGGCGTAGGAACCTTCGTCGAGCAGATCGGCCTTGAAGTAGCGCATCGTGCCTGACGTCTTCGCGGCTATTTCGTTCAGGTACTTCAGCTTGTCCGGGTTATCGGGATCGCGCACCGGCGCGTGGACCGTCAGCCCCTCTTCCAGCAATCGCTTGACGACCCAGCCGGCCACATACCCGGTGGCGCCCGTCACCATGACGGGTGCGCTAGTGTCGATCTGCAGCATAGTCTTGTCTCCGTCATTGGCCCAGGCTGTAACTCGCCAGCATTGAGGCCGGGTGGATGTTGGGAACAAGATTACCCGCCCCGATAACAACTATCACTAGCAAATCGCGCCAACCCTGATGCAGTTTGCGTCAGACAGCTCGCACATAGCGCCACTTCCCACCGTCTCAGCAGACACGCTCCTCGACAGGCGCTGGCGAAAGGACCGGGAAAGCGGGGATTCGGGACCGCCCGTCGAGGGCCGGGCGGCGCCCGCGGACCTAGTCCCTGACGAAGTCCAAGACATGCAGCGCAACCGCCACTGCGTGGAGCATGATGAGCACGGTGAGTGCTCGTACCGCGAGGAAATGGTGGCCACGCCAATCCAGCGCCTCAGGCGTGCCCTGGGTCCACAGCCAGGCAGCACCGCTCAGACCGGCCGCAAGGAACGCGAGCAGCGTCAGTCCTGCGAGCGCACCAAACAATCCACCGCCCTCAGCAGCGGGTATCCGGCCCCGGAACAGGCCGCGCAGGTCCGACCAGACGACGTGGGACTGGCCGGACAGCCATGGAAAGCACAGCCGCCAGCCGCCCTTGCGCAGGCAGTCGAGACTATAGGTGAGGCCGAAGAACAGAGCGGTCAGTCCGATGTATACGTGCGCATAGTCGAAGATGCCTGGCTCACGTGGCATCCGCCTCAGCATGGCCACCCACGGACTGGTGAGGATCAGCCAGGCCGCCAACAGTGTCACGATCAGGTGCTGCCTGTCCCGGATGTTCTTTAACAGACGGAGCACTCGCTTATGACCCGGCTGCGTCCGCTGTCAGGGCCGTGACCTGCCCGGCGAATTCCCGCACGCGATCCCAATCCGTGAACTCGATCTTCGTGTGCAAGTCGGTGGGACCGCCGGTTAACGTCATGATGAAGCGGATGATATGACGGTCCATGAACCGATAGCGCTGGTAATCCAGGTTGCCCGCGAAGACGCCGACCAGTTTCGGCTGCCACGGGGACCGTGCGAGGAAAGCCTTCACATACGGGTTGGTTTCCGGTGTGTTCTTCTCGGGCTTCCTGGCCACGAGGTTTACCGAGAAGAAACCGCTGGGCTTCGACTCCAGCAGGTCCCGGCGGGTCCGGATGAACTCGAGCACTGCCGAGTTGTGCTTGCCGTTGCGGATCGCCGCTCCGATCACGATCGCATCGAAGCGCTCGAGATCATCTGCCTCACAGTTGTCCAGGCGCGAGATATCAGTCGAGACGCCCAAGCGGATCATCTCGGCCTGAATGACTTCGCAGATCCGTCGAGTGTGGCCGTAGATACCGTGATAGATCAGGAGCGTGTTGGGCATCGTGCGCTGGTTCCGTCAACGTCACGTTGACTAGTGGGGTTTCGTGTCAGGGGCGGTAGATTGAAGGATTCGCCAGCGATCGTAAAGTCGAAGGCACATTGCCGGCCAGACGGGGATCGACCACGGGGCCGTGCCACGAACGCACGCCCGCAAGCCCCTTGCAGCGTCTGTGATGTACAGGGATGCGTCAGTCGTAGACGACGCCACCTGTGCGGCGTCGATCGTAGACCCCGGTGACGCGACGCCCATCGATCTCGACCGCCTGGACGTCACCGAGTGACTCCACCTTGTCGAACGTATAGCCGAGCTCCGACAGGGCAGCGATCGTCTCCGGTGCGAGCGTGTATCGCTCATCGGTCTCGATTGCGATCGGATCTGTCCCTGTCACGGCCGGCGGCCACTGGTGATGGAAACGCGGCAGGTCCACCGCCTCGGCCAGACTGCGATCGTAGTCGGTAGCGTGCAGGATTACCTCGAGGACGGTGGTGATGATCGTCGGCCCGCCGGGTGACCCGAGGACGAGTTCGAGATGCCCCCCCGGACCGAAGACCATCGTCGGCGTCATCGAAGAAAGCGGTCGTTTCCCGGGAGCGATCTCGTTCGCAGCGGAACCCGTTACGCCGTAGACGTTGGGCACGCCCGGCTTCGCGGAGAAGTCGTTCATCTGACTGTTGAGCAGGAATCCGGCGCCATCGACCACGAGGCCCGAGCCATAGCCCGTATTCATCGTCGTCGTGTTGGATACCGCCAGCCCGTTCCGATCCACGATACTGAAATGGGTCGTCTGGCCGTCACTGTCGACGCGGACGGGGAGATCACCGGCTTTCAGTGTCGCGGGGTCGGTACGGCGCGCAAGATCGATATCCGACGCCCGCGCCCGCGCGTAGTCCTTGGCGGTCAACACGTCTACCGGGACGTCGGCGAAGGCCGGATCGCCCAGGTACTCGGAACGATCGGCAAAAACGCGCTTCGCGGCCTCTGCTATTAGATGAATCTGCTGTGGAGAGTGCAGCGCGAGCCGCTCGAACGGCTCCAGCATGTTCATGAACTCGATGAGGATCACCCCGCCTGACGACGGGGGAGGCATGGATACGATACGGTAACCCCGGTAGTAACCCTCGATCGGGTCACGCCACTTCGGCCGATAGGCGGCGAGGTCATCAGCGGTGATCAAGCCGCCACCGCGCTGCATCTCTGCGACGATCATCTCGGCCGTCTCTCCAGTGTAGAACTCCTCCGGCCCCTGTTCGGCGATACGGCGCAGCGTCCCGGCGAGATCGGGGATCTTCATCCGATCGCCCGCGCCCCCATTGAAGTACAGCTTGAACTCGACTTGCTCCCGGAACCGCTCGCTGATCAGTGCAAACTTGTCGCCATACTCGAGGATCTTGCCCGCCGTCCAGGGATCGATCTCGAACCCGTTCTCGGCCAGATCGATCGCCGGCTGGATCAGTTCCGCCCAGGGCAGCGAACCGTACTGCTTGTGCACCGCCGCCATCCCGCGCACGGTTCCGGGCACCCCTGACGCCAGGGCGCTGTGGATGCTCAATTCGGCATCGACGTCTCCGTGCTGATCCAGGAACATGTCGCGGTGGGCACCGGCGGGAGCGGTCTCGCGGTAATCCAACGCGACGACCTCGCCTGCTGCCGGCTCGTGGATCAGCATGAAGCCTCCACCCCCGATCCCGGCGCCGATCGCGTTCGTCACCGCGATGGCGAACTGCACGGCGACCGCGGCATCTACCGCATTGCCACCACGACTCAGAATCGATCCACCGACCTCGGCAGCCTGGGACTCCGGCGCGGCCACGGCACCGCGCTCGAGGGTGGATGCGGCCACCGGGCCGCCCATCCCGGCAAGAGCAAACGGAAGAATGAGGCAAACGGCGGCGACAAACATGCGTCTGCACATCGGACAGATGCTCCTTGAGATGCCAACAGAGTGGACTATAGACCCTACTCCGACAGTATGCTCCGGCGAAGCAGGGTCTCATCTTTCGCAGCCCCGGGGTCTGCAGCGAGTGCTTGAGCGGGTCCAGCGGCAAGACTCACTTCGGGCGGCGTTCGGCTAACCGGCCTGTCGCTCAGCGCCCTCGGGCACGCAACGCCCCCGGCTGGAAGTTCGTGGCACGCAATCCATCCACGTTGACCCTGGCCCTCACGGTCAGCGTGGTGCAGTGGCGCGCCTGCAGATCGATCATCGACGCACCATCGAAAATCGGCGCGCCCGAACCGGCATTCTCGGGCGCGTGGTGATCCGGATGCGAGAACCCGGAGACGCCGAGCTTCCACAGTTCCCCGGCCCGGTCGTAGATCAGCCCCAGCGGCGCGGCGTAGGTCTGGCTGTCGATGTAGAAGAAGCGCTTCGAGAGCGGATGACCGCTGTCATGCGGGCTGCCCTCCAGCATGTGAACCGGGCGCAACTGCCATCGCACCTGAGGGAAACAGCCGCCGGCGCCTCCATAACTGACAAACGAAAACTCATCATCCTGTGACGGGACCAATTCCCTTTGCTCGTTATGCCGGTACATCGGCATCAAGGCCAGCTTGCTGCCGGCGTAACGCCAGCTCATGTCCTTGATACGGCCGTTGTACCCGAGAAAGTCCTCGATCATGATGTCGCTGCCCAGAAACGCATCGGTATTCTGGCCGGTCGCGAGCCGTCTGACGCGGCGCTGGAACGGCACATACATCCAGCCTTGCTCCTGGCGTTTGTCGTCCTCGAGCCGGTGGATGAGTAGTTGAGTGTTCTTCACGTCGGGCGGATAGGTTGCGCGCAGGTACAGACCGAAAAAAACTTCTCCGGGGTTGTTCGGTATCTCCGGGACAGGCGTCGTCACGTGGCGATGCATGAATCGCATCATGCTGGCTTTGAACCTCACCTCGCGTTCGACTTTGTCCCGGTGCATGTCGCGGTAATGCCAGATCATGTCGCTAAGGATCCCGTTGTCTCCGGACCAGGCGTAGCGCATGTTCCAGGCCAGCTTGTCACCGGCCTGCGTATCTTCGGTTTGTGGCGGCGCCGGGAACGGCAGGCCACCCTCATATCCGAGCAGATCACCCGGTTCGGCCCCGAGACTCGTGGCATCCGCGACCGTTGCCGCCGCGAACGCCGGATGCGTGTCGAACGACACAGGCTCGCCAACGGTAATGTCGAAGTCCCCTGCCGAGATCAGACGGGCCACTTCCGGATCGAGTAGGTTGCTGTAGTCGCCGACGTTGCTGCTGTCGATGACAGTGTCCGGCGCCGGTCCGGCCCGACGCAATTCTGCTAGGTCGATCACGAAAGGGTCGGCGGCCGCCGCCACGATCGGGACAAGGATCGCGATC
>CALDWW010000112.1 GCA_937924335.1 uncultured Gammaproteobacteria bacterium
ACTGGTGTGCTGGTCGCCCTCGCAGTGGACGAGTGGCGACAGGAGCGCGCCGAGATTCGCGAGCTCAATCAGCACCTCATCAGTCTCCTGGATGAGGTCGAAAGTAATCTGGAGTCGATTACCTACATCAGGGTCTCGTTGACCCAGGTGAAGATCCCCGGCCTGGAGACCGTTATCGCCCACCTCGAGTCGGGTGAAACTACCGTCGATGACGCGGACGAATTCCTGAAGGCGTTCGCGGACAGCACCCTCCTGGCCGTCCCCTGGTTCGAGAGGAACCGGTTCGACGCGCTGAAAAACTCGGGCAGTCTGCGCATGCTGCATCCGGAGACCGCGGGTCAGATCTCCGGCACGTTCGAGGAACCGGAGATCCTGCTCCCCCAGGTCGTAAGCCTGCAGGGCGGCTATCCCGTCTTCGCCCAGCAGTTCATCCCGGCAGACGATCAGAGCGAGCTCAACTCGCTCCGCTATTACCTTGTGGACACGACTGCGCCGGAGTTTGTGTTTGATATCAGCGCGGACGAGGCGATCGACCTGATACACGAGAATCGAGACGAGTTGCTGCTGCTCGCCCGTGGCGAAGCCGCGGCGGTCACCGCCAAGTGGTACGCGCTCAAGCGCCTCGAAATCGAGTTCTCAGCCTTGAAAGAGTTGCTGGAATCCCAGATCGTCGCGCACCAGGGGTGACGGCGGGACCCAGGGGTCCAACTCTCTGTCCGGGATGACGACGCCCGCCGGTCCGGGTCGAGACCCGCACCCGGACATCGATGCGAAAAAGCGGCCATAATCATGAGCCGGCTCCCGATGACGAGAGGATTGTATGGCGGGCGGTTTCGCAAAAGACGGTGCGGTGCAGGAGCAGATCGACGCGACGGTCGAAGACGCGGTCAATCGCGTCCGCAGTCGTCTGCGCGAGGGCGACAGCGCACACGAGTGTGTCGATTGCGGCAAGGCCATCCCCGAAGCCCGCCGCCAGGCGGTCCCCGGCGTGCGCCTGTGCGTGAGCTGCCAGGAACTGGAGGATCAGCAGCAGACGGCCAACGCGGGCTACAACCGCCGCGGCAGCAAGGACAGTCAGCTGCGGTAGAACCTGGTCACTCGCCGGAGAGTGAAATCGGCACTCCTGCAGCATCCGGCCGCACTCAGCGGGCTATCAGCAGGAGTAGGCTGCGGAGTGGATCCGGTGCACAGACGCATTGTGTCTTGCCGGGAACCACCGTTCCCCGCCACTGCCTGTTTACCAGCGTCGGACGCGGCCGGTGTCCAGGTGCACGAAGTTGGACTTCGAGTAGTAACCCACGCCACCGCGGGACAGATCGAGTCCGGCCTGGCGAAGATCACGGGTATCGGCATCGGTCAGGCGCACGTCGATGGCCTTGCCCTGCAGATGCATGCTGCGCTTGGCGACGCCGCCGCCGTTGCGTCTGAGCATCTCGTTGGTCCTGGGTGACCGGTAAGCGGAGATGATCTCGTATGTGCCGGTGCTGCCGACACGCTGCTGGGCCGCGTGCAGGAAATCCAGCAGCGCCGGGTCCATGTCGATCACGTCGTCGGAGCGGTGGTCGCGCAGCAGGTAATTGAGCTCACCCATGGCGTCGGGCAGATACGCGCCGTTCTCGTGATAGACCACGCTCAGCTTCTCGCTGGTGTGGGTGTGATAGAAGCGCAATCGCCGCGGCTCCGCCGGCATGGCGAAGGACAGGCCGGGCAGCGCCATGGCGGGCGCGGCCAGGGCGAGCGTCTGGACAAATCGTCGTCGGCTGGGGCAATGGCTCATTGGTCGTTCCAGTCCCAGAGGCACAAACTGCTGCGGATTTTCCCAGACGGACGAAACGGGCACAATGGCCTATTCCACATTTCTTTTGACAATTTCGGTCATCGGGAGCGCGCCAGTGATTCGTCTCAAGTCCCTGTTTTTCCTTTCAATCCTTCTGTTTCTCGGCTCTCTGGCGCCGGCAAGCGCCCAAAATGACCCGGTGGCAGAGGCACTGCACGCCCGGTTAGAGGAGCTGCAGTTCGCCGGCAATCTGCAGATCGGCACCGCCAGGATCGCCGGCCGCGAGATCCTGCCGGCGGTATACGCCAATCGGGACTTCCAGCCCATGTGGAACGATGCCGATCGCATCGAGGACTTCCTGGCCATGCTGGAGACCGCGCCGGCGGACGGACTGATGGTGGAGGACTACTACGTCGCCGAACTGCGCGACCTGATCTCCAGGGCAGATGGTTCCGGCGCGGCGCTGGACAAGGCCGACCTGGACATCCTGTTGACCGAGTCGCTGGTGCGCTTCGGCTATCACCAGCTATTCGGCAAGGTCAACGCCCATGCGCTGGACGCCAACATCAACTTCAGCCGCAAGTTCCTCGACGGGCGCAGCGCGGTGGTGGCCATCCCGGAGATCATCGCCTCGTCGACGCCCTTCCAGCAGCAGCTGGAGAATGCCGTGCATCGCAGTCCGTTCTACCGGGCGCTGAAGAAGCACCTGGCGGTCTATCGCCAGATCGCCATCGACGGCGGCTGGCCGCAGGTGCCGGAGGGCGAGACCCTGCATCCGGGCGACACCGACCCGCGTGTTGCGACCCTCAGGCAGCGCCTGATCGTGACCGGCGACCTGCCGGCCGGCAGCGATACCAGCTCCACGAGCTTCGATGACGACGTCAAGGCGGCGGTGATCCGTTTCCAGGAGCGGCACGCGCTGGGCGCGGACGGGGTCGTCGGCAAGAACAGCTATGCGGCCCTGAACGTGCCCGTGGACACCCGCATCGAGCAGCTGCGCCTGTCGCTGGAGCGGCTGCGCTGGGTGCGCGGTGAGCGTGAGGAGCGCTTCATCGCCGTCAATATCGCCGGCTTCCGCGTGTACTTCATCAGCGGTGACGGCATCGCCTGGACGACCCGCGCCATGGTGGGCAAGACTTATCGGCAGACGCCGATCTTCCGCGGCACCCTGAGTTACATGGAGGTCAACCCCACCTGGACGGTGCCGCCGACCATCCTGCGCAAGGACGTGTTGCCGGCGATCAGGAAGGATCCGGGTTATCTGCAGGCCAAGAACATGAGCGTCATCGATCGCAATGGCCGCAAGATCGATCCGGCCACGGTCGACTGGCAGGCCGGCAGCCTGCCCTACTCGATCCGCCAGGAACCGGGGCCGAACAATGCGCTGGGCGAGGTCAAGTTCATCTTCCCCAACAAGCACTTCGTGTTCCTGCATGACACCTCGCATCGCTCGCTGTTCTCCCAGCCGGAACGGGCATTCAGCTCCGGCTGCATCCGTGTGCAGGACCCCTTTACCCTGGCGGAGCTGATCATGAATGATCCCGCCGAGTGGGATCAGGCGTCCCTGACCCAGGTGCGGGACACTCACAAGACGCAACGGATCAACACGCCGAAACTGCCGGTGCTGATCCTCTACCTGACCGCCTCGCTGCAGCAGGACGGTCGGCCACGGTTTCTAAAGGACGTCTACGAGCGTGACGCGAAGCTGTTGGCGGCGCTGGATGGTGAGGTCGTGATCACGCCGCTGGGGGCCGAATGACCCGGTCGGAAGCGCAGCGACGATGTGCAGCCCGAGGGGTCCGGCCCGTCTGCCCGCAGGCGACGGCAGTGCAGGGTCCGTTGACACCCGCTTAAACGTTCGCGTCGCCCGCGTCATCGAAATGCTCAGATGAGGCCTCGACGCCCCGGCTCGCAGCGCGACCAGCGTCGCAAGCCGGGGCGTCGTGACTGCTTCACGTACTCACCCCGAAAAGAACGACAAGGATCGCCATGACACGCTCTCTCGCTCTGACCGCCGCCTGCCTGATGTTCGCGGCCACTGCCAGCCTGGCTCACGACGGCGGGCGTTTCGATCCGCCGGCCTGCGGACCCGGCCAGCTGCAGGTGATGCTGCTGGGCAGTTTCCATATGGCCAATCCGGGCATGGACGCCGTCAACATGGAGACTGATGACATGTTGTCGGCAAGGCGCCAGGCGGAGATCGCCGATCTGATCGAGCGGCTGGCGCGGTTCGCGCCGGACAAGGTGCTGCTCGAGGCGCCCTACGGCACGACCCGGGCCCAGGAGCGCTATGCGAAGTACCTGCACGGCGATTACGAGCTCAGTCGCAACGAGATCGACCAGATCGGTTACCGGCTGGCTCGCCGGCTCGACCACCAGGCAGTCTATCCGGTGGACTATCCGATGTTTCAGGACAGCACGGCCATGGAGTTCTACCAGGCCTACCATCCCGAATCGAAGAACGACGGCGACGCCATCCGCGCCGGCTGGGAGACCGCGTCTGCGGCCGATTCCGAACGCCAGAAATCCGGCACGATCGCCGAGTACCTGGCCCACCTCAACAGCGTGGATTGGTGGGCCTTCGACCTGGACAGCCGCTATGCGCTGCAGACCAGCATGCGGCATGCCCAGTACGACCAGTATGCCGGCGCGGACCTGCTGACCAGCTGGTACAAACGCAATCTGCGCATCATCACCAACATCCATCGTTCGACCGGCGATGACGACGAACGGGTGCTGCTGCTGATGGGGGCAGGTCACAACCGCATCCTGTGGGACCTGATCGACACCTCGCCACTGCTCTGCCGGGTCGACCCCCGGCCGTTGCTGATCGATTGAGACGAGTACCCGCGGCAGCCACAGAGCCGCGCTCGCATCCTGCAGCCGCGGCCGTCACCGGTGGTGTCGCATGCATCTGCCGCACCCGGACTCACCGGCGGCCCCGGCCACAGGTGCACCCGCACGATCCGGCATGATCTCGGCCACCTATCCTTATGCGGCCGCGGTCCGATCAGTTATGCTCCCCCACGGGCGGCGGGTACAAGGCTCGCCAGGGGGAGATCAATGAAACATTGCGACCGGATTCTGGCCTGTGTGCTGTCGACGCTGTTTGCCGTCACCGTGCAGGCGCAGTCGAACGCCGATGAGACGGCCGGCAAGGCTGCCAGCGCAGCAACAACGGACGTCGCCGAGGCGACCGACATCGATCCCGAGGCACTCGGGATCTTCAAGGGCATGGCGGATCATCTCGAAGCTACCGACCAATTCGCCTACCAGGCCGAGTACTCGTACGACGCGGTGCAGGAATCCGGGCTCAAGGTGGAGTTCGGCGCATCACGCAAGATCCTGGTTTCAAAGCCTGACCGGATGCGGGCGGAATCCCAGCGCCGGGATGGCCTACGCGCCATTATCGTGTTCGACGGCAAGAAAATGTGGCTCCACGAGCCAGACGAGAACGTCTATGCTACGGCAGACCAGCCTGGACATCTCGATGAATCCATCGAATTCATCGTCACGGGGCTGCGCATGAAGGCGCCACTGGCCGACCTGATCGAAACGGGTCTGTATGAGAAGGTCACGCCCACCCTGACCCGTGCCCTCTACCTCGGCGAGACGGTCGTCACCGGGGTCGACTGCGAACATCTGCTGATGAGCAACGACTACGCTGACTTCCAGATGTGGATAACCAGCGGCGATCAGCCGGTGCTCAAGCGCATCGTGATCACTTATCGGGAGGAACCCGGCCAGCCACAGTTCCGTGCTCACTTCCTGAATTGGGACATGTCGCCCGGAGATACCCGGGGCAAGTTCGAGTTCACGCCGCCGGAGGATGCCGAGCGTATCCGCATCTACGTGCCGGCGCCGGTGACGAATATCGGCACGGACCAGGAGGACAAGTCATGATGACAGCAAGCACCAAGTTGATGACGGGCCTGATGGTCGCATCAGTGATCTGTCTCCTGGCCATGGATTTCGCCGAGGCCCGTCGCGGCGGTGGAGGCGGTCGCGGACACAGCATGAGTCGCGGCGGACCGGCCGCGAGCGGTTCTTTCAATCGCTCACGGGCACGACCGTCGGGCGGCTCATCGATGCGGCACAGCAGCCGTGACATGAATCGGAATAGAAATCGAGACGTAAACCGGGACATGAATCGGGACATCAACCGGGATGTGAACCGGAACACGGATCGGCAGATTGACCAGGACCGCGTCGATCAGCGCCAGGACAATCGCCAGGACCGCTTCGACCAGCGCCAGGACAACGTCGATCAGCGTCAGGAGTTCCGCAAGGACGCCTACAACGATCGCAAGGAGTACTACGATAACCGCAACGAGTGGTACGAGGATCGCTGGCGCTCCGGCGCTTATCTGTCGGTCACGTCATGGAATCGCATGAACTGTTCCTACACGACGGTCAGGGTCGACAGCATCACCTACTACGACTGCAACGGCGTCCGCTATGAG
>CALDWW010000113.1 GCA_937924335.1 uncultured Gammaproteobacteria bacterium
GAGAGAATTGACGCCGATCCTGTACAGAACGATTTCCTCATTTGCCCAGATAGCGGTGTCCGTATTCTTCCATTAATCGAGCTAGTTCTGACGATGACTGAGTGGCCATGGTGCTATCTTTTAGTCGCCTTGCGCACAAACGCTGTGCAGCACAATGTTCGCATAACTCACAATCCCCAACACCTCACTGCTGTGCAGAACCGGCGCCAGCGTCAGCCCGAAGTTCTCGAATAGTCGCGCAACATAGCGGACATCCATCGTCGGTCTTATTGCGATGACCGGCTTGGACATGATCTCGTAGACGTTGACGCGATCGGGCGACCGGTCCTGGGCGACCACTTTCTTGGCGACATCCGACAGGAGCAGGATGCCGAATTCGTCATCGTCGTGGCGCTTTTCAACGACCGCGCAGCGCGCGCCTTCCGCCTTTATCCGCGTCAGGGCTTCGGTGACCGTGGACAGCCCGTCGATCAGAATGAAATTCTGGCTCATTACGTCGCTGGCCCGGATGACCTTCTCACCGTTCATATCTCTTCCTCCACCATGGATATCAGTTCAGCGGCCTGATGAGAGATACCGACAGCATCCTCCACGTCCACCTGGATGGCGATTCCTCGACCGGGTTCTGCGTCGAATTCGCCGGTTTTGTCGATTGTCTCAAGTATATGCCGGGAGAGATGTTCTTCGACCACCATAAGCAGGACATCCCTCTGGGTTTCCAGGGAAAGCCCCAGGAAAGTCTTGGCCGGCTTGACGCCTTCGCCCCGGGCAGAGCTGATGACGGTGATACCGGTGGCCCCGGCATCCCGGGCGGCGTCCATCACCTTCTCGGTCCAGCGGTCGTCGACGAAAGCGACGATAAGCTTGAAGTGCATGGCAATTACTCCTGTCGATAGTCCGGCATGTCCGGGGCAATCTCTCTGTTGTATTCGTCTGATCCTCGGCCCCGGTTCGTCCACCAGGTGGCGAGTTGGGCGTAGGTCAGTACGGCGATGATGGGGAAAAGGCTGGCGAATGCGATCAGTCCGAATCCGTCGATTATTGGGTTCCTTCCGGGGACCGTCTCGGCGAGGCCCAGCCCCAGTGCCGCGACCAGAGGCACGGTCACTGTCGAAGTGGTGACGCCACCCGAATCATATGCCAATGGCACGATGGACTTCGGCGCGAAGCCGGTCTGGGCAATGACCACCAGGTAGCCGCCGATGATGTACCAGTGGATCGGATCCCCCACGACGATGCGGTAGCTGCCCAGGGTAATGCCGACGGCCACGCCTATGGCGACGGCAATACGCAGACCGTTCACGCGGATGGCGCCGCCGGACACATCGTTGGCTTTGATAGCAACGGCAATGAGGGAAGGCTCTGCGATCGTCGTGGAGAACCCGATCGCAAAGGCGAACAGATAGACCCACACATAGTCGGCCCAGCCATGGGGGAGGAACATCTCGGCGGCACTGCCGGCGATGAAGCCGGGCGAGGTCAGCTGCTCCGCCATCAGGCGCCCGAGGGGGAAGAGGGCGCGCTCCAGGCCGAGCAGGAACAGGGCCAGTCCCAGAAGGACATAGAAGAATCCGGTCGCTACGCGGCGGAAGTTGCGGATAGGCCTGCGCAGGACGAGTACCTGGAATCCGATGATGACCGCGGCGATAGGCAGCACGTCGTGTACTGTGCTCGTGACGGTCCGCAAAGCGAGAGCGAGCATCTCCATCAGACGATCATCCCGTACGCCATGACGAAGATCATGGGCGTGAGTGAGGCGAAGGCGATCAGCCCGAAGCCGTCGACCAGGGGATCACGTCCACGGATGGATGAGGCAAGGCCCACTCCGAGCGCCGTCACCAGCGGTACCGTAATGGTAGACGTCGTCACACCGCCGGAGTCGTAGGCGATGCCGATGATCTCGTCCGGTGCGAAAGCCGTCATGATGACTACCAGGACGTATCCGCCCATGATCATGTAGTGGACAGGCCAGCCCTTCAATATCCGGAACACGCCGATAACAATCGCCAGCCCCACGGACAGGGCCACCGTGATCCGCAGCCCGGTCATGTATTGCTGCCTGGCCGATGCGGTGTCTTCAATAAATCCGGCATTGGCGGCCGCATGGGCGGCCTCCCCGCAGACCGCGATCAGAGCAGGTTCCGCCACCGTCGTACCAAAGCCCAGAGCGAACGCGAATACCAACAGCCAGCCGAGGCTGCCCTTGTTGGCAAAGTCGTTGGCCATGGACTCCCCCAGAGGGAAGAGACCCATATTCAGTCCATGGATGAAGAACGTCAGTCCCAGGACGGTGAACATCAGGCCGGTCAGCAGTCCGCCCACATCCGGCAACGGCCGATGGAGTACGACCAGTTGGAAGAACGCGATGACAAGGATGATAGGGGCGAGGTCCCGAAGGCTGCCGAGCATGGCGCGTAGCAGCGATAACAGCCCTTTCAAACGTCCTGGCTCCTGGTGTTTATGCGGATTCGGGCAACCGACCGATACTCGGTGCTTGTTCCGGCGATTCTATCGCAGTGAGTCTGGTTTCGCTGAGTCGCGAGCAGTTGTGGAGGTGAGTCGATCCCGAAGTGATAAGGTTGCAGTAGACACTCCAGATTGGCCGATACCGGACGCCGTTACCTGCGTGACGCAGGTTGTCCGGCTAGAAGGGAAGGGTGACAGAAAATTCGCATCAAGGCCGGGGACTGACCTGGGGGATCAGCCGCCTGTCGGTCTGATCTCTGAATAATCCGTATCTGCAGGCCTGGCCCTACAGGCCCCAGGTCACGCGATGTGCGTCCAGGGCCTCCGCGCTGGGGCGGAATTCCTTGCGATGGGGGACAAAGATTTTCCGGCCTGCCAGCAATTTGTAGCTCGAGTTCTCCAGGTGCTTGGAGATGACGACGCTCATGTTCGACGAGTCGACACTGAGCTGACCGAGATCGAACAGTGTGTGCAGGTCCGACCGGAGCAGCAGCCCGTTTGAGACATTGTAGGTAGCGACTCCTCTGTAAGGGCGGATCAATGCAGCTTCAAGGACTTCCCGAACGCCGCACTTGGAGATCGCACAGCGTCTTTCGTAGGCGCGCATCAGAGACATACGGAATCGCGGATGACCGCGGCGGCGGACGATCGCCTCGAAATGCTTGGTGCGGGAGTCGGTGACGCTGACCGCCTCGAACAAGCCGGTGGTGGTCGCCGTGTCCTGCACATGCTTGAAGATCCCGGACACATCAAGCGACGGTCCTTTCTGAGACCGCTGGAAGATGTTCTCTTTCAGGAATTTGGCGACGCCACCAAAGTCGCGTCGAATCGCCTGTAGCTCGTTGTCCTCGATGCGGGTGAATTCCCCCAAATTGGTCGGTAACCAGTCTTCCATCTCCTTGACCGGGATGTCGATGTTCGCGGGGCGATTCAGGAAGAAAATGTACTCGCGACTTTCATCCACCTCTGCGCTGTTGTCCCAGATCGCCCTTGCCGCCTTGGCATTTTCATAACGTCCGAGGACCTCGGCTGCGAATCGATATCGTCCGTCGATCGCCACCAGCACGAAATCACCCGTCGCCATATACAGCCAGTTCATGATGTTGGTCGGGCCGGGTGGGACACCCCATGCGTAAAACCCCGGCGTATCCCGTTCGATCTGCAGGAGTTCAGCGTAGGTTGTGTCGCTGAAATTCGGGATGATCTTGTCCCTGGATACCTGTTCCGACACCGAGACAGCGACTGCGGTCCTGGCGTCCGAGGCGTCGGCGTTGACAACATAGATTCCAGTCACGGCTCTTTGATTCCGGTATGACTTGAGGGCTGGATAGGGCGCCGGCTAGATCTGCGACTGCAGATAGTTCTCGACGCCGATCTTCTCGACCAGGTCGAGTTGCGTCTCGAGCCAATCGACGTGTTCTTCTTCGGCGTCCAGTATGCTTCTGAATATATCTCGACTGACGAAATCCTTGAGTTCTTCGGCATCCGAGACCGCGGCCCGCAAGTCAGGAATGGCCATCATCTCGAGCTTGAGATCGCATTCCAGCGCCTCCTTGACGTTCTCGCCGATCATGACTTTGCCGATGTCCTGAATATTCGGCAGCCCTTCAAGAAAGAGCGTGCGCTCAATCACCTGATCTGCATGTTTCATCTCGTCCAGCGACTCGGCATGCTCATGATCCGCAAGCTTCGTCAAACCCCAGTCCTTGAAGATTCTGGAGTGCAGGAAGTATTGATTGATCGCCGTTAGTTCATTTTTGAGCACTCGATTGAGATGCTCGATGATTTTTTGTTCGCCTTTCATGATCGTCCTGAATCTGAGGGTATCAGGAACGTTTTAGAGGTTTGCGGGCCGGGGTGCAAGGCCGTCAGAGCCATCGCGCAACCAGATCTGCCAGAGCTCAGGCAGGTTGAGGCAGGGCGAACGGGCCGGGAGCGTTGTTCTGTTGCCGCTCATCGAGCAAGCCCTCTGCCGTCTCGGCACAGGCACCGCAGCAGGTTGCCACGCCCAGTTCAACACGCAGATCGTCCAGCCGGCAACAGCCCCGCCTGGCGGCGTCGCGAATCTGCCGGTCGGTGACTTTGTTACACAGGCATACGTACATAGTGTGCTCTCTGGTGTGAATACGAACGATTCGCATTGAGATTACCCCGGATTTTGATGAAAGTCCAGCCAGATTCGTCTCAGAAGGCGATTTGCTCTCCGGGTTTTTGAGTTTTGCCAAGAAATGCAAACAGTTGGAAGCCTATGGCGCGAGATTTGTGCCCCGATCCTCAACAACACGCTATGCTTGTTCGAACGCACGACCGTCACGACGGTCCGAAAGCGGCACGATAGCGTCAAATAACGAGAGGGCTTAACCAGCCGCATGGTCGACGGTCCCCGCTTCAGAAGAATCCTGACGCTCGCGTTACCCATCATCGGCGGCATGGTCTCCCAGAACATTCTCAATCTGGTCGACACGGCGATGGTCGGTTCGCTGGGTGACGCTGCGCTGGCGGCAGTGGGCCTCGGAGGATTCGCCAACTTCATGTTCATGGCGCTCATCCTCGGCGTCTCGACGGGCGTTCAGGTGATGGCGGCCCGGCGCAAAGGGCAGGGGCTGCTGGACCAGACCGCATTGCCATTGAACGCGGGGCTGGCGATGGTATTGGCGCTGGCTCCGCTGATGACGGCGGTGTTGATCTTCTGGCTGCCTGACATCTATTCGCTGCTCAACAGTGATGTCGAGGTGATCGAGCAGGGGGTCCCCTATCTGCGCTGGCGAGTGCTGGCCATTACCATTGTCGGGTGCAATTTCGCGTTCCGCGGATACTGGAATGCGGTGGATTTGTCTCGTCTCTACATGGGCACGCTCGTAGTGATGCATGCCACCAACATCTTCCTGAACTGGGTCTTTATATTCGGCAATCTCGGCGCGCCGGCGCTGGGAGCGGAGGGCGCAGGCCTTGCCTCCGCGCTGTCCACCGCGGTGGGGTTGTCGATCTATGTTTTTCTTGGTTTGCGTCATGCCCGGGACCACGGATTCCTCAAGCATCTGCCGACGGCTAAGGATTTCGTCCGGCTGCTGACGCTCTCACTGCCCGCCGGTATCCAGCAGCTTTTCTTCTCAACCGGGTTCGTCGTGTTGTTCTGGATCATCGGCCAGGTGGGTACCCGGGAACTGGCGGGAGCGAGTGTGCTGGTCAATCTCCTGCTCGTGGCACTGTTACCGGGGCTGGGACTGGGGCTCGCTGCATCGACTCTGGTCGGACAGGCCCTGGGTCGTGGTGAGCCCGATGATGCGGAGCAGTGGGGCTGGGACGTGGCCAAGGTTGCAGCATTGCTCATGGCCGTGATCGGACTGCCGGTCGTTGTCATGCCCGATCCGATTATCGGCGTGTTTATCCGCGATGCCGAGACCTTGGGCATCACACGCCTGCCGGCGCAGATCATGGGGGTCTCCATGGTCATGGAGGCGCTCGGGATGGTGATGATGCATGCCCTTCTGGGGGCCGGAGACGCACGCCGGGTCATGCTGATCACGGTCTCCATGCAGTGGATCCTGTTCTTACCGATGGCTTATGTGGCGGGCCCGGTGCTCGGCCACGGGCTGCTGACGATCTGGCTGCTTCAGGGGATTTATCGGGCAGTGCAGGCCGGCATCCTGGCCCGTTTGTGGTCACGCAAAGCCTGGGCGCATATCGAGGTTTGAATTTCCGACGCTGGCCCGAGGTGGAATCCCGGGCACAATTGGCTGGGGGTGGTGAGCCCGGAGAAGACCGCGGCCAAGGACGCGCCCGGTGCATTCGGGATCTGCAGCAGGACTCTCGCGTCTCGCGATGCCGGAGTCGCGCGAGACGCTAACGCCTCCGGTCCAGTGCGCGCCTAAGGCGACTGATCTCGTCGAGGAGCTCCAGCGCCAGGGCCGCGCCGGCCACGTTGACTCCCAGTTCCCGCCGCAGCCGCACTGCTACCTGGGCCCGGCACACGGCCGTGCCGGTGAAGCGCCACTGCTCCAGGTCCCGATGGCTGGGTTCGACAATGCCCTCGACAACCAGGTCCATGGCGAGTTTTCGATTCACCTGGCAGGCGCGGCAGAGCCCCTCCAGATCGAACTCGGTGGACTCGTCGAGGATCTCGCCTTCGAGGATGCGGGTGATTTCCTTCATCGTCATACGCCCAGACCGCTCCGCGGATTCAGCGGCATCTCATCACGCATCTTTTCGTAGATCGCTCGCTTGTCGTCCGTGTCCGCCGCAGGAGTCTCGATCCGAAGCGAAACGATCTGGTCTCCCGGCGGCTTGCCGGGCAAGCCTCTGCCCTTCAGGCGCAATTTCGCCCCCGATCGGGAGTCCGGCGGGATAGTCAGCTCTATAGTGCCGCCCAGCGTCGGAACCGGTACCTTCGAACCCAGGGCCGCCTCCCACGGGGTGACCGGCAGGGTCAGGTGGATGTCTTTGCCGTCCGTTGTGAAGAAAGGATGGGATTCGAGGGTCACCTCCAGGTAAAGATCGCCGGCACTACCGCCACCGAAACCCTGCGCACCTTGTCCGGCCAGGCGGATCCGCTGTCCCTGGCTCACGCCCTTGGGAATCGAGACCCGGATCGAGCGGTTGCGGGTGGTCACGTGGCCCTCTGGCGTGACCTCCGGCACTCGCAACGTGAGAGTCTTGACGGCCCCGGCGAAGGCCTCCGCAAGACTGACCGCGATCCGAGCGTGATGGTCCTCCCCCCGGACGCGGGCCGACCCGCGGCGGAATCCGCGGCTGCCAGTACCCATGCCGCCGAACAGGGACTCGAAAAAGTCGCTGAAGCCGGAATCACCAGGGCCGCTACCGGCATACTCGAAACCGGTGTCCCAGTTCGGCGGGGGACGAAACTCCTGTCCGGCCTTCCAGTCCTGGCCGAACTGATCGTAGGCGGTGCGCTTCTCAGGGTCCTTCAGGACTTCGTAGGCTTCGCCCAGTTCCTTGAAGCGTGCTTCTGCATCCGGTTCCTTGCTGACGTCCGGATGGTACTTGCGGGCGAGCTTGCGGTAGGACCGTTTTATGTCTTCCTGGGTTGCGTCTCGCGCTATCCCGAGAGTTTCGTAGTAGTCCTTGAATTTCATAGGTTGAATG
>CALDWW010000114.1 GCA_937924335.1 uncultured Gammaproteobacteria bacterium
ACGGTACAAGCGGTCGGTCAGCGGCAGCGGGTAGCGCGGCGCAAACGTGGCCTCCGAGACCGGCTTATCGCCCAGCATCTGACCCTGCACCAGGTAGACATCCAGGTCCCCGTCTCCGTCATAGTCGAGCAGCGCCACGCCGCCGCCCATCATCTCGGGAAAATAAAGTGCCCCGCTCATGCCGTTGAAGTGCTCGAAGGATAATCTTGACGGCCCAGTCGCATCGGCAAACAGCACTTCCCCCCCGCTTGCCACAGGTTGCAAGATCAGCACGGCGAGCGTCATCGCAGACATCACGCCGGAGCGCGATGACGATGCAGTTCCGGAAGCGGGATTGGCGAGTCCCATAGGGCCATCGAGCGTCGTCTGGAGGGTCGCAGAGGATACCACGGAGACAGGTGTTCCCTGTGCTAACCTCCACGACTGATGAAGGCGCAGAACCCCTCCCAGGATCCCGCGCGGCAGGAGCGCCTGCTGGCGATGCTGACCAGTCCGGCCATGTTCCTGCGGGACCTGGATCCGCTGCGCGGGATCGCCACCTTTACACCGATGAGCGAGGAGAGTTATCGCAACTCCGCATTCCTGGACAACAGGATCCAGCGCGCGGGGGAGCGTGATATCGCCATCGATCTCGACGATCTGCTGGACCTGGTGCAAGCCCGGCCCCACCGCCGTCGGCCGATCCATTATGTCTTCCATATCGGCCATTGCGGGTCGACGCTGCTGTCGCGCATCCTCGGAGACAGGGACTGCTTCCTGGCCCTGCGGGAGCCGCCGCTGCTCATGGGTTTGTCCCGCAGCATGCGTGCGCTGGACCGACCCGGATTCCCGATCTCCCGGGAACGATGGGAGTCCCTGCTGTCCTTGAGCCTGTGGATGCTGTCCAAGACATGGCGGCCTGAGCAGACGGTACTGGTCAAGCCGACCAGCCAGGCCGGCGGTCTCATACCGGTGCTGATGGACTACACGGGTCTGGAGAAGGCGGTCCTGCTATACGTGGATCTGGAGACCCACCTGCCGATGATCCTGCGGCCACACACGCGCAGGGAGACGCGGCTGTTTGCCGCAGACTATGCGGTCCGGGACTTCGCCCGCCTGGCGCCGGGTTATCCGGACAGCCCGGATCGTTACACGGTCGCTCAGCTTGCCGTCATGAGCTGGCTGCTGCATGTCCGTGATTTCGCCGGCATCACGGCTCAGGCGTCTGCAGCCGCCCGCTGTTTGCCGCTGCACTTCGAAGCATTCCTGCGACGGCCCGGCGACGCGATCGTTGAGATCTGCCGGTTCTTCGGACAACCGGTAAAACACAGTGAACTCGAGCGGCTGACGTCGCCGGACCTTCTGCAACGGGCGGCGAAGAGCACGGACCAGACTTATGGTGAGGATGCCAGGCGGCGCGAGCTTGAATCAGCCAGGCAAGAGTATCGCCAGGAGATCGAAGAAGGCCTGACCTGGGCAGATCGCGTCTGCAGGCTGCCCGCCTTCAGCGGGCTGCGGGAACGATTCAGTCAGGCCAGCGGGCTTCCAGAGCAAACCTGAGAGGCTGAAGGAAATTCTCGTAACGGCGCCAGCGACCCACGCTGGACGAGTAGATCGGCTGCCTGACCTGGCCGCTGCTCGCCGTGCGCACGATCCTCTCGTTGCGATGAAACTGCAGACATGCGTCCTCCCAGTCGAGACCCATGAATTCGACCAGCTGCCTGACCTGTGACTCGGGTGACGACACCAGAGCCTCGTAGTCCACCGTGTAGATTGGCAGCTCCAGCGCAGATTTCCAATGCTCCATGAGCCGGCTGCAACCCTGCTGATACAGGCCGATGTGGTCAAGTCGGCGGGCAAAATCCATGCCGGGGCTCTGGAAATCCTGCTGGTAACAGGACAGGCCGGTGTCCATCGGGTCCCGGCGACAATAGATGACGCGGGCCCGCGGGAATATCAGCTGCACCAGACCCAGGTTCAGGAAGTTGGCGGGTAGTTTGTCCGTAATCCGCCTGTCGCCTACCGGCCCGGCGGTCTCAATGTACGCGTCCGCTGCGGCCGCCAGCTGCTCCCGGGAGGTCTCCGCCAGGCATTCCGGCCAGTGCGCGCCGGGCATGCCTTGCGACAGTCGGCGCGGCAATCGATAGAAATCCCGTCTCTCTCCGCACGCTAGCACCTGCGAGTGGCTGCCCAGAATCTGCTCGACCAGGGACGTTCCGGATCGCGGCATGCCCACGATGAAGACCGGGCGGTCGGAGTCGCATCCGGAATCGGGCAGAACCCGCATCTGATCGCGGCTGAAGAACCGCATCAGCCGGTTCACAGACGCCGGATACCCGCTCTCGTCGAAGCCTGACGGCAGGGTTTGGTTTGCGGCGGTGAATGCCTCGAACGCCCCGGGATAGTCACCGCGCGAGTCCAGCAGCGCAGCCTTGACGTTCAGCACGGCTGCCCTGCTACGCCTGTCCATGGCATCCGGATCCGAACGCGTCAGCCACTGCTCTGCCAGGTCCGGCTGACCCAGTCTCAGATGTTGGCGCGCGGCCGTTGCGACGACCCAGGGAGGCGCAGAATCCCAGGGGCCGGCGTCGATCAGGGACAGCACTTCGCGGGGACGCCCCGCCAGCTCGAGCACATGGCATAGCGATCCGATCGCGGCCGTGTCGCCGGGTGAGCTCTCGAGCGCCCTCCTGAGCCACGATTCTGCTTCTTCGTAACGCCCGAGCGCATCCAGTGCCGCGCCCAGGCCTGCCTGTGCCGCGGACAGATCCGGAGAAACCTTCAGCGCATGCCGGTATGCGCTTTCGGCCTCCTCCAGGTTGCCGAGCCCCTGCAGCGCGTCGCCGAGCTGGACTGACGGCCACGGATCATCGACCGCCGCCCGGGCGGCCGCGCGCATAAGGCTCAGGCCCTCCTCCGTCTCGCCGCTGGTCACCAGCACGGAGGCCAGGCAGGACAGCGCTCGCCGATGATCAGGCGCCAGACGGGTGGCCTCGCGAAGCACGCGGGCCGCCTCCGACAGGTCCCCGGTCGCCCGACAGACATGGCCGAGATTGGTCAGGATGTCTGCAGAGTCGGGGGCCAGGCCGGCCGCAGTCTCGAAGGCCTGGCGGGCTTCCGGATGGCGACGGAGATTATTCAGCGCGCGGCCGAGCTGATTCCAGGCTTCCGCGTCGTCCGGCCGGGACCGGGTCGCCTGTTCGAGGATAGGCAGGGCTTCGTGGGGACGGCCGGAGTCCACGGCGGCTCGTCCGTCGTCGACTGGATTGCCTGCGGGACTCACGGGAACGGGTACGAGAACCTGAAGACGTCTTGCGGATCCCTGAAGTTCAGGTAGCTGGTGACGATGTACTTGTCGCTACCGACCGGGGGTTCTCCGGAGTGCTCGAACATCCACATCGGCGGGAACACCACCAGCCGGCCCGCCCGCGGCGGGACCCGATGACCGAGGACCGGGAATACGGTCTCCCCGCCCTCCTCCACCGGATTCAGGTACCAAAGAAACCCGAGGATACGGACCGCCGTCTGGTGATCGAACGCATCATAGTGCAGCGGGAAATGATGAGGCTCCGGCTCTCCCGCCCGGTACTTCTTGATCTTCAGATGCTCGAATGCCCTCGGCCCCTTGCGAGCCAGCATGCGGGCCTGGGGCATAGCGGAGTAATCCTGCAAGTGACGCATCATGTTGTCGACGAAAATCCGCTCCATATCGCGCCAGTCCTTGAGCGGATTGCGCGTCATGATGTTCTCGATCCAGGTGTTCTGCTTGGACCGCTGAAACTGACCCTCGGTGTCCGCCTCGAACAGATCGATGACGCGCTGGCATAGCTGCGGATCGAGCGCCTCGTCATAGACGCGGATCAGGTCCGTGAGCCGCGCATCTGTGTCAGTCGTCATAGCCGAAGTTCCCGATGTGCGATTCGAGCAGCCCCATCAGTGGGCCGAGCTGGGCGTCATAGGCGCGCCAGCGATCCCGTGAGCGCGCATAGATCGGCTCGGTCACCTGATGATAGCTGTTGGTGTTTATCCGGCCGCGACCACGGGCCCGGCCGGCGTAGTCCAGAACCGATTCGTCCCACGGCAGGCCCAGGAACTCCAGAACACTCCCGACTTCCGCCTTCAGGTCGTCGACCAGGCCCTCGTAATGTACGACGTGATAGTCCAGCGGCAGCTTCGAAGCGTAGATCTGCCAGAGGGACATTACCCGGTCGTAGAGCCTGGCCGAGCCTTCCAGCGAATAGAAACTGGCGAGGATATTGCTGACGTTGTAATGCTGCATGAAATTGGACAACACCACGTCGCAGGGATGACGCAGGCAGAGGATAAACTTTGCATCCGGGAATAACCGCCAGATCACGCCGGCATAGACGGTCCGGATAGGCATCTTGTCGATGATGAGCTTGCCAGGATCGGCGCCTGCCGCTTTGTCGAACTCCAGGAAGTAGGCATCCCGCAATTTGCGGATGGCGTCCTCGTCCAGCCCGGCCAGATTGTCCGGGAAGCCGCCGGGCAGATCCCGCAGGGTCTCCAGCACCGGAATGATCGTGGGCTGCTCCTCGAGTGTCGTGATGTCGGGATGACTGTCCAGCGCCACGTCCAGCAGCGTGGTCCCGGACCTCGGGAAGCCGAACATGAACACCGGCGTCGCGCGCTCCATGGGTGGTGCCGGCGTCCAGCTGGCATGATCCGTTCCGGCGAAAAAAGCTGACAGGGCGTCCAGCATCTGCGCGAATTTCTCCGGCTTCGCCCTCTTGGCTCTGACGGTATCTCCCGCAATCCGATTCGCTTCGCAGAAGCAGGCATAGGCCGTATCTGCGTTGCCGGCCCGGTCGTGCAGATAGCCGAGCTGAAAATTGAATTGCTCGGCAAGGCGCGAGTCCATCCGCTCCAGGTCGAAGGCAGCCAACCGCGCTATGCCCTCGTCGATGCGGCCGGCGCGACGGTCCGCCTTGGCGGCTTCCAGATTCAGCCGGGGATGACCAGGCGACAGTTCGAGACCCCGGACCAGCACATCTTCCAGATCCTGCAGACGATTGGTCTCTTCGTACAGTGCCGCCAGCTCCGCATGCGCCAGTATGTTGTCGGGGTCCAGTTCCAGGACCCTGAGGAAACTCTCCTCCGCCTCGTCGGTACGCCGCTCTTCCACCCGCACCAGGCCCAGGTTCAGGTGCAGCTGCGCATTGTCGGGCTCGATCTCCAGGGCCGCCAGATTGGTGTCGGCCGCGCGCTTGAAATTGCTCCGCGTGTGATAGGCGATAGCGAGATTCTGCAGCGTCGGCACATGACGTGGACGCATCTCGCGGGACTTCTCGAACGCGGCGATCCCCTTGTCCAGTTCGCCCTGCACCACCAGCACCGTGGCCAGGTTGTATTGTGCCGATGCCAGCTCCGGCCGGATGGCCAGGGCATGTTCGAAGGCATCGCGGGCTTCCTGCATGTCGCCTTTCGCGCGCATCACGTGACCGAGGTGGTCGTAGGCGGGGGCAAAATCGGGACGGATGATGACCGCACGCCGGAACGCGTCGGCGGCCTCTTCCAGCCGCCCCATGTTGTTCAGCGCGCGGCCCATAGTGTCGTAGGCCCCGGCATAGTTCGGGTCCGACGCCAACGCTTTCAGACAGGCATCGACGGCGTCCTGAGCCTTGCCGTCCCGCAACATGATCTCTGCCAGGTTGTTCTGGGCTGCGGCAAGATCCGGCCGCAGGCGTAACGCCTGCCGGTACGCCGTGGCCGCTTCCTCCAGGCGGCCGCGGGCCTTGAGGACGTTGCCCAGGCTATTGATGAACGATGCCTTCAGTGGATCCAGCACGATAGCCTTGCGGATCAGTCGTTCGGCATCGTCGAGGCGACCTTCGGTGGCGTCGATGTTACCGAGACTGTGCAGCGCGTCGGCGTGATCGGGCTCGAGCCTCAATACTTCGAGGAACTGCGCCTTGGCTGTATCCAGATCACCGTCACTCTGGGCCCTCTTCGCCAGACGATAGATTTCGCTTGGTACCGGACTTGTTTCGTTCATCGCATGGAATCTAGGCGCCGCTGGGCGGTCAAACGCCTAATTATCGCCCCTGTCCGGCGGCAGGCAAAGGATGGCGCCGAACCAGGCGGCCGCTGCCCCATCGTGGCGGCAATGTCATCACTTCTGATAACGTTCCGCTCCGGGAGAATTCTGGTGATCAAAATGTTCAGATCCGTCGCTACGATTGTCGCCAT
>CALDWW010000115.1 GCA_937924335.1 uncultured Gammaproteobacteria bacterium
AATTACATCGTCAGGATGTATCAGCCGGGACCGGAAATCCTGAACGGCAGCTGGACAGTTCCAAATGCGAAGCCTGTTGAATGAAGGGCTTGCAGGCGGAGGGAAGACCAGCTAACAAACAGTTGCAGCGGACGGCGCTATCGCGCCGCCGCTGAACTGGGGCGTTAGGCGACACCATGGAAAAAGGCGTGCTTTATCTCCTTGCAGCAGACGCCATCCTCTTTACACATACGCTCTTTGTCGGATTCGTTGTCTTCGGCCTGATCTTTATTCTCGTTGGTAAGCTTCGCTCTTGGGCCTGGGTGCGGAATCCATGGTTTCGTATCGCGCATCTCGCCGGGATTGCTGTTGTGGTTCTCCAGTCCTGGCTCGGTGCCATTTGTCCTCTCACGGCCTGGGAGATGGCGCTTCGCGAGAATGCGGGTGAAGCAGGCTATTCCGGTTCGTTTGTAGCTCACTGGCTAGAGTCGATCTTGTACCACCGGGCGCCGGAGTGGATATTCGTAGTCTGCTATACAGTATTGGCAGTGCTTATCGCAGCGGTTTGGTACTGGGTCCGCCCGCGTCGGTTCGTTAAGAGGGGGGTCCATGGCGCCGCCTGACAATGGCATGCAGCTGACCTGCCAAAATCGCATCATTCTTGCACGAACAAGAGTGCCGCCACTTTGTCACGCAACTGATGCCCGACGGTCAGGCGGCCTGTATGCTGGCCAACAACCGACCAGAGAAGCGCGACGCGTAACCAACCTATTCCTTTGACGGAGAGCACGATGGGCAAACACATTGACGCGGCAAAACTCTTTTTTGAAGCTTGTGAAACTGGTAAGGGATGGGCCGGTTGCGCGGCCTACTGTTACCCGGATGCGACATTCTCGGCCCAGACGGGTGTCCTGGCTGAGATAGACACCCTTGAAGGATATACCGAGTGGATGAAGGGCCTTTTTACACCAGTCCCGGATGGGCACTACGAGTTGAAGTTCTTCGCCGACGACGTGGAACGGAATTGTGTGGCGGCATTCGCCGTGTTCCATGGCACGCAAACCGGTCCCGGCGGTCCGGGCGAACCAACCGGTAAGTCCATAGCCGCAGACTACGTCTATGTGATGGAGTTTGATGGCGACCGTATCCGACACGTGACGAAGATCTGGAACGACACTGTCAGCCTCGTTCAATTGGGATGGGCGTAGCAAACAGTCGTCGGTCGGCTAGCGAGATCGGGGTCGAACCGCAATTTCTCGGTGTCGCGCTTCAGGATGATCGGCTCGACCCACTTACTTCTCTCGTCAGCAAGCGATTTCCTCCAGCACTGAGTTAAACGAGTACTCAATGCCGGCTGGCCCGAAAGCGCCGTTCAACCGGAACGGGATGTGCGAAGTCCCCCGCAAACTGAGGATGACGTGTTCGTGTCGTCACCGCCAACGGGTCGAACAGCTCACTATCCAGCGCCAGACAGCAGGGTCCTCCTATGATCGTCAAGAGATTGCGCCAAGAGAAGCACTGGTCCCAGGATCAGCTTTCGACATTGAGCGGATTGAGTCTCCGCACAATTCAGCGGATCGAAAGCGGTAGCAAGGCCAGCCTGGAGTCAATGAAATCCCTTGCTGCTGTATTTGAGGTCGATATTTCGACGCTGGAGCGAGAGATCATGGTCATCGACAAGGATTCGAGCCGTTGGAAGAAGAATCCTCTGTGGCTGCGGGCTCTGTTCTGGGGATCAAACAGGGTCTGGCTCAGCCGCCGAAAAGACGCCCTCATGTTCGAGTTATTCATCCTCCTGGTTGCCGTGCTCATGTCGACTGCCGGACTGCTTCAGCCGGACGAGAGCAAGAAGTTCCCCCTTGTATTCTGCGGTCTCATAGCCGCATTCAGTGCCTATATCTGGGCCGTACTGGTGCGTCTGAGTGACAGGTACTCCATCTGGCAGACAGGCACTTAGCACGCCGAGCACGCGTTATGCTTGTCTTGAAGCAAGCGGGAGAGCGCGATGTTGAAAGGCAGCTGTCTCTGTGGCGGCGTGACCATCCAGGTTGAAGGCAAACTCGAGCATCAGCCCGAAGCCTGCCACTGCGTCCAGTGCCGCAAGCAGTCAGGCAACTTCCTGACGGCCGTCAATGTGAGGAAGAACCGTTTGATGGTCCAGGGAGAGGACCTCGTCGGCTGGTACCGCTCGTCCGGGAAGGTGGAACGGGGTTTCTGCTCGAAGTGCGGCTCGACGCTCTTCTGGGCACCGAATACGGAAGGCTATGAATGGATCGCCGTCGCTATGGGACTATTCGACCTACCGACGGGCGCGCGGTTGAAGAAACACACCTTCGTCGGTCAGAAAGGCGACTACTACGACATCGACGATGGCGTGCCTCAGAGCGAGAGTTTCTAGCGTCGTTGCAAGTGCCGGGCGATAGACCGATGCGCATTAGACTCCTGGACCTGCTCGTCGCAGCCTTCTGGGTTTTTCTGATCGTCGACGCCTACGCTCAGGGACGTGAGCTCCCTGTGCTTGTCAGCGAGCTGAACCTGCCAGAGATCTCCGTGGTTCTCGCGGTCTGCTTGGTGCTTGCTGTCGCATTGGCTTTCGGATCCCTGGCATTCTGGCAACGGAAGAACATCATGGATGAGATGCCCGGTCTGTCCGGAACGGTGGATCGCGTCTTTGGTGAAGGGGCCTACGGTCACTTCACGCGACGGCTGCGTCCTGTGTGGGCATCGATCGTTTCCAGCCTCGTCCTGGGTGCGGTCGGGCTGCACGCCAACGTGGAGATGACGGGCAACAGCTGGAGTTATGTCGTCTGTGTGGGCTTCTTCGCTTTCGCGCTCTCCATGTTCGGGGCCTTTCTTGTCAGCAGGCGATATCCTCCAACTCTACGATAGGTCTGAACGGCGCGGCTCACACCGGGGCCGCAGATTTTCACAGGAAGTCGTCAATTCTCCGAGTTAACCATGAAGCGAGACATGAGCAGAGAGAGCGAGACCGCCGCCCCCCGGATCAGACGATCCGTCGATTCCGATCCCGGCCGAGTACTCCGAAGCTTGGATTGTCGGGACGCTGCGCCCCGGGCGATAAGCGGAGCAAAGGGGGTCATGCCGAAGCGCCGAAGTACAGGACCAACCGCAGCATTGGCGGGAGTAACGCGACCTCGGACGTCATACATTGCCGTTGCCCTCATACCACCGGCGGACATCAGACCATGAAACGCCATCCCTGCGTCTTGAGTATCCAGATCGGCCGGGTCCGGCCGATGACCGTCCGTGGAAAGCGGGTCATGACCGCGATCTCCAAGACGCCGATCACGCATCGCGTCGAGGTCGGACCCCTCGGTCTGGAAGGCGATGAACAGGCCGATAGAAGCGTGCATGGTGGTCTGAAAAAGGCGGTCTACGCGTACCCGTCGGAGCACTATGGATTCTGGCGAGAGCAGATGGCGCAGATCGATCCTGCCGCAAAACTTCCTCATGGCACCATGGGGGAGAATCTGACCATCTCAGGCTTTGTGGAGACGCAGGCGTTCGTAGGAGACGAACTCCATTTCGAGGATTGCGTATTGAGGGTCACGCAGCCTCGCCAGCCCTGTTTCAAGTTCAATGCCGTCATGAAAGACAGGCTTGCTGGAAAGAAGATGGCGCAGACCGGCTTCTCCGGGTTCTATCTATCCGTTGTTACGGAAGGCAGCATTGCTGCGGGTGAGACGTTCCGGCTGGTCCCCGGGACTCGCGAAACGTCTATCAGTTCGCTATCAGCCGTGAGCAAACTCAAGACACGCAATGATTGATGTTCCGGACCGGCCGCAGACCCGGTTCTGCGACACGTTGGATATGATCCCGTGGCGTTGCCGGAATCCGAATAGAGAAGGGAATCGAACCGCTGCCGGTCGCCCTAAAGATCCGGCAAGATTCGATTGACAGTAACGAGACCATGATCTAGACATTTATTCTTATGCTGGAAGAACCCGGGAGTCCGTTAATGACGGTTGTTGACTACCCCGCCTGCCTGCGGGACCTGATCGAAAGTGAGATATTCGGTGAATCCGTGTCCCTGGCATTGCTGGAAGTGGCCAGGACGGAGCGGGACCGTTATCACTTTGCCACCCTCCTGCAGCTGGAGACAGAGACGAAGGCGAGACTCCGGCCGCTCCTTTACAAGCACGGCGTGCCGCTGTCGGAGACAGTGCCGAGCGACCAGGTTGGCGAGGTCGTGCAGGGCTACCTCAACAACAGCTGGGAGACGTTTGCGGCCGCCAACAAGGTGGGCGTCGAGGGTTTCCTCCAGAGATTCCGGGAGATCGCCGAAGCAGGGCCCGAAGAAGATCGTCAGATGCTTGAGTCCATGATCCGGCACGAATCAGCGATATTGCGCTGGTTCGACATGGAGAGCCGGGGCGAGACGGAAGGGTCCCTCGACGCCATCATCGCCGAGCTCCAGTACCCGTTGCCTGCCGGGTGAGAGCAAACGAAACCGGGGTCGAACATCAATTGACCGGTGGATTGATTCGCAAAAAACCTGGTTCGCCCCCAGTTCGCGTGTGAGCTCATGCGTTAGCCGCCTGAGAAGATGTCGCAAGTCATCTACTACGTCGCATCGAGTCTTGATGGCTTCATCGCCAGGTCGGACGGCAGCATCGATTGGCTCTCTTGCGTCGAGGTGGAAGGGGAAGACTATGGTTACGCCGAGTTCTTCGACTCTGTTGACGGACTGTTGATGGGCCGCGCCACGTTTGACCAGATTCAGGGTTTTGGAGCGTGGCCTTACGGGAGCAAGCCGTGCTGGACATGGACGCACCGGGCAATGGGCCCGAATGCCCCTTCGGCGGTCGCGACCGCACAGTCCCCGACCGAGATCGTCGACGAGGCATCGAAGCAGGGCTTGAGCCGTCTGTGGCTGGTGGGTGGAGGAAGCCTGGCCGGCGCATTCGAGGCGGAGCGGCTCATATCGGCGTACATTATTTCTATCATCCCGGTCATGCTGGGAGACGGCATTCCCATCATCGCGGGGCATCGCTTGTCTGAGCGCCTGGAACTGAAAGCGTCACGCTCCTATGAAAGTGGCTTGGTTCAATTAACGTACGTGGCAAAGCGTGGCTAACAACGAGTTACCCCGAGAGCCGACACCGCGCAACGGTTTGGGCGCCCTCCACAGGGGGCGACGGTTGCCGTGCGGCTGAACCCGGATCGTATCCGCAAGAGTGTTGCCTTGAGTGCTGTCAGTCTCCGCCCCGGAACCCTCGCTGATACCCGTCAGATCGTCGATCTCAACCTCGAGTTCGTCGCCGTCACCAGCCCGATGGACTCCGACCGCTTTCGACATCTGTTTGGTTGCGCCTCGCTGGTCACCGTGGCTGAGATGGATGGCCGCGTCGTCGCGTTCCTGATGGCGATGGCGGATGGCACCGCATACGAGAACGGGAATTTTCAATGGTTCGCCGAGCGGTTAAGGCGGTTCATCTACATCGATCGTGTTGTCGTCTCGTCCGGCTGTCGGAACCAGGGGATTGGCAGCGCTCTGTACGCTCACGCCCTGTCATGGGCCAAACAAGCCGGCCTGCTCTCGTTGGTGGCCGAAATGGACCTCGATCCGCCTAACATCGGATCGTTGAACTTTCACAAGAACAAAGGCTTCGTACAGCTCGGAACACGCGTACTGGACAGCGCCAAGACGGTGTCCATGCAGGCACGGTCTGTCTAGGATCGTATGCCTAGCCGGGTGATGGGTGTCGCCAGCAAGCCAGGGGAGAAGTGCGTCTTGCAGATAAGGTGTTCTACAGAATCGGACCGGACTGCGATCCGCAGTGTTCACGCGAGTGCTTTCGGGCCGGGTCAGGCCCGCGAAATCGTGGCACTCGTCGACGCTCTGCTGGAGGATCAGACGGCCAGGCCCCTGCTATCGTTGATCGCGGAGTCAGGCCGAGAGTTGACAGGCCACATCCTCTTCACCGCGGTAGAAATCCAGCCCGACCAGAACGTCTCAGCGCGGATTCTCGCCCCACTGGCGGTTTCGAGCGACTGCCAGGGCGAAGGTGTCGGAGGCGCGCTGATCAAAGCAGGTCTGGAACAGCTGGCAGAGTCAGGAGTGGACCTGGTTTTCGTGTTGGGACATCCTGGCTACTATCCGAGGTTCGGATTCCAGCCGGCCGGCGTGCTCGGATTTGAAGCACCCTATCCGATTCCCCCAGAGCATGCAGAGGCCTGGATGGTGCAGCCGCTGAAAGCGGGTGTCATCGGTCGTATCGAAGGGACGGTCCAATGTTCGGACGCCTTGAGCCAGCCGCAGCATTGGCGGGAGTAGGGTCTGCTGACGGTGCCTTACGCATGACCGTGCGCCTGCTTCGCAACGCAATCGATCTGGGGCGTCAGACTGCCCATTCAGGATGAACCGGAGTTTCAGAGTATGAGTCTTGCGTCGATCGTAGTCTGGCTCGCCGGAGCCACCTTCATCCTGTACGGTTTCGCGTTCGCGATCCAGCCGCACGACATGGCTTATCTGACCACCGGGCTCGAACCCGATACGGTGTCAGGTCTGGTCGACATTCGCGCTACCTATGGCGGCACGACCATTGCGGTCGGCATCATCATCATCTATCTGAAGCAACGCGTCTCTGTCCAACACAGTCTCCTGGTGGTGTGGCTGGTCCTTCTTTGCATGGCCATCACGCGGGGCATGGGTTTCATTCTCGATGGCCAGACCAACTCACTCATGTATCTGTATTTTGCTGCAGAGATCCTGGGCGCCGCGCTGGCGATGTGGGCAGTAAAGTCCGAGCGTCTGTCCAGATCGGGCACCGCGCCTGGTAATGCCTGATAGCAGTGACCTCATCGTGTAAGGGGTGGCCGCCTGACAGCGTATCTCTGATGTCCGCGTAGCTCTTTGTAGCCAACTCGCCCCGTTCGCCTGGCGCCGGTCAAGTTCTGGCAGCCGCAATCAAGACACGTTAGCCTGATCACGCCTTTCATGAACAGGGGGGGGATTGATGAAGAACTATAAGAATTCCGGATACGCCTTCATGACGAGTGTCGTCGTCGGGCTCTGTCTCGGGCTGTACTTTGCCAACCAGCAGGTGTCATTGCCTATTACATCGGCGAATGCCGAGACTGTCGGAAAAGACCAGCCCACGGTCTCGCCGATCGAGCCGCGCGAGCTGGATTATTACGCACCCAACAGTGAGCGACTCGCGGCTGATGAAATGCGGGTGATCGCGTGTGGTACAGGTATGCCGACTACCCGCGCCGCGCAGGCGGCCGCCTGCTTTCT
This sequence comes from uncultured Gammaproteobacteria bacterium, assembly GCA_937924335.1. Taxonomy (GTDB): domain Bacteria; phylum Pseudomonadota; class Gammaproteobacteria; order Steroidobacterales; family XN24; genus JAHEFR01. The sequence continues at coordinate 7,241 of CALDWW010000115.1, forward strand.
CGTCGAGCTCGGCAACGGTGACAAGTTCATCTTTGACATCGGCTCAGGATCGGCCGAGCGCCTTTCGTCTCTGCAGATCCCCTACGATTTCCTCGACAAGATCTTCATTGGGCACCTGCACTCGGATCACTTCGGTGCACTCGGTGAGATATTCATCGGAGGCGCACTCATGGGCCGGCAGAAGCCACTCCGTGTCTGGGGGCCTAGTGGTCCTGAGCCAGAACTCGGGACGGCGTATGCAATCGAGAAGATGGAAGAAATGTATACTTGGGATCTGGCCGGGCGGGTCGGTCTCGTGGACTTTCGTGGTTACTCGATCGAAGTCAACGAATTTGATTACAAAGGCGAGAACGCCGTTGTCTATGAGGACAACGGGGTCACAATCCGTTCATTCCCCGCGATCCATTCACTCGATGGGCCTGTCAGCTTCAGCCTGGAATGGAACGGGCTGAAGTTTGTCTTCGGCTCGGACTCGTATCCCAACAGGTGGTTTGTGGAACACGCAAGAGATGCGGACATTGCGATACATGAGTGCTTCGTCGCGGTCCCCGATCTGGTGAGGAAAATGCGATTCACGCCCGAGCAGGCATTGTTGGTTGGTACCCAGATCCACACAGCCCCGGAGGCATTTGGAAAGCTCATGCAAAGCGTCCAGCCACGCATGGCGGTTGCTTATCATTTCTTCAAGGACTTCGACACCACGGCGGAAGTCAACGACCGTATTCGCACGACCTATGATGGACCCCTCAGTCTCGCCGAGGACTTCATGGTCTGGAACATAACCAAGGATGACATCAGGGTGCGTATGGCGGTGGTGGAAGAGCACACCTGGGCCCCACCTCTGGCAAGCGAGGCGAAAGTGCCACAGGAGGGCGACAGGGAGAAATTCAGCAGTCACTCGGGCGTTTCGGTCGAGGCCTTGACTTACTCTGACTTTATCAGCGAGGGTCGCTGGCCGGACGTCGATGAGCCCCTTCGCGGGGTCTACAATGAAGCGAGCGAGGCGCTTGGCCGGGATTTCGAATATCCGACGCGGCAGTGAATCCGACCTCACATGGCAAGACGGAGGGGGTGCGCTTCGCGCGCCCCTTCCTGCGACGACGAACCTCAACCCTGTCGGGACCCTGATTCGAAGATACGCAATCTTGCTCAAGGCATCCTTTCATAACAGTTTAGGTCGGCGACTCGCGACATAAATCGTCTTCCTGGTAGTGGCGGTTCTTTGCTTCTGACTACAGGCGATGCCTGGGAGGACGATGACAGCAGGGAGGCCGCGGAGCCGGCGTCTTCCTTAATCCAACCGGAACTAGACGGACACAAAGAACTCTTATGCCGTATTGGGGCGACGCCTGTTGCGTCCTTAGGCACCACGGGAGGTCTTTACCATGTTCTTCACGCTGCTACTCGCGACTTTCCTGCTGGCGGTTTCGGTGTCGATCGTCGTGGTGCGCTTTTTCCGGGAATCGATCCGCAAGATCCTCGTTCGAATCGTGGCTGACGAACTGGCCGGCGCGTGGGAACGCTACATACAGTTCGCCGCCTATGTCGTGGGTATCTCGGGCGGTGTGCGCATCTTTCAGCTCGAGCAGTACATTAATGCACCTCACAAGGACGTCGCGGTGCTGCAGCTCACAGCAGAAGCCTGGACCCTGGAGATCTACCGGACGATCATCGGGACGCTTCAGAGTCTGGCGTGGATGTTGCTTGTCGTCTTCGTCGTCGCACTGATCGCTTTCGTCATCGTCCGTGCGTTCGAGCTGAGGCGTCCCAAGACAGATGAGTCGGGTGACGTCCAGCCGGACGATGCGACGGTTTAGGTCTGTCCCGCCACGGGCATCCGTGCCCCATCGAGGGTCCGGCAAAAGACGAGCCGCTGAACCGCGGCACTGTGCTGGCATAACATAAGCAGGCTAGGCCCCGCTATCGGGAAGGGGCCGTCCAGCCCGCTACCCGGTCCGGACACAAGCGACGGAGTGCGACATGCATAAAGGCGCCTGTCTCTGCGGGGTCGTGAGTTTCGAAGTCA
>CALDWW010000116.1 GCA_937924335.1 uncultured Gammaproteobacteria bacterium
ATCCCCGAGCCGCTTCTCCAGGTGGTTGATCAAGGCCTCAAACCGCGGATGATCCCGCAGAGCATCGAGATCCGAGTCCTGCTCGAAATACCGTTTCTGGATATTGCCGACGCTGACGCTTCGTTCAAGGTGCGCAAGCGCTTCCTCGACCTGTCCCGCGATCGAGAGAATGCAGCCCACGTTGTACAGCAGCATGCAGTCGTTCGGTTCCATCTTCGCGGCCCTCTTCGCCCGCTCCAACCCCCTCTCGACCTCACCGAGCTCGATCAGCGCGTTCGCGCTCAGATAGAGTGCCCGGACGTCGTCCGGCCTCAGTGACAGGCACTCGTCCGCGTTCTCCACGCACCGGCGCCTGGCCACTCCAGCCTCGCGGTCTCTTCCGAGGTTGGAGTAGACCTGCCCGAGGATCGCCGGCGACTGGTAATCGTCGGGGCGGATCTCGCAGGCGCGCTCAAGGAGCGAAGCCGCCTTCTCGAACTTGCTTCGCATGATGCTCTCGCGGGCGTAGAAGAAATGGGCATCGTAGGAGCGCGGCTCCAGCTCGAGCGCCCGTTCGTAAGCGGCTATGGCTTCGGCTGAGCGATCGAAGAGTCCCTCGGCCACGCCGTGCGAGACGTGCACTTGGGCCAATCCGGGATCGAGCTGCAGGGCTTTTTGGGTGGCGGCGAGAGCGCAGTCACGCTGAGCCGGATTGCGATCGACGTACAGGTAGACGAAGGAGCAACAGTCGGCGATGCCGGCGTGGGCCAGCGCGTAGGCCGGATCGATCTCGATGGCGCGCTGGAACATCTGTCGTGCCGACTCGATACCCCGTCGGCTGTGCTGATAGAGCAGGGGTCGTCCCCGCAGGTAGTACTCGTAGGCCTCGGCATTCGATGTGACGTCCGGCCGGAGATCGCCGACCGGAACCCGAAGGCTCAGGACGTGGGCGGTCTTCAAGCCGATGTCTTGCTGGATATCGAATATATCGGCGAGTCGGCGCTCATAGGATTCCGCCCACAGGATCGAGTCGGTGGCCGTCTCGACGACCTGGGCCGTGATCTGCAGTTCGTCCGCCACTTTGCTAATGCTGCCTTCGACGACGTGGCTGACTTTCAACTTCTTCCTGACTTTGCGGGCGTGGACATCCTTACCCTTTAGAGCGAAGCATGAGATCCATGATGCCATTTTCATGCCGCTCAATCCGGACAGGGCACGGATCAGCACCCTGGTCAGCCCGTCGGCGAATTGCTCGCAGTCATGATCGACGCTCAGATCGACAAACGGAACGATGGCGACAGAGGGTGGCCGGTCCGCTCCGGAGAGCTCCTGTGACTGAGCACCGTCACTGATGGCCGGGTCTGCCGGTTCTGCGTCGACACCCTCATCGGCAGCTGAGCGGAGATTGCGGATCCAGCCCAGCGCGATGGCAAGCGGCAGGCCCGCAACGGCGAGAAATACGACGAGCTTGACGAGTGGGGGCGGTAGTCCCATGGGTTCGAAGGTCGCATCGGCAATCTGCACGAGCAGCCACGCTGCGACGATGTAGACGATGATCGCCCGGATCGTCCTGGGATTCTTCAGGCCTTCGAACAAATTCGATGTCATCGCATGGCAGCGTCAACAGGCTGTCCGATACTGCGGACGGAGCAGGAGTCTAGCACCCCGTGAGGGCCAGGTAGACTTTGGTCGGATGCCGACCGTCTGACATGATTGAGCAGGCGACCTCGGTTCAAACCTCGTCCCTGCCCGGGCAGTGCAGTCGCAGTGCCGGATATTCCCGGACGGTCGCGGGATCCAGCCAGACATAACTGAGCACCTGGACCTCGGCCGGGCAGGGCTCAGCTTTGGTCTTCTTGGCCAGTTCTTCCCATTTACTCGCCTGTGCCCTGTCGGCGGTTGTCGGGTCCTGTCCGCATGGCACGTCCGGGTCGGCCATCAGGGGCGACGCCAGCGTGATCAGTAGCAGCCCACATATCGCGCTTTTCATGACGACCTTTCTCCTGCGCGCGTTCATCGCGCCTGTTCCTTACAACGGTTGATCTGTTCCGCGCGTAGCTCTCTACGCTGTCCCCGAGGCAGGTCGATGTCGAATCGCCGTCGATGTATTCGGCGCCAAGCCTGCAAAAATTACTTATTTGCTTTATTAGGAAGTATTTGCAAGCTTATGAAATAACTAGATTTAAGGTAGATCTATCTATGCTTACTCCGACCTGGATTCATCCTGGTCTTGCATGGAATCTGCCAGCTCACGTTATGTTAAACCGCGAGATTGATCACGTTTTGGAAAAACGGGAATGGGGAGTCGGTTACCCAAGGCAGCGTCTGGACGCCGCCTGCCAGAGGGGATCAGGATGGGTTTCCGGCGGCCCGGAACTGCACCAGCAATAGCGGTAGAAGCGTCATGTTCGCCAGCAGCGCGATCAACATGGCCAGTCCGGTCAGTAGTCCGAAATAGATCGTCGGCACGAAGTTGGACAGGACGAGGATCGAAAAACCCAGGATGATCGTGACGCTGGTGTAGTACATGGCGCGACCGATCGTCCGATGACAGCGGCGCACGGCGGGCCAGTGCTCCTGATCCCTGGCGAACTCCTCACGGAATCGATGGACGTAATGGATCGAGTCATCGACACCAATGCCGATTGTGATGGCCGCGATCGTGATCGTCATCAGGTCCAGAGGAATGGCGCACCAGCCCATGATCCCCAACACCACGGCTGCCGAAACCGCATTCGGCACGAGAGCGATGGCGGCGACCCGCAGCGAGCGGAACAGCACGAGGAACATCAGGCCGATGGCGGCCATGACGGCGCCCAGGGTCAGGATCTGTGAACGGAACAGGCTCTGCAGCATGTTGTTGTAGAGTACGACCATGCCCGTCAGATGGACCTGCGACGTGGCCAGTCCTTCCTCTTCAATCAGGTAGGCGCGGATCTTGTCGACCAGTTCCTGGCGTCGCAGATCGGGGTCCGATTCGAACACCCGTATCGAGTAGCGCAGCTGGCTGCCGTCCGCGGAGAGATAGGCGTCGAACAGGCTGGTCCGGACATCGTCCGGCAGCCGCCGGTAGATCACCGACAGCATGAAGTCATCGTCCAGTATGTCCGGGTCCAGCTTGTCGAGAATTCGGCTCGTCGTGGCCAGCGAGATGACCTTGCCTGTTTCCGGCAGGTCGGCGAGGCGATCATGGATGCGCGTCACGCGTGGCAATGTCCGGCTATTGAACCAGAAGCTTCTGGCCGTGATGCCGGCCTCCCCGACGGACTCCGCCTCGTATTCCGCGAACTCCCTGGCCAGTGATTCATCCGCATCTTCGCCAGGCGCCGTCGCGAAGCTGTCATCTGGCAATGCGGGCGGAAGTTCGGCCGGCGCCTCCAGTATGACTTCCAGGGGCGTCGTGCCGCCGAGCTGTCGATCGATCAATTCCATCCCCTGATAGATGTCGGTGGACTTCCTGTAGTAGTCGATAAAGCGGTTCTCGACCGACAGTCGGGTCATGCCGATCAGGCACACGATCGAAGCCAATGCGTAGGCGACAAGTGTTACACCCGGCTGCGTTTCGATGACATTGTAGAAAAACGCGGTGATGCGGGAAGTGATGTCGTGACGCCGCCGCGGCTCACCGGTGTCCGAGAACATCAGGCCGGCCGGGAACAGCGTGAAAGAGATGACGAAGCCGACCGCCAGGCCGATCACCATCATCCAGCCGAAGTCGATGACGGGGCGTATTCCGGAGACGATCAGCGATCCGAATGCGACCATGGTGGTCAAGGCTGTATACAGGCAGGGGATGGCCTTGCTCCGCAGTGTCTGGCGAACGAGTTCGCGTTGACTCGACCGGGCGTGCAGCAGGTGAAGTTCCCGATAACGGACGATGAGATGCAGGGTCAGGGCCAGGGTCAGGATGAGAAGCAGTGGCAGGAAGTTCGACGACACGACCGTTACACGCCAGTCCAGGAGGCCGAGCAGCCCGACCATGATCACACCGGTGGCAAGGCAGGTGATCAGGGGAAGAATGATCCATCGGAGGCGCCGGAAATCCAGCTTCAGGATCAGCACAAGGAATACCAGCACGCCGACACCGAATACGATCATGTCGTTGCGGATAAATTCGATGGAGTCGGCCACGATCATGGGGACACCGCCCAGATGCAGCTTTGCATCACCGTCGTGCTGCGACATCACTGCGCGAATGGCGGCGATGTTTGCCTGCTGCTCCTCCAGCAGGGTCTGGTTGTAATCACGCACCTGCCGGTCCAGCCGGTCAAGCGCCACCAGCTCGGTGGCGCTCAGCTCACTTTCGAGCCTTTTCTCACGCAGATTGTCACGGGCATCCCAGAGGTCGCGGAACTCCTGATTCTCCTTGAACTCCACCCGCAGTGCGGTGGTTCGGCCGTCGGGGCTGATGATCAGGTTGCGGTATAGCGGGCTGCCAAGGACCTCTCTTCTGGCCATCTGCCGATCGGTATCCATGGCCTCCAGCCGCCGAATACCCTCCGGCAACTCATCCAGGCTGACCGGCGGACTCTCCAGCAGGGGGATATCCAGCAGGCTGGTGACCGCTACGACTCGCTCGATGTTCGCCAGGCCGTCGCGCAACGCACGAAGATTCTCCAGTGCGGCGTCTTCGAACAGTGGTGAGTCGGGCGTGTAGGTGACGATCAGGTAGTCGTCGGAGCCGTATCGGGCGCGAATCGACCGGTAATAGCGCAGATCGTCGTCAGTCTCGAGAATGAGCGAATCCGACGAGGCATCGAGGCTGAAACGGGGAACAAAGACGGCGAAAATCGCCGTCACCACAGCAACAAAAAAGACGACCCATCCAGGCCGGTCGAGTACCGCCCTGTCATAGAGCCGGACCAGGTGCTTCTTCATGTCCTGCCCTGAGTCTAGCGGTCTCCGACAGCAGAATCTCGCCGATGTCGTGGCTCGTGGGGCTGATCGCCCATAGACGGCGACGGACCGCTTGCGCTATCTGCAATCGCCTGCCTTGCGAGACCCCGGCGCAGTTGCGATGGCCTGCGCTCAGGCGGCCAGCTTGCCGATGCCGAAACGCGGATCCAGGAGGTCGTGCTTGTAGCAGCCGACATCCGCCCGTTTCAGCATCAACGATCGATAGACGCCGGCGGCACGGATATCGCCGGCAAGTCTGTAGCCCACGATGCGGTTGTCTGTCAGGACGATCTTCCGCATGGTGCCGCCTTGGTTGAAGCGCAGTTCCTCGTCGCCGTAAACCGAGCCGGCAGCGACAAGAGGCAGGCCGAGGTGACGCAGGCTGTTCATCGCCTCCGATCCTTCATAGACGGTTTCGAAGCCCAGTATCCGCTCCGCCACAACCCTGCCCTGAGTCGTTGCATTGGGCCAGATCGCGTGCACGTAGCGGTCCCCTGTTACCCGGTCGGCAGTCTCGGCGATGTCACCGGCCGCCCACACGTCGGGCAGACTGGTCGCCAGCCCCTCATCGACAGGGATGCCCCAATTGAGGTCTATGCCGGAGTCCGCGAGATAGTCCACGTTGGGCTTGATGCCGGTGGCGGCGATGTAGACATTGGCTTTGAGCATGTCTCCGTTGTCCAGCACTACGCCGATGGCGTGGCCCTCAAGGTCACAGAACGACAGCGCCGTCGTGTGCAGCCTGACGGTGATGCCACGCGCGACCAGCGTCCGGCGCACCATCTCCGCACTCTCCTCATCGAGCATCCGTGGCATCACGATCTGCTGCTCGATCACGGTTACGTCGAGC
>CALDWW010000117.1 GCA_937924335.1 uncultured Gammaproteobacteria bacterium
GGCCTCTGACGGGGTCTGCCGGGTGTCCTCTACCACGACCGCTTTCGCGATGCGCTTGGCGAAATAGTAGACCCGCTTCAGGTTCTGGATGAGCTCGGTCTCCAGCCGGTAGGTCGCCAGCCGATGAGGCGCCTGGGCGACCAGCCGTCCCGCCAGATGGCGCTCGGCCGCATCGACGAGGCCGTTGATCTCCTCCTTGGCCTCGATCACTTCCAGGGCAGAGCGCGGATCGCTGTCCGTGACCGCCCGGGTCGCGCCGGCGACGGCATGGTGCACCTTGTCTGCAAGTCCGCCGATCAGTTCCTGGGTCTGTCGGCTGACAGTCACGGCATGCTTTATTCGCTCCCGGCCCTCGTGCACAAGATTCGTCTCGAACGTGTCGCCGATGCCCTCGTAGTAGCCGGCGATCGACATGTAGTCGTGGAGTAACTCGGACTGCTGCTGGGTCACGCGTTGTTTGGAGAGTTCGCCGAGGTAGGCGAGGATCGCATCGTAGAGGGCATCAACGCCGTCATCCTGGCGGGCGAGATGCTCCAGGTCGAGTCCTGAGCCGGTCATGACGATCTGTGGGCCTGATCTGACCATCGGCAATACCTGATCCGCCAGATGGCCGAGCTCCATCCGGACACGGTCGAACGCCAGAGTCGGGGTATCGAGCAAAACGCGATCCAGATACCGGGCCACGATGGCGGCCGGCCCGACCTCCGGTTTGACCGGCACCAGGCGCGTAACGAGCCAAGCGAAAGCCCCTGTAAACCATATGAATATCAGCGTGTTACCGACGTTGAACAAGGTGTGCGCATTGGCGATCTGCCGTGGTGTGTCGGAGGCCATTTTTTCGACACCGGAGAGGCTCCCGGATGTGGGCGAGATCGCCCGGACCACTTCGGCGATCTCGGCGATGAAACCAAACCAGATGAGTACCCCGAGGACATTGAAGATGACGTGGACGAGCGCCGTACGAATCGCATCTCTGGGCTTTCCGATCGAGGCCAGCACGGCGGTGATGGAAGTGCCGATATTCGCCCCGAAGACCAGCGCGATACCTTGCTCGAGGGTGATGAGCCCCTGGCTCGCCAGCACGATGATGACGCCGGTGGTTGCTGAGGAGCTCTGGATCAGCGCCGTGAAGCCGGCGCTGAGCAGGACGGCATAGACCGGCTGTTGCATCTCCCGGAGAAGGTCGATGAAAGGCGGGTAGGCGCGTAACGGGTCGGTCGCCTCTCCCATCAGGTTCATGCCGAAGAACACCAGTCCGAATCCGAGGATCATGAGGCCGTATTGCTTCAGCCTGTCGTCACGGAAGAAGAAGTGCAGCACGAAGCCGGCAGTTACACCCAGCAGGGCGAACTGGGTGATCTTGAAGGCGATGATCTGTGCAGTGATCGTCGTGCCGATCCCGGCGCCCATGATGATACTGATGGACTGGCGCAGGCTCATCAGACCCGCGGCCACGAAGCCCACTGACAGGACCGTCGTGACCGATGAAGACTGGATCACGGCGGTCGTAAACGCGCCCGCGAATACGCCCCGCAAACGATTCTTCGTCAGCCGCGCCAGGACCTGCTTCATGCGGTCGCCCGCCACGACTTTCAGCGATGACGTCAACAGGTCCATGCCGTACAGGAAGATCGACAGACCGCCGAGCAGTCCCATGACGATCAGTCCGAGTTGCAAGGATCCGGGTTCCATAGTCGACTTCTCGGGCGCGCCTGCCGCGTACCCGAACAGGGCCCATCTAAAGAATAGGTCACGGCCCGGCCACAATGGGAAGGCGATGGCGGTCTGCTAAGCCCATGTCGGGGTAAACGCCAGCGGCCGATCGTCGTCTGCGGGTCTACCGGCCGGTATGCTGGCAATGCCGGGCGCGGTGGTTACCCACGTTCTGCGTGAGACTCGTCCCGCACACCGGTCGGGATCGCCTGGCGACCGCTGGCGGGCGCATTGCAGCCAACGAATTGCAGGCCAAAGGCAGCGTCAGGGCGGGTCGTATCGGCCAACGGCATCCGACATCCAGCAGAGCATCGAGCCTGTCCCCGGAATCCACGCGAGATGGTTGACAACATGCCACCGTCCAGCGGATGTTACGGACTTCGACCGCAGCGTTTCGTGCCCACCCGTAAACGGCGTGAACCGGCCTATCGGCTGTCCGGTCGGACCGCCCTGTTCATTGAAAAAATCAATAACGCGAGATCTTGATCATGCTGGGTTTGCGAACTGGTTTCCTGAACATCTCCTGTACAGCCATCACCCTGCTGGCTGGTTTCCTGGCCCTGGCGGCGACAGGCCCCGCCTTCGCCGCCAAGACCGACATCGTCGTCCTCAAGAATGGCGACCGGATCACGGGTGAGGTCAAGCGGCTCGACCGCGGTCGGCTGCGCTACAGCACCGACGATATGGGTACCATCTACATCGAATGGGACAAGATCGCGAAAGTCGTCAGCAAGGAATTCCACCGCCTGCAACTCGGTGACGGCACCGTGCTGTACGGCACCCTGAGCGATGGCGGAGGGGAGGGTATGCTGGCCGTAGAGGGAGATCGCGGCACGGAGGCGGTGCCGATGCTGAGTTATGTCAGCATCACACCGGTGGAGCAGGGCTGGACGGAGCGGATCGACCTGACTCTCGGCGCCGGCTATGGGTATACCAAAGCCAGTGATGTAACGACCTTCAACGCCTATGCGGACTCCGAATTCCAGGGTGAGCGCATAGTCGTTGATACCCGGTTTCGTTCGGACTACACCAACGACGGCGACGAAGGCACCTCCCGCACCAAGTTGAACAGCGAATATCGCAGGCTGACCGGCAACCGAAACTATCGGTTCATCCTTGGCGTTGCCGAGCAGAACGATGAACTGGATCTGGACCTCAGGCTGGGCCTCGGTGCCGGACTCGGTCGTTACTTCGTCCAGAACAACCGACGCAGGTTCCTGGCAGCAGCCGGTCTCGGCGTCACCTACTCGGAGAACGGTGACGACACGACGGACACCGACCTGGAGGGGATTCTCACGGCCCGGTACGACGACTTCCTCTACGACACCCCGAAGCTGGATCTGACCATGAGACTCGGCTTGTTCCCCAGCATCACGGATGCGGGGCGGGTGCGTGGCAGCTACGATATCACCCTGAGCAAGGAATTCATCGAGGACTTCTTCTTCGACCTGGGTGTCAACGGCACTTATGACACGGACCCGGCCAGCGACGAGGCGTCGAAAGCTGATTACGCGGTGACTACCGGAGTGTCCTACGAATTCTGAGACGGCTGAGGGACCCTGGTGGTCGGCGTGTCAGTCAGTTCTCAGACGGGCGCGGACTCAGGAAACCCGTGGGGCAGACTTCGATGCACTTGCCACAGCCTTCACAGATATCGGTCAGCAGGGCGTAGTAGGTGCCGGTCTCGGCCTGACTCAGGCGTACGAAGCCTCCGGCATTGCAGTACATCCAGCACTGCTCACAGCCGATGCACAGGCCACATGACAGGCAGCGGTCCGCCTCGTACTGGGCTTCTTCGCTTGTCAGCGTGCCTGTAATCTCCGCATCCGGGTCGCTCAGCCACGCTTCTTCCGGTCGCCTCGGCGGGTGGACCGCCAGACGTGGTTGATAGAAGTCAGTCTTGACCTGGTCCCTGGCCGTCGCCGCGTCCTCACTGCCTGGCGTTGCGCCGGAACCGCGAAGTTCCGCATCGGCCGCTTCGGCCGCGTGGCGGCCCTGGGATATCGCCAGGCTGGCAATGCCCAGGCCGCGATCGTCACCACCGGCCCACAGGCCGGCGCCGAGTCGCCCATCATCACCGGCCTTCAGCCATCCGTGATCCAGGGGCAGGCCGGGGATCGCGTCGAACTCCGGGTCTTGCGATACCGCGACGATCACCGCGTCGACGTCGACCCGTCGTGTGTCACCCGTCATGGCGACCGGCTTGCGTCGCCCGGTTGCGTCAGGATCCCCGAGTGCCATCTGCTGCACTTCGACGGCCCGTACCTGCTGGTCATCGCGGATGATCTGCAGCGGCGCGACGAGGAACTCGAAACTCACGCCTTCGGTGATCGCGTCTTCGATCTCCTGGTCTGCCGCCGGCATCTCGTCGCGGGACCGCCGGTACAACAGTCTGACCTCCGCGCCCTCCCGGCGGGCCGAGCGGGCCGAGTCGATGGCGGTATTGCCTCCGCCGATGACCGCGACTCTCGAGCCGAGGGAGACCTGCCGGCCTTCTTTCTTCAAGCGGAGAAACTCGATTCCGGACCAGACCCCCGCGCCTTCCTCTCCGGGGATACCGAGCCCCCTGGCGTGCTGCGCACCCATGCCCAGGAACAGCAGCCTGTGACGCTGGCGCAGTACTTCCAGGCTGAGGCCGGGACCGACGTCCATACCGAGTTGCAGATCCACGCCGAGGTCGACGATCTTCTCGATCTCCCTCTCGAGCACGTCCACCGGCAGCCGGTACGAGGGGATCTCGTTTCGGAGCATGCCCCCGGGGGAGGTCGACCTCTCATACAAGGTCACCGGATATTTCCGCCGTGCCATCTGATAGGCGAACGATATGCCCGCAGGGCCCGATCCGATGACGCCGACCGATTCATCTCGCCCGGGACCATCCAGCGGCGTGAAACGAAGACCCCGCTGGAGACCCCAGTCACCGAGGAAGCGTTCCATGGCATTGATCGAGATCGGCTCATCCTTGTCGGATCGCGTACACGCGGTCTCACAGGGGTGGGGGCAGATGCGGCCGATCGTGGCCGGCATGGGATTGAATTCCACCAGCCGTCGCCAGGCTCTGTCGTAAGCTTCCTCCAGGCTCAGGCCGGTCTTCTCACGTTGCGCGATGATGCCCAGCCAGCCACGGATGTCACCGCTGTTCGGGCAGTGCAGCTGACAGGGCGGGGCCTTCTGCAATTGCTCCGGACATATCGAAAAGTCAGGGGCGTCCGGCGCCGGGTCAGTTTCTGAACGAGATGTCTGCGGTCTGCGATCCCAGAGTTTCATCGCCCTGTTCTCGCGCCGGCGCCCGTGACGCGCCACGTGGCGGCTCTTGATCGATCATCGACGTGAGATCTCATACGCCCTGTCCCGCAGTCTCCGAGTCGCGTCGCCGGGCAGACGGCCAGTTGCTCGCGGCCAGGTTCCAGATCAGCCCGCCGACGTACGCTGGATGGAAGGCCCGGCCTAGGATCTCCCGATAGGGCGCGCTGCCGCTGAATATGTCCCACAGGATCTCGCTCATGCGTTTCCTGGGGCTGTCGCCAGCCTGCTCCGATGCCGTCATCCGCAGGACCGCCCGCCGACTGAACCGCGCCTTCTGGATCAGCCCGCTTACCGAGAAAACGAACTTGCCGATGCGATTGTCCGCATCAATAGTTCGACACAGCGGCCAGAAATGATTTTCGAAGTCCCGGGAAGAGACTCCGTGGAAGACCGCCGTCCTCGCCGCAGCTTTAGCAGTCCTGTATGCGGCGCCGAGCCCATCCTTGAACAAGCGTGTCGTCCCGCTGTCGCCGATCATCACGATCCTGTCATCGAACGGATAGCGGGCAGTCTGAACGTTGATGCGGGGCAGGCAATGGCAGGCGTGGGGAGGTACGATCGCATCGGGAAAACACTGCTTGAATTCTGCTGATCGGAAGAAACTCTGGATGAGTTCGTCGTCTATGTCGTCGCCGAGCATGCACAGGGTCGCGTAGTCGCCCTTCGGAATGAGTGCCGCAAATTCCAGCCGCGGGATATCGAGCAGGAATACGTGCATCGAATTACCAAGGGTCTCTTCGATCATTGAGCGGCCCAGGCGGAATTCGGAGATAAAGGTCGTTGTCTTTTTCGGCTGTCTTATCCGGGCTGTGCTGCCACAGACAGACTCGACGAAGTGGCTGTTAATCCCGGTTGCGACCACTGCGAGATCGTAAGCTCGGTGATGGCCGTCTGCACAGCTGATCTCGATGCAGTCACCGGTCCGCTCCATGGCGGTCGCCATCCGCCGAACTATTCGAGCGCCTTTCTCCACAGCCAGCTCGTTCAGGTAGCCATCGAAACTGATCTGGTGGAGCGGTTCCGACTCCCGCGGCCCGTTGCCGCGGTAGACGGCGGCTATACGTTTTTCGAGCCCTGGCGCGTTCAGTCGGACGGTGCCGACATCCATATGCAGGGTATAGGATTCCATGCCTCGCTGGACGACATGAGAGGGCAGTTCGATCCCCTCGGTAGCGAGCCTTTGCAGCAGCGACTCGGACACGATGCCCCCGCAATGATTGCAGCCCGCGGGACCGCAGTGGGTGAAGAATCGCGGTTCGTATATGTCGACCTGCAGATCGAGATTGGTGATCTCGGCAAAGTTCAGCAGGAAATAACTGAACATGGAGCCCGCGGGCCCGCCGCCGATCACCGCGACGCGGGAGCCGCTCGAGAGACTGTATTGATCAGACTCAGCCAGTCTTGCCCATCGCTTCGCAAAACCGCGGCTCGTTGCGATCACAGCCTCCTCCCGGACGCCCGAGTCCCATTTAAGCAGTCATACGGATTACCGACGCCCATGAGTCCCAGGCGGTGACGCGTCTTTCATGTCGAGCCCGTTTGAGGCGTGTTCTCGTAGGCGGTGAGTCTGGCGGTCAGGTCCTTGATCCGATGCGACATGATTCTCACCATGCGCAGCGCCAGCGACGGGTCCTCGCTGATGCCGCGCAAGAAGGTCCTGCGGTCGACCGTCAATATTCGCGCCTCACCGACAGCACGGGCCGTGGATGTGCGCAAGTCGCGTTCGAAAAGGGCCATCTCTCCGAAGAAGTCATTCCTGGCCAGAGATCTGAGCACGATCTCCCGATTGCCCGATTGCGTCACTACATCCACGCGGCCCTTCTGAACCACGTACATGCAGTCCCCGGAATCACCCTCTCGGACGATTATCTCGCCGTCCTTATACAACCTGCCCAAGTCAGCCATAAGTTACCCCTGACCACCGGCCGTTACTTAGAAAGGTAGTACATGGAAATGTCCACAGCCAGCCGCTTTTGCGACCGCTGAGAGGATCTGTCATTCACCGGATATTCAGCGAAATCCGGGCTCTGCGGGATCGGACCATCGCAGCGTGGTGGCCACCATTACACGGAACATCAGCAGAGCCAGCCCAGCGCCAATGTTCCACCGCTTGGCCAAATAGGCAACCGGCTGGATTCGCCGCCAGTTGCAGCCGGAGCGGCAGGGCGCGACCCTATAGAGACCAACGTTCTCCGCACGGTTCATTGAACCGGTGCCCGGGTTCTCGTTATGGCGACAGCGATGCAAGATGAAGACACCGATACCGAGTCGCAGACGGCGCGAAAGCGACTCGTCATCGCGGGCGCATCCGGCAGTATCGGAACGGCGCTATGCCAAGCGTTGTCCCGCCAATTTGACATAACGGCCATCACACATCTGGAAGCACGAGCCAAGACGCCAGATCCGGATCTCCCGGTGACCTGGCGGCATTGCGATCTGTTCTCGCGTACGGAGATGGCGACATCGCTGGCCGGCGCGGACTATGCCATCTATCTGGTCCACACGCGCCTGCCCAGCGCCAGGCTGGATCAGGCCCAGTGTGAAGACATGGACCTGATCATCGCCGATAATTTCGCCCGGGCTTCGAACATTAACGGCGCAAAACAGATCCTCTGCCTGAGGGGCTTGCTGCCCGTCGAGGAGCTACCGGCGGAGGCTGTTGAACGCCGCAACGAGGTCGTGGATACCTTGGGCGCGTATGGAACGCCGGTTACCGTCATCCGCGCAAGCCTGGTCGTAGCGCCGGGCAGCACAGCCGTGAACCTTATCGGGAGCCAGGTTATCCACGGCCGATTCGTGCCGATCCCGCGCTGGACGTTGAGTCCGAAGCAGCCCGTGGCTGTCGATGACCTGATCCGGGCGGTGCGAGTTTGCCTTGGCAAGCCGGAAGCCTTTGCAGGCAGCTTCGACATCGGCGGGCCGGAGGTGCTGAACTGGCGCGAAGTCCTGGAGCAGGCTGCAGAGCTCCAGGGGAGGCAGCCCGTATTCGTCCCGTTGAGATGGTTGCCGCGACGGGTCTATGCGTGGTGGTTGCGGCGCCGAAGCCGGCGGACGCATCCCGCTACGATCCGGATGTTGGTTGAAGATCTGCAATATGGCTCTCTGGCCAGCGACAACCCGCTGCAGCGTGCGATCAGCCGGGGAGCTATAGAGTGCCGGGAAGCGATCCGGCCATATCTGGACGCCGGTGACCGGGCGCGTCTCGCCAACCCCCGCAGCGGGATCATGGGTGTGTACGAGGAGCAGTTGCGTGAGTCGAGCAACGTACGCTCCATCCAGCGCATCCGGCTGCCGGCCGGACAGAATGCCGAGTGGATGGCCGAAACCTATTTCGGCTGGCTGCAGGAGTTCGTCTGGCCCTTCGTGGCTTGCCGCTCGGACAGGAGCGGGTCTTACCGGGTCAAGATTCGTGGCCTGGGGCTGACATTGCTGGAATTGAGCTTCCAGCCTGAACACAGCAGTCCTGATCGACGTATGTACTTCATCACAGGCGGGCTGCTGGCATCCGGCAGTCGCAACGTGCGCGGCAGGATGGAGTTCCACGACATCCTGGACGGTCGATACACCATCGTCGCCATCCATGACTTCGCTCCTGCGCTGCCGTGGAACTTCTACCAGGCGACCCAGGCGACAGCGCACGGTTTCGTCATGCGCGCATTCCAGCGGCACATGTCGACGATTGCCGGCGGATGAGGATGTTTCGACGGCGGAGTCAGCCGTTGGCGACAGGCCGCAGCTCTGGTTCGGCGAAAGCCATGGCCTGATAGCGCTGGAAATGCAGGCTGTCTGACCAATAGTGCGCCGGCAGTCCCGCCTTCTCCCTGAGGGCATTCAGGAAGTCGACCGGGTCAGGGATCTGCTCCCATACTTTCGGCAGGAACGTCGCCCGGCGCCAGCCCTCCTGCAGCAGCAGGCCATCGACTCCGATCTCCAATGACTGCAGGAGCGCCGCCTCGGATGGGGCAGCGATGAATTCCATGTGAGACAGGACGGAGATCTCGATCGTTGTCGTCGGCAGTTCGTGCTCCTGCAGTGCAGGGAAGCGGGTGTCACGGAAGGCCGCATTGAAAGCGGCTTTTGCCACGGCCTTGCCCAGCGGATGAACCGGCTCAATGGTGCCCACACATCCGCGCAGCGTCGACTGCTGGCGCAGCGTGACGAAGCTGCCTCTTGGCTCGCCGACGATGCCCGTCAGACGGTCATCAGCAAGCGTTGCGGGTACACCATGCTCCAGCCCATGGCTGATCGAATCCCGGGCGATGGCCAGGAGCCGTTGCCGGGCGTCGGCCTGCAGCTCAGTGAAGGGCGAATGCGCCATATCCCACAACCTGAGTGCGGTCACCCGCGGTATCGCCCGAGTTACGCAGATCCACCGCTTCGATTTTCATGGCCTGGCAGTGCCGGCTGCGGAGGAGGCCGTTGATGACGTAGGCGCCACATGCCTCGTCTCCGGTCAGCTGGGCATCCTTGTCCAGGATCCGCTGGCAGGTATTACCGTCAACCTCCCTGGCCGCAGGGTACGGCAGGAAGTGAGACAGATCGGAGCTGATCACGACCAGCGTCTCCGGCCCGCCCCACAGAGCGTCGATCAGATTGGCCACAAGCCCGGCTTCACACCGGCCCACTACGACCGGCACCAGGTGGAAGTCCGCGAGCATGGTCTGCAGGAAGGGTAGCTGCACCTCCAGGCTGTGCTCCCGTGCGTGGGCCGCGTCCGATCGGCAGACGCCAGGCAGATCCGAGATCGCCTCGATAGCGGCCAGGTCGAGCGGGATCTTTCCGAGAGGCGTGGCGAAGGCCATGGCCTCCGGTACCGCCATGCCATGCAGGAATACCCGGTGGGCGGGCCCAAGCAGAACGACGCGATCGATGACGTCCTCGATGCCGGTCAGTCGCCGGTAGGCGCGTGCCGCCACCGGGCCTGAGTAGATGTATCCCGCGTGGGGGACGATGAGTGCCTTCGGCGCGGGCCCGGCCGGTTGCTCCGCAGCCTCGCTAAGGAGGGACTCGACATCTTGTTGCAGGCGTTGGGCACGGCTGGGGTAGAACAACCCGGCGACGGCGGGTTCGCGAATGGACATAGCTGACTCCTGCGGGCGCCAATCTTGATTCCGACCCATAATTAATATGTAGGAGCATTAACCCCGATTAGCAAGACATGGACGCAACTGTCGTCACCACGAAGTACTGGCATCGGCTCGATGACGGCCGTACCCAGTGTGATCTTTGCCCGCGCCATTGCCGGCTACGAGAGGGCCAGCGCGGCCTGTGCTATGTCCGTCAGCGGCTGGACGACCAGGTCAAGCTTGTCAGCTATGGGCGCTCGTCCGGTTTCTGCGTCGATCCCATAGAGAAGAAGCCCCTCAACCACTTCTATCCAGGTAGTTCGGTCCTGTCGTTCGGTACGGCCGGATGTAACCTGGCCTGCAAGTTCTGCCAGAACTGGGACATGAGCAAATCGCGGGAGATGGACACCCTGGCCGATCGCGCCATGCCCGAGGATCTCGCGCGGGCCGCGGACGAACTCGACTGCCGCAGCGTGGCGTTCACGTACAACGACCCGGTGATCTTCCACGAGTACGCGATCGACGTGGCGGATGCGTGCCGGACGCGAGGTATCAAGACCGTGGCGGTCACGGCCGGGTATATCGACCCCGAGCCCAGGGTCGAATTCTTCGCCGCCATGGATGCGGTGAACGTTGATCTGAAAGCCTTTACGGACAGGTTCTACCACAAGCTTTGCGGCGCGCACCTGGCCCCGGTGCTGGAGACACTGGAATACATCCACACCGAAA
The DNA here is from genome assembly GCA_937924335.1 of uncultured Gammaproteobacteria bacterium. Taxonomy (GTDB): domain Bacteria; phylum Pseudomonadota; class Gammaproteobacteria; order Steroidobacterales; family XN24; genus JAHEFR01. The sequence continues at coordinate 10,815 of CALDWW010000117.1, forward strand.
CCGATGTCTGGATGGAATTGACAACCCTGCTGATCCCGGGAGAGAACGACTCCGACGGGGAGCTGCAGGCGATGACCCAGTGGGTCGTGGAGCACCTCGGCCCGGATGTGCCGATGCATTTCACTGCGTTCCATCCGGACTGGAAGATGCGTGACGTGCCGGGGACGCCGGCGGCGACCTTGAGGCGGGCGCGAGAGATCGCTATCGAAAACGGCGTGCGTCACGCTTTCACGGGCAACGTCCACGATCGGGACGGAGCCAGCAGCTGGTGCCCGGAGTGTGGCCACCTTCTTATAGAGCGGGACTGGTACCGGCTGGGTCGCTGGGGGCTCGATGAGGACGGCTGCTGCAGCCGCTGTGGAGCTGCGCTCGCCGGTCACTTCGACGCCGGTCCGGGCACGTTCGGTGCCCAACGAATCCCGGTGCGTCTGAGTCGCTTTCGCCAGTCGGTCTGATCCCGTGCTCAGCGGGCGGTCTGGCCAGTCCCGATCAGCGGTGCGCGATCGGTCCTCTCAGGTTCAGTGTGTGTCCGTCTCGCCCGATTGTTCCGCGGGGTCCTCGTAAGCGCGCCGGTAGTCCACCAGGTTCTCCTTCAGCATCCTGACGTACTCCGCCGAGAAGAACTCCACGGCCTTGTCATGTTCTCCGTCATAGTCTTCGAGCGCCTTGGAGTGCGACGCCACCACGAAGGCGTTGAATCGTGACGCGGCGAAGAGCAACGCCATGCCGACGTTCTCCTTGGCTACGTCCTTTATCTGCTCGTTGGCCAGGTCTATGAAGGTGTCGGCCACGCGACGAAATTCGCGTTCGGTTGCCTCGTCGGTCATCTGATGCTGTCTCCCGGATCCGGTGTGGACTACGTGGTCTGGCCTAGGATAACGGAAAGCCCATCCGCCCCTGAACCCGTTGACCGGAGCCGGGCAGATTTCGATGCTCGTCGTGTCGCAACAAGCGTCGACGGCGACAGGTGCATTCCGCCAGGTTAGCGGGCCGGCGATGTTCACCCGGGACAGGTATCCGGCCGTGGACTTCACCCGGTTGCATTGCAGCAACCCTCTGCTATGGTGCCAGCATCTCCCCCGAAAGGTGCTGTGACCATGGAATTCTCACTGAGCGGCGACCAGACCATGCTCATCGAGGTGGTCCGTGACCTGTTGCGCAAGCGCGAGGACCGGCGGGACGAGTATCTGCGAGCCATCTACGAGGAGCAGAGTTTCCCGGAAGAACTCTGGGAGGACATGGGGCAGGTCGGCATCCTCGGAGCCCTGGTGCCCGAGGAGTATGGCGGTACGGGCCTCGGTCTCCTGGGGATGGCGATCGCGCTCGAGGAGTTCGCGACCCACGGGCTGGCCAATGCGTTCTGTGTGCTCACGACGATGGCCAATATGGCCATCCTGCGGGGCGGCAGCGAAGAGCAGAAACGTCACTGGTTGCCGATGATCGCCGAGGGCAAAGTGAAGTGCGCGTTCGCCATCACGGAGCCTGACGCAGGCACCAACTCTTTCCGCATGCGCAGTTATGCGGAGCGCGACGGGGACGTCTATCGACTGAGCGGCGGTAAAGGCTGGATCACCGGCGCGGACGTCGCGGACCAGATCCTGGTCGTGGCCCGGACCGTCCCGTTACAGGAGATCGAGGCCCAGGGCCTGCCGAGGACGCACGGCGTCGGCTTGTTCCTGATCGACGCGGACGCGGCGGGTCTGGATAAGCAGGTCATGAACACGGCCGGCATCGAGGGCTTCCGTCAGTTCATGCTGTATTTCGACGGCATTGAAGTGCCGCTGGAAAGGCGGATCGGCGGCGAGCAGTCGGGATTGGCGGTCCTGTTCCAGGCGCTGAATCCCGAGCGCATCCTCGCCGCCGCGACGGCGGTCGGCATGAGCGAGTTCGCGCTTTCCAAGGCGGTCTCCCATGCCATCGAGCGGAGCGTGTTCGGGGATACGCCGATCGGTGCCTACCAGGCGGTCCAGCATCCGCTGGCCCGCGTCCGTATTGCCCAGGAAGGCGCCAGGCTGTTGACCCACAAGGCGGCCTGGCTCTTCGACCAGCAGTCGCCCCCTGACCAGGTCGGTCATTACGCCAATATGGCCAAGCTCGCGGGGTCGGAACTGGCAGTCGACGCGATCGATGCTGCGATTCAGACTCACGGCGGCGGCGGTTTCATCCGCGATAATCACCTCATCAATCTCTGGTCGGCGGCTCGTCTGTTGAAGACCGCGCCGATCAACAACGAGATGATCCTGAATCAGATCGCGGAGCACATGCTGGGACTGCCGCGCTCCTACTGACCGACTCATGACGCAGATCCCCGGGGATGACCCAGTGAAGAACCTGCCGATACTCGTCGGCGTCGCGCAGAGGACCGTTCATCCTGGCACGCCCCACGAGACCTTGTCCGCGGCCGGATTCATGGCGGACTGTGCCCGACAGGCTGCGGAGGACGCCGGCGCGCCGGCCCTGATCGACCAGGTAGACGCCGTCCATGTCGTCAACATCCTCTCCGAGGCGATGCGTGATCCGCCGGCCGAAGTCGCCGCGGCGCTGGGGATCCGTCCCCTATTGACCGAATACACCGCCATCGGTGGCAACTCCCCCCAGTGGCTGGTCAACCGTGCCGCCGACAACCTGGCTGCCGGCCGCAGTCAGGTCACGCTTCTGACCGGCTGCGAAGTCATGTATTCCGCTGCCCGCGAGCGAGGCGCCCGACTGAATCCGGCGGCTGTCATCGCCGCCCTCGAGACCCCGATGGTAGGAGACACCCGCCTCGGCAGCCACCCGGTCGAGATCGATCACTTCGCGGATCTGCCGGTCCGCGTCTATCCGATCATCGAGAACGCACTACGGTTCAGACTGGGGATGTCACCGGGGCAACAGCGGACGGCGCTGGGCGGATTTGCCGAGTATTACAGCCGGGTAGCGGCCGGAAATCCATATGCCTGGTTTCCGGAAAAACGTGCCGCTGCTGATGCCGTGCGTGTGACGCCGGATAACCGCATGATCAGTTTCCCTTACACCAAGCACCTGAATGCCGTCATCGGCGTTGACCAGGCCGCCGCCGTCCTGATGACCACGACCCGGGTCGCGCGCTCCCTCGGCATCCCGGAGGACCGCTGGGTCTATCTTCACGGCGGACAGGATGCCCACGACATCTGGTTCCTCAGTCAGCGCCCGGATCTGGCGGCGTCACCAGCCATCGGGGCCTGTGTCGGCGATGCCCTCGGCCAGGCCGGCATCAACCTCGACGATATCGACCAGTTCGACCTCTATAGTTGTTTTCCCTGCATGCCGCGACTGGCGCAGGAGACCCTCGGCATCTCGCCGGGAGACTCACGACCGATGACCCTCACGGGCGGACTGCCCTACTTTGGTGGCCCGGGGAGCAACTACAGCATGCACGCCATCGCAGAGGCGGTCGGCCGCTGTCGTGATGACCGGGGGGCATTCGCCCTGGTGACCGCCAACGGCTGGTACTGCACCAAGCACTCCGCGGGCATCTACTCGACGGCGTCACCGACCCGGGAATGGACACGCACTGCGCCCGGGCAGTTCCAGGAGTCGATGAACCTGCCCCAGCCACTGGAGATCGACGTTGAGCCCCGGGGATCGCTCATCGTTGACGGGTACACTGTATGGCATGATCGCGAGGGTCGGCCCGACACCGGTATCCTCTGCGGCCGGACTGCCGAAGGCCGGCGTGCGTGGGCCAACACACGGCCAGGGGACCGCGATGTGCTCGCAGCCATGATGACCGAGGAATGGATCGGCAAGACGGGCCGCATCGTCGATCGCGATGGCAAGATCAACCGCATTGAATTCTGAGAAGGGGCCTTAAGATGCCGCAGACATGGAAAATCTATCTCTCCGGAGAGATCCACAGCGACTGGCGCGACCGGATCGAGGCCGGTGCCGCAGAGGCAGAGCTGCCGGTGAGCTTCTCCGGTCCGGTCACGGACCACGCCTCGAGCGATGATGGCGGCGTTCGCATCCTCGGCGCAGAGGACAGCGGCTTCTGGAAGGATCACAAGGGGGCGAAGGTCAACGCCATCCGCACCCGGACCCTCATCGATGAGGCAGATGTCGTGGTGGTACGTTTCGGTGACAAGTACCGGCAGTGGAATGCGGCATTCGATGCCGGCTACGCCTCGGCTCGTGGCAAGCCGGTCATAACGCTCCACGCTCCCGCGTTGACTCATGCTCTGAAAGAAGTGGATGCGGCGGCACTCGCCGTCGCCGAGACTCCGGATCAGGTCGTGGCGCTACTGCGCTACACAATCCGGGCAGAGTTGCCCGATGCATGATCGAGTGCCTGGGTGATCAGGGCGTGCCGACCAGTGTCGGCGCACCGGGCGGCTAGTCCACCGGTTTGAGCAGCTTCGAATCGAAGGCGAACGAGGAGCCGTCCGACGCCTCCAGGCTGATCTCCCAGAGGTCCTCGTCGGGAATCTGCGTGCGCTCGAGCCCGGGGAGGGCGCGTTCGTCATCCACCTGGATGCCCCACACCCTGACGTGCCGCACGCCCTTCACCGGGATCCGTTCGCCGTCGAAGTGGTCGCGCATCTCGGCCGCCACGTCGTCGCTTGCCCAGATGGCGAACCCGCAGTCCTTGATGGCTGCCACGTCCGCCGGCATCTCGGCTAAGGTCTGTTGCTCACTCATGTCGTCTCTCCCCGGAACGGCCTTACAACGAGCCTAGTCGAGAGAGACGGTTCCCGCGAGCCGCCCCGCCATCGCGTGAGACCGGCGGGCGAGTTCGGTTGTCAGTCTTCGGCCAGCATACCGGTTACCCGGCCCTCGCCGGCGCGGCCGGCGCACCAGCTCACGCTGATCTCTCCCGTGCCCTCGACCATCCAGCGGGCCACCGTGCGATGGCCATGAGCGGGCAGGCTGGCGTAGACCGGGTTGCGACCCGAGCCGACCAGCGTCTGGCCCCAGCCTTCGAGATGCTCCAGCTCGATTTCGTCGGCTCCGGAGACGATCGCCATGCCCTCCGCACACTCGAGTTTCGCCGAGATCCTCGGCGCGGCGGCCAGGTTGGCGCCGTGGATGGTGCCGGAGGTGGGCAGGTAGCCATGGTTCTCGATCGTCAGCTCGACGGTCCAGGCTTTGCCGTGATGTTCGGTGTCGAGACTGCCGTCGACATCGGGGAGGGATCGACGCAGCGCATCGGCGACCTTGAACCCGGCCTCGCACTCGTGCTGCAGTTTCGCCACCGGCGGATTCCGGATCGTGCGCAGGTAATCGATACCGCCGATCTCCACCTCGCCGAGCTGGGGATGATCGAAGCTGCGCCAGGGCTCGGCCGCGTGATCCTCGCCGCTGAAGTGGGCGAATACCTTGCGCATCTGTTCCGGTTCCGGCTTGAGGAGGAAGTCCAGCGGCTTGTCGAGTTCGAGGCCGGCCTCGGTGAGAGGATCCCACAACTCGAGCGTATAACCAGGGACGCCGAAGACGGTCACCATGCTGTCCGCCCACACGCCCACGATTATCTTGTCCGGATCGTAGGTGAATTCCGGATTGACCTTAAAGACCTTGTAGTGGGTGCCATTCACCGCCTCCTTGGCCAGATGTTCCATCAGGTCGATGTCCGGCTGTGAGATCGGCGGGTTCTTGGCGTAGGGCTGGGTCAGCAGGCAGCCAGTGTACGTGTGGTTGGTGAGCCCGGCGCCGATGAACGGGCGACACGAGAATGCGTCGACGACCGCCCGGCTTTCCGGCTCGCTGAGTGAGAAGGCGCCGCCGTCCATGCCGAACATCTCGAACGGCTGCCAGCCGCCCGGGAAGTTGCGGTTGAGGTCGACGCCGAATGCCAACGGCGCACTGCGCCACTTGCCGCCGTCCCACTGGATGAATTCGCCCTCGTCGCACAGGAAGTAGGCGTCGGCCGGGTCGTCGTCCAGGGTGCGCGGGCGCATGAAAAGGGGTACGTCGGCATCGGGTACGAAGGAGCCGGCAGGGTGCTTCCAGCGCATCCAGCGAACGACCCCGTCGCCGTCGATGTCGCAGGGATCGAGTCCCGAGCGTACGGCGCCGGGCTGCGGCGGTCGCAGCGACGAACGGATGAAGGGTGAACCATCACACATGGCCTGGAATCCATCCGGGCTGATACACGGCATGACGTAGACGGCACGCCGTGAGAACCAGTCTGTCGCTGCGGCATCGTTCATTTCCAGTTGCTCTATCCAGCGGCTGACGGAGTACAGCGCCGCCATGACGCCGGTGAATTCCGTCGCATGTGTGCCGCCGTCCAGCCAGAATCCCGGCCGGCGGGACACGTCGCCGTCGGTACGGCTGATGGTCAGCAGCAGCAGTGGACGATCGTGGAGACTGCGTCCCATTTCCTCGAGCGTCACCCAGTCCGGATGGGCCGCGGCCAGGTCGCGGCAGAATGTTTCAACTGCGGCGAAGTCCAGGTATGTCGATCCGTCGTAAGCGGTCCAGCTCATCGTGCCGATTCCTTCCGTTAATGCGGGCGAAATTTCGATGCCGGCCGCCTGTGGGCAGAGGTCGTCAATGGACTTCGCCCGGCGGCCGGTGAAAGCGCACGAGTGTACCGGAAGAGACGGTTAGCCTGACAGGCCCGTTGCGGTCGCGAAGCGCGCTCCGCGAGGGGCGCCGGGAGCGGGCGACCCCGTGACCGCCCGATGCGGCTCAAGTGACTGATGTATATACTTGAACGTTCCGGCCACGACAGAGAATACAACGCAAAAGGCCAGCGCTTGGCGAAACTCTCAAAGCTGCTGCGAGAACTGAGTCGCCGCCGGGTTTTCCGGACGGTGCTCGCCTACCTCGTCGCGCAGTGGGCGCTGTTTCAGGGAGCCGCCGGCCGGTTCACTGTATTCGGCCTGCCGAAACCGCCCGGCGGGGCGTCGCAGACAGATCTGGCGAGCCCGGAGCGCAGATGAAAGTCGACTGGAAAAAATACGATCCCGGCCCGTTCTATGACGAGCTGATCCGGGAGCCGGGCAAGCCCCGACAGGGAGCCGGCGCGCTGGCCCGCCACCTGGCCGATCTCGAAGAAGGTCAGTTGACTGAGCGCCAGGCGGACCTGGAGCGAGTCATCCTCGAGATGGGGATCACGTTCACGGTCTATTCCGAAGGCGAGAATATCGATCGCGCCTGGCCGCTGGACATCATCCCGCGCATCATCCCGGCGCGTCAGTGGTCGAGGATCCGCGCCGGGCTGGAGCAGCGGCTAACGGCCTTGAACCTCTTTGTCGATGACCTCTATCATGACCAGAAGATCCTGGCCGACCGGGTCGTCCCCAGGGAGATCATCGAGAGCTCGCCAAATTTTCTCGAGCCCTGCCGTGGCGTGAGTCCGCCATTCGGCGTCTGGGCCAATGTCTGCGGCACCGATCTGATCCGCGATTCCGATGGCACGGTCTACGTTCTCGAGGACAACCTGCGGGTGCCATCCGGTGTGTCCTACATGCTCGAGAACCGCGTCGTCACCAAGCAGGTCTTCCCGGAGTTGTTCGCCAACAACGCGATCCAGAGTATCGGGGACTACACGTCGGACCTGTTCGACATGCTGGCATCACTGTCACCGCGGCCGCTGGATTATCCCGAGGTCGTCGTGTTGACGCCGGGCATCTATAACTCAGCATATTTCGAGCACGCCTACTTGGCCCAGGGCATGGGTGTGGAGCTGGTCGAAGGCAGTGACCTGGTGGTGCGTGACGACGACTGTGTCTACATGCGCACGATCGACGGCCTGGAACGGGTCGACGTCATCTACCGACGGATCAACGACACGTTCCTGGATCCGGAGGTATTCGAGCCGGAGTCGCTGCTCGGTGTGCCGGGCCTGATGCGGGCCTGGCGGGCCGGCAACGTGGCGCTGGCCAATGCACCGGGCGCCGGTGTCGCCGACGACAAGGTGGTCTACTCGTTCCTGCCGCAGATCATCCGTTACTACCTGGACCAGGCGCCCATCCTGCCCAACGTGCCGACCTGGTTGTGCAGCGACCAGCGGGATCGCGAGCATGTCATCGCTCACCTCGACGAGCTGGTGGTCAAGCCGGCTAATGAATCCGGTGGTTACGGCATGCTGATCGGCCCGCAGGCGACGAAGACCGCGCGCCGGGAGTTTGCCAGCCTGATCCGCAAGGACCCGCGCAACTACATCGCGCAGCCATTGATCGCTTTGTCCACGGTGCCGAGTCTCGTGGACGGCGACGTAGAACCGCGGCATGTCGACCTGCGACCTTTCGTGCTGCAGGGAGAGCGCATGGCGGTCACCGCCGGCGGCCTGACCCGGGTGGCCCTGCGCAAGGGATCGTTCGTGGTGAACTCCTCGCAGGGTGGCGGCAGCAAGGACACCTGGATCGTGGGTAGAGATCGATGAGCCTGCTGTCCCGGGTCGCCGAACGCAGCTATTGGGCCGCACGTTATCTGGAGCGGGCAGAGAACAGCGCCCGCGTCGTCAGCGTCTTCGGCACGCTCATGCTGGACCTGCCGCAGGAGGCCGGATTCGGTTGGCCGACGCTGGTCGACATCAACGGCAGCAAGGAGCTCTATGCTGATCTCTACCCGACGCCCAACAGCCGTTCGCCACTGCGGTTCCTGATCTCGGACGCCAACAATCCGAGTTCGATACGCGCCTCACTGCGCATGGTGCGCGAGAACATACGTACGACGCGGGACATCTTCCCGTCCGAAGCCTGGCGCAGCGTCAACGAACTCTACCTGTACTCGAAGGAGTCGTTGGGCGGCGGGATCAGTGACCGGCGCAGGCACGAGGTGATGGCGCGAATAGTATCCGGCTGCCAGCAGCTCAACGGTATGCTGGCGTCCAACATGAGCCATGGGCCTGCCTACCAGTTCCTGCGTATCGGCCGGAACGTCGAGCGAGCCGACATGGCCACGAGGGTGATCGACGTGGCGGCGTCCAGCATCCTCCAGGGCCGTGATGAGCTGACGCCTTTCACCAACGCGGTCTGGATGGCGGTCCTGCGATCCCTGAGTGCCTACCAGATGTACCGGCAGTATGTCCGTCGCCGTATTGTGCCCGGGGACGTCATCGCATTCGTATTACTGGATGATCACTTTCCGCGCGCGTGGCGTTATTGCCTGAAGCAGCTCGAGACAGCGCTGCGTCGCCTGCCCCGTCCCGAGGATGCGCTGCGCGCGGTCGCCCGGCTGCACCGCCAGACGGACGAACTCGACTTCGCCGCGATGGATCACGCCGGCCTGCACGAGTGGATCGACCTGGTCCAGCTGGAACTGGGCGTGGTGCACGTTGCCGTCCAACAGACCTGGTTCCCGCTGGAGACCCCTCAATGAAGCGCTTCGTCTGCGCCTGCGGCAGCCCGATGTTCTTCGAGAACAGTTACTGCCTGGCCTGCGACCGGCCCGTGGGTTTCGATCCTGGATCACTCGAACTGTTGTCCCTGGAGATCAGTGGTGGCGGCCGGTACCGCGCCGTCGGGGGATCCCCGGAACAGGCATTCGCCCATTGCCGCAACCGGGTGGAGCACGACGTCTGCAACTGGCTGGTGCCGGCGGAGGCCGAACAGGACTATTGTGTTTCCTGCCGCCTCAACGCGGTTATCCCGGCACTGGAGTCCGGCAAGAACCGGCTGCTGTGGGCGCGACTGGAGGCGGCCAAACGCCGCATGATCTTCGATCTGCTGAGGCTGGGATTGCCGCTGCAGCAGCCCGATTCCGCGATGTTGTCATTCCGCTTTCTCGAGGATCAGCGACACAACCCCAACGTCAGCGAGTCGTTCGTTGTCACCGGTCACATGGGCGGCTCCATCACCATCAACGTGGCCGAGGCGGACGACTCGGTACGGCATGCCGTTCGCGAGGACATGCAGGAACGCTATCGGACTCTACTCGGTCATTTCCGCCACGAGAGCGCGCACTTCTACTTTCATCCGATGGTCGCCGGCGATGACGAGGCGCTGCAGGAATTCCGTGGGCTGTTCGGAGACGAGCGCGAGGACTACGACACGGCCATGGAGCGTTTCTACGCGATCAAGGACACGCGCATAACGTGGCAGGGACGGTACGTCAGCGCCTATGCCTCTTCGCATCCGTGGGAGGACTGGGCCGAGACCTGGGCCCACTACCTGCACATCAGGGACACCCTGGAAACCGCCGTGGCCTGGGGTGTGGTGCCGACGCCGGATACGGCCAGGGATTCGGATCAGTGGCTCGACACCTGGATGGATCTGTCGGTGATCCTGAACGAACTCAACCGCAGTATGGGCACGGACGATCCCTATCCGTTCGTGCTATCTCAGCTGGTGGCGGACAAGCTCAGCTTTGTCCATCGACGAGTCGTACCGACGCCGGCAGACGCGGTAGCTTCGGCAACTCATTGAAGGCGTTCCTCAGGCTCTCCTGCCAGGCGACACGCAGCGTGCGCAGGTAGTCGTCGTCCTCGCCCAGCACGATGTGACGACCGGGTTCCTGGGTGCCGGCGTGGTAGATCATCACCTCGATCGGCGGGCCGACAGTGACGTTGCTGCGCATGGTCGAGTCCATGGAGACGATGGCGCAGCGGGCTGCGTCCTCCAGCGCCATGTCAGCCGTGATGATCCGGTCCAGGATAGGCTTGCCGTACTTCGACTCGCCGATCTGCAGGAAGGGTGTGTGCGCCGAGGCGCGGATGAAGTTACCTTCCGGATAGATCTGGAAAATCGATGGCGGCCGGCCGGAGATCTCGCCGCCGAGGATGAAGCTGGCGTCGGGGTTGAATCCGTCCTCGCCCTTACCGGAATGTTTCCCCTGCTCCTCGCGGCTGATGCCGCCGACGTATTCGGCAGCCTCGGAAAGGTGCTCCACCGCGGCGAGACTATGTTCGGCATCCTTCTCGATGTCCCGATTGAGCCGGGTGACGACGGCCTGGGTCGTGGCCAGGTTGCCGGCAGACAGCAACACGAAAATACGCTGGCCGTCGCCGAGGAAGCGATGCATCTTCGAGAAAGTGGAAATCTGATCGACGCCGGCATTGGTGCGGGAGTCCGAGGCGAACAGCAGGCCCTGATCTACAGTTGCTGCCAGGCAGTAGGTCATCGAGGTCATACGCTCCGGTTGCTGAAGCGCAGATGCTAGAGGCGGTCCGCCTGCCGGTCAATCCGGCGTGTGCGAAGCCGATGATTCGGGACACTCAGACCGCCGGTGGCGTAACGATACTGGCCGCATTGTGCGCGCCGGCGGCACTCTCGGGAGACAGCCAGTACGCAACGAGCAGGGCGAACGCAACGATTATGAGGACGACGGCGAAGGCCCGAAGCCCGTGCAGGATGGGAGACCCACCGGCCGCGATAGATGTCTTCATCAGCAGGATCATGGCCACGAGCCCCGCCAGGAAAATCGCGATGATTCCCCCGATCAAGGCCTCCGGCAGATGGAACTGCTCTCTGACCGCTAATAGCAACTCGACCGTCGCCAGGCCGGCGCCGGCATAGATGATCACGGCCGTCCAAAATCGGACGGTCCTGGCGCGACTATCCAAGGTCTTCCTGTCCTTCAATGCGGTCCCGGAGAACGGCCACCCTGAGCCTAGATTAACTCAGAATGGTAACCAAGGCCGGAGCGGTTGGTTCGAGCCAGTAGGCGATCAGCAGCCCGGCGGCCGCGAACAGGAGGACCACGGCGACGGCTTGCAGGGCATGCAGTATCGGTGAGGCGCCGCCAGCGATGCGGGTTTTGAGCAGCATGATCATGGCCAGGAATCCCGCCACGAATACCGCCAACAGACCGCTGTCCAGGCTGTCCGGCAGGCCGAAGTGTTGCCTGGCCGTTGTCAGTAACTGCACGGTCAGCAAGCCTGCGCCGGTGTAGATGGCGAGAGTGGTCCAGAGTCGGTGGCCACTCGCCCAGCCTGCGATGTTGTCCCTGCGGGTCATTTCTGTCTCTCAAAAACACAGCACTTCCGTACTACAAATACGGCTCAGACCGTGCAGAAGTTGGCGAAGAGCGGTTCTTTTCGTTGGGCTTTCCTGCCCTCGCAGGATACAGGGAGTGCCGCCGGTGTTCCTCGCCGGGGGGTGAGCCTGATCACATCGCTCAGCGGGACGTGGATGCCCGTTCAGACACGGCTGCCGGATCCAGCCGGCGGGCCGTGTCGCGTGCCCTGTCGGCCTCTGACTCCTGTCCCTGGGCATCCAGCCATGTGGCCCACCACACAAATTCCTCGGCGAAGCTCGGCCGGAGGTCGATGATCATCTCGTGCAGTTGGTCCTGGTCGGTCGGCAATGGCTCGCTCTCCGGGCCTGGCGAAGGTCCCACACCCGCGGCCAGTAGAACGCGTCGGATGGCCAGGGCGTCGGCCAGTCGCGGCGATTCGTTCAAAGCCCGCTGCGTGTGGGCCCAGGCGGCGTTGAGCCGCGCCGTCCTGTCTTTCTGTGTCAATCCATCGGCTTGCGAATCGAGCCAGTGTTGCCTGCCGACGGCGGACTGGGCACGGGCAAACGACGGGTCCAGTCCGGCGGCCTGCCGGAAGTGGATGGCAGCCGCCCCCGGATCGCCGTCGTTTCCGGCTGCGCGGCCGCGCTGGAACAGTATCCAGGCCTCACTGCTCGCCGTCGGCGCCTCGTTGACGCGTTCGATACGGCCACCGGCCCGGGCGCTTATGTTGAGCGCGTCCACGCCGATCAGGTCGCGGAAAGCGTCGGAGATTAGTAAGAGCTCGTCGGAAGTCTGCCCCTGATACTCTTCGGCCCAGAGATTGCGATCGGCATCGGCATCGAAGAGCTGGAGATTGATCGAAATCCGCTCCTCCGAACGGCGCATGCCGCACTCGACCAGGCGGTCTGCGCCCAGGGATTCAGACAACTCCAGAGGGTCCACGACTTTGGCGGCGAAGTGGGTC
>CALDWW010000118.1 GCA_937924335.1 uncultured Gammaproteobacteria bacterium
CCGGGCTGCCGCGAGCGGTTGCACTTCGTCATCAGTCTCGATGAGGATGGCGCGATCCGCCCCCATGGCAAGCGCGGTGCGCAACTGCTGTTGGGCCGCGCCCGGGCCGATCGAGACCACGACGATTTCCGTCGCCTGGCCGGCCTCCCGCAGCCGCAGCGCGGCTTCCACCGCTATCTCGTCGAAGGGGTTGATACTCATCTTCACCCCCTCCTTGATAACGTCCGTGCCTTCCCGGTTGATCTGCACGCGCACGTTGTAGTCGATGACGCGCTTAATGCCGACGAGTACTATCATGTCCTCTCCCATCAGGGACGTGTTCCGAAACTGCCATTGTAACGTTTTCGCCGCGTATACTCGTGGGGCAGAGAGGCCCGCGGATACGAGGGCTGTGGCCACGCCATGATGGACGGGGTTGGCGCCCGAGGAGAGCGAGACAACAGATGGATATGGAATCGCTGTTTGCTGTCTATGATGACGAACTTTCCCCGGAATTCTGCCGCGACGTAATCGAACGTTTCGAGGCCGATTCCAGAAAAGTCATCGGCATGGCGGGCGGTGGGGCAAGCGGCCGCGTGGATACCCGGGTCAAGTCGACCACGGAGATCCTTCTGTGGACGCATCGTGACGGCTGGGAAGACGTCAATGAAGTCATCATGGAGTCCCTCAAGAGGCGAATGAAGGACTACATGCAGAAGTGGGGCAAGGCTTTCCCAATCGGGGTCTTTCCCGAGGAGCCTCGTATCACGCGGTACCGGGAGGGAGAGGGCTTCTACGCCTGGCACTCCGACAATATAGGTCGCAGCCCTACCCGGGTCCTGACGGCGATCTGGTATCTGAACACCGTGGAGAAGGGCGGCGAGACAGACTACCGGTGGCAGGGCGTCGCCATCAAGCCGGTGGAAGGTAGGATGATGTTATGCCCGGTGGGCTGGCCATTCATCCATCGCGGGAATCCTCCGGAGAGTGGATCGAAATATATCCTGATCACCCAGCTCCACCAGGATTCGCCGAAACCTGAGCATACCGAGCACCAGTCCGCATAGGTGCTGCGCGGGCTACCTGCTCAGAGATTCTGATAGTTCGGCCCGGAGCCGCCCTCCGGCGGCACCCAGTCGATAATCTGGTAGGGATCCTTGATGTCACAAGCTTTGCAGTGGACGCAATTCGACGCGTTGATCTGTAGTCGTCGTCCGTCGTCTTCTTCGACCATCTCGTAGACCTGAACCGGGCAGAAACGCGTGCAGGGATTTCGGTATTCCTCGTAGCAGCGAGTCGCGCAGATCGACGCGTCGGTAACCCGCAGATGGACGGGCTGATCCTCCTCGTGGGCCGTATTGGCGAAGTACACGGAGGCCAGGCGATCGCGCGGCGCAAGTTCCCGATCCTCAAGCCAGTCTCTGGTAACGGCAGGAGCAGAGTCCCCGCCGACCGCTTCCAGGCTGTCGTGGTCCGAACGGGTACGCAGGGTCCATGGACTGTGTCCGCCAGTGATCGTCTCCCAAGCGGCGTTGAGGAGCCCGAACCAGAGCCCCCGATTGAATCCCGGCCTTACGTTTCGGACCTTGTGCAGTTCCGCGGCCGATGCGGACGCGCGCCAGCGGGTATCAAAGCCTTCCGCTTTGCCGGTCTCCACGATGTGATCTGCAGCGCTGACGCCCGCGCTGATCGCCGTGTGGATGCCTTTGATCTTGGGCACGTTGAGCGTGCCCGCGGCATCGCCCACCAGCATGGCGCCGGGCATGTCCAGCCTGGGCATGGCCTGGATGCCGCCTTCAATCAAGGTGCGCGCGCCACTGGCGAGGATCTCACCGCCCTCGAACAGGCCGCGGATCCGCGGATGATGCTTGTATTGCTGGAACGCCTCGAATGGCGAGAAAGCAGGGTCCTCGTAGTCCAGTCCAACGACGAATCCCACATAGATACGGTCCTGATCCAGGTGATAGACAAAACTTCCGCCGTAGGTCGCCGAGTCGAGCGGCCAGCCCACGGTATGCTGGATCAATCCGGGTTGGCATCTGCCGGGCGGCAACTGCCAGAGTTCCTTGAATCCCAACCCGTAGGTCTGCGGAGACCGGCCTTTGCTCAGGCCGAATCGGGCGATCGCTTGTTTCGTAAGACTGCCTCTGCATCCCTCCGCCAGCACGGTCGTTGCCGCCCGGATGTCGACACCGGCGGCGTAAGCAGCGCTCGGTTGTCCGTCCGCCTGGACCCCCATGTCTCCACAGCGGACGCCGGTGACCTTATCACCATCGAGCAGCAGGCCGGCACCGGCGAAGCCGGGGA
Source organism: uncultured Gammaproteobacteria bacterium (assembly GCA_937924335.1). Taxonomy (GTDB): domain Bacteria; phylum Pseudomonadota; class Gammaproteobacteria; order Steroidobacterales; family XN24; genus JAHEFR01. The sequence goes on from CALDWW010000118.1 coordinate 2,287, forward strand.
AGACATCGACGCCGAGCGCTTCTGCATGTTCGCCGAGTTTCTTAACCAGTGCGCCCAGCGAAATAATGAAATTGCCGTGATTCTTCATCTGCGGCGGCGTGGGCAGCCGCAGACCTTTGCGCCTGGTGAGTAGCAGGAATTCATCGTCGCCGGCCGGTACGCAGATACCAGGCGGGTCGTCGCGCCATTCCGGCCAGAGTGCATCGATCGGGCCGGGTTCCATCACCGCGCCAGAAAGGCTGTGAGCGCCGAGCTCCGAGCCTTTCTCGAGGAGGCAGACCGTCAGATCCGGGTTTCGTTTCTTGATCTGGATGGCGCAGGCGAGGCCTGCAGGTCCACCGCCGACGATGGCCACGTCGTATTCCATGACGTCTCTGTCTGTCATCGGGCGTCTACCTCGTAATCCGGGGCAAAAAAGTAAGAACACGGCCGCCAAGGTGGCGGCCGTTAATTCTAGCCCATCGGGCGTCTACTCTCAGTCCGACAGGTAGGGCGCGATCTCAGCGACCTCGGAGAGTTGCTGGTCGATGACACTGCGGTCGCCGACCACGACGATGGTCATGCCCTCTACGGGCCACTGGGACGACGCGATCCCGGAGACCTGTTCCGGAGTGACCCGGGCGAGGCGTTCCGTATATTCCGTCAGATAACTATCGGGCAGGCCGTGAAAATCCATGAACGACAACGTGCCGATGATTCCGCCTCGCGATGCGTTGGCCAGCACGAAGATGCCGCCACGATAGCCGCGTATCCGGGCCATCTCGCCCGCCGTCGGTGCCACGGTCTGCAGCCGGCGGATCTCCTTGAAAAACTCTCTCAGAGAAGGGCCCGTCGCCTCTGTGGCCACGTCGGCGCTGAAGTTCCAGACCGCGCTGCGATAGTTGTTACCGGTGGAAGTGCTGGGCCCGTAGGTATAGCCCTTGTCTTCCCGAAGATTCTGGAAGAGTCGTGACAGGAAACCGGCGCCACCCAGGATGTCGTTAGCCATCATCAGTCGGCTATAGGCCGGATCTGCGACCCCGATCACGGGGATGGCGATGTTTATAGTCGATTGCGGGGCACCCGGGCGGTCGATCACCTGCAGGCTGCCCTCACGGATCGGCCTGGGGACGTCGATGAACACATCCGGACCCGGCTGCCACTCACCGAACTGTTCCTCGATGGCCTGTCGCATGGTCTCCGCGTCAAAGCGGCCGCTGACGAACAGATGCGATCGCACGGCGCCGAAATTGTCCGTGTAAAAACGGCGCAGATCGTCGATGGTGTAACTCCTCAGCTGCTCCTCGGTGGGGAACACCGACGAGAACGGATGGTCGCCGTAGAGCCGCGCGTTCATCGCGACGGCCGCCTGGCCCTGGGGACGCACGCGGGAGATACTCAGGTTACGGATGAAGTCCGCCCTGATCCTCTCCAGCTCGCTTTCAGGGAAGGCCGGATTGCGGACGACGTCCGTCAGCAATTCCAGGGCCTGCACACTCGTCTCGGCCAGGCTACTGACGCTGACGCTGGTCATCTCGGGCCCGACGCCGATGCCGATCGCGCCACCGAGTTCCGCCGCTCTCTGCCGCAAGGCCGTGGCGTCCAGAGAGGTCGTGCCTTCCTGCATCAGCGCACCGGTCAGATCCGCCAGCCAGGTGTCCTGGCCTTCGTTCAGGTTGCCGGTGCGGGTCCGTAGCACCATGCTGACCTTCGGCAGGTCGCCGAAGGGCACCATCGTGACGCCCATGCCGTTGTCCAGCTGGAAGGCCGTCTTCTCAGGGAGGCTGAAGTCACGCGGAGCGTCAGCCGGTGGCGGCCCATCCATCGCCAGGGCCTGGTGCCCGAGGCCGACGAGACAGACCAGAGTGATGAGTGTTCGTGTCGCCTTGATCATGGCTGGGTCCTCGCTGCAGCTCCGGGCTCAAGGAACAGGAGTGTCCGGTTGGTCGGCCGAAGGTACTCGCGCGCTACCCGCTGGATCTGTTCCGGAGTGATCCCGAGCATCTCGGCTTCTATCCGGTTGATTCTCGAAGGATCGTCATGGAACAGGGCAAAGTCCGCGAGCAGATTCGCGCGACCGATACCGAAGCTGCCGCCCTGGGTCTCATAGAAACCTGACCGGAATTTCAGTAACGCGCGCTCCAGCGTTTTCGAGTCGACCAGCGTCGACTTGAAGTCTGCGAACACGTCGTCGATGTCGTCGACGATGACTTCCGGGTCGAGGTCCACGTCATGGATCAGGTAGCCTGCGAACAGGACCGGTCCGACGGCATCGAAGGCCCCCCCCTGCAGGTTGACGCCCCCCCCGACGAAGCTGGAATAGCCCCGTTCCGTCACGAGTCGCTGATACAGCTGACTGTCGGATCCCTGCAGGAGGATCAGGCTGATGAGTTGCATTGCCAGGTAGTCGCTGCTGTCCGGCGGCGGTGCGTGATACGCAAAGGCCAGCATGGGCTGTGGCGCCAGCGGGTCGAGAAACGTGTCCCGCTTCTCAGCGTCCTGTCGTGGCTCGGTGAGATCGGGCATCGCCGGGCGTTCCCGCGCCGGGATGTGTCCAAAGTACTTCTCTACAGCGGCGATGGTCGCGTCCGGATCAACGTCCCCGACGACGACTAACGCGGCATTGCTGGGAGCGTAGTAGGTCTCGTAGAAATCCTGGGCCGCTTCCACCGTCGACGCATCGAGGTCATCCATATCGCCCCAGAAATTGTGGCCGTTCTGCCAGTTCTCGAAGGCATGATCGCTGAGTTCGACCGACAGGAAACGGCTGTAAGGTTGATTCTCGATCTTCAGCCGGTATTCGTTCTTGACCACATCGCGCTGGTTGTCCAGGTTCTCCTGAGTGATATCGAGCCGGGACATCCGGTCTGCCTCCGCCCACAGCACCGGTTCCAGCATGTTGGCGGGAACGACCTCGTAATAGAGCGTCATGTCGGGTTTCGTCTGGCCCTGCATGATGCCGCCATTGCCCTGGATGAGCTTGTCCAGCTTGCCCTTGCCCAGTTGCTCAGTGCCCTGGAACATCATGTGTTCGAACAGGTGAGCGAAACCTGTCAGGCCGCGCGGTTCCGTCCGCAACCCGACGTTGTAGTAGACGCCGACCGTCGCGACAGGTGCGGTGTCGTCCCTCGAGACGACGACTTTCAGACCGTTGTCCAGTTTGTGGTAGACCACCGGGACCGAATATCCGCCCGGTTCCGGGGTTGCCTCACCCTCGGACTCTACCGGCTCGCCGGGTCCCGCGCAGCCGTTGCCCAGCATTGCCGCGATCAGTGCCAGCGGCAGCCATCGTCTCACCATATCCTTGCTCCTGTCGCGACCCGATCGGTCGCTCATTTCGGTTGCATCCTTATCGCGCCGTCCTGGCGGATGGTTTCAGCGTTCAACATGACGTTGCTGTAGAGATAGACAACGAGATCGGCAAATTCTTCCGGGCGACCGAGTCTCGACGGGAAAGGCACCTGAGCCGCCAGTGAATCCTGAATGTGTTCCGGCATCGACTCCATCATCGGGGTCAGGAAGATCCCTGGAGCCACCGTGTTGACCCGGACACCGATTCGCGAGAACTCCCTCGCCAGCGGCAGTCCCATGCCGGCGACGCCGGCTTTCGATGCGGAGTAGGCGGCCTGGCCGACCTGGCCTTCGAATGCCGCGACAGAGGCGGTGTTCACGATGACGCCGCGTTCGCCTTCGGTATTGGGTTCGTTGTTCTGCATCTGGTTGGCTGCCGCCTTGCACATGAAGAACGTGCCGATCAGGTTGACCTGGATAACCTTGGCGAAATATCCGCCCGGCATCGGTCCTTCCCGCCCGAGTACTCGACCGGCCCCGAGTATGCCGGCGCAGTTGACGCAGAATGTCACGCTGCCGAAGGCATCAGTGGCTTTGGCCACCGCGCCGTTTACCTGATCTTCGTCGCTGACATCAGTCTGGATGAACATGGCGTTGTCCCCCAGCCCGGCAGCAGCGTTCGCCCCTTGCTCCTCGTTGACGTCCAGGATCGCTACCCTGCCACCTTCTGCAATCACGCGACGCGCGACGGCGTTGCCGAGCCCGGATGCGCCCCCGGATACGATTGCGATGGCATTGCTGATGTCCATTTGATTCCTCCGGATTAATTGGACAGGCCTTGCGGCCCGAAATTTCAGATGGTGTCCTGCTCTGCGGCCAATACCGCGATCTGTCCTAGCCTGCTGACAGGGTGCCGGCCGAGAGCCCGGCTGATGAAGAGTCCCGTTTCGATCAGAGCGTCGAGATCGACGCCAGTCTCCAGACCCATCCCGTGCAGCATGTAGATCAGGTCCTCAGTGGCCAGATTGCCGGTCGCGCCCCGCGCATACGGGCATCCGCCCAGGCCGGCAACGGAGGCGTCGACAGTAGCCACGCCGGCCTGCAGGCAGGCCAGCACGTTCGCCAGCGCCTGCCCGCGAGTGTCGTGGAAGTGCACCGCGACCCTCTGCACCCCGATCTCTGCGGCCACAGCATCGACCAGGCCGCGGGCCGCGGCAGGCGTGCCTATCCCGATCGTGTCCCCGAGTGAGACCTCGTAACACCCCGCTTGTGTCAGCCGGCGCGCTACGTCGACCACGACATCGGGGGATACACGACCCTCGTAGGGGCATCCCAGCACACACGACACATAGCCGCGGATCCGGAGCCCTGCTTTCAGGGCGGGCGCCGCAATCTCACCGATCCTGTCCAAGGATTCGTCGATCCCTGCATTTACATTCTTGCGGTTGAACGCCTCGGAGGCAGCGGTGAACACGGCGATCTCGCGTACCCCGGCTGACAGGGCTCTCTCCAGGCCGCGGAGATTGGGGACCAGAACCGGGTAGTCGGTGCCTGGCCGCCGGTCTATCCCGGCGAGCACCTCCTCTGCGTCGGCCAGTTGCGGGATCCACCGGGGACTGACGAAGCTGGTCGCCTCGACAACCGGCAGGCGCGCCGAACTCAACCGGTTTATCAACTCGATCTTGGTAGCGCTGTCGATCAACTGAGTTTCGCTCTGCAGACCGTCCCGGGGTCCGACCTCGACTACCCGTATTTTTTCCGGGAGTGCGGTCACTTATCCGCGCCCGATTCAGGCTCGATATCCACCAACGCCGTGTCGGCCTCGACCATGTCTCCGGCAGAGAACAAGACCCGGCTGATCCGGCCCGCGACCGGCGCCCTCAGCGTGTACTCCATCTTCATGCCTTCGAGTACGAGGAGCGATTGGCCCGCAGTGACACTCTCGCCCTCGGTGACATAGACGATGACAATCCGGCCGGGCATCGGGGCCACAGGGTGGGTGTCTTCCTCGCCGTGCAGTGTCGAAGGCGTATAGATCGGGACCTGACGCAGCTCGAATCCGCCAAGATCCAGACCGACATAGCAACTGTCGCCGTCTGTGAGAACTGTGGCCTGATATTCTTCCTCGCCGACGGACAGGTCGAGATGGTCCGGATCCAGTCGGCTCGCCGTGACTGGCGTGGCCACGCCGTTGATCGTGACGGTGAATCGGCCATCGCCGCCCGCAAGAGTCAGTTCGCTGTTCTGGCCGCAGGGGTCCTCGAAGCGCATCCGGACGCCACCGCCGCCTTGTCGCCAGCCGTCTGTCCGGTCCCATGGCGAGTACGGGTCGGATTCAGCCGCGGACAACTTCGTCGAACCCAGCTGCAGAGCACAGGCCGCTGCGATCAGAGCAATCTCATCTGCAGCCACACTGTCGAAGAGTAGCTTGCCGAAGTTGCGCTCCAGGTAACCGGTGTCCATCTGACCGGCGACGAAATCGGCATGTCCGGCTATGCTGCGCAGAAGAGCCAGGTTAGTCATCGGCCCGGTCAGCATTGTCCGGGCCAGCGAGCGGCGGAGTCGCTGGATAGCGGTTGGCCGATCCTCTGCCCAGACGATGAGCTTCGCCAACATCGGGTCGTAGTACACATCCACGCGGTCGCCGCTGTCCACGCCGCTGTCGATACGCAGATCAAGTGCGACCACGGGATGGATGAACCTGCCGATGCGGCCAGTGGAGGGCAGGAAGTCATTAAATGGGTTCTCCGCATAGATCCGCGCCTCGATGGCGTGACCATGGCGCGTGATCTCTGATTGAGTCACCGGCAGCGACTCGCCCGCCGCAGCACGCAGCTGCCACTCCACGAGATCGATGCCGGTGATCGCTTCCGTCACCGGATGCTCGACTTGCAGACGCGTGTTCATCTCCATGAAGTAGAATTGGCCGCTCTCGTCCAGCAGGAATTCGACCGTACCTGCATTGCGATAACCGACCGCGACGGCCGCCGTGACGGCGGCCTCGCTGATGCTTGTCCGCAGCGCCTCGTCGAGGGCCGGGCAGGGCGCTTCTTCGATGATCTTCTGCTGACGTCGCTGGATCGAGCATTCCCGCTCGAACAGATGGAGGACGTTGCCGTGATTGTCCGCGAAGATCTGCACCTCCACATGCCGGGCTCTTTCCAGAAAGCGTTCCAGGATCATGTGGTCGTTGCCAAACGCTGCCTGCGCCTCGCGTCGGGCACCGGCGAGCGCGGCGGACCAGTCATCTGTATCGCGCAGCACGCGCATGCCCTTGCCGCCGCCCCCGGCGGAGGGCTTGAGGATCACCGGGAAGCCGATCCTCGCCGCCTCGGAGAGTAAGGTCCCGTCATCCTGCATCTGCCCTTCGAATCCGGGTACGACCGGCACCCCGGCTTCGATCATCAAGCTGCGAGCACGACGCTTCGAGCCCATCGTCCTGATGGTCTCGGTTTCAGGACCGATGAAGACCAGGCCGGCATCCCGCACGGCGCTCGCAAACTGTGGATTCTCGGACAGGAATCCGTAACCCGGGTGGATAGCGTCGGCCGCACTCCCGATCGCGGCTTCTATCACCCGCTCGACATTGAGGTAGGAGTCCGCCGGTTCGGCAGGCCCTATCCTGACTGACTCATCGGCCTCGCGCACATGGCGCGCTTGCGCGTCGGCATCCGAGTAGACCGCAATAGACTGGATGCCCATTCTGCGGCAGGTCCGGATGACCCGGCAGGCGATCTCTCCCCGGTTTGCGATCAGGATCCGGCTGAACATCATTCCTCGCTGTTCCAGCCAGGGGTGCGTTTGGCGAGGAATGCCTGCAGGCCCTCTTGTCCTTCCCCGGAGACCCGCATCTGGGCGATGATCTCCGCGGTCCGTTGCCGGAGCGCCTGGTCGGCGCTCTGGGAGTGCCCGCTGACCATACTGATGAGCTGCTTGCTCTCGCGTTGCGCTTCGGGCCCCCCCTTGAGCAGCATGACCAGCTGATCATCGACGGCCTGGTCCAGCTCGCCCGGGCGAGCGATCTCGTGGATCAGGCCGATGCGACGGGCCTTCCTGGCCGACATGGCCTCAGCGCTAAGGAAAAACCTCCTGGCTTGCCGGACGCCGATAGCTTCGATGACATACGGCGATATCACGGCCGGCACAATCCCCAGTCGCACCTCGCTGAAACAGAAGCGGGCATTCTCCGCTGCAATAGCGATGTCGCAGCAGGCCACCAGGCCGAGTCCGCCGCCAAATGCGTGACCGTTTACCTTCGCCACCGTCGGTTTGCTCAGACCATTGAGGACCGACATCAACTCGGCGAGCTGTAGTGCGTCCTCGTAGTTCTGGTCTTCCGAAAAGTCCGCCATCGACCTCATCCAGCCGATGTCGGCGCCGCTCGAGAACGAGGATCCTGCTCCAGTCAGTATCACCAGTCGGACGTCAGTGCGAGACTGGAGTTCGGACAAGATCGCGGTCAGCTCGGTGATCAGATCTTTGTCGAAGGCGTTGTGGACCCCGGGTCTGTTCAGGGTGAGCGTCGCCGCACCGCGACTGTCTACATTGAGAATGGCTGCATCCGACATTGTTTCTACCCCTGTGGCGCCATGCATGGCGCTACATTCTGAATATCCCGTAGGGGCCTTCTTCCGGTGCCGGGCCGTTGAACGCCGCGGATAACGCCAGGCCGAGAGTCCGTCTGGTGTCGACCGGATCGATCACACCGTCGTCCCAGAGCCGCGCGGTCGCGTAATACGGGTGTCCCTGGGTCTCGTAGCGGTCGCGGATCTGTTCCTCGAAGGCCTTGCGGTCCTCTGCCGGCCAGGACTCTCCACGTGCTTCCAGGCTGTCCTGACGCACAGTCGAAAGTACGGACGCCGCCTGTTCTCCGCCCATTACCGATATGCGCGCGTTCGGCCAGGCCCACAACATGCGAGCGCCGTAGGCCCGCCCGCACATGGCGTAGTTTCCGGCGCCGAAAGAGCCGCCGATGATCACGGTAAACCTGGGTACCGTCGAGGTGGCGACGGCATTCACCATCTTGGCTCCGTCCTTGGCGATACCGGCGTTCTCGTACTTTTTGCCCACCATGAAACCGGTGATGTTCTGCAAGAACAGGAGTGGGATGCGGCGTCGATTGCATAGCTGGATGAAATGAGCTCCCTTGAGAGCCGACTCCGAGAACAGGATGCCGTTGTTGGCGATGACCCCTACCGGATAGCCGTGCAGCCGCGCAATGCCGCAGACGAGGGTCTTGCCGTAGAGGGGCTTGAACTCGTTAAAGTCCGAACTGTCGACAAGCCGGGCGATGATCTCGCGGACCTCATAGGGATGACGATTGTCCCGCGGCAGGATGCCGTATATTTCGCCAGCGTCGTAGATGGGTTCGGAGGGCTCGCGGACAGCGACCCAGACGTTTTTCTTCCGGTTAAGGCTGGCGACGATGTCCCGGGCTATCGTCAGTGCGTGGGTGTCGTCACTGGCGAGATGGTCGGTCACTCCAGACACACGGCTGTGCACTTCTCCACCGCCGAGAGACTCTGCGTCCACGACCTCGCCGGTCGCCGCTTTTACCAGCGGTGGCCCGCCCAGGAAGATCGTGCCCTGGTCGCGCACGATGATGGCTTCATCGCACATTGCCGGGACATACGCGCCACCCGCGGTACAGGAACCCATCACCACGGCAATCTGCGCAATGCCCAGCGATGAGAGTCGCGCCTGATTGAAGAAGATCCGACCAAAGTGATCACGATCGGGAAACACCTCGTCCTGCATCGGCAGGAAGGCCCCACCCGAGTCCACAAGGTAGATGCAAGGCAGGTGGTTCTCCAGGGCGATCTCCTGCGCCCTGAGATGTTTCTTTACGGTGATCGGAAAGTAGGTACCGCCTTTAACCGTGGCGTCGTTGGCGACCACCATCACCTCGCAGCCCTCCACGCGCCCGATACCGGTCACGATGCCGGCACAGGGGGCCGCGTCCTCGTACAGCCCGTGGGCCGCAAGGCCCGACAACTCCAGGAAAGGGCTGCCCGGGTCGAGCAGCGCCTCGATCCGCTCGCGTGGCAGGAGCTTGCCCCGGGAAGTGTGCCGCTCCCTGGCGCGTTCGCTGCCTCCGCCGGCTGCTTGCGTGAGCTGCCGCTCGAGTTCGTCCACGACTTGCCGCATGTGCGTCTGGTTGGCGGCAAACTCCTCGCTGCGGGTGTCCACCTGGGAGCGGATGACCGGCATAGGGCGCTCTCCTGTTATAAGATTTCGACGGCGACTGCGGTGGCTTCACCGCCACCGATGCACAACGAAGCGATGCCACGCTTCTGACCACGGTTGCGGAGTGCATGCACGAGCGTAACGAGTAACCGGGCCCCGGTAGCGCCGATCGGATGGCCCAGTGCGCAAGCGCCACCGTGGATGTTGACCTTCCCATGGTCGAGCCCAAGATCCTTCATCGCCGCCATGGCGACCACGGCGAATGCCTCATTGATCTCGTACAAGTCAACGTCATCCGATGTCCAACCGAGCTTGTTCTGGAGAGCCTCGATGGCGAACACCGGCGCGGTGGTGAACCACTCCGGGGCATGAGCGAATCCGCTATGCGCCACGATCCGCGCAAGCGGCTGCATGCCGCGGTTTTCTGCTTCCGCTGCGCTGGTGACGATCAATGCTGCTGCGCCATCCGAGATCGATGAGGAGCTGGCCGCCGTTACGGTGCCCCCATCGCGACGGAATGAGGGGCGCATCTCCGGGATCTTGTCGATCTCACAGCGATAGGGTTCCTCGTCACGTTCGACGCGTGTCTCCTCGCGGCGGGTCCGGACCAGTACCGGTACGATCTCCGCCTCGAAGTCTCCTTTCTGGGTCGCTTCCAGGGCCCTGCGGACCGATGCCGTCGAGAAGGCGTCCTGCTCCTCGCGGCTGAACTGGTAACGGTCCACCGTCTGTTCCGCGAAGTGCCCCATCATGTTGTTGTCATAGGGATTCTGCAGGCCATCGAAGAACATGTGGTCGAGAACCTGCTGATGGCCCATCCGGTAACCGTTCCGGGCTTTCGGCATCAGGTAGGGGGCGTTGGACATCGACTCCATGCCGCCTGCGAGTACGATGTCCGCGGATCCGGCCAGTATCAGATCGCTGGCTATCATGACGGCCTTCATGCCTGACCCGCAGACCTTGTTGATAGTGGTACATCCGACCGAATTCGGGATCCCGGCCGCAAGCGCAGCCTGACGAGCCGGAGCCTGGCCGAGACCGGCCGGCAGCACGCAGCCGAAGATCACCTCGCTGATGTCTTCCGGCTTGATACCGGCATCCTTGATGGCCGCTGCCGCGGCTGTTGCTCCCAGGTCGGGTGCGGGAACAGTGGAGAGTGCGCCCTGGAATGCGCCGATGGGTGTGCGTCTCGCCGCGGCGATGACGATGGCATGTTCGGTCATGATTTGCTTCCTCCTTGGGGGGAAGTTTAGGTGCCCGCGGCGTCTCCCGCCCGGACGAGTTCACGCCCGATCAGCATGCGTCGTATCTCGCTGGTTCCCGCGCCGATTTCATACAGTTTGGCGTCCCTGAGCAGACGGCCGGTGGGGTACTCATTGATGTAGCCGTTTCCGCCGAGACTCTGGATCGCGTCGAGCGCCACCTGCACCGCGGATTGGGACGCCAACAGCAAGGTCGCCGCCGCATCCTGCCGGGTCGGCTGACCACGATCGAACTGCTCGGCGACCCGGTAGGTAAATGCCCTGGAAGCCTGCAAGGCCGTATACATATCGGCCAGTTTCGCCTGCATGATGCCGAATTCGCCGATCGGCTTGCCGAACTGGTGCCGCTCCCTGACGTACGGCAGGGCCACATCCATGCACGCCTGCATGATGCCGATGGGACCCGCCGAAAGTACCAGCCGCTCCGAATCGAGACCCCTCATCAGGATATAGACACCTTCGTTCACCTCGCCGAGGACACTGGCCGCGGGTATCTCGCAGTCCTCGAAAACCAGCTCGCAAGTGTTGGAGCCGCGCATACCCAGTTTGTCCAGTTTCTGGGCTGTGCTGAAGCCGGGCATGCCTCTCTCAATGAGGAATGCGGTCATGGATCGGGAACCCGCCCCGGTGTCTGCGGTTCTCATATAGGTCAGTGCTACCTGAGCCTCGGGTCCGTTTGTGATCCACATCTTGGAGCCGTTCGCGATCCAGGAGTCGCCGCGTCGTTCCGCCCGACACGACATAGAGCCCACGACGTCCGAGCCGGCGCCGGATTCCGACATGGCCAGTGCGCCGACCCACTCACCGCTGCACAGTTTCGGCAGGAAATACCGACGCTGTTCATCAGTGCCGTTGATGAACAGATTGTTGACGCACAGATTCGAGTGCGCGCCGTAGGACAGCCCCACAGAGGCGGAAGCTCTGGAAATCTCCTCCATCGCAACGACGTGGGCCAGGTAGCTCATCCCGGAGCCGCCGAATTCCTCTGGCACGGTGACGCCGAGAAGACCCATTTCTCCGAGCTTTGGCCAGAGATCCTGCGGGAATTCGTTGGCCTGATCGATCTGCGCTGCGCGCGGTGCGATCTCGGATTCTGCGAATCGCCGGACCGCCTCCCTGAGCATGTCCAGGTCATCGTTGATGGAAATATTGAAGGCGCTCACGCCGGCTCCTCGCATTGAATGTGCAGAAAGCGATCCGTGCCCTGAGGCACGGGCCCGTCGGATGCGGTCAGCTGTTGGTGGCGGTCGTGTGTGGCCGCCGGCCCGACAGGCGGTCCTTGAACCGCTTGGAATAAAAGCGCCGGACCTTGGCGATTGCAGCGATGCGTTCTTCCGCCAGGCGATCGGCGGCTTGCCAGCTCGGTATCCCGTCTCTTCGGGCGATGCTGAAAATCGTGCCCATGATGCTGTAAATCGTGCTCACGGTGCGATATGCCCGGTCGCGATCGTAGCCCTGTAGCTCGATCGCAACGTTCATGAGACCACCTGCGTTTATGGCGTAGTCTGGCGCGTACAGGATGCCGCGTTCCTCCAGCACGGTGCCCCACTCCTCTGACTCCAGCTGGTTATTGGCGCTGCCGGCGACGATGTCGCACTTCAGACGCGGGACAGTGTCTTCGTTGATCACGCCGCCGAGCGCGCACGGTGCAAACACCTTGGCGTCGGTATCGTAGATCTGCTCCATCGGTACCGCCTCGGCTCCCAGTTCATCGACGGCCCGTTCCACGCGATTCTCGTTGATGTCGCAGACGAACACCTTGGCTCCGGCTTCACGCAGGTACTTGGTCAGGTAGTAGCCGACATGGCCGACACCCTGGACCGCGAAACTGAGCCGACCCGGGTCGTCGCTTCCGTACTTGAGCTGCAGGCAAGCCTTGATGCCCTGCAATGTGCCATAGGCGGTGAATGGCGACGGATCACCGCTGCCGCCATGGACCCGGTGGACCCCGACCACGCGGTCGGTCTCCTGATAGATATAGTCCATGTCCTCGACGCTGGTACCCACGTCCTCTGCCGTAATATATCGACCGCCGAGCGAACCGATGAAACGCCCGAAAGCCCGGAACAATTCTTCGCTCTTGTGTTCCTCGGGGTCGCCGATCAGCACCGCTTTCCCGCCGCCGAGATTCAAGCCCGAGACGGCTGCCTTGTAAGTCATGCCACGGGACAGGCGCAGCACGTCGCGGAGCGCCTCTTCCTCGTTCTGGTAGGGCCACATCCGGAGTCCGCCCAGCGCGGGCCCGAGGGTCGTGTCGTGAATAGCGACGATGGCCTTCAGCCCGGTCGCCTCATGATGAAAAAAGACGACCTGCTCGTGCCCTTTCTCGTGCAGGGTATCGAATAACTCCATCAGAAATCCTCCATTGGACTCGTTTGCGGCGCGGCCGGCTTTCCGGTCCGATCGCCTTCCACCCCGACGGCAGCCGCAGGATGCGTCGCTCGTGTCAGGGCAGAGTCGAAATTCGCGTCATCAGGGTCGGTTCCACCGGCGGAACCACGCCTTATCCGGGTTCCCCTTGTAACGGAGTTTTTCCGGCCGGACCAAGCCCCCGATAGCGCGCGGAATTATAGTCGCGTGGGACGAATCCTGCATGACAGTTTTTCGTTGCGTTGCAACAACCCAGCGAGCGCGGGGCGTTGCTGATTGTCGGTATACTGTCTGTCCAGCGAGCGCCACGAAGAGCGCAGGAATTTCCGATGAGTACCGCAGCCAACGATGCCAGATTGCCGGGCAGGGACCGCAGCGAATCAACGCTGAGGTTCATCACTGCTGCCTCTCTCTTCGATGGTCACGACGCGGCCATCAACATCGTCCGCAGGCTGCTGCAGTCCAACGGTGCGGAAGTCGTACATCTTGGCCACAACAGGAGCGTGGCCGACATCGTGCGCGCTGCGTTGCAGGAAGATGCCGACGCGATCGCCTGCAGTTCGTATCAGGGCGGTCACAACGAATATTTCCGCTACATGGTGGATATGCTTCGCGAAGCCGGCGCCGAGCATGTGCGCATCGTCGTCGGTGGCGGGGGCACTATCGCGCCTGATGAGATCGAGTCACTGGAGGCCTACGGCGTAGAGAAGATCTACGACGCCGACGAAGGCCTTGCGCTCGGGCTGCAGGGGATGACCGAGGATATATTCCGCAGGGTGCGGTCCTGGCCACGGCCGGAATTCGACGCCGGTCCCGCAGATCCCGCGGACCACAGGCGGATTGGTCAGATCCTGAGCCTGCTGGAAGAAGCCGTGGACTCCCCCGAGCGTATCGAGGGTCTGCGGCGGCGCTGGTCCGGGACTGATCTACAGGTGCCTGTCATCGGAATGACCGGCACCGGCGGGGCGGGCAAGAGCAGCCTCGTCGACGAGTTGCTGAACAGGTTCCTGAGATGTTTTCCCGATCGCAGGGTAGCAGTCCTCGCGGTTGACCCGACGCGGCGCCGTTCGGGCGGCGCGCTGCTCGGTGACCGCATCCGGATGAACAGTCTTTCGGACGACCGTATCTTCATGCGTTCCATGGCTACCCGGCGTCAGCATCTGGCCACCAGCGCTGTTCTGACAGACAGCATCGCTTTCCTCAAGCATGCCGGCTTCGACCTGATTCTGGTGGAGACGGCCGGAATTGGTCAGAGTGACACCGAGATCGTCGATATGGTCGACCTGTCGCTTTACGTCATGACCAGTGAGTACGGGGCAGCCAGCCAGCTCGAGAAAATAGACATGCTGGACTACGCGGATCTGGTCGCGCTAAACAAGTTCGAAAAACGCGGTGCCGAGGACGCGTTCAGGGATGTCAGGAAGCAGTGGAAACGTAACCGCCATGCATTCCAGATGCCGGACGAGGACGTTCCGGTTTATCCTACGATTGCCAGTCAGTTCAACGATCCCGGCGTCAACGACCTCTTCCTTGCCCTGTGCGATGCCATCTCTGGCATGAGCCCGCAACTGGGCGCGGCCTGGACCCCGCAAGCAGCGCCGCCGCAGCCGGGTGAGGCACGACTGTCGCTGATACCCCCTCAGCGCGTTCGTTACCTAGCCGAGATCGCCGAGGATGGTCGCCACGCAGCGCAGGAAGCCGGGGACCAGGCAGCGATCGCCGCCAGGGCGCATGCGTGCTACCGGGCGCTGGAGCAGATCGCCGATGAGGTGCCGGACCCGTTGACTGAATACCCGGCCGCGGCGCTGGAAGAGGGCGACGTCACTCTGCGAAAGCTGCGCCGCGGATACAACGATGCGCTGGCCGCACTGACTCCGGAAGCCATCAGCCTGCTCAGGTCTTGGCCCGGCCGTCGAGCCTCGGTAGAGGAAGATAACTACTCTTACCGCGTGCGCGACCGGGAGATCACGGGCAGCAACTACACGACGTCGCTCAGTCATCTGTCGGTGCCGAAGATCGCTGCTCCGCGTTTCCGTGACTGGGGCGAGCTGCTCGACTTCCTGCTGCGGGAGAATTTGCCCGGCCACTATCCGTACACGGCCGGCGTCTACCCCTACCGGCGCGAGCGCGAGGATCCAATCCGCATGTTCGCGGGCGAGGGCACGGCAGAGCGAACCAACCGGCGATTCCATTATCTGTCTGCCGGACACGAAGCCACCCGGCTGTCCACTGCCTTCGATTCAGTGACGCTCTACGGCGAAGATCCGGATGAGAGACCTGATATCTACGGCAGGATCGGCAACTCAGGCGTATCGATCGCCAGTCTGGATGACATGAAGCGGTTGTACTCGGGCTTTGACCTGTGTTGTCCGACAACCTCGGTCTCCATGACTATCAACGGGCCGGCGCCGATCATCCTTGCCATGTTCCTGAATGCCGCGATCGACCAGCAGGTCGAGAAACACCTGAAGGACAGCGGTGGCTGGGATGCTGCTGAGCGCAGGATCGCCGAGATCATCGGAGAGCGGCCGCGCCCGGCTTACCGTGGCGACCTCCCGGAAGGCCACGATGGTAGCGGGCTCGGCCTGCTGGGCATCAGTGGTGACCGCTTGCTCGATACGGAGACCTATGGGCGTATCCGCGAGCAGGCATTGGCTATGGTCCGGGGTACAGTGCAGGCGGATATCCTCAAGGAAGACCAGGCGCAGAATACCTGTATCTTTTCGACGGAATTCGCTCTCCGCATGATGGGTGACGTCCAGGACTTCTTCATCGACCATGGGGTGCGGAATTTCTACAGCGTTTCGATCTCCGGCTATCACATAGCGGAGGCCGGGGCGAATCCGATCAGCCAGTTGGCCTTTACGCTGGCGAATGGATTGACGCTGGTTGAGTACTATCTCAGCCGCGGCATGCAGATAGACGATTTCGCGCCCAACCTGAGCTTCTTCTTCTCGAACGGCATGGACCCGGAATACGTTGTCATCGGCCGGGTTGCGAGACGCATCTGGGCGCGCGCCATGAAGCGGCGCTATGGGGCCGGTTCGCGCAGCCAGATGCTGAAGTACCACATCCAGACCTCCGGTCGCAGCCTGCATGCCCAGGAGATTCAGTTCAACGACATCCGCACGACTCTGCAGGCGCTCTACGCCCTGCTGGACAGCTGCAACAGCTTGCACACCAACGCCTTCGATGAGGCCATAACGACGCCGACTGAAGCATCCGTGAGACGCGCGGTTGCTATCCAGATGATCATCAACAAGGAACTCGGACTCAACAGGAATCAGAATCCGTGGCAGGGTTCATTCGTGATCGACTACCTGACCGATGTGGTGGAGGAGGCCGTCTATCAGGAGTTCGAGAGGATCTCCGACCGCGGCGGAGTGCTGGGGGCAATGGAGACGATGTACCAGCGCGGCAAGATTCAGGAAGAGAGCCTTTATTACGAGTCACGCAAGCATGACGGTAGCCTGCCGATCGTCGGGGTCAACACTTTTCGGCCGCCGGAAGCCGAGCGTACGGAAGCCGTCGTCGCAGAACTGATACGCTCGACGGAAGGCGAAAAGAATTCTCAGGTATCGGAGATCGCCGACTTCCGAACGATGCATGAGGACCAGGCGAAACAGTCGCTCCAAAGACTGAGCGAAATCGCCGCCAGACAAGGGAATGTCTTTGCGGAATTGATGGAAGCGGTTAAAGTCTGTTCGCTCGGGCAGATAACCCACGCCCTCTACGACGTGGGCGGCCAGTACCGAAGAAACATGTAGTACGGGGGGGGTTGAAAGGAGTCGGTCGTTATACCGATTCTTTTAATTGTAGAATAAAAACAATAAGTTATGGAACATTTTTATCGCCGTATCACATGCGATTCCATGCTTTTTTTTCCAGAGGCTTTCTGCTAGCTTTAATCGCTTCCGGAAGCCTCCTTGCATAAACAGTCTCTAGCGAAGGGAAGCTAATGCAAACACATAAGAAACTGCGACTGACCGCCTGGTTCGGATCAGCGCTCATGGCCCTGCTGACGCTTGGTCTGACGTCGGCGCTCGCCTCTGAGCGCGCGTTGTCCGCCAGCCTCGCGGAACAGAAAGCCAGTGACCAGTCATCGGCCAAGTCGCAACAGCGGATCGCCCAGCTGGCCGACCAGACGACCGAGCTGCTCGGCGAGTATCGACTCGCGCTGCAGAAGCTGGATCGCGTCAAGATCTACAACGGGCACCTCCAGACGCTCGTCAACGATCAGGAAGCCGAGAAAGCGAACATCGACAGGCAGCTTACCGACTTCCAGACCGTGCAGACTGACATCGTGCCGCTCATGTTCAACATGATCGATTCGCTGGAGCAATTCATCGCTGCAGATCTGCCGTTCAACCTGGAAGAACGCCAGAGGCGGGTGGACAACCTGCGGACCGTGATGGATGACTCGGAGATCACGATCTCCGAGAAGTACCGCAAGATCATGGAGGCCTATCAGATCGAGGTCGGTTTCGGTCGTGACATGGAAGCCGTTGTCGGCGATCTGTCCATGGGTGGAGATACGCGCAAGGTCGAGTTCCTTCGCATCGGCCGCATCCTTCTCGCCTATCAGACGGCCAACAAGGAAGAGACCGGATTCTGGAACAAGAATTCCGGCCAGTGGGAGTTGCTGCCTGACGAGTATCGATCGGCGATCACCGACGGTCTGCGTATCGCTCGCAAGCAGGCTGCACCTGACCTCCTGAAACTGCCGATCAGCGGACCGGAGGCAGCCCAATGAGAAAGTTAATCATCACCACATTTGCGGTGGTCTGTGGCGGCCTGGCTACAGGGTCAGTCATGGCGCAGCAGTCGCTTGACCAGCTCCTGCAGGATGTCAAAAAAGCGCGCAGCGAAATGTCCGCGGAGAATAAGCAACGCGAACAGCGTTTCCAGCGTGAGAGGGACAACCAGAGGGCCCTGCTCCGGGATGTCCAGGGTGAGTTGTCGCGGGAGGAAGCTCGGAGTGACAGGCTGACCCAGCAGTTCAATACCAATGAGCAGGCGCTCTCGGAGATGTCCGAGAACCTGCGCGTGCAGGTCGGCAATTTCGGCGAAATGTTCGGTGTCGTGCGCCAGGTGGCCGGTGATACCGTCGGCGTAGTGAGAAGCTCGCTGGTGTCCTCCCAGTTCCCCGAGCGTGGGGACGTTGCGAAGCGTCTCGCCGAGATCAAGGGCCTGCCCTCTATCGATGACCTCGATGCCTTGCGGATCCTGCTCTTCGAGGAGATGGTGGAGTCGGGCAAGGTCACTCGCTTCCCGAGCGGGATCGTTACGGCTGACGGCAACACGGAAGAGGTCGATGTAGTCCGTGTCGGTGTTCATAATCTGATCACGGGCGATCGTTTCCTCAAGTACAACACGGAGGACCCGGTCCGTTCGTTCATCGAAGAACTCGCCCGTCAGCCCCAGGATCGATTCCGCGGTATGGCCGCCGACCTGTTCAATGCCGGACCCGGCGAGGTTGTCGGTACGGCGGTTGATCCGAGTCGTGGTTCTCTTCTGGGCTTGCTGATTCAGGCGCCGAGCCTGCCGGAGCGGATCGATCAGGGTGGCGTCGTTGGCTACGTGATTATCGTCCTGGGCATCGTCGGTTTACTTATCGCCGTTTGGCGACTGCTGTACCTGAGCGGCGTAGGCTCGGGCATTCGTCGCCAGCTCAAGAGCGAGACGGCCAGCGAGAAGAATCCGCTTGGCAGGATTCTCAAGGTCTACGACGATAACTCGGATGTCGATACCGAGACTCTGGAACTCAAGCTCGACGAGGCCATCCTGCGTGAAGCACCCAGCCTCGAGAAGTGGCAAGGTGGCATCAAGGTGCTGGCTGCGGTCGCGCCTCTGCTGGGTCTGTTGGGAACGGTGACCGGTATGATCGCGACCTTCCAGGCCATTACGCTGTTTGGCACTGGCGATCCCAAACTAATGGCCGGAGGTATCTCGCAGGCCCTGGTCACGACCGTGCTCGGACTCTGCGTGGCCATCCCGCTCGTGCTTCTGCATAGCTGGGTAGCCGGACGCAGTCGTGCCCTGATCGAGATTCTTGAGGAACAGACGGCCGGGATCATCGCCAGGAAGGCGGAAGCCGATCGATGATCTTCCTGTACGAGAGCCTCTTCGTCCCGATCCGCGACTTCTTTGAAGCGGGTGGGGACGTCCTGTTCGGGATCCTCTTCGTGACGATCCTGATGTGGACGCTCATCATCGAGCGGATCTGGTTCTACTACTTCGTGCTACCCGGCAAGGTCAAGGACATCGAAGGGCGATGGAATGATCGTCCGGACACGTTCTCCTGGTTCGCCCGCCAGGTGCGCCAGCAGATGGTCTCGGAGATCGGCGTCGAGTGCCGCCAGTATCTGCAGATCATCAAGGCGCTGATGGCGATCCTGCCCTTGCTGGGCTTGCTGGGAACCGTCACGGGGATGATCTCCGTGTTCGACGTTATGGCTTTCGCCGGCACGGGCAATGCTCGCCTGATGGCCGCAGGCGTTTCCCGGGCAACTATCCCGACGATGGCGGGCCTTGTAGCCGCTCTCTCCGGCCTCTATTTCACAGCCTGGCTGGAACAGAAGTCGAATCGGGCGGTCGCTAAAGTAGAAGACGTCCTCGCGCATCACTGATGGGAGCCTGAATGCGTCACAGAGTGTCAAGTCACGCCGAAGAGGCCGAGATCAACATCACGCCGATGTTGGACATCGTGTTCATCATGTTGATTTTCTTCATCGTGACCACGTCCTTCGTCAAGGAGGTCGGGCTCGACGTAAATCGCCCGTCGAATGCGCCCATAAAGGAACAGAAGATCTCGGAGGTCGTCGCCATACGCATCGACGAAAACGGGACGATCTCGGTGCAAAATCGCGAGGTGGATATCCGCGCGGTGCGCGCAAATATCGAGAGCGAGCTGGCGACCAAGCCGGAGGCCAGCGTGGTGGTGATCTCGGACCGGAACGCCGACGCGGGCATCCTGGTCAAGGTCATCGATCAGGCGCGCGTCGCCGGTGCGGAGAAAGTGTCGCTGGCGGCGATGGCCCGATGACGCGAGAAGCTGACCTGCCGAGGGATTAAATGGCAAGAAGACACGCAGTACAGCAGGAAGAGACGGAGATCAACATCACGCCGATGTTGGACATCGTGTTCATCATGCTGATCTTCTTCATCGTGACCACCTCGTTCATCAAGGAAACGGGAATCGATCCGAACCGACCTGAGGCGGAGACCGCATACAAGCAGGAACGCGGCAATATTCTCATCGCTGTTAATGAGGCGGGCGACATCTGGATGAACAAGCGCAAGGTCGAGCTGGGACAAGTCCGCCAGTTGGTCGAACAGGCCAAGAACGAGAGTCCGGAGAGCAGTGTCGTCATCATCGCCGACCAGAAGTCCTCGACCGGGGCCCTGATCGACCTGATGGACCAGATCAGGCTGGGTGGTGTGGCAAATATTTCGGTCGCGGCCGAGCTGGCGGGAGGCTGACGATGCGTTATCTGATCTCCACGGCACTCGGCGTCGTCATGGCCCTGCTCTTGTTCTTCCTGATGCACAGTCTTATCAGGGGTGGGGACGGATTCGATGCCTCCCAGGCTGGCGGCAAGGTCGTCGATTTTGTCCGGGTCAGGCAGGATGAGATGACCCAGACGAAGGACCGGCGGGTGCCCAAGAAGCCACCCCCGCCGAAGAAGCCGCCGCCGCCGCCGAAGATGAAGATTTCGCAGCAGCAGCAGCCGCCCCCGACACCGATGGACATCGAGACGCCGGACATCGACGTCGGCTTCAGCGGTAGCGGGCCATACCTCGGCTCCTGGCAGGCCGGCGATCCATCGTCCGAGGGCGATGTCATCCCGATCGTGAGGATCGAGCCCCAGTATCCACGCGAAGCCCTGCTCAAGGGCATCGAGGGTTGGGTCAGGGTGCAGTTCATGATCATGGAGGACGGTTCCGTAGACGATCCCGTCGTTGTCGAGGCTGAGCCGAGACGCCTGTTCAACCGGGCCGCCATCCGTGCAATCCTGCGGTGGAAATTCAAGCCCCGCATCGTCGACGGCCGGGCGGTCAAACGGCAGGCGGAGCAGGTCATCGATTTCAAACTGGATAGCGCGTCATGAGAGCGATTATTCCACTCGCAGCCATCCTCTCTGTCAGCGGCTTTCTGGCCGCGCCTGTGTCAGTGGCGCAGGAGCAGACCTGCGAAGGACCGGAGGGGGTCGAGAGAAAAGAACGACCGAGTCTCATCGGTGAGCGAACATTCCGGCGGCTGTCGGCGGTCCATGAGCAGCTCGGCGAGAACAACTATTCGGACGCCCTCAAGGGCCTGAACGCGCTGAACAACGGCAACCTCAATGATTACGAGTCGGCCATGGTCAACCAGACCTT
Source organism: uncultured Gammaproteobacteria bacterium (assembly GCA_937924335.1). Classification (GTDB taxonomy): domain Bacteria; phylum Pseudomonadota; class Gammaproteobacteria; order Steroidobacterales; family XN24; genus JAHEFR01. The sequence goes on from CALDWW010000118.1 coordinate 23,754, forward strand.
CGGCTACGTCTATGCCGCCCAGGGCAAGTACGACCAGGCGATACCGTATTTCGAGAATGCGCTCAAGACCGACGCGCTGCCGAACTCGGCGCACTTCGGGTTGATGTATTCGCTGGCCCAGTTGTACGCGGGGCAGGAGAAGCATCAGCAGACCGTCGACCTGATGCTGCAGTACCTCAGTTTCCAGTGTGATCCGCCACCGCAGGCCTACATTGCGCTGGGATCCAGCTACGCGAGTCTGGGCCAGTTCAACAATGCCCTGCCGTATGTGCAGAAAGCGATCGTCAAGGCCGGCGACGATGCCCAGGAATCCTGGTACCTGCTGGAGCTGGCGATCTACTTCGAGCAGAAAGATTATCCGGCGGCCGGACGTGCGCTGACCCAGATCGTGGCCAAGTGGCCCGAGAAACTGAAGTACTGGGAGATGCTTTCCGGCGCCTACCAGGAGCAGCAGAAAGATCTGGAAGCTCTTGGCATACTGATGCTGGCCTATCGCAAGGGCCTCATCTACGAAGCGCCTGGCGACCAGGTCGGAAAGAAACTGCTGAACCTCGTTCGCATGAACATGTTCGTCGAAGTGCCGTTCATGGCCGGGTCCATGCTGGAGAGCGAAATCGCGGCCGGACGCATCGAGGCCAACGAGAAGAACCTTACCCTGCTGCTCAGTGCGTGGACCCAGGCTCGGGAATTTGACCGGGCGATCGCGACAATCGATCGGCTGGCCCCCATGAAGCCGGACGGCGAACTCTACCTTCAGAAAGCACAACTGCTGGCCGAGAAAAGCGACTGGAGCGGTACTGTCGAAGCGGCCAGACAGGCGATCGAGAAAGGCGGCCTGAAGAAGCCGGGGGGTGCCTACCTGCTGATCGGCATCGCCTCCAACGAGTTGCGTGACTGGCAGCAGGCCATGGATGCGCTCAAGGAAGCTCGCCAATACGACAAGAACACGCGGCGCCAGGCGACGGACTGGATGAAGTTCGTGGAAGACAGGATGGCGGTCGCCCGCAACTAGCCCGTCAAGCCGGACTGGAATCGAGCAGGCCCGCTATCGCGGGCCTTTTTATTACCGCGGCGGGCCCAGGTCCGGTTCCTCAAGATGCTCAAGTATCCGTTTGCGGGACAGTATCAGCAGCCGACTGGCTCTGTGCCCCTGTTGGCTGGCGCTCAACTCGATTGGTTCCGTAATGATGACCTCCAGTGGGACGCGCCTCGGCAGCCAGCGTTTCGCCGGGAGGACGCCGCGGGCTCCCCGGATAATGACCGGCACGACGGGCATGCCAGCCCGTGCAGCCGCCGCAAATGCTCCAGTGCGGAAGCGCTGCAGGCCCGGTTCTGCCGTGAACGTACCCTCCGGGAAGAACGCCAGCGCCTCGCCGTCTCTCGCTTTGCGGAGTATCCGCCGGGCGTCTGAGGCACCGCGATGGCGATCGAAGCGCTCGACAAACTCCGAGCCCAGCCGCCGCAGGAGCAGATGAGCAAGCGGCACCGAGGTGATCTCACGCTTGATGACGAAGCTGAAATTCGGAGGCAATGCCGCGGTCAGGATGACGCCATCCAGATAGCTCGCATGATTGGCGACGACGACGCACGCTTCGGGGGGTAGCTGGCCAATCTCGGAGACATCCAGCGGGATGCCGGTGGCGAAGAAGATGAGTCTGGCGCCGAGCCGTGCGGCCTGACGTCGATTGGACAGCCCGGGCAAGACCGCGACGAGGAAGGTAGTGGCGAGCGTCACCGTAGCGAAGACCAGCAATGCATAGCCCCCCCAGGCGGCGCGGACCACTTTTCCCGGAAATCCCTTCATTGGCCTGCTTGTGTCCAGATTTCTCCGTTATGTGAACTCGGTCACGTTATGTTAATAACCAGCACGATCTGTGATGGCAGTCACGGTCAGACCGGGGTCCGGCGGGAATAATCCTTCGCCATGGGCCAGTACGTCGAACAGATTGCGGCGGAGCTGGCAGGACGGCCGATTGTACGTCGGAGCCGACGCACAGGCCACGGCAGGACGAGTTGGGGTGCAACCTGCCGCATGAAAGGATCGCCGTGACAGGCGCAAGGAATTATGGGCAGCAAATACTCAAAGCCAAACAAGGGCAACCCCACCCCGCTCGAAGTCTCCGAGGCGGCCGTTGAACGATTTGTGGATACGGTGTGGATGGAGCGAGGTCTCTCCCGGAACACGCTTGCTGCCTATCGTACGGATCTGAATTCGTTGTCGCGCTGGCTGGGCGACTCAGGCAAGACCCTGGAAGAGGCCCGTCGCAGCGATCTGCTCGACTACATTGCGTCGCGGGTGGAATCGGGTGCTCGGCCGCGATCGACGGCCCGGCAACTGTCGAGCTTCCGTCGTTTCTTCCGTCATCTACTCCGTGACGGGGACCGCAAGGATGACCCCACATCCCAGATCGAGATGCCGAAGATCGGTCGGCCGTTGCCAAAGTCATTGTCGGAAGCCGAGGTAGAGGCACTCCTCGAGGCACCAGACACGTCCGATTGCCTCGGTCACCGCGACCGGACTATGCTCGAGGTGCTTTACGCTACCGGCCTGCGGGTCACTGAACTGGTCAATCTGAGTCTCAACCAGATCAATCTGAACCAGGGTGTCCTTCGAATCGTAGGCAAGGGCAATCGGGAGCGTCTTATCCCGCTCGGTGAGGAGTCCCTGGAGTGGATCGAACAGTTCATCCGCGGCCCTCGTTCGGAGATCCTGCTGGACAGGCAGTCGGACTATCTGTTTCCGACACGCCGTGGCGACCACATGACGCGTCAGGCATTCTGGCACCTGCTAAAGCGTTACGCGCAGAAGGCGGAGGTCGGGAGAGCGCTTTCGCCCCACACACTCAGACATGCCTTCGCAACCCACCTGCTGAATCACGGTGCCGACCTCAGGGTGGTGCAGATGCTGTTGGGTCATAGCGATCTGTCCACGACACAGATATATACCCACGTGGCTCGCGAGCGGCTCAAGGATCTGCATGCCAGGCATCATCCTCGTGGCTGAGCCCACTGCCCGCTGATTTCCATTAGAATAGGCGCCTTTCCGGAACCACTGATGCCAGGGATTGTCCCATCCACTGGCCTCCGTAAATGAGTCTTTTTATGCGCAAGATTACTGCAATCATCGTCGCCGCGGCCTTGTGGCCCGCACTGGCATCGGCTGAAGAAGCCACCGACCCGCGTGCGGACATCGCCGCCATGATTCCGGGTCTGGTACCCGAGGATGTTCGCAAGGCGCCCATGGACGGTCTCTACGAGGTCGCGATGGGGTCCCAGATCGTCTACGTCTCGGACGACAGGAAGTACCTGTTCAAGGGCGACATCATCGACCTGAGCACCAATGAGAGCATCACGGAGAAACGGCGCAGCGGCCTCAGGTTGGCCGAGGTCAATCAGCTCGGCGATAACGACATGGTGATCTTCGGGCCTGCCGACGCGAAGCACACGATCACCGTATTCACGGACGTCGACTGCACCTACTGCCGTAAGCTGCACAAGGAGATGGCTCAGCTTAATGCCAGCAGCATCAGGGTCAGATATGTTTTCTTCCCGAGATTCGGACCGGGTTCAGAGTCCTGGGCCAAGGCCGAAGCGGTCTGGTGCTCCGAAGATCGCCAGTCTGCGATGACGGCCGCCAAGAATGGTGAAGAAGTGGTCGCGGCCAGCTGTACGACGCCGGTCGCCGAACACTATTCGCTTGGCAACAAGGTGGGAGTCAGAGGAACTCCGGCACTGATGATGGAAGACGGTGAACTCTTCCCGGGATACGTGCCTGCAGCGGACCTCGCCGAGTTCCTGGAACAGAGTTAGCGTTCCAGATACTTGAGTTTATCGGGCACGCCGTCCCATTCCTCTGCGCCGTCCGGGGCGTCACCTTTCTCCGTGATCACCGGCCAGACGGCAGTCAGCTCCTCGTTGAGTTTGAGGAAATGCTCCTGGCCCTCCGGGAGGTCCTCTTCCGAGAAGATCGCCTCGGCCGGACATTCGGGTTCGCATAGTGTGCAGTCGATGCATTCTTCCGGATCGATGACCAGGAAGTTCGGTCCCTCGTGGAAGCAGTCCACGGGACACACTTCAACGCAATCCATGTACTTGCAGCGTATGCAATTCTCCGTGACGACGAAGGTCATGTCCGGCCTCGCGATCTGATGATGATTGTGGGGGCCGCCGGGGCGGCCGGGCATATTCTGCCATAAGCCCGACGGGTCCCCTAGCGCAGACGTCGGTCAAGGACTGTCGAGTGCAGCATGCGCCGGTCGAGGCTACGGTCCTCGAACCATTTTTCCAGGGCGAACCGGACGCTAGGGAAGGCGATGTCGGCCCAGGGGACCTCCTCTTCGAGGAACAGCTTCGTCTCCAGGCTCTCCAGCCCGGCGCCAAAACTCTCATCGATCATCCTTGCCCGGAACATCATGTGTACCTGGCGCGCATGGACTACGTCGATGATGGCGAACAGCTCCCCCATTTCGACCGTGGCCATCGCTTCCTCCAGGGTTTCCCGGGCGGCGCCCTGCTGCATCGTCTCGCCGTTCTCCATGAAACCCGCCGGGACCGTCCAGTAACCCCGGCGCGGCTCGATTGCTCGGCGGCATAGGAGTACGTGCTGACCGGCTTCCGGCACACAGCCCACCACGATCTTGGGATTCTCGTAGTGGACGGTGCCGCAGCTGTCACAGACGTGTCTCGGCATCGTGTCCTCATCGGGGACTCGAAGGCGGACCTTGCTACCGCACTGACTGCAGAACTTCACAGAAGGAATGGCTCCGGCCGGACTGGAAAGGGCGCACATGATACCCGATGCGCGTGTGGTGATGATCCGGCCCGCCGTCGGGACGTCGCTCTCGAATTCGATGCCGAGATCCCACTGTGAGCCTGTACCAAGGGCGGAAGCAGGGCGAACCGATCGGGATCGGGAACTGGGGCGGTGCGCAGATGAGACAGTCGCGCTTTATGGGAATATTAGCCCATATATAGAGACGACGACCATGCAGATTCAGCCTATCGGTCACGTCTTATGTCAAAGGGTGAGCGACGTCTCAATTCGGACATTAAGCAGTTGACCTAACATAATGATTTCTTGCATAGTTTGCGCGTCTCGAAGCCGGATGGTTTCGACAAAGGCAAACCCGCCGCGAGGTGGGGACGCAAAGCCACAGGTCTCCGACCAGGGATGAGGAGGAGACGGCTGAGCTACCGAAAGACTTTACCGGAGGTAAGACAGTGAAAATGCAGAAGCTCGTGGCGCTCCGAGCGATCGGCGCCACCGCCGCCCTAGCAGGCGTACTCGTAATCCCGGCCGCCAATGCCGGGCCCTCTCCCCAGAGCAGTTCATTCGTAGTCC
>CALDWW010000119.1 GCA_937924335.1 uncultured Gammaproteobacteria bacterium
GTTCGAGGCGCCGACCGGCACGCGACTGGGGGTCCACATCTACGTCGCCGAGAAGGGTGACTACTACGACATCGCCGACGGTTTGCCGCAGAATCAGCGATAGTCCGGGCGGCGGCGCCTGGACGGCTGTTTGTCCTCCGATATGCCGACGATTCCTGTGCAGGGGTAAAACTATGTTTCACATACGCGTCGAGCGACTGGTCCGCAAGGACATCGATACGGTGTTCGAGGCACTGTCCGATCACGCCGGCTACGATCGTTTCGCGGGCGTGACCCGGTCCGTTCTGCTGGAGCAAGGTGACGAGGAGAAGAATGGCGTGGGAGCCTTGCGCCACATCGTCTCCGGGGTCGTCGAGTTCCACGAGCGGATCGTCCGTTTCGAGCGTCCCACGCGGATGGGATATCTCATCGAGAAGGCGAGGCCGCTGCCCATGCGCCACGACAGGGGCGACATCACCCTCACGCCGAAAGGTGACGGCACCCTTGTCGTCTGGGAATCGGAAGGCCACATCGAGATTCCCATACTGGGCGACCTGGTGCTGGATCGGCTGGCCGAAAGTCGGGGCGCCGGGAGTTTCGATCGCTTCCTGCAATCCATCGAGAGTGCCTGACCGGGACGCATCTGCTCGCGTGATGACCCGGTGGCCTTGCATGAGGTGAGCAAAGGGTGCGAGGTTAACTCTGCTACCTGACCAGGACGACAATACTCACGCTTTTCGCGACAAGAAGTGCGGCCATGAGAATCGAGCTATTCGGGCGACCCTACAATCGAACCGACCGGGTCCAATGGACCCTGGAAGAACTGGGTGTGCCCTACGAATACAGGAAACTGGATGTGTTCGCTCTGGAACATCGCAGCGGCGAGTTTCGTGACTTGTATGGGCTGACGCGCCTGCCGTTCGTGCGACTGGACGATGAGGTGCTGTTCGAGTCGGGCGCGATCATGCTGGCCCTGGCGGAACACTTCAGGAGCAAAGTAGATCTACTCCCCGAATCGGGTAGCGTGGATTACAGGGAGGTGCTCCAGTGGTTGTTCTTCGCGGTCAGCACACTGGATGCGGCCGATGAGTCGTTGCCCTCAAACGCCGAACCCACGGCGTTCGCGCCGCTGGTTGATGTACTCACCTTTCTTGAGGAGACGCTCGCGGAGAGGACCTGCATTGCCGCATCGAGATTCACGATCGCTGACATCGCCCTGAGCAACAATCTGAAATATGTGGACGATGATTTTTCCGGGTATCCGCACATAGCCCGTTATTTCAAAGAGCACACCAGCCGTCCCGCGTATCGGAGGATGCTGGCCCAGCCCGAGTACAAGGGGAGCCGGTGATCGCGTTCAATCACTCGGCTCGTCTTGGCTGGGCGCGCGTTCGCGTCTCTCGATCACGGTCTCGCAACCGTACTCCCAACTCTCGACGATGAAGTCGAAACGGACCACAAAGCGGGTCGAGCACACCCGGCCCTTGGTGGGCTCGTCCGGGTCTTCTATCCAGCCTTTCATGCGCCGCTCAGGCACGCTGTCGGCCCTTCGGTTGACGTCGAAGTTGTACACCCGGCGCCAGACGTAAGTCTGGCGTCCGTCGCCCATGTCGATGATCTCTGCCGGCGGGCCGAAGGCCTCGACGGCGTGGTCGATGTCCCTTCCGACCATGGAGTCGAGCATGCTCTCCCGTGACGGGCCGACGCAGCCGGTGGTCAGCAGGACGATCAGGGCGGCAAGCGGGAGCAGGGAACGAGCCATCGAGCTCAGGTCGTGAGCAGCGGCACGTAGTGGTCCACGAGCAGCGCTGCGAAGACCCCCATCAGATAGGTGATGGAATAGGCGAAGGTCTTCATCGGCAATTCAGGCCGGTCAGACACTTTCATGGCGATGGCGTAGTAGAGGAATATGCCGCCGAAGACCAGCGCCGCGGCCAGATAGAGCAGCCCGCTCATGCCAGTCAGGTAGGGCAGCAGAGAGACGATAATCAGCAGCACCGTGTAGAAAAGGATCTGCAATCTCGTGAACTCGACGCCGTGGGTCACCGGCATCATCGGGATCTCCACCTTGGCGTAATCGTCACGCCGGGCGATGGCCAGCGCCCAGAAATGCGGTGGCGTCCAGGTGAAGATGATCAGGAACAGCAGCAGGGCGTGAGCGTGCACCTCGCCGGTGATCGCCACCCAGCCCAGCACGGGCGGGGCCGCGCCGGCGGCGCCGCCGATGACTATGTTCTGCGGTGTGGCGCGTTTCAGCCAGACGGTATAGATCACGGCGTAGCCGATCAGCGACAGGAACGTCAGGACCGCGGTGAGGGCGTTGACGTAGCGCGTCAGGATCACCATAGACACCAGGCCCAGCGCGAAGGCGAAGATCATCGCCTCGATCTCGCTGAGCTGGCCGGTGGGCAGTGGCCGGCGGCGGGTGCGCTTCATGATCGCGTCGATGCGGGCATCCAGGACATGATTGATCGCCGCGGCAGAGGACGCCGCCATGCCGATGCCGAGCGAGGCCAGCACGAGCGTGTCGAGCGGCGGCAGGCCCGGCACCGCCAGGAACATGCCGACGACGGCGGTGAAAACGATCAGGCCGACAACCTTCAGCTTGCACAGCTGCAGGTAATCGGAGATCCGGTTTGCGATGCTGCCTTCCACGGGGTCAAAGGGTAGCTCAGTTCTCAACGCGTACCACCTTGTTGAGGTTGACCACGGCCAGCAGCAGTAGCGCGGCCATGCCGTTATGGGCGGTGGCCAGTGGCAACGGCAGGCTGGTCATGACGATGATCACACCCAGCGCCAGCTGGCCCGCGAGCGCCGCTGCCACCCATCCCGCGGCCGCGCTGAGTCCCGGATGTCTCCAGGCGCGCCAGGCGAGCAGCCCGAGGATCACAGCGACGACGACCGCGCCCAGGCGGTGAGTGACGTGGATCGCGACCCGGGCCGCGTTGTGTAGGATGCCGCCCTCGTAATCGATACCGAGCCCGTGCCAGGGGTCGAATCCGCCGCTGAAGTCCATGGCCGGCCACATGCGCCCCTGGCAGGTCGGGAAATCCGGGCAGGCCAGGGCCGCGTAGTTGGTGCTGACCCAGGCCCCCAGCGCGATCTGCAGGGCCAGGGCCACGAGGCCGATAGCCGCAAACTTCCGCAGGCCGGCGCCCGCCGGCTGCGCAGGGGGTAGCGGCCGGCGGGCCAGCCAGAATAGCAGCGCCAGGGTCGTCATGCCGCCCAGCAGGTGGGCGGTGACGATCAGCGGCTTGAGCAGCAGCGTGACCGTCCACATGCCCAGCATCCCCTGGAAGATGACCAGGCCCAGCAACACCGTCGGCAGGGCGACGGGCTGGCCGCTCCGTCCACGTCCGCGCCACGCCATGACGGCCAGGGCGACGATCAGGAGGCCGAGCGTGGCCGCAGCGTAGCGGTGGATCATCTCGCGCCAGGCCTTGCCGCTCTCCAGCGGACGCTCGGGCCAGGCCGCAGCCGCGTCCGGGTCTTCCGGAACCACGATCTGGCCGTAGCACCCCGGCCAGTCGGGGCAGCCGAGACCCGCGTCGGTCAGGCGTACCCAGGCGCCCAGCACGACAACGACAAGGCACAGCACGACGGCGCTTTTCGCCAGTAGTCTGAAGGTGTCTATCATCAGGATTCCGTCAGCCGATGCGCGAGACACGCAGCAACTTCTTGATATCCCCCAGCATGCCCTTGGGGTCCTCGGTCAACGGGAAACGCATCATCAGGTTACCCAGGGGGTCCACCAGCAGGATCTCCGATCCGTCGCGGGGCAGGTCCGCGGGCAGCGCCTCGAGCAGCGGGGCCAGGTCGGGCCGCGAGGCACGCGCCATCATCAGGTCGGACTGCCCCTCGGGCAATACCGGCAGCGGCTCGGGCCCCTCGGCGATGTAGGCCCGCTGAACACGCGCCAGACGCCGGCCCAGGGCCAGCCGGACGCGGGCGGACAGGTCCAGCGCGGCGAGACAACGGTCGCCACAGGCGCCGCCGTCCAGGTACAGCATCGTCCACCGCCCCCGCAGATCACCGTCCGAGCCATCCGGCCCGGACTCCGCGATGCGCACCTCGGGCAGTAATGCCGGCGGCTCGATCAGTATGCCGTGATTGGTGGTGCCTGCCGGTTTCCAGGCTCCGCCACCGAAGTACAGCACCCAGGCGATCGCCAGCGGGCCGATAAACAACAGGGCGAGCAGCAGGAACTGTATCCGTCCGCGCCGTACCTTGTTTGCCTCGTCACTCATTCGTTTTCCTTTTCAGGTTCAGCACGATATAGATGATCAACACCGTCGCTGCCAGCGCGAACCACTGCACCGCGTAGCCGAGATGACGCTCGGGACCGAACTCGACCGGCTCCCAGTTGCGCAGGTAGCCGTCTTCAGACGCCGGGTCCAGCAGCAGGGCCCGCTCCGCCAGCGGCAGCTCGAGCGCCGCCTCGAGCTGGTCCATGACCGGGAACTGCACGATCCGCGGCCACTCCGGCACGGACTGTCCGCCGGCTTCCAGCTCCAGCCCCGGCCTGGGCAGTCGCATGATCCGGCCGCTGATGAGACGATCCGACTCGTCGATCTTCACGTCCGGCAACAATGCCGTCCCGAAGGACTTGGGTATCCAGCCGCGATCGACGATCACCCGGACCTCGGTGCCGTCGACCCGGAACGGCGTCAGGACGTGATAGCCGGCGGCGCCGCCGTCGGTCATGTTGTCCAGCAGGAATTGTCTGTCACTCTCGAATCGTCCCGTCAGCTCGATTTGCTGGAAGCGGGGCAGGTCGCTCATCGACGCCTCGATCTGCGATCCCTCGACAGAAACCGATCGCGAACCGGCTTCGAATCCCTCTTCCAGCTCCCTCTTCTCTTCGGCCCGCTGTAGCTGCCAGATGCCGAGGCCGACGAGCAGGGGGAGGAGGGCGGCCACGGCCAGAGTAGGGACAAGCCCTGCGCTGAATCGCCAGTTACCGCTCCGATTGCCCAAGTTATACTCCGCTCTCGAGAGCTCACACGGAGCCCTGTTATGGATGTCTTCCGGATCGTAGTCGTCGTGCTGCTGCTGGCTATCGTGGGCAGCCTGGCGTCCGGCCTCGTCTATCTGTTTCGAGACAACAACGATTCTCGACGCACCGTCCGCGCGCTGACTGTGCGGATCAGCCTGTCGGTCTCCCTCTTCATCCTCTTGCTGGTGGCCCACGCCATGGGCCTGTTGCAGCCAGGGGACCTCGGCTGAGCGTTCCTGCCCTGCCATGAAACGAAAGGGGCGCCGCCATCGTGGCAGCGCCCCGTCAGTCTGCGAACCGGCTTACAGCCAGTATACGAAGATATACAGGCCCAGCCAGACGACGTCGACGAAGTGCCAGTACCAGGCCACCGCCTCGAATCCGAAGTGGTGCGTCGGCGTGAAATGTCCTTTCAGGCAACGTGCCCAGATCACCACGAGCATGATCGCGCCCAGTGTTACGTGCAGGCCGTGGAATCCCGTCAGCATGAAGAACGTGGAGCCGTAGATGCCGGTGCTCAGCTTCAGGTTCATCTCCTGGTAGGCATGGATGTACTCATAGGCCTGCAGGCTTACGAACAGGAAGCCCAGCATGAAGGTCGCGAACAGGCCCCAGCCGAGGACCTTGCGGTTGTTGTCCTTGAGGGCATGGTGGGCGATGGTGATGGTCACGCCACTGGTCAGCAGGATGGCGGTGTTGATCGCGGGCAGGCCCAGGGCGGCCATGACCTGGTAGTCACCGCCGATCGCTTTCGGGCCGTTGGTGGGCCAGGCGTTCTCGTAGCCCGGGTAGAGCAACAGATTGGTAAAGAAATTGTTGCTCTCGCCACCCAGCCACGGCACCGCCATCTGCCGCGCGTAGAACAGGGCGCCGAAGAAGGCAGCGAAGAACATGACCTCGGAGATGATGAACCAGGTCATGCCCATTCGGAACGAACGGTCGACCTGCTGGTTATAGACGCCGCCCTCGCTCTCGCGGATCACCGTGGCGAACCAGCCGACGACCATGACGATGATGACGATCGCGCCGGTCCAGGCCACGGCCGGCCCGGCCCCCACGCCGTTCAGCGCCGTCGACAGACCGAGCATGAGCAAGAACAGGCCAATCGCGCCGACGATCGGCCAGTTACTACCGTGCGGAACGTAATATCCCTGAGACTGAGCCATCTGTTATCCCCAAGTTCTCTTTATCTTCCAGTCCTGCGCCCTACCTGGCCGCGACGCGGTCCTGGGCGAAGAAAGTGTACGAGAGCGTCACCGTCTCCAGGTGATCCGGCAGTTCCGGATCGATGAAGAAGACGACCGGCATGTCCCTGCCCTCGCCGGCCTCGAAACGCTGCTCCGTAAAGCAGAAGCACTCCGTCTTCTGAAAATACCGGTTGGCCTGCCCGGGCGCCACGCTCGGCACCGCCTGGCCAACCAGCTCATCGCTCGCTGTGTTGCGAGCGAAAAACGTTGTCTGATAGAGCTTGCCCGGGTGCACCTGCATTCGGCTGACCGCGGGCCGGAACTCCCAGGGCGCGCCCTGATTGACCGAGGCGACGAACTCGATCTCCACCACCCGGTCCAGATCCGCCTCGGTCGGCAGATAGGTCGCCGCAGTCGGGGTTCCGGTCCGGTCGCCGATGCCGGTGACTTCACAGAACACATCGTAGAGCGGCACCAGTGCGTAGCCGAAGGCAAACATGCCCAGCGTCAGGAGGACGAGCTTGCCGACCAGCAGCCTGTTGCCCTGCCCGTCCTTCATGGGCTACATGCCCCCCCGGCTTCGCTGGTACTGCACGAAGATGAAAGCCCCGTACACGGCGAGCGCCGCCAGCCCCAGCAGGATAGCGCTGCGGATAGTCCTGGCGCGCCGGGCGGAATCGTCATTGCCGCTGGTCTTCGTCACGGATCAGCAGCCCCTACTTGATCACCGGCGGTGTATCAAAGGTGTGATGAGGCGCCGGTGACGGGACCGTCCACTCCAGCCCGTCCGCACCTTCCCAGACCTGGTCCGTGGCCTTCTGACCACCCCGCGCACAGCTCCAGATGATGTAGGCGAACAGCAACTGGGAGAAGCCGAACACGAATGCCCCCACGGAGGAGATCGCGTTGAAATCAGTAAACTGGGTGGCGTAATCCGGGATGCGTCGCGGCATGCCGGCCAGGCCGACGAAGTGTTGCGGGAAGAAGGTCACGTTGACGGAGATAGCCGACAGCCAGAAGTGCAGCTTGCCCAGCGTCTCGTTGTACATGTACCCGGTCCACTTGGGCAGCCAGTAGTAGACCGCGGCCATGATGGCGAAGGCGGCGCCGGGTACCAGCACGTAGTGGAAGTGGGCGACCACGAAGTAGGTGTCGTGGTATTGCATGTCGGCGGGCGCGATGGCCAGCATCAGGCCGGAGAAGCCGCCGATCGTGAACAGGAACACGAACGCCAGCGCGAACAGCATGGGCGTCTCGAAGGTCATGGCGCCTTTCCACATGGTGGCCACCCAGTTGAATACCTTCACGCCCGTGGGCACGGCGATCAGCATGGTGGAGAACATGAAGAACAACTGCCCGGCCAGCGGCATGCCCACCGTGAACATGTGATGGGCCCAGACGATGAACGACAGGAAGGCGATGCTGGCCGTGGCGTACACCATGGAGTCGTAGCCGAACAGCGGCTTGCGCGAGAAGGTCGGGATGATCTGCGACACGACGCCGAACGCCGGCAGGATCATGATGTAGACCTCGGGGTGACCGAAGAACCAGAAGATGTGCTGGAACATCACCGGATCGCCACCGCCGGCCGCCAGGAAGAAGCTGGTGCCGAAATACTTGTCCGTCAGCAACATGGTCACGGCACCCGCCAGCACCGGCATGACCAGGATCAGCAGGTATGCAGTGATCAGCCAGGTCCAGACGAACAGCGGCATCTTCAGCAGGCCCATGCCGGGGGCGCGCATGTTCATGATCGTCACGATGATGTTGATGGCCCCGAGGACCGAGGAGATGCCCATCAGGTGGACGGCGAAGATCAGGAACGGGAAGGCATCGCCGGTCTGCAATACCAGCGGCGGATACATGGTCCAGCCGGCAGCCGGTGCGCCGCCCGGGAACAGCAGGGTCATGCCGAGCAGCGTGAAGGCCATCGGCAGGATCCAGAAACTCCAGTTGTTCAGCCGCGGCAACGCCATATCGGGCGCGCCGACCATCAACGGCACCATCCAGTTAGCCAGCCCCACGAATGCCGGCATGATCGCGCCGAACACCATGATCAGGGCATGCATCGTGGTCATCTGGTTGAAGAAACCAGGATCGACGAGCTGCAGGCCGGGCTGGAAGAGCTCGGCGCGGATGACCAGGGCCATGGAACCGCCGAACAGGAACATCGTCAGGCTGAACACCAGGTACAGCGTGCCGATGTCCTTGTGGTTGGTCGTCGTCAGCCACCGCTTCAGTCCGGTGGGGTGGTGATCATCATGGTGATCTTGAGTCGTTGTTACAGAGCTCATGTCAGTCCTCCACCGGGTTTCAACGGTGCGCGGCGATCTGGTCGGGGCTGACCAATTCGCCGGTGTCGTTGCCAAAAGCGTTTCTCTGGTAGGTCACGATGGCTGCCAGCTGCTCGTCCGAGAGCTGCGGGCCGAAGCCCGCCATGGCGGTCCCCGGTTTGCCATTCACGGCCATGTCGATGTGTGCGTCAACGTCGCCCTTCGCGACCGCGCTGCCGGCGATCGCCGGGAAAGTGGGCGGCATGCCCTTGCCGT
>CALDWW010000120.1 GCA_937924335.1 uncultured Gammaproteobacteria bacterium
TCCTTCGAGCATACCTGCATTTGCGGAATTCCCGCGGCGACTGAGTCACACTTTGGTGGCAAAACCTTGTAGGCCAATCCCCACCGCCTGCGCCTCGCGCAGAGCGTTTCCATCTCTAGAGTATTCTCCGCTTCTGGCCGAGAGTAGACCCCTGAGACCCCGCCCCGTGCGGGGTTTCTTTGGTTTGCGGGGAGCCGCTTTTAGCCGGAAGCAGACGTTCAGAGCGCCCGCTGAGTAGCGACCTTCAGCACCCCACGTGAGCCTCTGCTTCCGTCCCGAACAGGCGTTCGCAAGAAGGCTAGAATTAAGCATTGAACTTTAAACTCACACATGGAGATTGCATTGTGAGAGTTTTCTTTTATGGCCTCTTTATGGACCAGGGTTTGCTCGCAACGAAGGGAATAAAACCTACTGACGCAAGTGTAGGCTTCGTCGACGGTTACGGATTGCGCATCGGCGAGCGGGCTACATTGGTACGACGTCGTAATGGCCGGGCCTTCGGAGCCATGATGGATATCGCTCCAATTGAGGCTATGGAATTGTATGCGGAGGACGGCGTCGCAGACTACTTACCAGAGCCTGTAACTGTTGAACTCATGGATGGCACGAAAGTAAAGGCAACTTGCTACAACTTGCCTAACGCTAAAGTCACTGGGACCAACAAAGATTATGCAGAATCGCTGTTGCAGGTGGCAGGCAGATTGGGTCTACCTGATTCTTATCTTGATGAGATTAGGCAGGCGAAAGACAGTCAATAATCTGGTCTGACGAGTGACCGCCTCTTGCCGAAAGCGGCCCTCCTTCCGTCGTTCTGACATGCGTCCTGCCCGTCGCAAGTCATCAATGCAATCAAAACGCCTGCCCACTCGTCTGACTCTCTACAGGGCGGGACTTCCTGGAGAGGTCACAGCCCTGATCAGGTCAGACACAGGAGGAAGAGGATCATGAGTAACAGAACGTCTCTGACGTTGGCGTCCGCCCTGGCGACTCTGGCGATGGCCGGCGTCACCACCAGCGCTCTCGCGGTACCCGACCAGCCGGATCAGTGGGAGAAGTGCGCCGGCATCGCGAAGGCCGGCCAGAACGATTGCGGCGCGCTCGACGGCACCCATGCCTGCGCCGGTCAGGCCAGTGCAGACGGTCACCCCGAGGAATGGGTCTACGTGCCGGCGGGTACCTGCGAGAAGATCGTCGGCGGCCGGGTAGCAGCCACCAAGCCCGCCAAGGGCTGACGCCGATGATCGCCAGGCCTGGGGGCGCGGCCGTGCTTGCAGAGGTCGGAGCCGGACTCCGCGGCCCGCACGTCCCCCGCATCCTCGACGAGAAGCCGGCGGTCAGCTGGTTCGAACTGCTGACCGACAACCATCTCGCCGAGGGCGGCGCGCTGCGCTTCCAGGCTGAGGCGATTGCCGAACGCTATCCCGTCACATTGCACGGTGTCGGCATGTCGCTGGGTGGTGCCGATGCGCTGGATACCGACTACCTACGCAAGGTCAAGGGACTGGCAGACAGGACCGGCGCCGCTCTCGTTTCCGAACACCTGGCGTTTACCTGTCACGCCGGCTGGCATGTGCACGAGTTGCTACCCATCCCCTGGACGGAAGAGTGCCTGCGGCATGTGAGCGAACGCGTCCGGGTCGCGCAGGACCGCCTCGGCCGTCAGATCCTGATCGAGAATATCTCCGCCTACTTCGAGTTCGAGTCTTCGAGCCTCAGCGAGACCCAGTTCCTGGAGGCACTCTGCGAGGAGACCGGGTGCGGCATGTTGCTGGACGTCAACAACATCTTCGTCAACGCCGCCAATCATGGCTTCGATGCCCTGGATTACCTGCGGCACGTGCCCTGGCGGCACGTCGGTGAAATACACCTGGCCGGCCATAGCCGCAAGGGCGATCTCCTCGTCGACACGCACGCCGGACCGGTGTCCCAGGAAGTATTGGAACTCTACCTGCAGACGCAGGTTTACGCCGCGGATGTACCCGTCCTGATCGAGTGGGATAACGATCTGCCCGAGTGGCCGGTGCTCCTGCGGGAAGTTCGCCAGATCGAGGCGCTGCGCGTGTCGGCGGCGCGGAAGATCGCCTGATGGACGAACCATTGCATGCCGCGCTCGTCGCTACCGTGTGCCGGGGCCCGGACACGGACCGATCCGGCAGCCGGATGCGGGCGGTGCGTGGTCCGGACGCAGCGGCCCGGATCGACGTCTATCGCGACAGTATCCGCTCCCTGCACATCGGAACACTGGGCCGCGCCTTTCCAGTGTGCCGCGGGGTGCTCGGCGAGGATTATTGGGGCCAGCTGATCGCTACCCTGGTCCGCTGCCATGGCTCTGACTCCGGCGATCTCAACCGCTATGGCGACTTCCTGCCGGACGCCCTTGGGTCCGCACAGGTAATACGACCTGAACTCGCGGAATTCCCGTACCTGCAATGCCTGGCGCACCTGGAGTGGCGCATCCACCTGGCGAAGCTGGCGCAAGATGACGACGCCGGTAACTGGCGACGGTTCGCCACGCTGTCGCCGGCCGCGCAGGGGGCCTGCAGCCTGCGGACGAGCCATGCACTGTCCATCCTGCGTTCGGTCTATCCGATCGACGTGATCTGGAGTCGGCATACGCATCCCGGACTGCCGGCAGACAATCTCCCGGGCCCCGTTTGCCTTTGTATCCACCGGGAGGGGCGATTCGGCATCGGTGTTTCACGACTGGCTTCTCGCGAATCCGGCATTATCGAGGCAATAATGGCCGGGGCCACAGTGACGCAACTGGAACGGCACTCACAAGGCATGAGCGCAGGCGACATCACGAATACTGTCATCGAGTGGATTGGTCAGGGGTGGATCACCGGCTACGAATCCGGCGCGGACGATGCTTGACGAACAGTTGCTCAATCGCCTGTACCGATACTGCCGCGCGCTGTGTCGTGAGGAGGCCGATGCCTACGATCTGCTGCAGTCCGGGCTGGAACGCTGCCTGCGACACCCGCCGGCTTCGCAGGACAAGCTGTTTGGATACGCGATTCGCATCATTCGGAATATCCATCGGGACAACTGGCGCCGCGACCGGATCGTGGAATTCGAGCCCCTCGACGATGAGCAGGGCGCAACAGATCTGGACGTCAACACTCTCGAATCAATAGTCATCGACGGCGACCAGCTTGACCACGTATGGCGCAAACTGACCGGCCTGGAGCGGGAGATTCTCTTCCTGTGGGCCGTGGAGGGGTATACGACCGGGGACATCGCGGCCCACATCGGCAAGGCTCGCGGCTCAATCCTCTCCACCATCCATCGCATGCGGAAACGAATTTCTATGGATGCGGATGACACTGCGGCAGGAGGACGAGCGTGAATCAGCCGCTGAAGCAAGCCCTGCGCGAAAAATTCGAGAAAATGGAGCTGGATTCCGGTCAGATCCGTTCTCTGCAAGAAAGAATCGGCGCAGACACGCCACAGAAAACGCGAGGTTTTGCGCCAAGAATCCTGGCTGTCGCGGCTGCAGTCATGATCTCGACCCTGTCCGCCTGGCTTGGGTGGACATGGCATGACGCACGCACCACCGGTGCCCTGCTCAACGCTATCACGGCCGAGGTCGTCGAGAACCATCTCAAGCAGAAACCACTCGATGTCGAAAGCTCGAGCCTGCCGGATGTCATCGGGTACTTCGATCGCCTGGACTTTCAGCTCCTACAGTCGCCGCGGATCGCATCCGGCACAGGCGACAAGCTGATGGGCGGACGCTATTGCTCCGTCCAGGGCATCTCCGCGGCCCAGCTCAGGATCAGCAACGGGGACGGCACGATCAGCACGTGGTACGAGGCATGGCTGCCGCCGGAACAGATGGGCAGGATTCCGGACCGGCTGTCCGGGGACTCGCCTGCCATCCGAATCGCTCGCGGTATCCAGGTGAGCATCTGGAAGGAAACCGGGATCCTGTTCGTGGAGGCAAGACCGGCGGTAGCGGCCCCCTAGCACCACACACCGCCAAGTGTGGCCCGTGCCCGCAGATCGACGCATGCGGTTGCCACGGCCGACTTTGGCAGAGCGCCGCCAGGCGTTACGATGTCTACTCTATCCCCCGGCCGAGAAACATGTCTGGCGCAGAATCTCCCGTCGTCCGCCTGCCACACCCGGGCCGCAGTACCCGGCGATCCCGCACAATGCCGAAAGGGCGCCAGGTTGACGCTGAATCACTGCGCGAGATTCGGGATCTGCTGGGCGACGCACCTCGCCGTCGCGATCTTCTGATTGAACACCTGCACCTGATCCAGGATGCCTTCGGGCACATCTCGGCGCGTCATGTGGCTGCGCTGGCCGATGAGATGCGCCTCGCCCAGGCAGAAGTCTTCGAGGTCGCGACCTTCTACGCCCACTTCGACGTCGTCGCCGAAGGCGAGGTCCCTCCTCCGGCGATCACCGTTCGGGTGTGCGACAGTCTGTCCTGTGAACTCAACGGCGCCCAGTCCCTGGCGGAGGGTCTCCGGCATACGCTCGGTCCTGATGTCCGCGTGATCCCGGCACCGTGCATGGGTCGCTGCCATCACGGCCCCACGGCCCAGATCGGGCAACACCACGTCGATCATGCGACCCAGCACGCCGTATCCGAGGCGATCCGGGATCGACAATTCGATCCCCGGATTCCTGATTACGCCGATATCGAAAGCTACCGCGCAGCCGGCGGATACAGCGTTCTGGAACAATGCCTGGACGGACGGCGATCCCTCGACTCGGTTATGGCTACCCTCGACGACGCGGGATTGCGCGGACTCGGCGGGGCCGGATTCCCGCCCGGAAGGAAGTGGGAGATCGTCCGCTCCTGTCCGGGGCCGAGACTGATGACCGTCAACGCCGACGAAGGCGAACCCGGTACTTTCAAGGACCGGTTCCACCTGGAGAACAATCCCCACAACGTGCTCGAGGGCATGTTGATCGCCGCCTGGGCTGTCGAGGCCGAAGCGATCTACTTCTATCTCCGTGACGAGTACCCGGCGGTCCGAAAGATCCTGCAGACGGAGTTCGCCGCCCTTGAGCAGACCGGGCTGGCGGCACATACGCGGATCGAACTCCGGCGCGGCGCCGGCGCCTACATCTGCGGCGAAGAGTCCGCCATGATCGAGTCGATCGAGGGCAAACGCGGCCTGCCGCGCCATCGCCCACCCTATGTGGCGGAAGTCGGCATCTTCGGGCGGCCCACTCTCGTCAACAATGTCGAGACCCTATACTGGATCCGCGACATCCTGGACAAGGGTGCGGACTGGTTCGCGAGCCACGGCACGAACGGCGCCAAGGGTTTGCGCAGTTACTCGGTCTCTGGCCGCGTCATGGAACCCGGCGTCAAGCTGGCGCCGGCGGGCATCACCGCACGGCAGCTTATCGAAGATCACTGCGGCGGAATGGCGCCCGGCCATGAGTTTCATGCCTATCTCCCGGGCGGAGCCTCGGGCGGCATCCTGCCAGCCTCAATGGCGGATCTGCCGCTGGATTTCGGCGTCCTCGAACGCTACGGAAGCTTCGTCGGATCTCATGCCGTCGTCGTCCTCAGCGACAAAGACGACCTGCGCAGGGTGGCGCTCAACCTGATGCGGTTCTTCGAAGACGAGAGCTGCGGACAGTGCACCCCTTGCCGGGTAGGCACAGAAAAAGCCGTCGGACTGATGCAGCGCCCATCCTGGGATCAGGACCTGATGGCCGAATTGTCAGCCGCCATGACCGACGCCTCCATCTGCGGGCTGGGGCAGGCGGCCGCGAATCCGCTGACCTCTCTGTTGCGGTACTTTCCGGAGACGCTGAGGTGAGCGACGCGCGGCACATCCGGTTCTTCCTTGACCGCAAGCCGGTGGAGGCGAGTCCCGATGAGACCATCTGGGAAGTAGCGAACCGGACCGGCACGCAGATCCCGCACCTGTGCCATCGCCCGGAACCAGGCTACCGGCCGGACGGAAACTGCCGCGCCTGCATGGTGGAGATCGAGGGAGAGCGGACCCTCGCCGCCGCATGTATCCGCAAGCCGACCGCGGGGATGAAGGTCCAGACAGATACCAAGCGTGCAGACGGCGCCCGCCGGATGGTCTTCGAGATGCTGCTGGCAGACCAGCCGGATCGCGACACCGCCCACGACCCCGACTCGGCATTCTGGCGATGGTCGGATCGACTCGGGCTGAATGATAGCCGTCTGCCGGAGCGACCGGCGACGCCACCGGATGACGACAGTCATCCCGCCATGCGCGTCTTCCTCGATGCCTGTATCCACTGCACGCTCTGCGTGCGCGCCTGCCGCGAGGTGCAGGTCAACGACGTCATCGGCATGGCCGGACGTGGCAGGGAATCGAGGATCGTATTCGATCAGGGGGACGCGATGGGCGCCAGCACCTGCGTCGCCTGTGGCGAATGCGTGCAGGCCTGCCCGACCGGCGCGCTGATGGAAGCCGCGCTGGTCGACACTCACGGCAGGAACATCTCGAAGCCGCTGGAAGAAATACACAGCGTCTGCCCCTATTGTGGTGTCGGCTGCCAGATCACCTATCGGATCGCGGATGACCGGATCCTGGCGGTGGACGGGCGAGACGGTCCGGCGAACCGCAACCGACTCTGCGTAAAGGGCCGCTTCGGTCTCGATTATGTGCGCCATCCCCACCGATTGACCCGTCCCCTTGTCCGGCGCGACGACGCGCCGAAGGCGGCGGATATCGAAGTGGATCCCGGCCAGGTCGACACTCACTTCCGGGAAACCAGCTGGGACGAAGCCCTGGATCGGGCGGCGGCCGGGCTGCGTCGCGTGCGCGACGAACGAGGCGGACGCGCCCTCGCAGGTTTCGGGTCCGCCAAGGGTTCCAACGAAGAGGCCTACCTGTTCCAGAAACTGGTCCGTACCGGCTTCGGCAGCAACAACGTGGATCACTGCACCCGGCTCTGCCATGCATCGTCGGTCGCAGCGCTCCTGGAAGGCATCGGCTCCGGCGCCGTGACCGCGCCGTTCACCGCCGCCGAAGATACGGAAGTCATCATCGTCATCGGCGCCAACCCGGCAGAGAACCACCCGGTAGCAGCCACCTTCTTCAAGCAAGCGGTGAAACGCGGCAAGACGCTCATCGTGATGGATCCGCGCGGCACGGCACTGAAGCGCCACGCGACCCACATGCTGCAGTTCAACCCCGGCACCGACGTGGCCATGCTCAATGCCATGCTCAATGTGATCATCGCCGAAGGCCTGTTCGACGAGGACTGGGTCGCGCACCGCACCGAGGGCTTCGATAACCTGCAGAGGAAGATCGCGGAGTTCACCCCGGAAGCCATGGCCCCGATCTGCGGCATCGACGCAGACACCCTCAGGGCGATCGCCAGGACCTACGCCCGGGCTGAGCGATCGATCATCTTCTGGGGGATGGGCGTGTCCCAGCACGTCCACGGCACCGACAACGCGCGCTGCCTGATCGCGCTGGCCTCCATCACCGGCCATGTTGGCAAGCCCGGGACGGGGCTGCACCCCCTGCGTGGCCAGAACAACGTGCAGGGCGCATCCGACGCGGGCCTGATCCCGATGATGTTGCCTGACTATGGACAGGTGGAATCGGCGGACGTACGGGCCCGGTTCGAGGATGCCTGGGGCACCAGCCTCGACCCGCAGAAAGGCCTGACTGTGGTCGAGATCATGGACGCGATCCATGCGAAGCAGATCCGCGCCATGTACATCATGGGCGAGAACCCGGCCATGTCTGATCCCAACGTGACCCACGCCAGGGCCGCTCTTGCCAAGCTGGATCATCTCGTGGTGCAGGACATCTTCCTGACCGAGACCGCGTGGCATGCCGATGTCGTCCTGCCCGCGTCGGCCTGGCCGGAGAAGGACGGCACGGTCACGAATACCAACCGCCAGATCCAGCTCGGCCGCCAGGCCCTGCGGCCGCCGGGAGAAGCCCGCCAGGATGCCTGGATCATCCAGGAGATCGCCCGCCGCCTGGGACTGGGATGGGACTACTCTCATCCTCGTGATGTCTTCGCCGAGATGGCCGACGTCATGCCTTCGCTGGACAACATCACCTGGGCGCGACTGGAGACGGACGACGCCGTGACCTATCCATGCGACGGACCCGACCGGCCCGGTAACGACATCGTATTCGGCGACAAATTCCCGAGGGCGGGCGGTCGCGCGCGACTCGTGCCCACCGACCTGCTGCCGCCCGACGAACGGCCGGATCGGGAGTTCCCCCTGGTGCTATCGACCGGGCGCCAGCTGGAACACTGGCACACCGGCGCCATGACCCGCAGGGCAGCGATCCTGGACGATCTCGAACCGGAGGCCATCGTCTGCCTGTCCCCCGGCGACATGGCGGATCTGGGCGTCGAGCCCGGGGCGATCGTGCGAGTGACCACCCGGCGCGGCGCTATCGAGCTTCGATCGCGTCGGGATCCGGCCATCCCCAACGGGATGTTGTTTGTACCATTCTGCTACGCGGAGGCGTCGGCCAACGTGCTGACCAATCCGGCGCTGGATCCATATGGCAAGATACCGGAGTTCAAGTTCTGTGCGGCCCGGGTAGAAAAGCCGGACGCCAACTGACCCGGACAGACGAGGCGGCCCTCAATAACAGCTTCGAGCAGGCAGGCATCCACACTCCGCCGGCCTGGGTTAATATGTGACTTTCGTCAGTCTGAATCACAACGGTCACCAGACAAATCGGCGCCAAAAGCGTCTGCCCGGCAGACCTCTTTGTCATCGCGGGTCAAGAATCAACTGGTGTATCGCGGGGAAGAGGCATGCATCCTACTTCGAATGATCCCGGTCGCAAGATCGTCCTCGTCGTGTTCGCCGGGACTCTGCTGGCGGCATGTGGGCCATCAGAACCTCCGCCTCCGCCACCCCTCGACATCTCCGTGGTCGAAGCTGTCCAGAGGGATACCGACATCACGCTGGACCTGGTCGGGCAAACGCGGGGATCGACAGACATCCCGATCCGCGCCCGGGTGCAGGGATTCCTGGAAAGCATCGACTTCGCCGAAGGCCGCCCCGTAGAGAAAGGTCAGCTGCTCTACACCATCGACCCGGCGCCATTCAGGTCCAAGGTCGTCGAAGCCGAAGGGCGCGTCGCCGAGGCCCGAACCTTGCTGGCGAACGCCAAGGCCGACCTGGACCGGATCCGCCCGCTGGCCGAGATGAAAGCGGTCAGCCAGCAGGACCTGGACGGTGCCGTCGCTCGATACGAGGCGTCGATCGGCAACCTGCAGGCGGCGAGAGCCCAGCAGGAACAAGCGGAGATAGAACTCAGCTATACCCGGATCATGGCGCCGATCGACGGCTCCATCGGCATATCGGAAGCCAAGGTCGGCGAGTTCGTCGGCGCCGAACCCAATCCGGTGGTTCTCAACTTCGTCTCACGCAATGACCCGATCCGGGTGCGCTTCTCGATCAACGAGAGGGACTATCTCCGGCTCGCCAGGCTATTCGTCGAGCGCCGCGAGGCCTTCGGCGACGACCCGGCCGAGGACGACAGCAGGGACCTGACTCTGATCCTTGCCGACGGCAGCGTGCATCCCCATGAGGGCAGCATCGTTGCCTACGACGCCGCCATCAACCCGACGACGGGCACTTTCACCATGGAGGCCGATTTCGACAACCCGACGGGCGTCGTCCTCGCGGGTCAGTTCGCGCGGGTCCGCGGGGTGATAGAACGTCGCCGCGACGCCGTCCTCGTCCCGCTCCGTGCCGTCGCAGAACTGCAGGGCATATTCCGCGTGTTCGTCGTGGGCGACGACGGGACGATCCAGATACGGGTCGTCGAGCTGGGTCCGCAGATCGGCAATCTGCGCATCATCGATGAAGGCCTGCAGGCTGGCGAGCGCGTGGCCATCGAAGGCCTGCTCCGGCTGCAGAACGGCTCCACCGTGAACCCGAAGCTCGTCGACCTCGCCAGCCTCGAGCCAGACGACAAAGGCGCGGGGAGCTGACGCGTGGCAGAGTTCTTTGTCCGACGGCCCATCGTGGCCATGGTCATCGCGATAGTCATCGTGATCGTCGGCCTGGTCGCTCTCGGGCGGTTGCCGATCGCACAGTATCCGGAGATCACGCCGCCGATGGTGGCGGTCTCGGCGACCTACACCGGCGCCAGCGCCACCAATGTCGAGCAGTCCGTGGCCACGCCGGTCGAACAGAAAGTCAACGGCGTCGAGGACATGATCTACATGAACTCGACCAACTCCAGCGACGGGCGGATGACGCTGAACGTGTCCTTCGAGGTCGGTACCGACCTGGACATGGCCAACGTGCTCACCCAGAACCGCGTGTCGGAGGCCCAGGCGAGCCTGCCCGAGGAGGTCAAACGCCTGGGCGTGACGGTCAAGAAACAGCTGTCGTTTCCGCTGCTGCTGATCTCGCTGATCTCCCCCGAGAACACCTATGACGAGAACTTCCTGACCAACTATGCGTCGATCAACGTCGTCGACGAACTCGCCCGGATCCGCGGCGTGGGCAACGCCGAAGTCCTCGGCGGCAGCATCAGCGAGTATGCGATGCGGGTGTGGATACGCCCGGATCAGCTGTCAAAGCTGAATCTGACGGTCTCCGACATCACCAATGCGATCCGCGAGCAGAACGTGCTCGTCCCGGCCGGCCAGATCGGCGGCGAGCCCGCACCACCGGGCAACGAGTTCACCTACACCGTGCAGACCGGCGGGCGCTTCGAGACGCCGGAAGAATTTGGCGAGGTCGTGGTCCGTTCGAACCCCGACGGATCCCAGGTCCTCCTTAAGGATGTATCGCGCATCGAGCTCGGCGCGCAGAACTATCTCTACAAGGTCCGCCTGGACGGCCAGGCGACGGCGATGCTGCAGATCTTCCAGCTACCCGACGCCAATGGCCTGGAGGTCGCCGAGCAGATTTTCGCGGCCATGGAACGGATCTCCAAGCGCTTCCCGGACGATCTGGAATATGTGATCTCCCTGGACACTACGAAACCGATCACGGCCGGCATCCGCGAGATCGTAATCACGCTGTTCCAGGCCGTCGCTCTGGTCATCCTGGTCGTATTTATTTTCCTGCAGAACGCACGCTCCACCTTGATCCCGACACTGACGGTACCGGTCTCGCTGATCGGAACCTTCATGGTATTCCCGCTACTGGGATTCTCGATCAACACACTGTCACTACTCGGACTGGTGCTGGCGATCGGCATCGTGGTGGACGACGCCATCGTCGTAGTGGAGGCTGTGGCCTACAAGATGGAGCGCGGCATGTCGCCGAAGGATGCGACCATCGAGGCCATGCGCGAGGTATCCGGACCGATCGTGGCGACCTCCCTGTCGCTGATCGCCGTGTTCGTCCCGGTCGCGGCCATGGGCGGCATCACCGGACGCCTTTATCAGCAGTTCGCCATCACTATCGCGATCTCGGTCGCAATCTCCTCGATCAACGCCCTGACCCTGAGCCCGGCCCTGGCCTCGTCCTTGCTGAAACCGCCCGGCGAACAGAAGAAGAGTTTCCTGGACGGCTTCTTCGCGGCATTCAACCGGATGCTGGACAAGACCACCGAGAAGTTCATGGTCGTGTCTGATTTCTTCCTGACCAAGCTCTACCGGTCTGGAATCCTGCTGACGGCGATCGTTCTCGGCATTTTCTTCCTGTTCAAGATCGTCCCGGCCGGCTTCGTGCCAGAAGAGGATCAGGGCTACGTGATGACCGGCCTGATCATGCCCGACGGTGCCTCGCTGCAGCGAACCGACCAGGTGATCGCCCAGATGGAAGAGATCATCTCCCGTTACGACGAGGTGCAGAACGCCACGTCGATCGCTGGCTACAGTATCGTCAGCGGCACGCTGCAGCCGAATGCAGGCATGTCCTTCATCCAGCTCAAGGACTGGGACGAACGCCCCGACCCCGAGAACCACGCCAACCAGGTCGTCCGCCGTCTGAGCGCGGACTTCGCCCGGGAGATATCAGGCGGTATCGGGTTCGCGTTCGGCCCGCCCGCCATCCCGGGCCTTGGTACGGGCTCCGGCTTTACCATCATGCTGCAGGATCGCGGCGGCAACACACCGGCGTATCTCGCCGAGGAGACCGCGGAATTCATCCAGGCCGCCAGCGCACGGCCCGAGATCGGCGGCATCGTCACTCTGTTCCGACCCGAGTCACCACAGATATTCCTCGATATCGACGACGCCAAGGCGCTCAAGCTGGGCGTGCCATTGTCCGAGGTGAACAGCTCGGTGGGCGCGTTCCTCGGCGGCGCATACGTGAACGACTTCAACCGCTTCGGCCGACTGTACAAAGTCTACGTCCAGGCCGAACCCGAATACCGCGCCAGTATCGACGGCGTGCGGATGTTCTACGTGCGCAACAGCGAAGGCGATGCGGTACCGCTGTCGACACTGGTCTCCACGAGTCGCACGGCGGGGCCGGAGTTCACCAACCGCTTCAACCTGTTCCGCAGCGCCAAACTGACCGGCCAGCCAGCACCCGGTTTCAGTTCGGCCCAGGCGCTTAGCGCCCTGGAGGAAGTGGCGGCCCAGGTGCTGCCGTCAGACATGTCCTATTCCTGGGCCGACATGTCCTATCAGGAGAAGTCCGCCGAAGGATCCGGCGCAATAGTCTTCCTGATGGCGCTGGTGTTCGTCTACCTGATCCTGTCCGCACAGTATGAGAGCTGGTCGCTGCCGATGTCGGTGCTGCTGGGCACGCCGATCGCCGTCTTCGGCGCCATCGGCGGGCTGTTCATCGCGCGGCTGTTCGACGAGAGCTACGTCAACAACGTCTTCGCCCAGATCGGCCTGGTCATGCTGATCGGGCTGTCGGCCAAGAACGCGATCCTGATCGTGGAGTTCGCCAAGGTAGAGTCCGACAAGGGCAAGAGCGCGATCGAGGCGGCGAAGGAAGCGGCGCGGCTGCGTTTCCGGCCGATCCTGATGACCGCATTCAGCTTCATCCTCGGCGTGCTGCCCCTGCTGATCGCGTCCGGCGCCGGCGCAGAAGCCCGGGTGGTCATGGGGATGACGGTCTTCAGCGGCATGCTGGTCGCCACGGTCGTCGGCGTGCTGCTGGTGCCGGCGCTATACGTGTTCGTCGAGACCTATGTCGCCAGGGGCGACAAGTCGCCACCGGCCGCGACACAGCCGGCCACGTCCGTGGAGGGATCCTGACATGTTCAGGAGACTCATGGTCGCAACTGCCACTGTCACATTGTCCGCGTGCGCGCTGACGCCGGATTACGAACGCCCCGAACTCGATGTCCCGGCGGACTATGTGGAGACGGACCCGGCCGGTGAATCCATCGCGAACATGGGTTGGTGGGACCTGTTCCAGGACGAGCAGCTGGAGTTGCTTGTAAAGACTGCGCTCGAGGAAAACAAGGACCGGGCCGTCGCCCTGTCGCGCATTCTTGCTGCGCGAGAGAACGTCACCTTCGTCAGGGCCAACCAGTTCCCCTTCTTCGATCTCTCCGGCTCGTTGGGGCGGGGCCAGCGGAGCCGGGAGTTGTTCCCTGGCGCGGACACGGACAACCGTTATTCGGTGTTCGGCGACGCCGCATTCCAGGTGGATCTCTGGGGTCAGCTGAGCCGGGCGACTGAGGCGGCGCGTGCCGACCTGCTGGCGACCGAGGCCGCCTATCGCAATGTCACGATTACGCTGGTCTCTGATGTGGCTGGTTTCTACCTCCTCCTGCGCGACCTCGACGAACGCCTGAATATCGCCGAACGGACCCTGGAGACGCGGCTGGACAGTCTCAAGATCATCCAGGCGCGCTTCGATAAGGGCACCGTGCCGGAACTCGACGTCAATCAGGCCGAGATCGAAGTGGCGGTGGCCGAGACCGCCATAGCGAACTTCCAGCGACAGATCGTGCAGACGGAGAATGCCCTGCGTATCCTGCTCGGCCGCAACCCGGGACCGGTCGATCGTGGCGATGCCCTGGTGGACCAGGTCTTCCCGCAGGTCGTGCCGGCGGGCCTGCCCTCAGAGCTGCTGCAGAACCGGCCGGACGTCGTCCAGGCAGAGGCCCGGCTGGTCGCAGATACGGCACTGATCGGGGTCGCCGAAGCGTTGCGTTACCCGTCGATTTTCCTGACCGGCAGTCTCGGCTTCGAGAGTACCGACCTGTCCGATCTCAATTCGAGCGACGCGCGCTCGTGGGACATCGGCGCCAACATCTTCGCGCCGATCTTCAATTCCGGACAGCTGAAAGCACAGGCGGAGGCCGCCCGCGAACAGGCCGAGCAATCGCTGCTCGTCTATGAGCAGACGCTGCAGCAAGCTTTCCGGGAAGTGGAAGACGCGCTGGTCGCGATCCGCACCTACAAGGAAGAGCACCGGGCACAGACGAGGCGCGTCATCGCTGCGAGAAACGCCGCCCGGTTATCGCGCGCCCGCTACGACGGAGGGATCGTCGACTACCTTGAAGTGCTGGACACGGAACGGACCAAGTTCGAGGCCGAACTGGCACAGTCCCAGACCCTGCAGTTCTATTTGAACTCGATCGTCCAGCTTTACAAGGCCCTGGGGGGCGGCTGGTCAGTCGAGTAGGCAGATCGCCAGACACCCGGCTACCGCCGCTGTTGTCGCCGGGCGACATGGGTGCGATCGGTAGTCAGTGACCAGCCAGCGCCTGCTGGCGCACTGCTCATCAGGATAAGCAGGCTTACTTGCGTTTGCGCGAGGACGGCGTCAGGTGTACGCGCCCCGGCTTGCCGCTACGCCGCTGATTCAGGTTCACGATGATGTCCTGTACCGCCTGGGTGACAGCACGGAGGCTGCCCTGCCGGTAGCCGACGATCTCGTTGGGCCCCTGGTTGATAACGTACTTGTACCAGTTCTTGCCTTCGGTGCCGGAAGGCGGATCCGCCTTCTCCAGCGAGGTCATCTCGAAGGGGCCGTTCTTCTTCGGCTTGGCTTCGCTTTGTGCCGATTCCATCATAGGTTGTTACCAGTTCTGGACGGGAATCCGTCTCGGTCGATCGACCGTGAAGAAGATGGAAACGCCGCGCGACCACCCGAGGCGGTCGCGCGGCGTTTCGCAGAAGGTCTTACCAGCGCGGACGCGAGGGACGCTCGCCGCGAGGCCTGGCCTGATTGACCTTGATGTTACGACCGCTCAGGGCGGTATCGTTCAGGGCCTTGATCGCTGCATCAGCTTCCGAGTTGTCAGCCATTTCGACAAACCCGAAGCCCTTGGACTGGCCGGAGAACTTGTCTGTGATCACGTTAACGCTAGTAACTTCGCCAAACTCGGCGAAAGCGTTCCTCAGATCGTCTTCGGTCACGCTATAGGCCAGATTTCCAACATAGATATTCATACATTCACTCAATATTCAAAACGTGCGTCGATCGATCATTGGCCAACGGGATATCCAACACACAAAAAGCCCCGCTGACGTTCTGCCATCGCTGGCAAATTCCTGCCGCAACCTCCATCCGCGTCGTCTACGGCGCCTGCCGATGACTGACATGGCACTAAACAAGTGCCTGGCAAGACGATCGATACTGAGGGGGAAAATCCACCTGAGCCGGTCGGCCCCGTCATGACGCCCTGGCCCTGCCGGCCAGGCTCGCCGCTCGCGATGAGCCATGTCTGTCTTGTTGCGGTATTCGACGGCCCTACGGGTTCCGAACGCCCAAAAGCGTCAGCCCCCATCGGTAGTCGAATCGCCCCAGTATACCAGATTTTCCCGTATTTTCCGGGCTTTGGGCTCGCCCCGCCGACACGATGGGGCCGCAGGCACCGCGCTCACAGCGTTGTTTCCGCAAAAACCGGACGCGGTGCTGAACCACAGGAATCGCCAGGACAGGCAATTGATAGGCGACTCGTCGCTTCTCCAATCGCCAGCAGCTGCTGGCGTGGCCGGGGAGAGACGATCCTACGTCGCCGATTCGTCGGCGAAAAGGTGGCAATCGACGAAGTGCGGCTGATCCTCTGAACCGACGTTGATCCGAGGTGGCACAGCCTCCTTGCAGCGAGGCATCGCATCCGGGCAACGCGTGTGAAACGGGCATCCGGGCGGGGGATTCATGGGCGACGGAACGTCTCCGCCCAGGATGATCCGCTTCGACTTCTTCTTCGGATCCGGCACTGGAATAGCCGACATCAGGGCCTTCGTGTAGGGGTGCCGAGGCTTACGATACAGATCGTCCGCCGAGGCCAATTCCACCAGGCGCCCGAGATACATAACGCCGACGTCATCGCTGACATGCTGGATGACCGCCAGATCGTGGGAGATGAAGAGGAACGAGATACCGTGTTCCCTCTGCAGGCGGGCGATCAGATTGAGGACCTGGGATTGCACTGAGACATCCAGCGCCGATACCGGCTCATCGGCCACGATGAAATTCGGATTCAGTGCCAGAGACCTGGCGATGCCGATCCGCTGCCGCTGACCACCGGAAAATTCGTGTGGATAGCGGGACAGGACCTGCTTCCTCAGACCCACGACATCGAGCAATTCCTCGACCTTTTTCTCGCGCTCCCTGGGCGTCCCGATCTTGTGTACGTCCAGAGGCTCCTGGATCGTCTGAGCGACGGTCCGCCGGGGGCTAAGAGAAGCATAGGGGTCCTGGAAGATTATCTGCATCTGCCTGCGATGCGCAGTCAGGGCTTCCCGGTTAAGCGTCATCAGATCGTCGCCGTTCAGGATGATCTGCCCGCTGGTAGGCTCATGCAGCCTGAGGACAGCCCGCCCTAGGGTGGACTTGCCGCAGCCAGATTCGCCGACCAGACCCAGAGTCCGCCCCTTCTCCAGTTCGAAGCTGACTCCGTCCACGGCTTTCACGTGGGCGACTACCCGATGGAACATACCGCCACGCACCGGGAAGTACTTCTTGAGGTCGACGACTTTCAGCAGCGTGCTCACGGGTCGTGTCTCCTCATCCCATCGGGTGATAACAGGCGACACCGTTTCCGGTGACCGGGTCGATATTCACGACGGGCTTGTCTTGCCGGCACTCGTCAGTCGCCCTGGGACAGCGATCGGCGAAGCGGCAGCCATCGGGCAGGTGCAGCAGATCCGGCACCATACCGCGGATGATCGGCAGCTCGGTGATCCGTTCCTCCCGGATGCGCGGGATGGAGTCCAGCAGGCCTCTCGTATACGGATGCTGCGGCTTGTGGAAGAGGTCATCGATGGCGGCAGTTTCGATGATGTTGCCGCAATACATGACGATCGCCCGGTCACAGCTCTCGGCGACGACGCCGAGATCATGAGTCACCAGGATCATCGACATGTGGAATTCGTCCTGCAGCTTGACGATCTGTTCCATCACCTGGGCCTGCGTCGTGACGTCCAGAGCGGTGGTCGGCTCGTCTGCGATCAGTAGCTTGGGCCCGCATGACAAGGCCATGGCGATCATCACACGTTGACGCATCCCGCCTGACATCTGGTGCGGGTACTCGTCGATGCGTTTGCGCGGCGCCGGTATGCCGACCGTATCCAGCATGTTGATAGCGAGCTCGCGCGCCTGGCGCCGGGTCAGGTTCTTGTGCCGCCGTAACACGTCGATCATCTGATTACCGACGGAGAAGACGGGGTTGAGTGCAGTCATGGGCTCCTGGAAGATCATCGAGATGTCGCTGCCGCGCATCTCCTGCATCTCCTTCTCTGACAGCTTGGTCAGATCGCGGCCGTCGAAGTTGATGCTTCCCTGGACGATACGCCCCGGCGGCATGGGGATCAGCTGCAACAGCGTCAGCCCGGTCACCGTCTTGCCGCAACCGGACTCTCCCACGATGCCTACCGTCTCGTTCGGATAGACGTCGAAGCTGATGTCGTCCACCGCCCGCACCGGTCCGTAGCGGGTGCTGAATTCCACTACCAGGTTGCGGACGCTGAGCAGCGGAGTCTTGTTTTCCGAGCTCATTCCGACGCCACCTTCCTCGGATCCAGGGCATCCTGAAGGGCGTCCGAGAACATGTTGAACGCCATCACCAGGCCGAAGAGGAACACCGATGCCCAGACGAAATTATTGAAGAATCCAGCCAGTACTTCCTGGGTGGACTCGGCGATCATGAGTCCCCAGCTGACCCCGTCCTGAACGCCGAGGCCGAGGAAGCTGAGGATGACCTCGGACTTGATCGCCGCCACGAACACGATGGTCGCCTGAACCAGCAAGATGTGGAAAGTGTTCGGCAGGATGTGCCGGAATATGATGACGACCTGCGGCACGCCGATCGCCCTGGCTGCTTCGACGAACTCGAAGTTCTTCAGCTTGATGACCTCGCCCCTCACCAGACGCCCGGTGGTCGTCCAGAAGGTGGATACCATGGCGATGTGCATGGCATACGGGTTGCCGGAGAGCGCGAAAGCGACCGCCGCCACGAACAGGTAGAAAGGTATCGAGTCCAGCACACCCTTGAGCCACAGGATGATCTCGTCGATCCAGGTTCCACTGAAGAATCCTGCCAGCGCGCCGAGCAACGCGCCGATGATCGTAGACAACACCGCGACGACCAGCCCGACCTCGAAAGCCGTCTTGGTGCTGTAGATGGCGCGGGCAAAGACATCCTGCCCGATGATATTGGTGCCGAACCAGTACTCGGCTGACATGGGCGCCCACTTCGGCCCTTCCACGTCGCCCCACTCGGTCGCCCAGATTCCCAGCCAGACGCCGATGGCGACAATGAAGTAGAGCAGAACCACGCTGAGCCCGACCATGCCCAGACGGTCACGGCGGAGCTTGTAGACCGTCTTGGCCCATATCGACTCGCGGTGCGCCGATCCATCGTCGACGACAGTCTCATCCACGACCGGCTCCGGTGCCACGCTGCTCACTTCAGCGATACCCTCGGGTCGACGACCCGGTAGAGGATATCGGTGATCAGCAGAGTGATCACGAACAGCACGGCGGTCAGGCCGACGACGGCCTTCAGGATCGGTTGGTCACCGGTCGTGATGGCGTCATAGGTCACCTTGCCTATCCCGGGGATACCGAAATAACTCTCGATGATCAGACTACCCGAGACCACGACCAACGGGATCGAGAACATGATCCGGGTGATGATCGGGATCATCGAATTCTTGAGGATGTTCTTGTAGAGCAGCTTTCCCGGCCGCGTCCCGAAGGCTTTTGCCGTCCGTACGTGGTCACGGGTCATCTCCTCGACCAGCACGGCACGGTAGAAACGCGTGTTGTACCCGAGGGCGACGAATATCGTAGCCAGCGTGGGGACCGTGATGTAGCGGAGATAGTCGGAGAAAGAGTGGACGTTCCAGCCTCTGACGGGAAAGGCGTTCAGGCCGTAGCTCGACGAGAAAATGATCTGGAACGCGATCACGACGATCAGGAAACTGATGCTCATCCCGACGACCGAGAAGCCCATGATGTATTTGTCTATCGGTCCGCTACGGTGATAAGCGGCAATCAGCGCCAGCAAAATACCCAGCACATTGCCGAGAATGAATCCGGGGGTGATCAGCGCCAGAGAGATCGGTACGGTACGCGCGAGCACCTTGCTGACGGGCTCGCCGGTCGAGTCGGAGGCACCGAAGTCCAGCGTCGCCATCTGTTTCAGGTACTCGCCATAGCGGACCATGAACGGCTTGTCGTATCCGAGTTCGTGGCGGATCTCGTCGATCTGCTCCTGGGTCGGGTTCTTGCCGAGCAGTTCGTAGGTCTTGTCGGGCCCGAAATAGACCATCAGCAGGAAGCTGATGAAGGTCACACCCAGCACCAGCGGGATGCCACCGAGCAACTTGCGGATCGCGTATTGCAGGACTTCCATGACGACTAAGTCCCCTCGCCCTCTACGGGCTGTTGTTTTTCTACGTCCACGTACTTCAGGAAGAACCCGCCGACGATCTCCCTGTCCGGGAACGCGATCACGTTCTTGTGCCAGAGCATGATACGCGTTCGGGAGATGCCGGAGACCGCTACGCAGTCATCGATCACCAACTTGTTCATCCTCTGATACAGCTTCGATCGCTCGGGCGACGGCAGCATCACGGATGTCTTCCGATACAGTTCGTCGAACTCCCGGTTGCGGTAGTTGGCGTCGTTGGATCCGGGCGAGCCGTTGGGACCGTAGAACAATTGCAGGGTGTTCTCGGCATCCGGAAAGTCCAATCCCCAGCCCTTGGCCACGAATGGCAGTGTGCTGTTTTTCCAGGCCCTGCTGATGTCTCCGAATGTCGCGAACTGCTTTATCTTGATCCTGTCGGATGGGTACCCGATCTTCTTCAGCCAGCCACGGAATTGTTCGAAGAATTGCCGCGAGGTGACGCTTGAAGTCGTGCCGTAGACCAGCTCAGGGAGGTTGTCGGCCGTCCAGCCGCCTTCGGCCAGCAGGCGCTTGGCCTCCTCCACGTCTCGCTCCACGCTCCAGCGCGACAACTCGGGATCGAATTCGGGCACGACTGGCGGGATGATGCCCGGGAAAACGATGCCCAGGCCCGAATAGAAACTCTCGTTGCGTTTGCTCCAGTCGAACCCCTTGATGACGGCGCAACGCAGCAGCTTGTTGCGGCGGCTTCGGTCGGGATCGTCGTTGTAGCCGAATTCCGGGAAGTCCATGTTGAATGCCTGGAATACGAAACCGGCCTCCACGCCCGCGTACATGTGGTACCGGTCGGCGATCTCCTGCGTCGGCGTAATCGGATCCTTGGACGACAGGATATTGTCTACCTGCTCGTTGGGCACACCGGTGTACTGGACCTCGTCACCCTTGGTGAAGGAATTCCAGCGGGCCGCGCTCTCGGCGATGAAGTCGATCTCGAGGATGTCGAGGAAAGGCGGGCTGCGGCCTTGGATTGCCTCTACGCCGGTGAACCCCTGGGTCTCCGGATTGTAGCCCTCGTACCAGATGTCCACGGGCTCCTGACGGAACTTCACGTTCTTCTCGAAGACAATCTTGGAGGTGTCGTAGGAGGTCACCCGGAACGGCCCCGAACCCACCGGTCGTGAAGCCAGTTCCAGCCCATAGGTCTCGACCGCCTCGCGCGGCACGAGTGCCGAGTATCCCATCGTGAGTGTGAAGATCAGCTGCGGATACGGCCTGATGAGCTTGATAAGGATCGTGTGCCGGTCAATGGCGCGAAGCCCCTCGATCTCCTGGTCATAGTCGGCGCCCGATTCCTTCCACTCGTCGAGCCCGACAATGCGTCCCTGCCAGAGCCAGGCACCCTGGCCGCGCATCTTGGGATCGAAGTGCCGCTTGATGGAGTAGATGAAGTCTTCCGCTATGACTTCCCGACCGACACCGTCGGCAAACGCAGGGTCGTCGATGTAATGGACGCCTTCCTTGATCCGGATCCGGTACTCGAGCAGATCATCTGAGATCTCGGGGAAATCCACTGCCAGGTTGGGCTTCACCTCGTAAGGCCGTGCCAGGTATTTGAACGCAAACAGTGTGTCGTAGGCATTCAGTACGACGTGATTTGCGTACACGTTGGAGGCCTGCACGGGGTCGAGGCTGGACGGCGATTGGTCCATCGCATGGCGATAGACCTTAAGGTTTGGATCGAAGCCGTTATTCCTCTGCTCCTGACCACAACCCGTCGTGCCGACGGCGATGACAGCGATCAGAGACCAGACCAGGTTCCTCATACCTTCCCCCAAAGAAACCGGGCTTGCCCCGGGACGGGGTAAGGTACCACGACTCGCACTCTGCGGCAGCCGGTCGTGGAGGCTGCCACCCCGTCAGACGGTCTTTCCGTCGCGCCTGGCGCGACGGCTGCGGTTCGAGCAGCCGGCCGGTCGGCGTCTAAACGTCGAAGTGGCAGGCGACCACGTGTTCTTCGCCAGTCCGGGCGACGACGTCTCTCAGCTCGGGACGCTCCTCGCTACATTTCGGCTGTGCATGGGGACAGCGGGTGTGGAAAGCGCAGCCAGACGGCGGATCTATCGGCGATGGTACGTCGCCGGCGAGGATCTGTCGTTCCCGCTTGCCGCCCGGGACCGGTTCCGGAATGGCGGAGATCAACGCCTGGGTATAGGGGTGCTTGGGCCGTTCGTAGACTTCGTCGGCCCCGCCCATCTCAACAATGCGGCCCAGATACATGATCGCGATCCGGTCCGACACATGTTTCACCACCGCAAGATCGTGGGCGATAAACAGGTAGGAGAGATTCATCTCCTGTTGCAGGTCGAGCATCAGATTGAGTATCTGGCTCTGGATAGACACATCCAGGGCCGACACCGGCTCGTCGCAGATGATCAATTTCGGGTTCAAGGCGACCGCTCGTGCGATGCCGATCCTCTGGCGCTGGCCACCGGAGAACTCGAACGGGAAACGTTCTACGGCGGATGACGGAAGCCCGACCACGTCCAATAGCCTGGCCACCCTGCGATCGCGTTCGGCAGCGTCGCCGATGCCATGGATGATGAACGGTTCCTCCAGTATGTTGCCGATCGAATGCCTGGAGTTCAGCGAGTCAGCCGGGTCCTGGAAGATCATCTGGACCTGCCGCCGGTGCGGTTTCAGCGCCCGTTCGGACATGCTGGACAGGTCCGAGCCGTCGAACAGGATCCTGCCGTCGGTCGGTTTGATCAGACGGACGATGGTCTTGCCCAGCGTCGACTTGCCGCAACCGGACTCGCCGACGAGACCGAGGGTCTCCCCGGGCCCGATGTGGATAGAGACATCATCGACCGCCTTGCATTGCGCCTGGGCGGTCAGGAACACGCCGCCGCGGACCGGGAAGTAGGTTTTTAGACCCTCGACACGCAGCAAGGCTTCCGGTTGATCTGCGCTCATGCCGCACCCGCCTCGATCTCCCGCCAGCGATGACACCCCACCTCATGACCACGATCCACCCGCGAGATTTCAGGTTGCCCGTCTACACATTGCTGCTTCTTGTAGGGGCAGCGATTCTGGAAGCGACAGCCGGCCGGCAGGTCCTTCAGTCCGGGGACCATGCCCTCGATGATCTTTAACCGCGTCTTCCTCTCGTTCTCCAGCCGCGGGATCGATTCCAGCAGGCCGCGGGTATACGGGTGCCGCGGCCGCTCGAAGATGTCGTGCACGCCGCCCTTCTCGGCAACCCGGCCCGCATACATAACCACCACGTCCTCGCAGGTCTCGGCGATCACCCCCAGGTCATGAGTGATCAGGACGATGGACATGCCCATCTCTTCCTGTAGCGACTTCATAAGTTCGAGGATCTGCGCCTGAATGGTGACGTCCAGCGCCGTCGTCGGCTCGTCGGCGATTACCAGTGCCGGCTTACAGGCCAGCGCCATCGCGATCATGACCCGTTGTCGCATGCCGCCGGAGAGTTGATGCGGATACTCGCCGACGCGTATCTCCGGCGAGGGGATGCCGACCTTGTCGAGGATGGCCACGGACTTCTCTAGCGCCGTCCGTGGCGTGACATCCTGATGCAGCAGGAATACCTCACTGAGCTGCTTGCCGATCCGATGGACCGGATTTAGTGCCGTCATGGGTTCCTGGAAGATCATTCCGATTCGGGCGCCCCGGATCGCATGAATGTCTTCCTCGGAGGTCTGCAGAAGATCGCGGCCCTCAAAAATGATGCGGCCGCCGAGCACCTGGCCCATCGGCTGCGGCAACAGGCGGATGATCGACAACGCGGTAACGCTTTTGCCACAACCCGACTCGCCGACGATACCCAGGGTGTGACCGCGGCGGACCTGGAAGCTCACTCCGTCCACCGCCCTCAACCGACCGGCCTCCGTGTCAAAGGCGGTGACGAGGTTCTCGACTTCCAGCAATACGTCGCTCATGCCGCAGCCGGCTTACTCAGTGCGGTACTGGTCATGGATGCTAGTAACCGGCGGGAAGGTTTCACCGGACTTCTTCGCCTCGCGCGTCTCCTTCTTCATTTCCGTATCGATCCAGGCAAGGAAAAACTGGTCCGCGCTACGGCTGAGCTTGACGTTGAAACCCTCCGGATAGCGGAACCAGCGCCAGTGGAGATCGCGGTAGAACGGGATGACGAACCCGGGCGCGAAGGAGGCATCCTCGTAGAGGAACTCCTCCATGCGGAAGGCGAGTTGTTTCATCTCTTCCGCATCCGATGAGGCGCGATAAGCCTCGATCATGGCGTCGAGTTCAGGGTACGCGAGCAACTGCAGATTGTTTGTCTGCGGCTTGATCTTCCGATCGGGGTTGGGACTGCCGTCAGCCAGGAAGGCGCGGTCATAGGCATTCACCGAGTGGCCAAAATCCCAGTAGCGGGGATACATCTCTGCTGATACAGCGAATGCCGTGAAACCAATGTCGTGCTTCTTTTCCTGGACTTTCTTGAATGAAGCCGTGCCGTCGAGGATCTCCAGTCGGAACTCGACGCCCGCCTTGGCCGCCTCCTCCGCCAGGATGGTCAACACGTCACGGAGGTTTTGGTAACCGGTGTTGACCGT